>CAYXYF010000025.1:0-29731 GCA_964469265.1 uncultured Bdellovibrionales bacterium
AGTAGTCGGTAATCGAAGCAAGAACAAATAAGATGCATGCCCATATTCCGCTTTGAAGTGTGTCTAGGTAAACGAGCCACACAACGAGGGGAACGATCGCCATTCTTGACCAAGTTAAGATATTTGGAATTTGGTTTTTGATTCTCATGATGATTTAGCCTCAGATATAGTTTTTAGCAAATAGGACTATTTAGCAATAACAAAACATTGCTATTTGGCAAAAGATTTTATCTAGTAGAGTTATGGTTAGGTTGTCGTTAGGAATCATTCTTAGCGTTTACTGCTTTATCGCGGTGGCGCAAAACATTCGTCACTCCGATGAATTTCATAATCCGTTTTGGCGCGAAAAAACAGAAGTTCAAAAACGAATCAACGATGAAGACCTTGTCGTCGTCTCGTCAAAGGTGACAGAGGTTGAAGATTCAAAGAAGTTTCTTTTACAGATCGTAGCGGGTGGCGCTATGAATGTGCCATTAGAGAACGTCTACGAAGAAATGACTAACTATGATAAACTCAAAGACATAGATAAACACTTTGAGCAGTCAAAATATGATCCCACCAAGAAAGTTCTTTTTATTAAAGTATCCGCGATGGGTTATTACGCAGATATGCACTTAAAGCTCAACGAGGTGACTTTTTCGTCAAAAGATCGAAAGCAGGTTCACTGGGAATGCATCGAAGGGCAATTTAAGGGTATGAGGGGAGTCATTGAGGCAAAGGCCTTGGATTCCAAAAAAACTGAGATATCCATGACTGCGAAATATGAGGCCGAGAAAATCCCATTACCCAAGGTGTTAATGGGATTTGGCTTGGAAGTTCTAGGTAGGCAAGTGGCAATTAAAATGCGAGACTACATAAAAGATCAATATAACAATAGGTAGAAAAAATTGAGCAAGGAAGCCGCTAAAAATACACGTCGATATCCAAGGGTCTTTTTAACAAAAGGGATCCAGGAGTTTGATAAAATACTTGGAATTGAAGCAAAGTGGCCCGATGGCTCGGTCACAGGCGTTTTAGATATTTCTTATATCGGAGCAGCAATCGTAAAAACCTCCAGAGTAACAATGGATCCTCAAAAAGGGGATCAGATTGAGCTTCTTCTCTCATTTTCAGAAGGCGATGAAAATATACCGTTTCAAGGAGAGGTGGTTCGTGTTGATGAGAAACTACTTTCCGTTTACTTTCCAGACCTTACCATAAAGGCAAGATCTGCCTTAGATAGATTTTTAAAGCAAAAGCTTATCGGTCTTAATACGCGCCTTGTGGACCCTCAGTATTATATTAAAGAACAAGGGTTTAACTATTGGTTTCACGGGCCCAATCAAACCAATGTCTTTATTTGGGAAGATGGCGATAATTTAACCAAGGCGACCGTTGAGATGAATTATCAGGTGATCACTTTTGAAGATGGACAGCTTTACTTGTCTGAAAGTAAACGGTTTTTGGATGTACCAACGGAAGACTATGCCTACGGAGTGAATAATCCCGATATGCGAAGTGCGTTGAAAAATGACAATGACGCCGCTGTAATAGTAAAAGAAGTGCTCTCATTACTGAGTCAGATTGAAGATGAGTCGGGAGTTATTTCTAGGCTCTCTCGGGTCATATCACAGAAATAAATTGGAGTTTTAAGATGGATAGAAACTTAGCTTTAGAGTTTGTCCGAGTGACAGAGGCTGCATCGATTGCATCGGCACGTTGGATGGGCCGTGGAGACAGTGATCGGGCGGATCAAGCAGCCGTTGATGCCATGAGAAAGGCTTTTGATTCTGTTAACATTCATGGGACGGTCGTCATCGGAGAAGGTGAGCGCGACGAAGCCCCCATGTTATTTATCGGAGAAGAAGTCGGCCAGCGTGATCACTCAGCGCCTGAAGTCGACATTGCCCTTGATCCATTAGAGGGAACAAACATTTGCGCTAACGGCGGCGTGGGAGCAACCAGTGTGATCGCAATTGCAGAAAAAGGAAACTTTCTCCATGCACCAGACACCTATATGGATAAGATCGCAGTCGGTCCCAAGGGTAAGGGCGTTGTCCATATTGATGAATCCCCTGAAAAAAATATTACTGAGCTAGCAAAAGCTCTTAAAAAAAGTGTTTCTGACATTACGGTGGTTATTTTAGATCGTCCTCGTCATAAAGATTTAATCGCAGAGGTTCGTGCAACAGGTGCGCGTATTCATTTGATCCAAGATGGAGATGTTTCAGGTGCCCTTGCAACAGCATGGGGAGACACTGGAATTGATATGTTGCTCGGAATTGGAGGAGCTCCAGAGGGAGTTATTTCGGCTGCTGCCATGAAATGCTTAGGCGGTGACTTTCAAGGACGTTTAAAGTTTAGAAATGACGAAGAAAGGGCGCGCGCTGCAAAGATGGGTGTTGATAATCTTGATAGGGCTTACTTTCGGGACGAACTCGCAGCAGGAGAAGTCATGTTTGTCGCAACAGGAGTTACTGACGGGCCGTTCTTACATGGAGTTCGCTTCTTGTCAGATAACCGAGCACAAACCCACTCGATTGTTATGCGTTCTAAAACTGGAACAATCAGAGATATCCGTGTTCATCATCAGCTCAACAAAAAATTGCTTTAAGGGAAACTTTAATGTTTTGCTTTAACTGTCAAAAAACAATTGAAGTCATTTTAGGAGTTCCTATTGGACGAAGAGATGAGTGTGACTCTTGCGGTGCCGATGTTCATGTTTGTAAAAACTGTGTGCACTATGATCGCTCCGCCTACAATGAGTGCAAGGAGCCTCAGGCTGACTTTGTAAAAGAGAAAGATCGAGCTAATTTTTGTGACTACTTTACTCCCTCTGACCGAAAAGGTACTGCTGGGACCGCTAAAGATGATCTTTTAGCTCAAGCCGAAGCTCTCTTTAAAAAGAAGTGAACCTGACCCCCTGGGTTTTTACCTTGAATATCGTATTGTTTTGTAAAATAATTTGGGTTTGAGGAGATATCTATGGCTAGCGCAGAGGCAACTGAAGTTTTTAATTGTAGCAAAGAGGAATTTTTTAAAATTATTGCAGACTATGATAAGTATTCTGAATTCTTGCCAGAGGTAAAGCAATGCCGAGTGGTTGAAACAGACGGCGGGCGCAAGAAGGTCGAATACACCGTTAACGTCATAAAAAACTTCACGTACAACCTTTGGATGTCTGAAACGGAACCCGACAAAATTGAATGGGAGTTTGCAGGTGGAGATTTATTCAAATCCTCTAACGGCTATTGGCACCTTGAAGACCAAGCTGGTAAGACGAAGGCAACCTATGGTGTCGATGCGGAATTTAAAATGTTTGTCCCAGGCCCTGTGGCAAAGACATTGATATCGGTTAACCTTCCGAACATGATGAGTTCGTACCATAAAAGGGTGAGTGAGCTTTATGGCAAATGAGAATGATACGAATAACAATGAAGAAATTTTTAGTGAGGAAGACTTAAAAAAAAGTGGTCTTTCCATTGCCGAAATTGCGAAGAAGTTAGTTGCTGTTGGAGTGGGAGCTGCTTTTTTAACCGAAGAAAGTATTAGATCTGCCTTAGGCGAAGTGAAACTTCCCAAAGAAATTTTAAACTCACTTCTTCAAAACGCATCAAAGACAAAAGAAGTTATCGCCGACCAAGTGACAAAGGAAATCGTAAAAATCATTTCTAAAATCGATATAGTCAAAGAAGCCTCTCGCTTTGCCGAGGAACACAAATTCACCATCACCGTGGATATTTCAAAAAAAGACAAGTAGTCTTTTTCGGCATTACTTCATTTTAAAGAGGACTTCGTAGAAGGCTTTCATTAAGTCTGGATCAAATCTCATTGCGAGTTTCTCTTTCATTAATTGAAGTGCTGTCACTGGCATCATGGGTTCATTGTATGAGCGCTTTGTTGTTAAAGCGTCATAAGTATCGGCGATGGCAACAATTCTTGCTAAAGGATGAATGTCTTCACCTTTGAGGTTCTGGGGATACCCATTTCCCATAAAGTTTTCGTGATGCTCATATACACAAGCTTTAATTGAATCTGGAGAATCAGAATACTCTGACAAAATCTTCAAGCCGAAGGCAGGATGTTTTTTCATCTCTTCCCACTCTTCATCGGTCAAAGCACCACTCTTACAAATGATATCAGTAGAAACGTTTCTTTTCCCTATATCGTGGAGTAGACCACCTCGTCCTAACTCTTGGAGTGTTTCTTGATCTGTAATCCCGACAAGTTCGCCTAGACCGAGGGAATAAATACAAACATCAAGGGAATGGTTATAGGTATAGAAGTCATGGGATGAGAGCCCGATGAGTTCTGCCATGGCGTCGTCTTCGTTTTGCATAAAATCAATGATGTTATCGACTGCGGCTTTGGCGTTATTAAGGGTTTGGGCCATGTTTGGATTTTCAAAAAGTTCTTCAATAAGTGAGAAGGTAGACTCTTTAAGAATTGTTCCCCTTCGGGCTTTATCCAGCGAGGTATCATGAAGCTGTTCGGAAACGTAATCTTTGTACGACTTTCGGTCCTTTTCTAAAACATAGAAGACATCCGTGTTTTTCTTTTGAAAGGTCTCAAGTTTCTCTAACGGAAGCTTTGCTCCAGCACGAAGATATAGGACATACCGATCATTAATATAAATATAGAGATCAAATGTGATCGGCTTATCTGGATTTAAGCTGTTTACTCGAATCTTAAAATATTGATCCATAATAATAGTGTAAGGAGGCTTTTATTGACTGTCGAGTAAAAGAACACTAATTCATTGGACATGGACCTCAATCTTGACACGCCAATTCAATACCTTAAAGGAGTTGGGCCCCACTATGCGGGAGTCTTTGAAAAACGTGGCATCTATAAGGTTCAAGATCTACTCGAGTGGTTTCCTAGGACATACGAGGACAGAAGAGCAGCTCGCAATATTGCCTCACTTCAAGTCAATGAGACAGTCAGTCTTAAAGCAGAGATTGTCTATGTTCGTCCTATATTCTTAGGTCGAACGAAACGTAGAATCTATGATGTTTTGATTAAAGATTCATCAGGGCAAATTCACTGTAAGTTTTTTCGGGTACCATATCGTGGATATTTTGATCGCTTAGAACCACATATGATTGTCCGAGTGGTAGGCAAGGTGATCATCTATCGCGGGCAAAAAGAATTTCACCATCCAGATATAAAAGATGCGACGGATGAAGTGATCGATGATCAATTAATTCCTATCTATACGGACACAGAAGGCATAACCCCTCAACGATTAAGTAAAATCATGGGTCTTGCTTTAGAAAAGGTTCAATCTGAAATCCCTGAGACATTACCTGACTATATTTTAGATAAGTACAAATTACCGACAAAAAAAGAGGCCATTACAAACATTCACCAACCACCAAAAAATGCAGGCCCCGAGTTCTTTGAGCAAAGATCATTATTTCACCAGCGCATTATCTTTGAAGAGTTTTTTTGGTTTCAACTTTTTCTTGCAACAAAAGAAAAAGGAAAAATTTTAGAAGACGCTCCTCAAATGAAAAAGGACCCTCGCTTTCTTGAAAAAGCTAAAGAGTTTTTACCTTTTGAGCTTACTGGCGCACAGACCAGAGCCCTCCAAGATGTTATTGGTGATATCTGTGAACCGCACCCTATGAGTCGACTTATCCAAGGAGACGTGGGAAGCGGTAAGACTATTGTGTCCTTTCTTGCAGCTTATTATGTCATTCAAAATAATTATCAAGTGGCGCTCATGGCGCCGACCGAGATCTTAGCAGATCAGCATTTAAAAAATGCAAAAGCAGTTTTAGGAAAGCTGGGCGTTCGAATTGATATATTAAAAGGTTCACAAACTCCAAAAGAAAAACAAGAGATCATTAGCCGTTTGAAAGACGGAGCCATCGATCTTTTAGTCGGTACCCACGCTCTGATTCAAGAAACTGTTGAGTTTAAAAATCTTGCCTTGGCCATCGTTGATGAACAGCATAGATTTGGTGTGGTACAAAGACAAAAACTAAAGCTTAAAGCTTTTAGCGAAAGCTCACGCGGCCAGGGGAAGGGGGCTACCCCTCACTTTCTATTGATGACAGCAACGCCTATTCCGCGAACGTTGGCTCTTACGGTTTACGGGGATTTGCAGTGCTCAATCATTAATGAACTTCCTAAAGGCAGAATGCCTATCACGACCCGAGTCGTGCGGCAAAATAAGGCGCCGCAAGTTTTTGAATTTGTGCGAGATCAACTCAAGCGCGGCAGGCAAGCCTATGTCGTTTATCCGTTAGTAGAAGAAAGTGAAAAAATTGATCTTAAGGATGCAATGAGCGCCTTTGAAACCATTAAAGAGAAATTTCCAGAATTTAAAACTGGCTTGCTTCACGGAAAAATGAAGAGTTCTGAAAAAGATCAAATCATGGCTGACTTTAGAGATAATAAAATTCAAATCCTTGTTGCGACCACCGTGATTGAAGTCGGAGTGGATGTTCCGAATGCAAATATTATGGTGATTGAGCATTCCGAAAGATTTGGTCTCTCACAATTACACCAGCTGCGCGGCAGAGTCGGGCGCGGGGCTCATAAAAGTTATTGTGTCCTACTATTAGGATATGCAGTGAGCGAAGAAGGCTATGAGCGAACTGCCATCATGGCTGAAACCAGTGATGGATTTAAGATTTCAGAAAAAGATTTAGAATTCCGCGGTCCAGGGGAGTTTATGGGTTCGCGTCAATCGGGACTGCCAGGATTTAAGATGGGGAATCTCGTTCGCGACCTCGATGTTTTGATGAAAGCCCGAGAAGTTGCTTTTGAAATCATTCAAAATGATCCAAGCCTTTTAAAATCAGAAAATAAAATTTTGCGCGATAACCTCCTTCAAATTCATGGTCCTACTGCGCTTGTGACTGTCGGATGATGATCTTTTAGCTGCGACAAAAAACTTCCATACTGCTTTTTTATTTCGCATCTTTGGCACTAGCAGTGCGTTAAATTTATTTTTTTAACTAAATTTGGTTGAGAAATGATCACTTTATGATCTGATTTGAACCTCTATAGGAATTATAGATCTATCCAGGGGGGGATAATGAATAAATTACTAGTACTTGTATTGCTGATGGGCTTGGCATTTTCAGCCAACGCTAAAGAGTTAAAACTCAAGCACTCAGCGATCGATTTGAAGAATTCTGGATTCCAGGCAATGGGTCTAGATCAAAACTCAAACTTGGGCGAACTCAATTCAAAGTATTTTGTTGTTCAGTTTGAAAACGTGATCACACAAGCTGACAGAAAAGAATTGGAAAGTGCAGGGTTTGAAGTTCTTCAATACCTTCCGGACGACGCATACATTGTCAGCGGAACTATTTCTAAAGCGATCCAATTTAAAAACAGAAAACAAAATGTTTATGAAATCGCTCCTTACTTGCCAGAATGGAAGCTAAGCAGCGAATTAATGACTATGTCTGTTTTGGATAACGACAACAGAGTTATCTTAAACTTAAGACTTTTACCGAAAGCAGACCTAAACGAAGTCGTTGCTGAAGTTCAAAAAACGGGTGCAAATGTGCTTGTTTCAGAAAACAGATATATTGCTGTTGAATCTTCAAAACTCAATGCTTTAAACCTCGCTAATATTGAAGGAATCGAATTTATCCAAGTTCAACCGGAAATTAAAACTTTTGAATTGGACATCGGAGAAGCAAAAGAAGAAACACGAGTTTCTGAACCTTCAGGATACGAGTCTGGAACAAAGGTTATGAACTTTGACACAGCTTGGAAGCGTGGATTCACAGGACAAGGTCAAATGGTTGCAATGGCAGACACTGGTCTTGATATGGGAAGCACCTCTAATATGCACAAAGACCTTCAAACAGTTGTTGGTGGTGAGGCCGTTGGAATTTTTGGAATGAGCTGGGAAGACCCACAAGGACACGGAACGCACGTTGCGGGATCTGTTGTTAGTCGTGGGGTTTTATCGCAAGGCCTGATTAAAGGTGGCGCATTCAACGCAAACTTCTATGCACAAGGAATGTGGAGTTCATTGTTTAATAACATTACAGTTCCACAAGATCTTCCAGGTATGTTTGTTAATGCTTACAACAAAGGTGCACGCGTTCACACAAACTCGTGGGGTGCGATGCAAAACTTAGGGGCTTACGATAACTTTGCTGCATCAGTGGATGAAGTTATGTGGAATAACCAAGACTACCTTATCGTATTTGCAGCGGGTAACAGCGGCGAAGATAAAAACAAAGACGGTATTGTTGACCTTGGATCAGTTTCATCACCTGGAACTGCAAAGAACGTCTTAACAGTAGGTGCTTCTGAAAACTTTATCACTGAAGGCGGAAGACAATCTTCTTGCGGTGATATGAGTGAAGCAAAGTGGGGAGTTGAGCCACTAAGAAGTGACAAGCTTTCTAACGATCCAAACGGAATTGCGTGCTTTAGTTCACGTGGTCCAACGCAAGATCAAAGATTAAAGCCTGATGTTGTTGCTCCAGGAACTAATATTGTAAGTCTTCAATCACGTCACTCGAAAGCAACTAAGCTTTGGGGTGCATATAACGAACACTACTCATGGGCTGGCGGAACTTCTATGGCAACTCCGCTCACAGCGGGTGCAGCTGCGGTCGTTCGCGAGTACCTTCAAAAGAAGCATGACCTTTCAAGCCCATCAGCGGCTTTAGTTAAAGCAACGTTGATGCACTCAGCAGCTGATATTTTCCCAGGCCAATTTGGTAAAGGAAATATTCAAGAGATGAGTCAGCCAGGAAGAAACAACCAACAAGGTGCTGGCCGTGTAGATATGGATTCTGCAACGAAGTTAGGTATGGCTCGTGTTGTCGATAACAAAGTTGGCTTAGGCGTTGGAGAATCTGAGTCTGTAACTTTCAATATTACTGAAAGAAGGCAGGCTTCTGGTGGTATATTAAAAGCGACTCTTGTATATACAGATGCTCCAGGAGCAGCTTCTTCAGGAAAAGCTCTTGTGAATGATCTTGATATTAAAGTCACTGCTCCAGATGGCCGTGTAGTGGCCCTGAATGACCGCACGAATAACTCGGAAATTATTGAAATTGCTGATCTTTTGGTCGGTAAGTACGAGGTTACGGTGTCGGGCGTCAATGTCCCTCAAGGTAAAAACGGCAAGCAACCTTACGCGCTGCTTGTAAGTTTTGTAAAAAATCTGAACAATTAGTTCGTTTGAACTGTAAACAATATCCTCTTTGCGCGTCGGGGGAGGATATTGTTGCCTACTTGTGTCATAAATGCTATAACCATTAACGCTCATAAAATATCTTAACAATTAATAACTTAGCCGAGCAAATGAGTCAGATTCGAGCTTAGCCTAAAGGGAGTTTTAATGGATTTCAAAGTTGGTGATAATGCTGTTTATCCATCACACGGTGTGGGACAAGTGTGTGCCATCGAGACCAAAAATTATGGCGGTATCCAGACGGAGTTTTATTCCATTCGTATTCTAGAAACTGGTGCAAAAATCATGGTCCCAAAAAATAGCGCTAAGGCCTCAGGTTTACGACCAATTATCAACGCTCAAGAAGCTCAGGAAGTTTTTGATATTCTTAAGAAAACTGACGTTAAAATCGATAACCAAACATGGAACCGCAGATATCGCGAATACATGGAGAAGATCAAGACTGGCTCTATTTTCGAAATCGCTGAAGTATTAAGAGATTTATTCTTACTTAAACTAGATAAAGAGCTCTCCTTCGGTGAAAGAAAGCTCTTAGATCAAGCCCGTATGCTCCTTATCAAAGAGTTGTCGTTATCGACGACCCAAGAAGAGCAAAACGTAGAGTCAGAGATAAAGCAAATTTTCGGACTGTAAATCACAGTCCGAACTATCAATCTACTTTTCTACCGTAAATATTCCGTCCGTATATTATAGATGTCGTGGTCGTCTTTTCTTCATGGTCCTCTACGGAGTATCTTTTGATAAGTTCCGTTGAGTCTGCAAGTCTTTGAACAAGGCTTTGGATCATGCTGCGAGCCCATTCTGGTAGCTCACCCATGAGTTTATTGTAGCCTTCTTCTGAGACTTCGTAGGCCGAAACGGCAGTAATTGCCTGAGCCGACGCTGTACGTGGCTTTTTGGTAATAAAGGCAAACTCTCCGAGGCAATCTCCACTACCAACAACATTGAGTATGATCTTTTGTTTTCCGTCTGGCTTTACAAATACTTCGACATCCCCGGATTCTATAATATAAAAACACGTGTTCTCTTCACCCTCGGTAAAAAGTACCTCTCCAGGATTAAACTTTTTAAGTTGTAAGTATTGAAGCGCGTCCATAGTAATAGGTTGCCAAGTGACATGGAGGCTTTCAAGTGATATTTAAGTAGACTGCCCATTGTACTAGAAGGCAATAGAGGTTTGTATGTCCTTTAAACAAGAAAATAGTCCTGCTCACACAGACTCCGTCCGAGTCCGCTTTGCACCTTCGCCAACAGGCTATCTCCATGTTGGGGGTGCCAGGACGGCTCTATACAACTGGCTTTATGCCCGCAAGATGGGCGGCAAGTTCATTTTAAGAGTTGAAGATACAGATCAGGCGCGCTCAACAGATGAGGCCCTCCGAATGCAGATTTCTGATTTAAACTGGTTAGGTTTAACCTGGGACGAGGGTTTTGACGTCGGAGGACCCTATGGACCTTACCGCCAAAGTGAGCGGCTTCATATTTATAAAGAAAAAGCAGACCAGTTAATTAAGGATAACAAGGCTTACTATTGCTTCTGTACCGACGCGGAGCTGGACCAGAAAAAAGAAATTGCCCGCAAAGAAGGCCGTCCGCCGCATTACGATGGTAAGTGCCGTTCCATCGATACTGCTGAAGCCGTTGCTCGAGTGGAAAAGGGTGAAAAGGCTTGTGTCCGGTTTAAAGTCGATACCACCAAAGAAGTTAGTTTTAAGGATTTAATCCGTGACGACGTCACCTTCCCTGCAAACATGGTCGGAGACTTCATTATTCTACGGTCTGATTCTATGCCAGTTTATAACTTCTGCTGCACAGTGGATGATGCCTTAATGAAGATCACCCATGTCCTAAGAGCAGAAGAGCATCTTCCAAACACTCTACGACAGATCATGCTTTACGAAGCCTTAAACGAATCTATTCCAGTTTTTGGACATCTTTCCATCATCTTAGGTGAGGACCGGCAAAAACTCTCTAAGCGTCATGGAGCAACTTCTTGCAATGAGTTTAAGAATAAGGGTTACCTTCCAGAGGCTCTTTTAAACTTTATTGCGCTTCTGGGTTGGAGTTCACCAAAAGGTGATGAGATTTTAACTATCGAAGAGTTGATTAAGCAATTTGACCTCGATCGAATGACGCCATCAAGTGCAATCTTTGATCAAAAAAAATTCAACTGGATGAATGCAACTCACTTGCGTGCGCTTCCGCCAGAGCAACTTTGGGATCTTTTAGAAGTTTTCTTAAAAGAAAACAATATTGCGTTTAATCAAGATAAAAATTGGCAAAGGCTCGCGCTTGAAACGTTAAAATCCTCTATGGAAACCTTAGTTGATGGAGTTGAGCTGTTTAAACTTCTTGATGACAATTTCTTTAAAGTCGCTCCAGAAGGTCTTGAAACTTTAAAGTGGCCTGAGGCAAAACCCGTGATCGAATCATGGATTGCAGTTTTAAAAGATCACCCCCGCGATACCGTAAGTGAAGTCGAGTTTGGTGAACTTCAAAACAAGGTTAAAGAAAAGTCTGGGCAAAAAGGTAAATTCCTATTTATGCCTATGAGGGTTTCAATTATTGGCAAACCCCATGGAACAGAATTAAAACTCTTAGTACCTCTTCTTAAGAAGTCATCTCTTATCCGAAGAGCAGAAATGTGTTTAGAAGCGGTGGTCTAGTGGACTTATATATTTACAACACAAAAAGTAAAACTAAAGAAAAGTTTGAACCTATAACTCAAGGACAAGTGAAGATATATTCATGCGGTCCGACAGTCTATGATCTCTTACACGTGGGAAACTTTCGTGGGCCAATTTTTATGAGCTTGGTTCAAAATTGGTTTAAGAAAAATAATTTTGAAACGATTTATGTGACGAACTACACGGATGTCGATGACAAAATTATTATCCGCGCGAAAAAAGAAAATACAACTTCTGATGCGATTTCTAAAAAATATATTGAGGCATACGAAAAAGATTACAACGATTTAGATATCACCCAAGATGTAGCGCATCCGCGTGTGACTGAGCATATGGATGACATCATTAAAATGATCGAAAAGATTATTCAAAACGGTCATGCGTATGTCTCAAGTGATGGCGAGGTTATTTACTCTATTAAATCTTTTGATAACTACGGCGATCTTAGTGGAAAAAACTTAGAAGATTTGCAATCGGGAATTCGAGTTGAAATCTCAGATAAAAAAAAGAACCCGCTTGATTTTACATTGTGGAAACCTGCAAAAGAGGGTGAGCCCTCGTGGGATTCTCCTTGGGGTAAAGGAAGGCCTGGTTGGCATATAGAGTGCTCTGCAATGTCTAATGCTTTGCTTGGAGAGAGCTTTGATATTCATGGTGGCGGAATCGACTTAATCTTTCCACATCACGAAAATGAAATTGCACAAAGTGAAGCTGCAACAAAGAAACCATTTGTGAAGTACTGGATGCATTGGAATTTTATTAATTTTGGCGCACATAAAATGTCAAAGTCTTTAGGCAATGTAAAGACAGCAAGATCATTTATGGAGCAATACCATCCAGAGATCTTAAAATATATGATGTTAAGAGCGCATTATCGATCCCATATTGATTTCGGTGATGATCAAATATTAGATGCAATCCATGGTTTAGCGCGGATTTATTCAAGCCTTGCCCTAGCCAAGTCCGCATTAGGAAAAGAGTTTGAAACAATGGACGTTCCCAAATTTGAATCTAATTTAGAAAAAGCAAACATAGAAATTGCGAGCGCCTTAAACGATGACTTCAATACGCCAAGAATGTTTGCTCAGATATTTGATGTTGTAAGATATTTTAACTCTCAGTTTAAACGTGGACAAAAAATCACTCCTCAACTTGGAAGTTTAGCAAAGCGATTTACCGAGTGGGTCCGTGCGCAAGGCCAGTTACTGAGCCTTTTTCAGCTTGAGCCTAATGAGTTTTTAAAAGCACTCGATGATTTATTACTTAACAAAAAAGGCCTTAAGCGGGAAGAAGTCGAAAGCCTTGTTCAAAAAAGAATTGAAGCAAGACAAAGGAAAGACTTTAAAACCGGTGATGAACTGCGAGACCAACTTGTAAAGCTTGGGATTGCAGTATCAGACACACCAGAAGGAACTTTTTGGGAAGTGCAAAAGTAGAGAAAAAATTCGTAATCGATGCTCCTCATAAACCCGCTGGCGATCAACCGCGAGCAATTAAGGAACTTGTAAGCCACATACGAGAGAACCCAGGCCATTCACATCAGGTTCTCTTAGGCGCAACTGGAACAGGCAAAACGTTTACAATGGCAAACGTCATTGAAGAACTAAATTATCCTTCCATAGTCCTTGCTCCGAATAAAACCCTTGCGGCGCAATTATTTTCAGAGTTTAAACAAATTTTTCCAAAGAACGCTGTAGAATACTTTGTAAGTTATTATGACTACTATCAGCCAGAAGCATATCTTCCAGGAACAGACACATACATTGAAAAAGACTCTGCCATTAACGAGCAGATTGATCGAATGCGCCACGCGGCCACAAGATCCTTACTCGAGCGAAACGACGTGCTCATCGTTAGTTCTGTTTCGTGTATATATGGTATTGGTAGCCCTGATGTTTATAAACACATGACAGTCACTGCCACGGTGAACCAGCACATTAAACGAGATCATTTCCTACGAGAGCTTATTCGTATCCAGTACCAAAGAAACGACATTGAGTTTTCTCGGGGTAATATCCGAGTTCGTGGCGATGTCGTAGAAGTTTTTCCACCGTCAGAAGACGACCGAGCGGTGCGGGTTGAGTTCTTTGGCGATTACATTGATCGAATTTCGTGGGTAGATCCAGTCCGCGGAGTTGTTGTTGAAGAAGTAGACTCTGCAACCTTTTATCCGAACAGTCACTATGTCTCGACAGAAGAGATAATGAAGCGGGCAATACAAACCATACAAATTGAGCTTCGAGATCGCATTCAAGAGCTTAAAGCCAATATGAAACTGCTCGAGGCTCAAAGGCTTGAGCAGAGAACCTATTATGATATTGAGATGATTGAGGAGCTCGGGTTTTGCCAGGGGATTGAGAACTACTCAAGACACTTAACGGGGAGAGGACCAGGAGAGCCACCGCCAACTTTGCTTGAATACTTCCCAACAGAGTTTTTATGTTTTATTGACGAAAGTCATTTAACGGTTCCTCAGGTTGGTGGAATGTATCGCGGTGACCGCGCAAGAAAAATGAATTTAGTAGAACACGGCTTTAGGTTACCGTCGGCTCTCGATAACCGCCCTCTGAACTTCCAAGAATTTGAAAAAATCTTAGATAAGGTGGTCTATGTTTCTGCAACTCCTGGACCCTACGAGCTTCAGAAAACCGAAGGATTGTTTGTAGAACAAATTATTCGGCCGACTGGACTTCTTGATCCTGTCATTGAAGTTCGCCCTGCAAATTATCAAGTCGATGATCTTCTCGGAGAAATTAAAAAAAGAGCAGCTAAGGCCGAGCGTGTTTTAGTGACAACCTTGACTAAAAAAAGTTCAGAGGATTTAACAGAATACTATTCGCAGGTGGGAGTAAAAGTAAAATACCTGCATTCAGAGATAAAAACCGTTGAGCGCACCGAGATTATTCGAGATTTCCGTTTGGGAATATTTGATGTGTTAGTAGGTATTAACCTTCTCCGTGAGGGATTGGATATTCCTGAGGTCAGCTTGGTGGCAATCTTAGATGCAGATAAAGAAGGGTTTTTAAGGTCTGAGCGTTCGTTAATTCAAACCATAGGACGTGCTGCAAGAAACGATAAGGGTCTTGTTATCATGTATGCCAATCACGAAACAGACAGCATGAAGAAAGCTATTAGCGAGACAAATCGCCGTCGCGAAGTTCAGGCCGAATACAATAAAAAACACGGAATTACTCCAACCACCATCAAAAAATCAATGGCGAAAGGTCTTACTGAATACTATGGAGAAGATTTCTTTGCAGATATTCAAGATGAAGAAAAACGACCTAAGACCGTTCCAAAAGATTTAAAAGAACTCAGATCAAAAATCGAAAAATTAAAAAAGGACATGAAAAAAGAATCTAAAAACCTTGAGTTTGAAAATGCCGCAGCGATCAGAGATGAGATCAAACGTTTAGAGCTTTTAGAGCTTAGAATGTTAGAAGGTAACTTGGCCGATGCAGAAGGTTAGTAGGCGCGAACAAATCAAACAGTTAATTGTAGACTTCCCTGTTACCTCTGGCGTTTACCTGATGAAAAGTAAACTCGATAAGATTATCTATGTCGGGAAAGCAAAAAATATCCGCTCTCGGGTTCGCAGCTACTTCTTGGAGTCCAAAGATATCTCACCTAAGACAAAGCTCTTGGTCACCCATATTCATAATATTGAATACATCGTAACCAGCACTGAGGTCGAAGCCTTCTTGCTTGAAGCAAGCCTGATTAAGAAACATCGCCCGAAGTATAATGTGCGCTTAAAGGATGATAAAACCTACCCTTACATTCGGTTTTCAATGGCCGATGACTTTCCGAGAATTTATCTCTCAAGAAAAGTAAAAAAAGATGGCTCCCTTTATTTTGGACCATTTACAAGCGGCAAAGCTGTTTGGCAAACAATTCGCTTTTTAAATCATACCTTTCAAATTAGAGATTGTTCAGACCACTTCTTTAAAGGACGTAAGCGACCTTGTATAACCTACGAGATTGGCCGGTGTACGGCACCTTGTGTGAACTACATTGATAAAGATGGTTATAGGGAGAGCATAAAAAATGCAATTATGTTTTTGAGGGGCAAAAACAAAACGGTCCTTAAGAACTTAAAAAATCAAATGAAAGAAAAGGCTAAGCTTGAAAAGTTTGAAGAGGCAGCAAGGCTCAGAGATTCAGTTTTTTCCATTGAACATATTTTAGAAAAACAAATGGTCATCAATGACAAAGCAGAGCTCGATCAAGATGCGATCCAGTTCCACGGGGACGAGCGCGGGGTCACCGTCGAGGTATTATCCCTTCGCCATGGCCGAGTCATCGGCTCTCGCTGTCAGTTCATTGCACAGATTGATGTTCACTCGCCGCAAGAAGATGAAAGAGAGTGGCTCGTCTCTTTTATAAACCAGTACTATGACGACAACTTAATTCCAGATGAAATTCTTTTGCCAGTAGAGCTAGGTAAAGACATGACCATACTTTTACAAAAAGTCCTTGAGGTGAGATCGGGGAAAGCGATCTCCATTCGGTATCCCATGGATGGTTACGGTCAAAAGCTTTTAGATATGGCTTTACTCAACGCTAAGGAACACTTTAAAGACCATGTTCAAGGCAGTGAAACAAAGTTAAACGCTCTTGCTGAAATTCAGAAAAAACTGCGCTTACCAGAGTTGCCAAAACGTATTGAATGCTATGACATATCCCACTTTCAAGGGGCCGAAACAGTGGCATCTCAAGTTGTGTTCGAAGACGGGCTAGCAAATACCGACCAATACCGACGCTATAAACTGCGCACGGTGAAGGGCGTGAATGATTATGAGTCCATGAAAGAGGTACTTTCAAGACGCTTAACCCACGATGAGTGGGATGACCCTCAACTGATACTTATTGATGGGGGAAAAGGACAATTGAATGTAGTGGTACAGGTTCTAAAAGATCTTGGCCGCTCCGATATTCCCGTGGCAAGTTTAGCAAAATCCCGAACTGAAAAGGACTTTGAAAAACAGGAAGTGACCGCATCGAAGGAACGATTCTTCTTACCTGGCCAAAGTAATTACATTACCTTTAGAGAGGGTTCAGAGGCCTACAAAATCCTCACTAACATCAGGGACGAAGCCCATCGGTTTGCAATTACATATCACCGTAAGCTCCGAGAAAATTCGACTCTTGAGAGTGCCCTGGATACCATCCCTGGCCTGGGACCTGTTAAAAAAAGAGCTTTGCTTAAAAATTTCGTGAGCGTCGATGCCATAAAAAAGGCGACCGTTGAAGAGCTCAAAAAAGTGAGTGGTATAAACGAGGCCCTAGCCGAGCAAATTCTGTACTACTTAAATGCAGATAACTCGTCGGAATTACGCTAACATTTGGCCTCCAAACTTTTTCTTATGGCTCAAATAAGTATGGTTAATTCGGGCTTGGTTTTATCTAAATAAATTACACCAAGTAGAATTTCACCTCAAAGCTACCTCTACATTATGTTAAGAATTTTTCACGTTTGGTTGTGGGACCAAATTACGGGTAACTACTTGAATGGGGTAAATCGATGGGGAATCACGCGCTCTCTGTAGGGGCTAAATTTGTTGCAATTCTAATTGTGTTGTCAGTTGGTATGTCTGTAGCGTTCAGTAAAGAAATGGATGAAGCTGCAAGGGATACATTAGAGCTTATTGAGCGCAACCAAACTCCTTCCATGGAAAGTATCGTAAGACTTCATGAGTTTAGCGACATACGAATATTTGAAATTGCACTATGGCGTCTTCGCGGTGAAATCAACAAAGTTGAATATGATAAAGAAAACAAACTCGTTATTGACCGCGAGATTATCCAGGGGTTAGGTGAGCTTATCACCAAAATTTTGGCACGCCCTGATTTTGACCAAACAAATATCAAAACCTTTGAAAAAGAAATCGTTGCCGCCAGAGAGGCCTTTGATACTAAATTAAGACACACGGGCGTTTCCTTTAAAGGTCCGATGATTACCATGTTCAACCGCTTAGACTCTGCGCGGTTATACGTAGCCCCTGTTCACAAAACTACAAGAAACAAAACTTATATCATGAATCCGGGTTCGCCAATTGCGGTTCCAGACAATGGTGTTTTTGTGAGCCCTGTCGAGCGTCTTAAGAAGTTCAAAGAAATTCTGGAAACCCGTATTATCGAACAGCCAGAGGTTGTTCGCGCCATTTACGATCTTGAGTTTGAGACGTTAGTTAAAGGTATTGGTAACACTGCAGAGCCGCCATTTTTTTATTTGATGGGGCTGCCAGGTGTAGGAAAGGATACCTCTGCAGAAACTTATATCGATGCTCTTTACGGCGATGATAAAGAAGCGCGCGAACACCTTTTTCGTATCCCACTTCAGCGTTCAAAAGCTGATGCATGGGGGCTTTTCGGATCTGCAACTGGTTACATCGGATCTTCAGACGTTCAACCTTTTGTAAAGTTTTTGGTTAAACACTCTGCTGGAAAATACATGATAGAAGAACCGAGGGGGCAAAATGATAAGCCGTACGTTGCTTTAAATCCCGAATGGAAGCCTGGAATGGTATTGGACGGTTATTTTCCTCCCGAGCGCGCCGTTGTATTCTTAAATGAGTTCCATAATTGGTCCTCAGAAGCAAAAGCGGTTGTGATGAAGGAGTCATTAGAGAAAGGGATTTTTAATCTTAATAATGCGGGTAACGGTGTAGCAAGGCTTGAGCTGCCAGGTATTCGTTTTGTTGCAGCTTCCAATGAAGGTATAGAGCTTTACACAAATAGGGACGCTGAAGGGACCAGGTTTGGAGATCCACTCGAATATGAAGAAATGATGGAACGCTACAATAAGGTGGCAAATGATAAGGATTTACTCCGTCAGACTATCGCGAAGACTGCATTTAAAAACCCTCCAGGAACGCCGAAGGACGAAAGAACTGGAACACCTGAAGAGATTTTAAACCGTATCCATCCATCGAGAATGATATTGATGAGACCTATTTCTCCAGAGGGTCTGAAGAAAATTATTCGTTTAAGAATTAATAGAATTCAACGGCAACTAGACAATGCAGAAAGAGGCGTGTATGGCACTTTTAAAATCAATGTTACAGACGCCTTAGTCGACTTCATTCAAAAGTATGAATACAGCGCCGAAGAAGGTGCACGACCTGTTGGCGATAAAGTTCGAAGCCTTATGGAATACACATTCTATCAAGCGATGATGGAAGCGAGTATAACTCCTGATGTTTTGAAAAACGGTGTAACTTTAGACGTTAAAGCCAACGAAGACAGAACAATGACTCTCGTTGTTCGCAAAGGACTTCAAAATGCAACCGAAGTTCTAACAGAACAAATTATTCTCGAAACTCTTAAAGAGCGCGCTAATGTTCCAATCACAGACGAAAAAATTGAAAGCTTACTTGATTTAGAGGAAAGACTACGAGACCGTATCTTCGGCGCAGAAAAAGCCATCGAAAAAGTTGCTAAAGCAATGCTTTTATCAGAAGAGCGAAAATACGCAAAAAAGAAAAACTGGTCTGATCATGAGAAGGCGACTTCATTTGCATTTTTAGGGCCGTCATCGACAGGTAAGTCCGAGATGGCAAAGGCGCTCGTAAATGAACTCTATCCAGATTACGGAGAGCAAAGACGTATAGACATTGATTTTAACAAAATTCAAACACCTCACCATATGGAAGAGTATATCTGGGGTTATAAAGAAGGCCGTACCGTTGTTCCTTCTGAGTTTATGAGAAAGTACGACCAATTTAACGGTGATATTCTTTTTGTTTTTGAGGAAACCTCAAACACACCAAGGGATCTTTTAAGAAGTTTGTACGACCTTTTTCGTGAAAACCATCCAAAGTTTGCCGATGGTAAAGATCGTCCAATGACAAACGTAACTATTATCATCACGGGTAACGCCGGCATTGAGTGGTACTCTGGTGTACCAAGAGATTTGCCAGAGGCCGTAAGAATGGCTGCATGGAACAGAATTTACAAACAAGCTATGGCCAGAACTGGAAAAACCCGAGCAACCCTTGAAAAGTACTATCCAGAGCCTCTGATTAACCGGATTGGCGAGCAAAACGTAATTTGGTTTGCTCCACTTAATTTTCAAGCTTTACGAGAACTAACTCTCGCGAAGACAAATAGTTTCTTAGCAAAGTTAAAACCTGCTGATGGCAGACGCGGTTGGGACGTCGGGTTTAAGTCTGCAACAGACCACCAGCGTGTCATTGAAATTTTTGAAAGAGAAGGCTTTAGATTAGAAGAGCAGGGCGCTTCCATTGATCGTTATGTGGATTCAGCGGTTAATAAAGAGCTTCGCACGGTGCTTTTAATGAACAAGGTTGCAACTGGCGCAAGGGTCGCACTTGCACCAAGAGTGGACCAATCTGAAGAAGAAATCAAACGTACCAGAAAAGTACTTCTTGATGTTATCGTCGAAGGACAAGAAAAGCCATTAACGTTGGAGCTTGAAGCTAAAAATCGAGAGTTTTCGCCTCGTACGAATCGGAATGATCTGATTATGACGGCAATCCATGAGGTCGGTCACGAGTTTGTCGGTAAGATATTACTCGGTGATAAACATAAATCCGAGCTAATTACAGTTATTCCAGGAGTTGCAGAGATTAACGGAAAGTGGATCTATTATGCAGGACTCAGAGCATCTTCTGAGGTGGAGCGCCTGGTCTATACTAAAGAAGCTGTAGAAAGAGTTTTAGCAGGTTTACTCGCAGGTGAGGTTGCGCAGACGATTTATAGTAAGGGGCAGCGCCACGACGCTGGGAAGAGCAATGACATCGAACGCGCAACCCAGATCGCAAGAAGAGCCGTATTAGAATGGGGGCTGTCATCAGCTTGGGGCAACCGTGTGGTGCTTCCAGAAGAGATGGACAAGCTTTCTGAAGTAGATCGTGAGCTTTTAAATAAAGAAGTTCGTACAATTCTAAACCGATCAAGAAACCTTGCTTACAATACGGTTTTGCAAAACAAAGAGGTCTTTTCAGAATTGTCAGCTGAACTAATTGTGAAGGGTGAGATGGGAGCGAGTGCATTAGATGAGTTTTATAATAAGAATGAATCACGCTTAGTGCAGCTTCACGATCAAGAGCGGGCTTCTACCAAAGTAGATACTCGACTTTTACCAAAAGGATTTAATGATCCGAACTACAGAAAAGGTCATAACACTGAAATCGCAGATTTCTTCAAGGTTCCGTCCACGGTTGCCAATATTGATGATGTTGTAAAAGCCGAGCGCGACGCAGAAATTGCAAAAGCTAGAATCCCGAAGACATTACCAATCTTTTCTGACTTCAACGACGCAACATCAAAGAAGCCAGTATTAGTGTTGGCAAAAGACAGAGTTGAACAACAGCGAATCCCAAAAAAGCGTGCATCAGCTATACCAGCAGGCGGAACCTGCTCAAGACTGTTCGCTCTCTAGGGACGTTTTATAAGCTTATTGGAGCTTGAAGGTGTTCACCTTTGTTTGAATTCCGCAAGCGGGGCATTTCGCTGCTTCTTGTACGGTTTTTTCTTCATCGTTTTTTAAGTGTGTAAACTTCAGTGCGGTTCCGCATAGGCAGCAAGTGCTGAGTGCTTTTAAAACATCTTCTTGAGTTGTTTGCGTAGCTGGTATTCCTTTTTGAAAATCCATAATTCCTCCTGAATTATTTTTTTACTTACCTCTTTTGATCGGAGCTTATTTATTGGAACTTCACGGGGATTAAGCCTCTTTGATGTGCTCTGGACCTTTGCTCTAGGCTAAAAGTTCCAAACGGGGGCTCTCTTTGGGAATGTGATGGTTATGGGGATTTATGCCAATATATCGCACCGCGAAGGTTTGATTGTTGGAAACCGCGCTGATAGTTTGAGGCGCTATATGACCGCAAACACGAAGATAGACTACCTCAAAAACGTCTTAGGCATTAAATCTATTATGCTTCCTATAAATTATGAGCCTTCCACGGTTTCAAATTCGCAAGATCTGGCTCGCCAAGAGACTGTTGAAATGAGCTTTCAGACGAGGGGGGGCGGGGGCGTTTTGTTCTTAGGTTCCAGTAGTGGTGATTCGCAGGAAACGTTTACGGTCCAAGAACTTCAACTTTTAGAAAAAATAATTGTCGCTTTAAAGTTGCGCTTTGAAAAAACAAGTATTGCTAAAATTCAAAAGACACCTCGAGAAGCTCTTTTAAGCTATTTGCAAGAAAATCAATTTTCGTACATTTTTTTACTCGATAGCGGCGTAACAGCTCTTTTTCCAGAATCCCATCTCAATGAGGAAGTTGTAATCAATAACATGAGATTATTTAATACTTTCCATCCTAAAGAAATGATTGATAATCCAGAATTGAAGAAAGACGCTTGGGCTGGCTTTAAGAAAATTATGGAGAATTTGCCGAGATGAATGCCATGAATGCCGTTGCAAAAATAGTAACCACATTTGTATTTCTTTTTCTCACATCGATATCCTTTCAGGTCCAAGCACAGGAGCGTTGTACTCTTGAAATTAAAATCGAGGGCGCCATCGGTTCTGCGACCACAGATTACTTAGATCGGGCCTTAACGCGGGCTTCAGACCTGAATTGCTCTGCCATCTTAGCTCTCATCAATACACCAGGCGGAAGCTTAGAGTCGACTCGGATCATTGTTGAAAAAATACTAAACTCTAAAGTCCCGTTTCTATGCTTGGTAGCGCCTCAAGGTGCTCATGCGGGAAGCGCTGGTGCAATTATACTTCAAGCCTGTCATATCAACGGAGCTCTTAAAGCAACCAATATTGGTGCAGCAACTCCTGTGGCTGGCACAGGACAAGAAATCCCAGAAGATCTAAGAAAAAAATTAATTAACGACACTGTAAGCTGGCTTGAGGGAGTGACTAAACTCCGAGGGCGGAACTTGGAATTCTCCAAACAAATCGTTGAAGACGCTAAATCTGTTTCCAGTGAAGAAGCTTATACAATAAAAGCCATCGATTATTTAGCAGATGATATTAAAGGTTTCTTATCCGCTGTTGAGGGGCGAAAAATTCAAATCAATGATCAGGAAGTAACAGTAGCGATAGGAGCGATTGAAGTTTACAAAACGGACTCTAGATTTCATTTGCTTCAAATTTTTTCAGATCCACAAATTGCCTATCTGCTTTTTATGGGATCGCTAGCTCTTCTTTATTTTGAGTTCACTCACCCAGGGACGATCGTCCCCGGAGTGATCGGCGCGATTGGTTTGATCGTCAGTTTAATCAGTTTCCACAAGCTTGATGTTTGGTGGGGCGGTCTTGCGCTTATGATTCTAGGGGTTGTGTTTTTAATTGCCGAAATTTTCGTAACAAGTTTTGGTGCGCTAGGTATTGGCGGAATTGTCGCGTTTGTCCTCGGCGGGATGTTTTTGTTTGATCAAAGCCAAACGGCATACTCCTTACCATTGGTCACAATTCTTCCAACAGCTATTATTTTAGGCGTTGTCATGATTGGAATTGGTTATCTTCTTTTGCAAACGCGCGTACTCAAAGTACGAACGGGCTCTGACGAAATGATCGGCAAAAGGGGAAGGGTCACAAAGGTCAAAGAAGATCGCATTGTTGCAAAAATTCAAGGAGAGATTTGGACCGTGGCAAGTGATGAGCCCTTAGCGGTTGGAGATGACATCACGGTTCAGTCCATGAATGGTTTAGTTTTAAATGTGAAAAAGAGTAATAAATAACTTGGAGGATATATGAGTATAGGAATGATAATTGCGGGACTGGTAATACTATCTATTCTGTCTTCGGCAATTCGAATTTTACAAGAGTATGAGCGCGGGATTGTATTCCGTTTAGGTCGTTCGGTTGGTGTAAGGGGGCCTGGACTTATCTTACTAATTCCGTTTATAGAGAAAATGGTTAAAGTGGACATGAGAACAGTGACCATGGAAGTTCAACCTCAAGACGTTATCACCAAAGATAACGTTTCCATGAAGGTCAATGCGATCATCTACTTCCGTATCGTCAACGCAGAAGATGCAATTATTCAAATTGCTGATTACTACTATGCAACTAGCCAGTTAGCGCAAACCACCCTTCGCTCTATCGTGGGCCAATTTGTACTCGATGAGATTCTTACCAACAGAGAAGCCATCAATACAAAACTCCAAGGCCTTCTTGATCAAGAGACTGAAAGCTGGGGAGTCAAAGTTTCTGCAGTTGAAGTTAAAAACATCGACCTTCCAAGAGAGATGCAAAGAGCAATGGCTCAAGAAGCTGAGAGTGAAAGAGAAAGACGCTCTAAGATCATCAGCGCGGATGGTGAAGTTCAAAGAGCTTCAAGATTAACAGAGGCTTCAAACACCTTGGCACAATCTCCTTCAGCGTTGCAGTTGGCATACTTGCAGTCATTAAATGAGATTACTTCTGAAGGTAGAACAGTAGTGGTATTCCCATTACCGATTGATCTTTTAAAGCCATTCACCGATTTTGAGAATAAAAAATAGAAAGGACTCTGAGGGGTGAGACGTTTAGGGGGGATATTGTTACTTGCGCTTTTTGCGTGTTCGGATGTGTATGCGTCCGAGGTGCGAGTTCGCGTCTTCTCTACAAGCCAAAAGGTCACAGTTTCGAATAACTTTGAGCTGATCTACGAGGGCTTAGACCCTCAGACCATGAGTGAGCCCCTTGAGATTCGTGGGAATCTATTGCGAATCAATGCTCAGAGTGTTCCCTCTCATATTATCCTTTATCCCAAGCGCGATAGCATTGACGTTGTTGCCGTTCTTAATGAAAGAGATTATTTGAGAGGAGTTATCCCACACGAGATGCCATTGTCATGGCCTCTTGAGGCCTTAAAAGCTCAAGCTATTGTGGCTCGCTCTTTTACGCGGCTGCAGGTTCGAGCGCGTAAAACTCATCATTATCATTTGGATTCAACCGTTAACGATCAGGTATATCGCTACAATCAGATTAATAATCCAAAAGAGATTGAAACATTAAATAGGGTTCTTGAAGAAACAAAAGACGAAGTCCTAACAACTCAAAATGGACAAATCGTAAGAGCGCTTTACCATGCGGATTGCGGTGGCCAGACTGAAAAAGCATCGGAAGTCTGGGGCCAAAAGGAAGTGGAGTTTTCAGTTAAAGATTCAAAGTGTCCAGCCACGCCCTTTGCAAATTGGGAATATGAGATTTCAACACAGGAACTTCAGCAAAAACTTAAAATGGAATTCGTTCCAAAAAAAGTATCCATATCGGCGCAGTCGTTGAGCCAAAGGGCTGCTCAAATGGAAATCGTCGGGCTGAATTCAGAGCGAGAAAAACTCTCGTCTCAAAATTTCCGAAAACTCCTTGGGTACTCTAAACTTAAAAGTACAAAGTTTGAGGTGCGCAAAACGGAAGAGGGCTTTCTTTTTAAAGGCTCTGGTTTTGGACATGGTGTGGGCCTTTGTCAGTGGGGAGCACGGGCTTGGGCAAAGTCTGGAGTGAATTATAAAGACATTCTTAAGCATTATTTCCCCTCATATAATCTCTCTAAGCTCTCTAGTAACTGAACGCTTGCGTCCAGAAGGTTCCTTGAGTATTTATTAGCCTACAAAAAGGACCTTAATGAGACTCGCAGATCTTGATTTCACATATCCAGAAGATTTGATTGCGCAAAAACCAGAGCGCCCCTCTCGCGTTATGTGGGTTGAGAGCAATACTCCCTCAGAAATCACTATCCCGCAGTTATTAGAAAAGTTTGAAATAGGCGACACACTAGTCATTAACGAGACCAAGGTTTCAAAGCGGAGAGTCTTCGGAAAAACATCTAAAACTGAGTTTGAGATTCTGTTCGTCGAAAAGATAGATTCTAACAACTGGAAGGTGTTATTCCCCGCTAGTCGACTAAAGAAAAACGAAAAGATTACCCTGCCGCAGAATATTGAGATGGAGCTTATCCAACAAGGCTTGCCTCAGCTTGTGCGGCTATCAGAAGAGATCGACGAATCCTATTTTGCAGAGGTGGGCGAGATTCCACTTCCACCTTATATTCAAAAAGCTCGCAATGAAAGGCATCATATCGCCCAAGATGAATCATGGTACCAAACGGCATGGGCAAACCAATTAGGCTCCCAGGCTGCACCGACTGCAAGTCTTCACTTTACGCAAGACGATCTAGACATTTTGAAGAACAGGGGCGTTCATATTGAAAAAGTTCTTCTCCACGTTGGACTTGGAACCTTTCTTCCTTTAAAAAACGAAAATCTTTCTGACCACAACATGCACTCGGAAGAAATATTCGTAGCTAAAGAAACTTTTGAGCGAATTTTAGAGCGCAGAAAAGTAGGTGCTAAGATATGGTGTCTAGGTACCACCGTCACTCGAACCCTTGAGTCTTGTGCCATGGGAACGGTGAACAGAAATTCTAACGGAGACTTTGAAGGGGCTACGGATTTATTTATCCAGGGCGAATTTGATTTTCAAATGACAGATGTTTTGCTAACTAACTTCCATCAGCCCAAAACCACATTGTTAGCGCTTGTGGGGACATTTTCAGGTCTTGAGAACCTAAAAAAATGTTACCGCTGGGCCATGGAGCGAAAATTTAAACTATTTAGTTACGGCGACCTTACCGTATGGAAGAGATAAAAATGGAAATCGGACAGTTTAATCTCGAAAAAAAATCAGGACAGGCAAGAGCAGGGACTCTTCAAACGGCACATGGGCAGGTTCAAACACCTATTTTTATGCCAGTCGGAACTAAAGCCACTGTGAAATCTCTAACCCCTCTTGAGTTAGAAGAACTTCATGCTCAAATCATTTTAGGTAACACCTATCATTTGCATCTTAGACCTGGAGAAAAGCTGATCAAAGAAATGGGCGGTCTCCATAAGTTTATGAACTGGAATAAACCTATCCTAACAGACAGTGGTGGGTTTCAGGTCTTCTCGCTCAGTTCCCTTCGTAAAATCACTGAAGAAGGCGTAGAGTTTAGAAATCACCTTGATGGCTCAAAGTGCTTTTTAAGTCCTGAGGTGAGCATGCAAATTCAAATGGATTTGGGCGCAGATATTATTATGGCTTTTGACGATTGCGCTGAATACCCAGCAAGTTTAGAGCGCATTAAAGACTCCATGGGCATTACGGTCCGTTGGCTTCAGCGCTGCAAAGATGCAATGACAAGAAAAGAGAGTTTGCTTTTCGGAATTATCCAAGGTGGCCTTCACTACGACACACGCATGCAGTCCTTGGAAGAAATCACAAACATTGATCTTCCAGGTTATGCTTTAGGTGGCTTCAGTGTAGGAGAGCCCATTCATGAAATGCACAAACTGGTGCCCAGGGTGGCTCCGAATCTTCCTCAAGAAAAACCTCGCTACCTCATGGGAGTAGGTACGCCGTTGGATTTAATACTTATGATTGATGCTGGAATAGATATGTTTGACTGTGTCATGCCTACAAGAGTGGCAAGAAACGGAACGCTTTACACATCGCAAGGCAAAATCAATATTAAAAAAGAAGATTATAAAATGGATCCAGGCCCGATTGATCCAGAGTGTGCCTGTTATACTTGCCGAAATTTTTCGAGAAGTTACTTAAGGCACCTCTACATTGCAGGTGAAATTTTGGGCGCAAGATTAAACTCGCTACACAACCTAACCTTTTACCTCAAACTGACCTCGGATGCTCGTCGACATATCTTAGAAGGGACGTGGGAATCTTATCGAGACCTGATGTTGACGCGCTTCACTACCTAAATGTTTGTGTATTGATTCTTCACCAAAAAAGAGACATCTTTACAAATACTTTTTGGCCCTAACCACGCCATTTAATTCGTATTTGAAAGGATTAATAATGTTCAAAGCCAGTATCACTGTTTTTCTTCTAACGTTTTCTTCTGCTCTTGTATTTGCACAAGATGCTGCAAAGAAGCCATCTATTTTAGAAAGTTTATTTCCGTTTATTTTAATCTTTGCGGTTTTTTATTTTCTAATTATCAGACCACAAGGAAAACAAAGAAAAGAGCATGCAAAAGTTTTAGCGCAACTTAAGCGTGGCGATCAGGTCATTACTTCCAGCGGAATTTACGGAGTGATCGACGGATTAACAGAAAAGTTCATTACTTTAGAAGTTGATGATGGGGTGAAACTTAAAATCTTACGCTCACAAGTTCTAGGTTTAGCAAAAGAAGAAGCAGCAAAATAAGTTCCAAAGTAGGAGTAACATAAATGAATAGATTCAGGTGGACAAAAGTAACCATCGCGGTGGTTTCTGTTTTGTGGGGTGTCCTGTACATTCTTCCAAATTTTATAGATGTTTCTAAAGTCCCTTATTTTCCAGGGAAGAGCGTGAATTACGGTCTTGATATTCAAGGAGGTATTCACCTTGTTATGGGCGTTGACGTTCAAGGTGTAACGGCAGAAAGTGCAAAGCGCCTCGGAATGACCTTACAAGAGGATTTTAAAACCAACGGAATTTCGCTAAAAGATTATAATGTCACTCCGACAGCGCGAAACCAAGAAATCACCATGGAGTTTGAAACACCAGAGGCAACTCAGCAAGCACAGAAGAGGATTGAATCTGAATACACAAACCTAGTGGTCATGTCCTCTGCAGGGACGACCATGCAAGTGCGCTTCAACGAGGTATACTTGCGAGACTTTAAAAATAAGACAGTTGAACAATCTATTGAAACAATCCGTAACCGTATTGACGAGTTTGGTGTTGCTGAGCCTTCCATTACTGCCCAAGGCTCTGATAGAATTTTGGTTCAGCTCCCTGGTGTAGGAGACTCGTCTCAAGCCAAAGAGTTGATCAATAAAACTGCACGACTTGAATTTCTCACGGTGGAAAATACACCAGCCGAGTTAGAAGTTTGGATTAACGAAGCTGAAACCAAAGGCAATTATAAATTTGAGGACCTGAAGTACTCTGAGTACATTAAGCGCATCAACGAAGACCTTGCGGGCAAACTTCCAAAAGATACGAAGTTATTATTCGGCAAGATGGATAATGCCGAAAATATGAACGCAGGTCGGATTCCTTATGTCGTGGGTGCTGTCGCTCCATTAACAGGTGATGACTTAAAAGGCGCTCAAGTGAGTTTTTCGCAAATGGGCACTCCAGAAGTTGCAATGAACTTTAATCCTGCGGGCGCAACAAAATTTGCAGACCTCACGGAAAAAAACGTCAATCGCCAAATTGCAATTGTTCTCGATGATGTGGTTTACGCAGCTCCAAACGTTAACGAAAGAATCGGTGGCGGTAACGCTGTCATCACGCTCAATAATAGAAACTATGATGCTTCCATGGCTGAAGCGACAATGATCAGTATGGCACTCCGAGCGGGAGCGCTCCCCGCAAAACTTGAGCTCCTTGAAGAAAGAACGGTGGGGCCGTCTTTAGGCCAAGATTCTATTAAAAAGGCCCAATTTGCAATGGTAGTAGGAGCCGCGTTTCTCTTAGCGTTCATGCTATTCTGGTACAAGGGCTTTGGAATCATCGCGAACATTGCGCTTATTCTGAATGCTGTATTTATCTTAGCTATTCTTTCAAGCTTGAATGCGACCCTGACACTGCCAGGTGTTGCGGGAATTGCTTTAACCATCGGTATGGCTGTTGATGCGAACATTATTATCTATGAGCGTATCAGAGAGGAGCTTCGCAAGGGCCTATCCATGGAACTTGCTATTGAAGAGGGTTATAGGAAAGCGTTTAGCGCGATCTTTGACTCGAACTTAACCTCGGTTTTCACATCAATTATTCTGATGTACTACGGAACGGGTCCCGTGCGAGGCTTTGCCGTAACACTGATTATCGGTATTGTGACATCAATGTTCACATCTGTTTTTTTAACAAAGACCATTGCCGAGTTTGCAATTTATAAAATGAAATTTAAAAAGATCTCGATCTAAGAGGGTAACGATGTCAAATAAGAAAGATTATTATGATTTAAAAGATTCGGGCCGATTT
>CAYXYF010000026.1:0-27281 GCA_964469265.1 uncultured Bdellovibrionales bacterium
CGAGAAAAGATTACGAATCAGTTGGAGGCGCCTCAAGAAGAGCGAAGAATGGTGCGCCGAACTGGACTTGAACCAGCACGCCTCTCGGCATACGCCCCTCAAGCGTACGTGTCTACCAATTCCACCACCGGCGCATTTTTTTAACGAGGAGTCATTTAATTACATTTAACTCGAGCTGCGGTCAATTCTAGACTTTTTTAGTAACCCTTTTTTTGCTCTGTTATGTCATAATAAAGAAGATTCTCACGGATGAGGATTGGGAGAGAGGGTATTATGAAGATTCAAAAGTTAAAGGAACTAACTGCTGAGCTTGAAAAAACTCTCGAGGAACTTCGAAAGCAGACCGATCCGCAGGCCCGAATTAAGATTTTTTCTCACTTCAAGCAAGTTTATGCTCAAATAAAATCAGAAACAGAAGAAAAAACAGCTAGTTAAATATCACTGTCTAAAAACTATTCAGCTGCCCTTGGTCCTATACAAATACGTAACTTCTTATAACCATTAAACAATTCAAGAAACCTTCTCAAGCCGAGACAAAAAGAGTCGCTTTTACGTCAATTTGAGGTGTCTCATTTTTCTACATTTTTTCAGTAAACCTCAATTATCTTAATTAGTTAGCCAGTGTAAAGAAAGTCGGCACAGGCATTGTAATAACAATGGTTAGGAGTTTTATATGAGAACAACTGTTTTAACCAATTTAATGAAAAGCGTGTTGATTCTGCTGTTGCTTGCATCGGTTGGTGTAGGTTGCTCAAAAAAAGAAGTTAAAAAGCAGAACCCACATCAGGCGCTAACGCCGATTGATACAACACCCGTTGACGGTGTTGATGAGACAACGGTTTATGCAGGTGGTACTGCGCCAGTCGATAGCTTCTCGCCTCAGTTATTAGAGGAATATGCAGGAAGGCGAATCAATGATCCGAAAAACCTTCGTGTAACTTTAGATGTATTCAACGTTGCAGATACTGGAAAACCAAAACAATACGGTGGAACTTTTAAAATTATATATGAAGACGGCACTTGGGGAACTATTAGCGGTAACTTTGAATCAGGAACTTCTGAGCACGATACACGCTACAACAAGTTCTATGCAACTGGTGGCGTTGATAAAAAATTAAAATTATTTTTCCAAGATGGTTTAGGTTCAGTCATTGTGTCTATTGAACCAATTAACATTAATGACTTAGAAACTAAGTACAAGGGTAGAGTTTATTTTAGAAACTTTGATGCAGGAATTTGTGCCAACCCTCCTCCGTATATGCTTCCTCAGTGTAACGTTCAGTCACAGCAGAAGTGTTGGAATATCTCTCTTGGACCATACGATTGCAGAGCTTATTTACATGACGGTCATGTGAGACCCGACATTATAGACGTGCCTGGATTTGGATCAAGACCAAGCGAATATAGCGGACCAGGTTACAAGCAGCTCTTTACATTTACGAATATGGATTTAAATGCAGCTTTAAACGTGAATTTGGATTAATTAAGGTAGGTAGTTATGAAGCAACAACATATTAAAAAGCTTTTCACACTAGTAGGTTTCCTGATCCTAGCTTTTGTTGCGGTCAATATGAACGCATGTAGTAAGGACAAAGGTAATAACCACGGCTACCCAGGCTTTGGAATTCCAGGTTTCGGAGTTCCTGGTCAAGGTGGGCACTTAGGAAACGGCGTTGCAGTCAGCGGCGACGGAGTTCTTACAATGCAATTAACTTTTGCTGGTCAAAATGGCGGCCAAGTTGGTGCAATGGGTACTCTCTGGGTTAACGGACAATCTGCTGGATGTTCAGTCCCGCCAGGCCAATATGTTTTACAAACAATTCAGCCAGGTTATTTCCAAAACGGTGACTTCTATCAGATTCGATTGCAAGCAGTTGGTGGATACTATCCACTCGATGTCTACATAGAAAGAGCTTGGTTCACAAATCAGTACTTACAAGATGGGTCGCGCAAAATGTTTGTGAATGCAAACATCACAGGCTGTCCTACAATCTTTAACTAAGGTATTTTAAGACCTCAAATCAAGAGCCAAAGTTGTACACTTTGGCTCTTTTTATTTTTACTTGCCATCCCATGAATCTTTTCATCTAATATTGCCATGTTGCCTTTATGGGTTGAGTTCTTTGATGAACTACAAAATGTGCGTGGTCGTTCAAACAACACTGTTATGGCCTATCGTCGAGACTTAGAACTCTATGCGGGCTATCGCAAGAAGTCTTCAAGCATTCCTGGATTCTATCAGTTCATGAAGGAGCAGGGATTAGGTGCGCGGTCACAGGCGCGGATGATCTCAAGTCTGAGAACTTACTTTAAGTTTTGTGAGGATCAGGGGCTTCAAAGTCCAGAGCTTCGAGAATTAAAACTTCCTAAGGTCAAAAACAAACTACCAAATATTTTAACAAAATCAGACTTCGATGCGCTCTATGAAGCTTGCAAAACTGATGATCCTTATCGGTCTGCCAGAAATCAGATGACTCTTTTGATGTTGTTTGGATCGGGTTGTAGGGTGTCAGAGTTGATCGATTTAGATTTAAAAGACTTTAATGAAACTGAAAGCTATGTGGTGTTTACAGGCAAAGGGAATAAAGAGCGAATTGTTCCACTTACTGAGCACTTACGGGCTGAACTTAAGGTTTATCTTGAGCAAATAAGACCTAAAATTATTAAAGACAATACGCAAAGTATTTTCATTAACGATCGTGGAAACCGTCCAAGCCGCGTGGATATTTGGCGATGGTTATCAGCTTGGTCTAAGCGTGCAGGGTTTAAGCAAGCGGTGAGCCCACATCAATTCCGACACGGCTGCGCAACCGCTTTATTAGAGTCAGGTGCTGATCTACGATCAATCCAAATGCTTTTAGGGCATTCAAGCCTTCAGACAACTCAGATCTACACATCGGTGAGTACAAACAAGCTTGCTAAAACTATTGAAGATCACCATCCACTTTCAAGCATCAAAGACATTTAAATTTGTCCGAATCATGGTTTTAGCTCGTTCATGAGTTCGACTTCAGAACGCGAACTCTTAAATACAATACTTAAAGTGGCACATGAAGTTTGCATATCTAGAAAGATATGAAAATTCAATCCTACATTCGTGATAGCTTAGGTCTTCGATCCGTTGAGGTCGAAGTGAGTTTAACGCCAGGCCTTCCAAAGATTCAGTTTCTTGGTCTTCCTGATGCCGCCATTAAAGAAAGTATTTTGCGTATTCAGTCAGCGCTGAAGCACTGTGGATTTAATTTGCCAAAATCCAAACAAATTATCGTTCAATTAAAACCAAACTATTTAAAAAAGAGTTCTCGCGGAATTGATCTTGCCGTAGCAGCGGGAATTCTGTGGGAGATCGGTGGTGCGGCAAGGCCTGAAGTTGATAGCATCGCGCTTTATGGGGAACTCACGTTAAAAGGGGATGTGTTAATTCCCGATGACTTTGATGATCTCGATGATCCAAGGGCTGCAAGATTTTATACTGGTAAACTAAAGTCATCTCAAGGGTTTGATGTCTATTCTTTAAGTTCTTTAAGAGATATCGCAACACCCATTTTCTGGGAACGAACCGATGAATTTGTATCGATGAAACGTCCTAAAACTCCAGATTTTAAAATTAAAAAATCTCAAGCTGAGCTGATAAAAATCGTCGCAGCAGGTGAACATCCCGTAATTGTTGCGGGCCCGCCTGGGACTGGAAAAACCACAGTGGCCCTTATTGCGAGCACCTTGCTTGAAGATCCAACTTATAAAGATTTAAAAACTTATCAAAAAATTTCTAGATATTTTGGGATCCCCATCGACTGGCGGCCAGTGGTATCGCCCCATCATACCTCGACGGCACTTGCTATGATCGGTGGGGGTCCAACTCCTAGGCCAGGTGAAATCACACGAGCCAACGGCGGAACTCTTATCATGGATGAGTTTTTAGAATTCGATAGCCACGTCCAAGAAGCTCTAAGGGAGCCCATGGAAAGCGGAAAAATCACAATTTCAAGAACTGGCAATGTGAGTATTTTCCCAGCAAAATTTCTATTGATGGCAACGACAAACCTCTGCCCTTGCGGGCAACTGGTGCCAGAGGCCAACTTCGAATGCAGGGGCCGTATTCGTTACTGTCACTCTAGACTTCAAAAACTCTCAGGACCCATGATGGACAGATTTTCAATTTTATCACTAAGTCACGAGTGGACGGGGGAGAACTCAATTCCTGCAAAAAGTCTTTTAAACGATATTCAAAGGGCCATCGAGTTTAGACAAGCAGAGCGGGACCAACAGGTTCCGAATCAGTATCTCGACGTCGCCGTGATCGAAAAACATATCGGAGAATTTGATAGAGAGTTCTTACTTCCTAGTATCGGAAGCTCCCATCGCAGATACCAATCACTTTTGCGAGTATCCAGAACCATAGCAGACCTGGCAGAGAGCCCGACAATTGAAACATCCCATATCAGAGAGGCTCTTGATCTCACCCTCGAGCCCTTCAATAAGGTCAAAGACTATATGTTTAAGTACTAGTATTTAAACTACATCTTTCGGTAAGACGGGCCTGAGCCGCCTTCGCGCGGAGTCCATCTTGGACCGATGACGTCGGTGGCTTTGCAGTCAATGCAGTTTGGTGCATTGATAACAAGCTCATCACCATTGATTTCATAAACTCCAGCTGGACAAAGATGTGTGTACATCTCAGCGACGGCTTTAGGAATTTCTTTATCGATTTTTAAATGTGACGGAATGTCGTCGCGTGTTTTGTTTCCCGCTAAGAAAACTGCATCTACTTTACTGAGTTTTGGTTTCGGAACGGGCTTTGATGAAACCTGTTTTTTATCATGAGCGTCTTCTTCTGCTTTAATAAATCCGCCAGGGAATGTGCCTTTGGTGAGAGTCATTAAGCCCGCTTTAAATCCACCACTAAAGAAGCCAGACTTAAAGGCAAGTCTCATATTGCGCGTTTCATAGAGGTCTTTCCAGATATAGCTATTTTTAATAGATTCATCATAGGATGCTAAAGTTTTTGCGGAATAGTCGCCTCGTTTAACAGCTTCAAAAATCGCACGGGCAGCGAGAATGCCAGACTTCATTGCATAGTGAATCCCTTTGAGGCGTGGGACGTTGACCATTCCCACACAGTCACCCGCCAGAAGGATTCCATCACCATGGAGTCTACTTGGAAGCGCGTAGTAACCCCCTTCAGGGATTGTTTTTGCACCCCATTCCACAAGCTTTCCACCATCGATGTACTTTCTAATAAGCGGGTGCTCCTTCATCTCTTGAAGAAGCGCATGAACATCCAAATTGTGATCTTTATAATCAAGACCCACAACAAGTCCTAAAGAAACCATATTATCGCCCATAGGATAAAGGAAGCTTCCTCCAAAGGCGCTTGTTGGAACTGGATAACCTAAGGTGTGCACAACGCCCTTAGGAACATTTTTAGTTTCCCAAAGTTCTTTTACACCCAGAGCATAGATCTGTGGATTTTTACTCTGAAGGTTCTGCCATTTTAAATAACCTTGAGTTAAATTGCCGCGAGTCCCTTCTGTGAGAACAGTGACGTTCGCGGTGAGATCGGTTGGCGGCATATAGGAACTAGATGGTGATCCATCACGGTTAAGACCCGTTGGCGTAGTTCTTACTCCTAAAACTTTGTCATTTTCTACGAGAAGGGAATCTGCTGGGAACCCTGCAAAAATATTAACGCCCATTGCTTCCGCTTTTTCACCAAGCCATCTTACGAGTTCGCAGATCGAAACAACGTAGTTTCCCTTGTTATGCATTGGCGGCGGAGTTGGAATTGGCATCGCAGTGGACTTTGTCAGAACGTACACTTCATCTTTTTCTACCTTGTTGTATAAAGGCGCATCTTTAAGATCTAAATCGGGAAAAAGCTCTTTGAGTGCAATCGGATTTAAAACTGCGCCTGAGAGGTTGTGCTCTCCAAGACCAGCAGCCTTTTCTAAAACTCCAATTTGGAGTTCTGGGAAGTCTGGGTTAGTCTCACGCTCTTTTTGCATGAGTTTTGTCAGCTCAATTGCACCTGAGAGACCTGCAGGGCCTGCTCCAACAAATAGCACGTCCATAGGAACAGATTCGTCACTGGGTTTATCCTTAACAATGACCTTGCTGTCATCAAAGGCATTTTGAAATTTGATTGGCGAAAATGTGTCCACGTTGTCGTCAGTAATCCGCATGATTTATCCTTGTTAATTTAAAATATAAACTAACAATATTATTGAGGATTCATGACATCAACAATGAAATCAGCTTTTACGCAAATTGACTAATTTTTTAAGCGTAAATTAGCTGTAAAGAGAGCTTTACAGCTTAAATTTTATAGAGAAAGGCTCCGTCACTCTTGTGCCAGAGTCATCTTCGATCCAAAACTGAAGAATACTGTCTTCTCGTCTTTGTAGTTCTTGGATGAGCGGAATTTCAACGGTCGATCTAAAAAACGCTACTTTATTATTATCGCCATACATTTCCTGCGAGCGGAGATCTTTTGCTTCAACGAGTGCCTGCGGAGTGTCGTTTCTAATCATTCTGTATTTTGAGACTACACCTCGTAAGATATAACCTTCATTAGCTTGTGCTAAACTATCAAATTGCAGGAAAAGCTTTTGTCTGTCTGTTGCCATTTCAGCACGAATAATAATGGGAGTGCTGCTTGCTGGTGTGTCTAAAGAGAAATCCGACGAATATTCGTAAGGGGTCAGTGAAATCACTTCGCCGACTTGTTCATAAATTGTTCCACGAATCCCTTTTCCAACAAATGCCAAATTCATTTCAACTTCGCCTTTCTCAAAAGCTTCATCGAGCTTTGAAAAGACGGGGAGGTTGTCTTTATTGAAGCCTTCAAGTAACCCGACTTTGAGCATTAGCATTGGGATGTAAGGACGCATATCATGATCTTTCACAAGATTGGCAATAGAGAGTGCTACGTTTTCGTAGTCCTTTGATCTTTTTGCGGTCGTGAAAGTATTTACAATTTCATTTGCAAGATTCAGCGCTCGGATACAAGAAATTCGACCGCCACCTAAAAGGATATTTACAAACTCCTTATCAAGGCGTGAACGACAGTCTTCGGGACCGTTGTTTATACCGATTTTCTTTAAATCAGCCCAGTCATGTCCTGCTCCCAATATAAGTTGGGCTAAGACAGCTTGGAACTCCTGTTGAGACTTTGATACTACTTTTCGAACAAAGTTTTGAGAAAAGTATATCGACGCAGAAGCCGACTGTTGATCTTTAGATTTTGTTTTGTCTTGAAGACGTTGATCAAGAATTTCTTTGAGTTTTTGAGCTTCAGTACCGTTGACGTGGGTGTCTAGGAACAGACCTCTGCGGATAATTGTAAGGTATGTGTTGTATTCCCGCTCACTTGTTCTTGAGTCATCAAATGCGTATTCAAAACCAAGATCGGTTTTGTATCCTTTTGTTAACTTCTGCGTGAGAATTCTAAAGCGGCGTCTTGAATCTTCGCTAGACTCAAAACTTACCAGACGAACACGCGTGCTTTTGAATCTTTGCGTTTCGCCCAATACATGACGTTGCGGCTCGTTGTCGTTCGGATAAGCAGTCTTTGAGTTCACTTCATGTGACTTGAGTCTTCTGTGTGCAAAAAATCCTAGCTCTGTCTTGCTCGTAAATTTTTGCTTCGGTTGCAGGGATGATTGGCGTGTTTCTAAAAGTTGATCAACGACGCCTGGAACTTCATTAATCTTAGCTACTAAACCAGCGTAGTACTGTGAAGGAGTCAGAACGTTTTCGTAGGTTGAAAGAACGTTGTCTAACTGACGAATTGCTTCAGGATTTGTTAAATCAAACCGGTAAAGTACTTCAGATATGATTTTTGTTTTACGCTCACTACGCGTTCTATGAGGTTTGTAAGATATGACTGGAATGCCCACATTAAATGACATTTCATGCCCGAACCCCTCATCGAGTTCGATTTTAACAAGATAATGTTGGTCGCTTTCTTTTTTTACTCCAACTGCGACGTGTTGGTGACTGTGAACGTGGTACCCGAGTTCAGCTAATCCTTTGGATAAGCTAACGCCAGGACCGTATTTTCTTGAATGTCTTCTGATGATAACATCGCCGTTTCTAAAGAAGGGATCAGTTTTTATTTTTTGTGTATTGATCGTTACAAAACGTTTTCCAATACGGTATGGATCAAAAAATCCCTTAAAGAAAATGCGAGATTGTTCTTTTTCTTGTGCCTTTACGTAGTCATCAAAGTTTTTACTGTTATCAATATAATGGGATAAAAGAGTTTCCGGCTTATTGTCGTTATAGTCTTGAAGTGAATTTACAAAGTTAACTTTCTGTACAGAGATTGAGGTTTTTGCATTCATAACATCAACGCTTGTTAAATTGGTGAGGTGAGAGCCAATCCAAACTTCATTATGGAAGTTCATTGCGTTTGAAACCATGTATTGGGTCTTTAGTTCTTCGTTATCAGAGATAGATCGGTAGTTATTAAGAATACGAACAATTCTTTGTGGTTGAAAAGAAGGGCGGTAACGGAAGTAAAGGTTATCGTTTAAAAGTTCATTATCAAGAAGGGTTCCCGATATTTTGTAACCGCCAAGTGCATCGTAAATTTCATCTCGGAGATTGAGTTGGTTTTCCCAAATTGCATTTTGAATTAATGAACCAGAGTGAATTGAAAGCTTTGTGTATGATTCTCCCAGCGACGACTTGTTATCCAAATTAATATTCTCAACACCATGTCCCCTATAAATCGGATATTTAGTTTCGGCATTAATTGATAAGGAAAAAACAAGAGTTAGTGAAAGTGTCACGAAAACAGCAATTTTAGAAAATTGCATAGTTACCCCTTTAAAAGATGAATTAACCCACAGATTTACGAACCTGCCCCGTATAGCAATGCGCGTAAAACCCGTCAAATTAAGAGCTTAACTGTGTCTTAATTACAGTGTGGTTGTGTATTAAATGACACATACATTGGGTTTACGAAGTGTCTTTAAAGGGCGAAAATATAAGAACAAACAACCCTTTACGTGGAGGTGAAACATGTTAGCGCAAATTCGATTTATTAAAATGGCTCGGTCCGAGGCGGTCGAGACATATATAAAGAATCAGTTTGAAAACCTGTTGGATATTATTCCATCAAGGAAGGCGCACTTTAGGGTCTGGGTTGAATGCCTAAACTCCCAAAACCAACCAGGAAAGGATTTATTTAGAGTCGCGGTTGAGATTGAGGGTGTGAAAAAGCGCCATTACTTTGTCGAGAAAAAAGACGAGAATTTTTACATCGCGATGAACGCGTGTGTAGAAGCTATCAAGAAAATCTTTCGACGAGAGAAGAGGATCTTTCGAAGTCATCAGCGCAATAGTTGGAGAAAAGCACTTCGCGAAGGCATGTTAGCTTCGTAGAAGCATGTTGAAAGCTAGCTGATAAAACCGAAAATTCCTTGTGTTTAAATTGGGACATCTCTTAGGATGCAAAGCCTTACAAGCGGAGCTAATAAAAGATGTCCTATTTTTTTAAGTTATTCATCATCAGTACTTTCTTTTTTCAAATTTCAATATCGCCTTTAGCGTGGGCTAACGATCCTTCCGATAAAAGTAATCAAGAGATCAAAGCACTTCTTGATCAGTTCCACCATGAGATTGAAGAGTCAAATGACCTTGAGACAAACTCCAAGGTGAGAAAACTCTTAGCACAATGGTTGGACAACTTTAACCTTGCAAGAATCTCGATGGACACCCATCGCTGGACGCAAATGAAGTACTATCAGGACAACGGAAAGAGCGAATACATCCGAAACTTTCCCGTGTTAGCATCTTTTTACTTTATGTCCCATACCGTTGAAATGATGAGCGGACCCGTCGGCGTTTTCATCGCAAATGATTTAGGGTTGGGCAATAGTGCAAAACTATTCATTGGTTCTGTTGGAGCAATCATTTCTATTCCAGGGTTAGATCCACTCTGTATTTTGTTATTTGCAATCAGTCCGACACGCCCTATGCAAAGACTCATGTCAGGAATTCGTGTTGTGGCGGTGAAGGTGTCAGGCACTGTTTCAAATAAGCTCCATCTCCAAGAGGCTGCACAAAAAATATTTGAATCCAAAGACCGTCTCGCTGAGATTGTTAACTCCAACCGAGATACGATTCTTAATTACAACACAGACACGGATCATATCACCCGTGAAATAGTAATGAGATCTGCTGATCAGAAACCTTATTTGACAATGGGTTTTAGAAAAAACTCCAACGGAAAAGAGTTTGTTGAGTATTTGAAAGTTTTAGATAAAGAAACTTTGAATCAAAACAGGGACCGCGTTAATCAGGCCTTAAAGGGATTTAACTTATCAGTTCGCTCAGCCCTTAGACGAGCCATCGATAGGCCAAAAACAACTTTCTATACGGAGAGTGTCAGTACTGAACAGGGCGAGACGAAGGTAGAGTTTAAGGATTACGCTTTACTATTAAAACCCGAGGTTCGCCTACGAAAATCCCAAAGTGAGATACGATCTGCGGCTAGATCTTGTCATCACCTCTTTCAATAAGGTTTGTTCAGTTCACGACTTAACACCTTTACTCAGAAAGCCGATAGTAAGACGTGGAAAATTCTAAAAAACTCAAAAAAGGTGAAGTCTTAGTTCGTGAGGGCGAGACGATCGAAAACATCTATCTCATTCAGACAGGTCGGATGACCTTGTTTATTGAGCGTAGTAATAAAAAAATTGAACTGGGTGTTTTAAAAGCGGGTCAAATCATTGGAGAGAAAGCTCTCTTTGGTCAGGCGAAGCTTCCATTCTCAGCCCTTGCAGCTAATGAAGTCACTTACCTCGAAGTTCCCGTAAGGTTGCTTGCACCCATGTTTGCAAACTTAAGTGGCGTTGTTAAAGGAGTCACTAAAGGCGTTGTCGACGCTTTAACTGATACCCGCAAGGCTCTACAGTCTATAAAAATGGAACACGATAGCATTCCTTGCGGTCACAAATTTATCGCAAAAATTTTTGCTACCATTTACATGACAGCGAACATGACGGGCACCAAAAAAGACGACCACGTTCTTGTTTCTTGGAACACACTGAAACTTTACGCCAATCGCATCTTTTTAGAGCCGCATTCTCGTGTTTACTCTGTCATTGAAATTTTGACCAAGCTAAAATATGCAGAAATGGTTTACACCGAAAATGACGAAGGCGAAGAAGAGTTTTCTGATATCAAGTTCTTTGATGTAAAGCTTATCGAAGAGTTTTCTGATTTTTACCAATATCAGTTCTACAAGCCTGGAAGAAGCGAGATCATTATTGTTGATCGACTTGCAATGAAGATTGCAGGTGCTCTTGTTGCTTTAAGTGAAAATGCAGAAATCGATCACAAAAGAGCTGTAAATTTAGACTATGAGCAACTCTTTGCTGAAATGAAAGATAAATTCGGAATTGAACTTAAGACCAATCACTTTGAGCTTTTAGAAAAAAAAGGACTCTTCACACAAAAAAAATCAAAAGGTGAGAAGGTTGTTCTCTCGTTTGATAGAGAAGAGTTTAAACGCAACCACAGATTCTGGGAAGTGATTAACGAAATTGACTTATGGAACGAGCGCGGCTTTATTAAAATGGTCGAAGAGGTTGAAGAAAAGAAAATCTCTGGTGATTTGGAATGTACAGCTTGCTCTGGTCCGATTTCAGCCCAACATAAATTCTGTCCACATTGCGGTCAGAAAAATCAAGTAGCAGCTTAAACTCGCTGCTACAAATCTTTTATTGTTTTTTGATCTTTTCGGCTAACTCAGGATTCTGGGTTTGAGACATTAATTTTTCATCGGTTAGGACAGCTGCACGCCCTAATAGATGGGCCGCAATAGGAGCTGAAATCCATAAAATTACGATGGTTGCTAATGCTTTGAGAACTTCAGTGACCGAAAACGCGTGGATCGCAACTCCTGTAAATATCAAAGTTAATCCTAGGGTAGATGCTTTAGACACTGCTGCCATTCTTGTTAATGCATCTTGAAAACGTAAAGCACCAAGAGCTGCTAGCAGAACAAACCCAACTCCACCTGCGAGAAAAACCGTAATAAGTATATCCTTCATTGTTCCGACCTCCGGGTCTCAACATATTTTGCAAATCCCAGGGTTGCGACAAACGCAATGACGCTAATGAGAAGCGCAATATCAAGCATGATGGATGCTTCTAACCACATAAAAGAAATACCCATAAGACCTATTGCAATGGACGTGAATAGATCAAATATAATAATACGATCAACCAATCCAGGGCCTTGAAAGAGTCGGAGAATTGCAAATAAAAGCGCAATTAGCATTGTTATAAAAGAGTAAGTTAAAACCGTACTTAACATCCGACCTCCCTAAGACGTCTTTCAAAACCGTTTTTTATTGATCGCACAACCGCCTCTGGATCTTCTGCGTGAGTGACGTGTACAAAAAGAATTGTTTTCTCTTTTGATACCTCAATACTCAATGTGCCTGGTGTTAACGTAATCATCGAGCTCAAAAAAAAGATACCGTAATCAGATTTGATGTCTAAAGGAACTTCAATAAACGCAGGCTTTATTTTGAGTGGATTCCAGAATACGAGCCGCGCAATTTGCAAATTCGCTAAAACAACTTCTTTTAAAAAAAATAGTAATAAGGAAATAATTCTTGCGATGATCACTTTGGTACCTCGCCTAGCATTTGAAGATAATTACTCGTGTTTGTCACTTGAGTGGCAGCAAAATCAGAAATTACAGTTAGTGCCGATGGAAAGAGGCCAAGTCCAACTGTCCATACCGTTAAGAGCATAATTGCAACGGAGTATGCATAAGGTACTTTAATTTTCTCTATCTCTTTGGGCGGTTTCTTTAAAAAAGCCTCATTCCATATTTTCAACATAGAAAACAGTGTTAAGAGGCCAACAAAAAGTCCTATTCCTAATCCCCAATATGCACCTGCTTGGGCGCTTGAATATAATATAAAAAACTTGGCCCAAAAACCAGAAAAAGGCGGTGCGCCTGCAAGAGAAAGAGCTGATATTGCAAAAGCTATGGCTATAAATGGATTGGTATAAAGAACTCCACCAAGATCTTTTAACTCGTCGGTTTTGCGAACTTTTGTAACCGCACCCGCAATTAAAAATAGGTTTGTCTTAACAACCATGTGGTGAAGGAGATAAAAAATCGTTGCTGAAAGGGCGGCTGCAGAACCTATTGCAAAACCCAGGGCCATATAGCCCACCTGGCTAATAATATGAAATGATAATATTCGTCGCAGTGATTGATGAGTTGCAGCCCCGTAAACACCCAAGAGCATGGTCAAGTTTGCGCTTATCATTGCTATGGTGAAAATCCAATCTGCAGACAGTGCCGACGAGGGCAGAAAGAACCTTATTAGAGCGTAAATTCCGACCTTTGTTAAAAGTCCTGCAAAAAGCGCTACGCTAGAAATCGGACCCACAGGATACGATGCTGGTAGCCAGTTAAATAAAGGAAAGAACCCTGCTTTCATCGCAAACGCAAATGCTAGGCAAAATCCAGCAAGCCGAATGGATGAGGAAGTTTCCGAGTGAGTTAAACGAATAATATCACTGAAGTTGAGAGTACCTGTGGAGCTATAAAGTAAAGCAAGCCCAAATAGAAATATTGATGATCCCAAAATATTTAACACGATATATGATATGAGACCTTTTCGAGATTCTCTTTGCGATGTTTTACTTGTCTGTTCGCCCGCAAAGGACCAAGAAAATAACACATAGGATGAAAGTAATAGTACCTCAAACCAAACAAAAAGATTGAATAGATCGTTTGTAGCAAATGCTCCATATACTCCCGCGGCGAGTGTATTCCAGCAAGCGTTGTGCGCCCAGAATCGGTGGTTTGATTCGGGGCTAGCAAGTGAGTAGACATGGACAACAAAAAACAAAAAGGAACTGATCCACAACATTAAAGCGGACAAACTATCGACATAAAACGAGATTCCAAATGGAGGTGCCCATCCGCCTACCGAAGTCTGAAGAATTTGGCCATTATAAGTTAAGTAGACGAACCAACTCGCCAATATGACTTGTAAGAAACTTCCCAGTACGAGAGCAAGATTACCGAACCTCCAGTTTTTGAATAAATATGAGAAAATCGATAGGGTTAAAGCTAATAAAACAGGAAGCGTAACCATTATTGCATCTCCCTATCATACTCGACTTCATGAAGCTGCGATTTTTTCATTGAAGACGAAAGAAGAACGGCAAGAAGTGCCGTTGTTCCGAAGCTAATTACGATAGCGGTTAAAATTAACGCCTGAGGAACAGGGTCGACTGCCATAGAGGATAAAACTGTCTGGTTAAAGTCGATGATAGGAGCTTTCCCACTTTTTGGGGTGGATGCGACGAAAATAGATAAATTAACCGCATGTCCAATGAGTGTGACACCGATTAAAAAGTCGAAAAGCCTCAAGCGCAAAAGCAAGTATGTTCCTCCTGCAGCCATTGCTCCACAAGCCAAACTTAAAAAACTAATCACGTTTCCTCCGTTTGCAGCGCTTTAGTGGTCAAGGTTGCGACAAAACCCGCAACTAATAAATATACACCTAAGTCGAATAGCAATGGCGTGCCTAGTTTCCCAATCCACGCAACCTCAATCCAGAGGCCTTTAAAGGGTTCTGTCTGTGCGAATATGCCAATGAAACCACTTACCACGGCACAGGCAAGCCCTATGAACATCAGGCCGAGCGGGTGAATACGAATGAGCATTAGGACTGCATTCTTTCCATAGCAGAAGGAATATGCCGCGAGCGCAGCACCTGCGACTAATCCACCTATAAACCCACCGCCAGGAAGTTGATGACCGCGCCAAAAAATGATTAAAGAGCCGATAAGCAACAGTGGTGTCAAAATCTTCATTCCCGTTTTAAAAATTAATGAAGACTTCATCGGTTAGACCTCTTTATTACTGGTGATAGAAGAATATAAATTCCTAAGGTAACTATTCCAAGGACGGTTATTTCTCCCATGGTATCGAGAGCGCGGAAATCAACTAAGATGACATTTACGACATTTCTTCCGTGCGCTTCCAACCAACTCGTCTCAGAAAAATATTCACGCAGGCGTGAGGCCTGGGTTGTTAACGATGCTGAAGCCGTCGCAAGAGTAACCGCTGTTCCAACAACGACACTAACAATGATGCTAGCACCTCTTAATAAAAACTTATGAGATCGAAGGCTTCCCACTCCTTTGATAGCATATAGGAGTACGAGTACACTTAACGTTTCGACTGAGAATTGTGTCATTGCTAGATCAGGTGCTCCAGCGAAAGCTAAAACTAATGCGAAAAGATAGCCCACCAACCCCAGAAAAAGAACAGCCTGGATAGGCACAGATGTTCTGATTATTAGAAGTGTAGCGATAACCTTACCGAGACAAAGCCACACAAAGACGTCGTTCCAAGGGATATCTTTGAACAGCATACTCAGAGTCGCAGAGTTTGTTGAACTGGAAAGAGATAAAATACCGACCATAAACGCTGACATCACTGTCAAAATATAAAGGCTTAATAATTTCGGCTGAACAATATTACGTAAAATTTTTGCGAAATGCAGATGGGCGTACCAAATCTGATTGAAAAGCGCAGACCCATTCGGCCAAGGCATTTTGCTTAAGTGCGTTGGCCAGCTTGGCTTCCACCTTCTTAAAAGCGCGATAGCTATAGCAGCTGCTCCTAATGCTAGGACTAAATTTTTCCATGCAAAATCAGACTTCCATCCAAGTAGTGGGATCGATGCCCAAGAGAAGACTCCCAAGACAAGTGGAGAAAACCACATCATATCTAAATTCTTTTTGGTGGTATTGGCTTTAGGTGTGCCTAAGAACGGACGAACTGCGACTAACAATCCTGCCTTTCCCAAAATTAAAAAACCAAGTGTGACGGCGAGCTTCCAGGACATAGGCAATTGTATTAAGCTTTTTGCGTGGTAAGCCAACGTACCTGGCAGTCCAAGATTCGCTCCAGCTAAGATTAAGCCCACTCCAAATACAAAAGGTGATTGTGATCGAAGACCGTTCATTAGGTTGATCTGTCGCGTACCTGAGAGCCTCTCAATGACACCGCTAAATAAAAAGAGCCCCGCTTTATAAACAGCATGGGAGAGAACCAATGCAAATAATGCTTCTGTAAGGTCATGGTTGGGCCATGCGATCATTGCGACCATGAGTCCAAGATGAGCAACGGTAGTCCCTGCCAACACGCCTTTTAAATCAAGTTGCAAGAGTGAGACGAAGGTGCCCCACGCAAATGTGATGAACCCTATGGCAAACACAATCCATGCAACATGATCAAGAGTGCTTAACATGGGCCAGAGTCTATATAGCAAATAAACGCCTGCTTTTACCATAGTTGCCGAATGCAAATATGCGCTTGCAGGAGTGGGTGCCGTCATTGCCTTGGCCAACCAAAAGTGAAAAGGGAATTGCGCCGATTTTGTGATAGCGCCTAAAATGAGTAGAGTCGCAATCCACGGGCCAGACGGATTGGTAGCGAGGTCCACACTTATTGCCGAGGACAATGTCCATGCGTTTTCAGTTAAGCCTAAAAGAATAATTGCTCCCAAGAAACAGAGGCCGCCTAAGGCTGTAACAAGTAAACTTTGTTGTCCGCCAAGCCGTGCTTCAGGAGATGTGCCTTTGAATGTAATAAGAAAATAAGATAAAAAACTGGTTAGTTCCCAAGCTACGAACAATAAAATCAGATTATCAAAAGTAACTACTCCCGCCATGGCTAATGCAAAAGCAACAAGTACAAAATAAAAGCGGGTTCTGTCTTTTAAATCTTTAAAGTAGCCCCAAGCAGTGATCGCTACTAAGACGCCGATGCCTGTGATTAAGTAAATAAAAAGCTCACTCCATGCGTCCCAGAGAAAAAGGCCAATTAGAGATTCGATAGAGGGCCATTGAGGAACAGGAATAAGCTGCGTCAAATAGGATGAATTCATACAGTTACAATTTTCAAAAACATGGAGCCACTGTCAATCGAATTCGAAAGACAGACGGTTATACTCCATGAATAATGATTTTATGTCGCACTGAAAGGTTTAATGCATCCTACTTGAGTGTGTCAGGATCGAAATGAACTTACTCAGCAACTAAGCTTCTTAGCATCCAAGCTGTTTTTTCGTGCAACTGAATTCTTTGAGTTAAAAGGTCGATCGTTGCTTCGTCATTTCCTTTTTCTGCAGCTGGAAATACTGAACGGGCAGTCTTTGCGACAGTTTCGTGAGCTTCTAACAAAGCTTGGATCATGTTATGAGCAGATGGAATTTCATCATCTTCTTTTACGCTACTGAGTTTTGCATATTGCTTGTAAGTTCCAGGTGCGTAGTATCCGAGCGCACGAATTCTTTCTGCAATATCATCAATGGCAGTTGCGAGTTCACTGTATTGAGTTTCAAACATGAGGTGGAGAGTCTGAAACATTGGGCCTGTGACGTTCCAATGATAGTTGTGTGTTTTGAGATATAAAGTATAAGAGTCAGCTAATAAAGACGACAGTCCTTCAGAAATTTCCTTTCTTGAGCCGTCTGGTATTCCGATATCGATATTCATTGTTCCTCCTTTTTGAGAATTGAAGAGAGCCCTTTTGGGCTCTCTTATTTACAGCTTACACAGCATTTCTTGATACAACTTGAATATACCAAAGATCCTGTAATTTGAGTACCAAAATTCCGCAAATTACTTTAATAGAGTTGCGCAATGCCGTTAACTTCTGCGGCCTTGAAAACGGGTTCAGTTTTCTCTACATGAAAGCGGTAACCACTTCCATGAACGGACTGGACATAACCAGAGTAAGGATCAAGCTTCTTGCGAAGTTTACTCACGTGGGTATCGACCGACCGGGTGTAGACATGAACGTTCTCTCCCCAGACGTGGTTGAGGATTTCATCTCTAGAAAAAACTTTTCCAGGGGATTTTGCAAACATAAGTAAAATTTTAAATTCAATAGGAGTGAGTTCGATTCGGTCACTTTCGGGTTGGCCTTTAAAGCGAATTGATTGGGTTGATTTGTTAATTTCAATTTCACCAATTTTTATGATGTCTGCTTGTACGGCATCTCTTTGTTTTTTACGTAATTTGGATTCAATTCTGGCTTTGAGCTCTAACGGATCAAACGGCTTTGGAATATAGTCGTCTGCGCCAACCGAGAATCCTAAGACTTTATCGGTTACTGAGTTTTTTGCAGTTAGAAATATAACTGGAGTTTGTGCGATTGTTTCGTCTGTTTGTAGTACTGAACAGAGCTTAAAACCGTCGCCATCTGGAAGCATAACATCTAATAAAATAAGATCAAAAGGGTGTTGCCTAATTAATTGCATAGCCTCATGTAGGTTTTGAGCCCAATGCAATTCATTGGATGCACCAATTGCGTGTTCGACTAGCTGATAGGAATCAACGGAATCTTCGACCAGTAATATTTTATTCATGTTTTAACTCCCTTGTTTGCTTCAGTTCACCCTCGTAGGTAAACCAACTTCATATAAATAAAGTTTTATTAACATTTATGTCGTTATAATATTGTGACGGTCCGATTTAACCAATAGCTTAATTGTTTAGAATACCACATAAATTCATTCTTACCGCTCCAAGTATCTGATTTTACACAGGAAATTCATCTACACATATGTGTAGATCAGACTGTGAAAGGATGACAAAGCCTGTATTATATATACCCATTTTGGGTTCAATTGAGGTTCCAAAATAGCACTAGCTATCTCGTCTTTCCCGTCGCGGAACAAATCCTCTTCCGCGGAGAAGCTCTTTTATCCAAGTGATAAAACTTTGCTTCAAAGTCGGGACGGGTGTTCTTAACGGAAAACCTTGAATGACCAAATTGTCGATGAGTTCATTAAGGTCCTTTTGTGAAGGAGAAACTTTAATAAAGAAGGAGCCAAACGTATTGTCTGCTTTAAAAATAACTTGCGCGCGAATTTGATACTCTTTTTGAAACGCTTCAAATTTTATATCAAATATGTCACTGCGGTTTAGCGGCATTGGTGTTTGGATTAATGCTCCTCCGACGGATATATTTTTAATTACACCGTTTGCAACCGTAGACTTAGACTCTAGCTGCGTTTTAAAGTCCACTAAGTAGCGTGGTTTTTGCTCCCACCATCTTAGGGATGGGTTCAGGTAAACATTTCGTACTGGTGGTAGTAGAAAGTAAATGAATATAATCACATTCACAGATTCTAAAAGAACAAATACTTCCAATGGGAACTTCGGAGACGCTATCCATTCAAATAAAAACAAAATGCTAGTCGCTGAAGTAAAAGTCAGGAGAAGAAAATAGCTCCATTTTCTAAACCTCAAAATAGAAAGCCCAGTTACAACAGGCAGAACGATCCAGAAGATATTTTCAATGGGTTTTTTGTTATAAATAAGAAATTCTAAGTAGTCTAAAACTTCGACACCGTTTAGGGTGGCGCTTAAAATCACGTTAAAAACTGGGGCCAAAATGTGAACTAATGCAATTATAATGATGGGCCACGGTTTAACTCTCATATATTCGATTATCCCTATGGCCTTTGATTTAGGTCAATAGAAAGTGCTTCTAAACAAGGAAGACCTGTGCTAAACCCTTATCAATGGACATTATCGCCATGTCCATGATCAGGTCTAAAAGAGTACGCGCAAATCGTTTCCCAGGGCCTTTAAGTATTGGCGAGATATTAACAGGAGGCCCTTTAAATGGCTAAGAAATTATATGTAGGGAATTTACCTTACAACGTTCAAGATCAAGATCTTGAGCAACTATTTGGACAAGCAGGAACTGTAGCTTCTGCAAGAGTAATCACTGATCGTGATTCTGGAAGAAGCAAAGGCTTTGGCTTTGTGGAAATGGAAGATGATCAAGCAGCGATGGATTCTATCGATCGTTTCAACGGTCAAGACTTTCAAGGTAGAGCTTTGAAAGTATCTGAAGCGAAACCACAAGAAAGTCGCGGTGGCGGCGGCGGCGGTGGTCGTGGTGGATTCGGTGGCGGACGTGGCGGCGGCGGACGTGGCGGATTCGGCGGCGGACGCGGTGGCGATCGTTACTAAGCTTTAAAATATTAATCTTGAAATTCGAAAGCTTCCCTTAACGGGGAAGCTTTTTTTTTAAACCCTAACTATCAATGACCAAAAAATATATGAGCGACAAGAACTATATCACCAAAGAAGGCGCAGAGGCTCTGAGGGCCGAGTACCGAAAACTATTTCATGATGAGCGCCCGAAGCTCGTCGAGACTGTCGCGTGGGCAGCTAGTAACGGTGATCGATCCGAAAATGCAGACTATATTTATGGTAAACGTCGGCTAAGAGAAATTGATCGTAGGTTAGGGTATCTCAATGACAAACTTTCTCGTGCAGAAGTTGTCGATGTCAGTCAGCTTAAATCCGATAAAATTATTTTTGGTGCAACAGTTGAAATCGAAGACGAAGAAGCACGAAGCTTTGTTTATCAAATCGTCGGCGAAGATGAAATTGATGCTGAAAAAGGTAAGATGAGTTGGAAATCACCTATCGGAAGAGCACTGTTGGGGAAAAAAGTTGATGACGAAGTTGAGGTCAGAACTCCAAACGGCATAAAAATTTATACCGTTTGTAAGTTCCGTTTCTAGATAATTACGAGCACTGGAATCCAGCGTTCTCAAGATTTGTTTTAATTCTATCTCTTACAGAGTCACAGTGAGCAGTTCCATTGACTGAAGATGCTGGTGTAGTAGTTTCACCAAACTTTGTGTAGCTGACTTCACATCCGCTGTCCTTCGCTACCACTTCTAATGTTCTTGTGTCAGAACCATTCTTACAAGTCATTGCACCTGCACTCGCAGCTGCTGCTGGCTTTTCAGTAGTAGATTTTTCACCGTCTTTCTTTGCATCCGCTTTAGCGTCTTTTTTTGCGTCAGTCGCTTGAGCTGGCGTTGCCGCTGTGGTATCAGTTGTTGATTTTTGCTTCGAAGAGCAAGATACAAAGAATGCAGCTACAATAAGTAAAGCAGCTAGTTTTGCCGTAAGTTTCATGGGTCCTCCGTTGTCGTGTTATTTTTATGTGAGTTCAAATGGTAAGAGTTCTTAAATGGGTTTGTCAAAAATGAATCGAACTTTTTGGTCCTTAGCAGTTGTATTTATATCAGTTAGTCTAGTTTTTTATTTTTTTACCATCGAATCATTCGAGAAAATCACAGTTCTTCAGATGAAAATGACGGGAGTTTCAGAGAGAGTTGACGACAAATTTCACTTCTTCGAGAAAAATAATTGTGAAAATCCATCTGAGTGCGAATGTGTATTGCTTCTGCATGGTCTGGGTGATTTTGCTCTGACCTGGAGTAAAATGTTAAGCGAAGATGAAAATAATTTTAGTTATCCACTCCACATGTACGCTCCAAATTTGCCAGGAGCAATGAAAACTCCGAAATTACAATATCAAGAAGATTACAATATTCAAAATCTTGCGTCACTTGTTACAGATCACTTCTTACCTCGGTGTGACTCCTGGTATGTCGTAGGAAATAGCTATGGTGGATGGCTTGCGACTTTTGTTGCGCTCAATAATCCGAAAGTGAAGGGCTTGCTATTGATAGCTCCTGCCGGTTTGAATAAAGACTATTCCGCTGTTGTCGATTACTTTCTAGATCCAGATGCTGAGGGCGCAGAAGATTTTTATAAAAAAATCTACGCAAAACCAAAGAACGTGCCTAAGTTTATTTTTGAGCGAGTCGCTGAGCGAGCAAAATCTCAACCAGTTATAGAGCAATTAAGATCCATTCGTTCTGCTGACTTTATTGAATCGCTTTTACCCCAGATAAAAATACCAGTTTCATTTTTATGGGGAGACTCGGACGAGGTGATCCCAACCGATTGGGCGCGAAGTTATGCTGAGCTGGCACATGGATCAGAGCTTGTTGTTGTTAATAATTGTGGGCACGTCCCTCAGAAGGAGTGCTTTCATAAAGTCCTGGAGTCACTGAACTCGCTTATAAAGCTGAAAGCCAATTGATAAAAACTAAATTTTCTATTGTCTGTAGTCTCGACATAAACCATTTTTTACATACCCATGGCTCTTTTGTTGCGGATTGAAATCCAGCGATTCATTATACAGTTCAATTGATGGGGTAATATTTTGAAAATCGTAATCCTAGTTCTCAGCGTGGTTCTTATTTCTGGTCAGGCTCTTGCGAAGGGTCCGCATTGTTCGAGTTTATTTGAAAACTCAGACGTCGTAACAAGAAGGGTACAAAAAGAGCCTCAGTTTGTTAACGGTCACAACGAATCTTTGCGCGTAGTGATGATTCGTATGCGAGATTTCGAAAATCAAATCAGAGAATTTGTGGAAGGCCTTAATGTAAGAGGTGAGAGCAAGTATCTTTCAGCAAAAGATTATAGAAACTTTGAGGCGCTTGAAAAAACCATTGATATCGTCGCAAAGTACGAAAAAATTCTTAATCATCTTGTTTTACATGCCAAGGATATGATGATGACAGCACGAATAGAAATGATTCCCGTTGAAAAGCGTGCAGAGTTTTTAGAAGGATATAAGCAATCTTATCTCGAGTATCTAGAAGGGGTTTCGTTATTGCGGTTGGAGCTTGAAGCGTACCGCAACATCAACCCCTCCCAATGGAACAACCAAAGAGCCAAAGATATATTGATGAGTCTTCACACTCAGATGGGCGCATCTCACAATAAATTTTAAAGAAGTGCTTCAAACTCTTTAGGTAATGGCGCCTCAACTTCTAACATAAATTTTGTACTCGGATGTCTTATCCTTAGTTTATAGGCATGAAGAAATAAGCGATCGTAGAGTTCACTGCCATCTTTGAAGTACATAATATCGCCGAGGATGGGAGCGCCGCTATCGAGCAGATGGATGCGGATTTGGTGAGTTCTGCCTGTCACTGGCCGAACAGTGAGCAAGGAGTGCTTGGAACCTTTCTTTAGAACTTCAATATGTGTAATGGCATGATCACCCTTGTCCTTTGAAACTGCTTCCATGACTCTTGCGTTTTCTTTTCGTGCCAAATAATTTTCTACCGTCCATTTTTCCTTTTTTAAATTTTTACTAAAGACTGCTGCAATATAGGTCTTTTCAATTTGGCGTTTTTCAAAGACCTCACTGATTCCTTTATTTGCGGAAGTCCTTTTCGTAAAAAGAACCACTCCTGACGTGTCTTTGTCTAATCTATGATGAAGCCCAATGTACGGGACTTTGCCATCTCGTGTTTTAAAAAACCTTTTTAGGCCTGCAACGAGGAAGTCTCTATCAGGATCAAGGGTGGCATGGGTTGGAATCCCGTAGGGTTTGTTAACAATAACTATATCGTCGTCTTCAAAAAGAATCATGTCTTTGGTAAGAGTGAATTCGGACTTCGGTGGGCGTTGGACTTTTTTGATATCTTCAATTTTTAAAACGATAGAAACAAACTGTGTATTGCGAAGTTTTTGATCGGGACGACGTTCAATGCGATCATCAATTTTGACAAAGCCTTTTCTGATATAATCCGTTAGCTGAGAATCCGAAAATCGGATTTTCTTTTCCCCAACGACTTGCTCCTTAAGAAACTCAAGAAGCGTTTGTGGGGACGGACCCCCTTTTTGAAATAGAAAATTCTTTTTACTTCCCATACTTACCTAAGTTCTTCCTAAATTCTTAAAAAGGGGACGGAGCACCTTTGATCGTTAAATAATACCTTATAGTATTTCCGATTCTCGGACTAGCTTTTTGGTTTTGTGAAGGAATCTCGCCACTAATAAGACAGAAGAGAGCACTAGGCTCAGTCCTAAAGCGGACCAGACGCCCATGTGGTTATACCCTTTATGAAACGCAAGATAATATCCGAGTGGCAGGGCTACAACCCAGTAGGCAACAAATGCGATGAGAGTCGGGATCTTCACATCTTGAAGTCCGCGAAGTGCCGACATGGCAACGGCCTGTACGCTATCTGCGACCTGAAATAACGAGACGACCACCAAAATTTGTGCAGCCATGATTTCAACTTCCAAATCTGCGATAAATATTTTAGGAAGTTGAAAGCGGAATATCAAAACCAGTAATCCAGCAAGACCTAGTGTGATCCCAATAAAAGTAAATGCATTAATACCTGCTCTTCTGAGGCCAGGGTAGTTCTCTTCACCCTTTAACTGTCCCACGCGGACGGTGGTGGCAAAAGCAAAGCCTAGGGCGCACATGAATGTAGTTGAAGCAATCTGAAGTGCAATTTGGTGTGCTGCTAAGGTTTTGGTTCCGAGCCAACCCATCATGATTCCGCTTCCTGCAAAAGCTGCCACCTCAAATAAAAACGAAAATGCACTGGGGATGCCGATACGGCATAAGTCTTTAAACGCGAAAATATCAATCTGTGCAAACTGAAAGGACGTTTTAAATTTTTCAAAGAACTTTGCTCTTAAAACATAAGTATAGAGCCCGATCACAACAAGAGTGCGCGCAATAAGGGTAGCATAACCAGCACCATCGAGTCCCATTGCTGGAAAACCCCAATGACCGTAAATTAAAACGTAATTAAGAATAAAATTTGCGACCAATCCGAAAACTAAAAATAATAGCGGTATATAGGGATGAGACGTGGCTTCGGCAAAATGTTTTAGAACAAAAAATAAAACGAACGGCAATATGGACCAGCTGATTGTTTTATAATAGGTGATCGATGCATTAAGCACTTCTTCTGGCTGCTGAAAAACTGATAAAGAGTCAGTTAGTCTGAGTAAGAGGGCAATCATAAGAAGGGTAAGAATGCTGACAAAAACCAAAGCGTTATTTAAAAGTCTCCCACAGTTTTTGTAATTCTTCTCCCCGAAGCTTTGGGAAACTAAAACAGCAGTCGCTGCAGACGCTCCAAGGGCAAAAACCATAGGAATATTAATAACGTTATTAACAAAGGCTGATGCACTTAAAGGAAGTGCTCCAATTCTGCCAACCATGGCTGTATCCATAAGTCCGAAACCCAACTGTCCCAGTTGAGAGAGCACAATCGGCAAAGCCAGCTTGAGAGTTGTTTTCAGTTCTTGAGACATGGGAAAGCATATTCAGCCTTCCCATATCGGTTGGTCAATAGGTGTCTCTTTATTGTTTAAAGTAAGCTCTTTTCAGTTCATTATAATGAATTTCTTGCATTTTTCCCGCACGACTACACATGAGGTTTTCCGTATCGATCTGATAGTTGACCATGGCTTTTAAATTTCCATCATAAAACTCAACATAACAATCTGGTAAACCAAGAACATGGCCAAACTCGTGTCGGATGGTCCACTGAGTGTTCCATTCAGTCAAAGGAGCATTTGCGTCCATCGTAATGCGATTACCAGCCAAGGTGTTTACGTTGGGAGTCACGCCTGCAACAAACCTAAGATAGATGTCTGCATTGGGAGTTAGAAGAAGATCCAATTGCCAGTCGCCCCATTTCCATTCGTCTTCGGTATTAAACTCTAAAAAGTGATTTATCTCGCTATTTTTACTGTCGCGAACTGGAATTGTTGCGCGGTTTGGCTCTGCACTTGTCCAAACAAGATCAGATCTTTTGGCTTCAATTAAAAAATTGCTATCAAATACTTTTTTTCCAGTCGGGTAGTAGTGAAAGAAAAAATCCAAAATAGTATTTTCTTCGACGGCCGCTGCAAACTTTTTCTCGCAACCGAAGACTCCTTCTTTATTCTCACACAAATTCACCAAATGTTTAGCGTATTCAGATTGAGTCTGTTCTGGAAGCGAAGAAAAGTTTTCTAAATTCTGTTCAACATTTTCATCTTTATTTAAGTAGTAGTACCCGCGGATATCAGCAGCTTTATAATGTTTGTACCAATTGAGGTGTGGTTTAATCAGTGTCCACCTTGCTGCCGACTGATATAGCTTATCGACTTTCTTTGCCCAAAATATATAGGTCTCAAGATCTTCAGTGGGCTCTTTGGGAAACCTTCCTCTTTGGAAAATGACTTTTCTCATGCTCTCTGGGATCGTTTCGCTGATTTCCTTATAACTTTCTCTGATTGTGTCGGGGCTATAAATATTAGGTTGATCGATGGGATAGGATTGAAGTTCTCCAGGCTTTGTGAGCTGTATTTTCTCACCCTCTTTTTTAAAAGAATTCATGTACGCTAGCCAATCCATGTTTCGTTTGCCCGCGTCCAGTGATGCTTTGACATGATCAGAAGCAAAAATGTTCGAAGCTTGAGCCGTTACAAGATCAAGGGCATCGCCTTCAATGGGTTGATCTGGAAGAATGTGCACAGGATAGTGCGTGTGAGCATAAGTTGACGAGCACGAGAACGCCAAAAACAGCGTAATAATCTTAATTTTCATTGATTTTCCCTTCCCCTAGTATGTAAACGACAAGAGTTTTATACGATTAAAAAGGGGTGTCAAATGGCTAATGTTTTAAGCAAAAATGCTTTAAATAAGATCAAAAGAAATAAAATAGGGTTTGACAGTTTTTGAGCAAATCAGCTAGTTTAGCCGTTCTAAGTGTGCGGAAGTAGCTCAGCTGATAGAGCTTGTGCCCGCGCTAAAAGTTGCCAGTGGCAAGTTTTGGTGTGGAGCATGCACGATGGGTCCGTAGCGCAAGCGAAGGAGCCCAGAGAGCCGGCGACGCTCTAAAGACGTCGTTTGAGAAATTATCAGAAGTGCTCGAAACGAATGCGGAAGTAGCTCAGCTGATAGAGCGTCGCCTTGCCAAGGCGAAGGTCGCGGGTTTGATCCCCGTCTTCCGCTCCAATTATTCATGCCGCTGTATTTCATCAAACGGGAACTTAATTGGAGTGTTATTAGAAAAATGAATGGTTCTTCTTTAACACAACTTTTATCTTCCATCCCTTCAGCTAAAAATCTACTTAGCGGTGCTACCAACTTTATTTGGGACGACTGGACAAAGCTTTTCGTTCTCATGATTTTAGGTATTGGGGTGTTGGTTTCGATACATGCGTGGGGATACTTTAAAGAATCCAAATCCAGAATAAAATTCTTCACAACACTTGTTCCATTTACGTTAAGCATGTTGGGGCTGGTCACCTTTGACAACCTCATCTTGTTATTTGTGTCTTGGGAACTGACAAGTATACTCTCTTACTTTCTTATTACCTTTAAAACGGAATCTGCCGAGGCTCGGAGGGGCGGTCAACACAGTCTCATTATCACGGGATTAGGTGGTCTTGCTCTTCTTGGGGGAATTATTTTATTGGGTGCCACGGAAGGAGTTTGGACTCTCTCTGCAGCAGTCAATGTCAACTTAGCGGGAAATCCTCAGGGCATTTGGATTGCGGGGCTTATTGTTTTAGGTGCA
>CAYXYF010000027.1:0-25405 GCA_964469265.1 uncultured Bdellovibrionales bacterium
GCTGTGATCACGGTAGGGATACTTGCATTGTTACAAAAGGAAATTAACGTCCAGATTTTAGCAGCACTTCTAACGATTATCGGATACTCACTCAACGACACCATCGTAGTTTATGATCGTATTCGTGAAAATCGAGGAATATATCCAGAAAGAAATTATCCATGGTTAACAAATCTTTCCATGAATGAGATGCTTACGCGAACTATTACAACTTCCGCTACGACTTTAGCTGCGGTTCTTAGTTTGTACTTACTAGCAGATGGTGTGATCAGAGACTTTGCGTTTGCAATGGCTATTGGTATCGTCGCGGGCGTCTACTCAACAATCTACATTGCAACGCCAATGGTAATTATAGGCGACAGATTCCAAAATCGAAAAAAAGCAGCTTAAGCTTTAGCGTATATTCAACTTAATCGGGGAGGGATCGTGCACTGGAAAAACAGATCAGATGTTAGCGGTCCTTCGGAGCCCCCGTTTCCAATGCCCGAACCTATTTGGAACAGCCTTTACTCAAGGGGATTTCAAAGCGAGAGCGCTGTTCGGAACCTCTTTTCACCAAGTCTTCAAGATTTAAAAGATCCATTTACAATAAAAAATATGGAAGCCGCCTGCGATCGACTTGTGGACGCATTCAAAAAAAATCAAAAAATTACAATCTATGCTGATTTTGATCTCGATGGAACGTCAGGCTTAGCGCTTTTGTATGATGGACTATCCCAGCTGGGTTTTAGAAATTTAAATTATACTCAGCCGAAACGACTTGCAGATGGTTATGGCCTTCATCCTCATATGATTGAGGAGCTTGCATCAAACGGAACCGATGTTGTTGTTACAATTGATGTTGGGATAACAGCATTAGAGGCAGCTCAAACCGCAAAACAATGTGGCATCGACCTTATTATCACAGATCACCACTTACCTTATGACGAGCTTCCAGCTGCCTATACAATAGTAAATCCGAACCAGAAAGATTGCACCTCGGGGTTAGGATATCTGTGCGGAGCTGGCGTGGGTTTTTATCTGTTAATGGCTTTAAAAAAAGTTATGGCAGAAAAAAATCTTCTATCGGGACAAATCGACCTTAAGAATGTTTTAGATTATTATGTTATCGGTACGTTAACAGACTTAGTTCCTTTGGTTGGAGACAACCGCGTTTTGGTAAAACATGGTTTAATTAAAATCTCCAATACACGAAGGCCAGCATTACGAAAGCTCATTGACACTTTAAACTTAAATGACCGGATCATGAGTAGCCAAGAGGTTGCAATTAACCTTGCGCCAAAACTGAATGCCTTGTCTCGAATGGAGTCTGATGTCTTACCAAGAGATGTTTTGTTAGAGCGAGATCAATCTAAGGCATCAGAGATTGTAAAAAATGTTTTGAGGGTCCAAGAAGAGCGAAAGCGGTCACAGCAAGGAGCTTACCTCAAGGCCCTAGAGCTTAAAGAAACGATGTCTCAGGTTGGTTATGTATGGGTTTGGTCTCATGAGTTCCATAAAGGAGTTATTGGCTTAGTGGCAACAAAGCTTTGTGAGTTGCTCAATGTCCCAGCCTTTGTAGGTTCAATAAACGAGAAGGGCGAAGTTTCTGGAAGCGCCCGTTGTCCTGATGGGCTTGAATTTGATTTAACTCAGGTTCTTGATTTTTCAAAAACAAGTTTGTTGAAGTATGGCGGCCATGCGCAGGCGGCAGGGTTCTCTTTAGATGCAACAAAGGCCCTTGAGTTTGATGAGCTTTTAAATGTGTACTTTTCTAAAAACTTGAGACCGCAAGCAAGACGTGATGTAGTCTATGATTCTGTGGCAACCTTTGATCAACTGACTCCGCAATTTATGAAGTGGTACGAGAACTTAGAACCTTTCGGAAAAGACTTTCCGCCCTTTGTGTTTCGCTTTAACGATGTCAGTATCGTAAATATCAAAAAGATGAATGGCGGGCATCTGCGCTTCGGTTTGCAACAAGATGGTGTTGATCAAATTTTTAATGCAGTCGTATTTAGTCCTTCAGACTCCTATAAAAATCTTGTGCAGGGAGCAGTCATCGATATCTTAGCTGAAGCAAGATGGAACTACTTTCGAGGACAAAGAAGTCTACAGTTGAATTTGCGCGATATATCTGTTAAATAATAGGCAGTAACCAAACCGTGTTCATTAAAACATGAATAGAAAGGGGACATTTATGAATTCTAATTCCTTTAGTCGCCTCGCTCAAGAAACTCTCTCTCAGACTCGACAAATGCCAATCGTAAAAGACATCGAAAGTCGACTTCCATTTGAATTAAAAGAAGAGAACTTTCGCATTATTGCAAAAAATGTAGTCGACCGAGCAAAACTTATTCGTGAGAGACTCGTTGAAAATCCATTTGATGCTGTAAAAGATTATAGAACTCTTCTAGATTTACATTCCTTGGCGCCAGTAAAGAAAGCCGCAAAAAAGAAAGCCGCTCGTAAAACGGCAGCTAAAAAAACTACTAAAAAAGCTGCTAAAAAATCAACAACGACAACAAAAGCTCGCAAAACAACAAAAAAAGCAAAACGTACAAAAAAGGCGAATTAGGCCTTTGAGTTCCGTTGTACTACTATCCTCAGGACTAGATTCTACAGTTAATTTATACGAAGCCTTATCACGCAATGATAAGGTTTTGACCTGTCTGACCTTCGATTACGGACAAAGAGCTGCAAAAAAAGAAGCGCAAAACGCGACTTTGATTTGTAAAAAACTCAACGTTGCACATCAGATCGTCGATTTAAAATGGTTTTCTTCGTTTACAAGTACGAGTCTTGTTTCAGAAAGTATGACAGTTCCAACAGACGTCCAAATTGATGACCTCATGGATTCAAAGAAATCTGCAAAGGCTGTTTGGGTTCCTAATCGTAATGGAATCTTTATTAATATAGCCGCTGGTTACGCTGAGGGCCTGAGCGCAGACGAAGTAGTGGTAGGATTTAACCGAGAAGAGGCTGCAACGTTTCCAGACAACTCTCAAGAGTATCTAGAAGCTTTAAATCGCGCTTTTGAATATTCAACCTCCAATAAAATTAAAGTACGTTGTTACACCACAGAGCTTGATAAGGTGCAAATCGCTAAACGCGCCAAAGAGCTCAAAGTGGATTTGAACTTAGTGTGGCCATGTTATGAGGGCCGAGAAGAGATCTGTCAAAAGTGTGAGTCTTGTTTACGATATATCCGTGCGATCAGAGCACTGGCTTAACTTTCCATGTCGCTGATTGAATATCTTTAAATTCTTCTGCGAAGCTTTCAAGCAGCTCCTTCCCGAATGCAACGGGATCAATTTCAAAATCGGAAAGAGAGCAAGTTGAAACAGGTGTTCCTTCATTTGTGATGTTCATTGCAAAATGGATTAAAATGGATTGTGGCGAATGGGTTGCGATGCTTATTGAGAGTTTTTTTGAGCTCCAGTAAAGGTCATCCCCTTTGCGAGTTAAAGAGATTTGTCCATTTGTTTTTTCAAGTATTTTATTTTGCACAATGGAAGCAAATAATCTTTGAACAAAAACGCCAGTAATGAGTTTCTCGTCAAATATTTCAAAGATAAAATGAACCATGTCTGAGCCGCAGATCTTTGCCTTTTGAAGCAGATCCTCACCGTCTACCATGTGCTCAGGGCTCACATTACAACGACCACGGAAACCCACCACTGAATTTCCGAGTAGCTCAAAACCCATATACGCAAAGAGTGAGCGCAGTTGTGTTCCGTCGTAATCAATGTGTTTGTCGATCCAAAGTGTCTTCATATTTCTAAAACCTAAAGTGCAAGCGAACTGGAACCGTATGCTTTTCGCGCTTGGTTTTACTATGAGCATCGAGTTTTATATCAATATTGAGGGTTTTGAGCTCAACAGGGTTTCTGTCGGCTTCAATAGAATATTGGGGTTCGTTGATGGCAGAGTAAGCGGCACTACCAAAGAACATAGTCTGTAAAAAACTCTTGTACCGCACTTTGAGAGGAACCACGTTAGGCTGATTCTCAACGTAGTGCCTAAATAGAGGGTAGCTTTCCATAACAAAGTCATTTCCGACGTTGACCCTAAATCGATATGCATTAGAAAAATTAGGCTCCTTAGTTATAACTGTATAGAAGGTGCCTTCAACGTCTGGATCTTCTATCAATCTCTCAAGAAGGCGGCGTGAAGTATCAGTAAGCTCTCGTCCATAGTCGTAGCCCTTTTCCAGGGAGTACATAACGAGGCCCTTTTTCTTTACGTATAAGATATGAATCACAGCATTGGCTTCGACATCGCGTATTTTAAGAATTGTAACCGTTTGGTTTTTGGTTTCTGTTGTTGTGGCTTCTGCTAGATAGGCGACCTTCCGAGTTGCTACAGGAATAAGTGCATAAAAATTCACATTGTGTTCAAAGGCTTCAAAGTACTGTGTGTTTTCGTTTTGGGATGTTTGTCTGAAGATGAGTCCTTTTTTTGTGTGCGTGATGAGTTCTAGAGACGAGGTCTTTTTATGTTGAAACTTAACTTCTAGAATGCGATTTGCAAACTCAACGTTTCCGATGGGGTTATTGAGTTCATATGGATCAATTCGGACTTGATTTCGCAATTCAGTGAGAACAGGGACAATTCGATAATCTAGGTTTTGCGGCAAGGGGATTTGGGTTTCGGCAATGTCTATTTCGGTAGGGCTTTTGGTTTCGTTTTTTGTTTGATCATCACTAGCAGATTCTTTAGCGGCGGGAGCGGGCTGCTCTTGGGTTGTTGTTGGCTCTTTAACTTCGATCTCTGATTTATCGGAACATGCCATTAACGAAAGCAGAGCTATCAATGGTAAAATCAGTTTCATTTATCCTCCACGGGAATGGTGTAGAGTATATTCTTGTTGTTCTAAAAACGCACGATTCCGCTTTTTGATACAAGCGGAATCGGTAATAATTACAGGATGTTCTCGTGATTTCTTATAGAGATTTAGATAATACCTATTGTAGAAAGCGCTGAACGTTCCTTTTTTGATTCATCATCTTTTTGTTTAGTCTGATCGGGCTTTACACTTTTTGCAGAAGAATCCATACCGCCATTGACGTTTGTGGAGTCAGCTTTATTTGCTTTCTTCGCGGTAGAAGTTATATTGCCTGTAAGATGAGAGAAGTCTGCAGCATCAAGCGGAACTGCATAAGATTCAAACTCGATTTCTGTTTTATCAGCGTTAGTTGTTTGGTTTTCATCGCTAGGCGCAGATTCCTCTGTTGTCTCCGCTTGTTCGCCCGCCTGTGAAATAAAGTCCTCTTGAGCGGTGAGGTTTAACACAACGTTAAACTGATCGCCTTTATTTTCTTTTGATTTAAAGACTAAAGATACTTTATCTGAATTAATAAAAGTATCACCTGATAAAATACTCATATCATATTTGGACTCAAGATCTTTACCAGCATTGCTTGCAAAGATTGGAGCAGTGGTTTCGCCCGGTTGGAAGCGAGCGTGGAAATCATATATTCCTTTTCCCGTTTTGCTATCAGAGACATTGATAATAATTCGGTTTGCTAAAGAGCTCACCGGTCTTTGTGCATTATCAAGAGATGTGTCTTCTACGAACAACTGTGTAATGCGAGTACGTACTCGTGCGTCCTGCATAAGTTGAATTTTTGTATCATTAGAGTTAACAATTGTAGATGCGTTGTTGGCTTTTACCACCGCTGAAATTTCTGAGGACTTTTTATCACTAGTATTTTCAGCAATTGAAACTACTGAGAGCCCATTCTCTAGAATGATTGCTTTTGCAGTGTATGGAAGCCTTACTGCTTGGTCAGATAGCTTGTTGTTTGCCAGAAACTGCTTAGCAATATTATTTTTAAATAAAATCTTGCCAGTAGAATCTAAGGTAGGGTCGGTGAATTGCACTTCATATATCTGGTTATTTTTTGCTTGGAGCATCGCCTTAAAGAGCATTTGGCTTCCGTCTTTATTATGTACAAATTGGATGTAAGAGAATCTATTTGCAAATTCCGTTGCGCTAGAGATTCTTTGTTTCTCCACTTGAGGATCGGGTTGATTCGATTTAGCTATTTCGGCGTCTCGCTGATCTCTTATTACTTCTGCGATTTTTTCATCGGTCGGACGCGCATCTATTGATTTTGGTAGCACGTCAAATTGACCTGTCTTCAACGCCTTCATATTATTAGGACCACAGGCTGAAGCAAGTAGCGAAACAGCAATGGCCACGGCTAAACCCACAACGGCGCTTTCAGTAATAGACCTGTTCATTGAAACCTCCTCAAGGTTACCTAGGTCTTAAAAGCAAAAGGTAGGCCTGTTTAAATTGTCCTCAAACGCTATATTTTTTATCTGGTCGAAATTTTCGCCACAAACTGCCTAGATTTGTCTTAGACAGCCAAGATTTGTCACCGCCTAGCGCTCTAATTCGCCGATATTCCACTAAAAACTTGAAGTCATAGGGTCCTAAAATTGCAAATACCTTTTGCGCAATGAAAACTTTGGCCGTAGGAATTCTATTGTTATATTCTCTTGGCAGTTGGGCTGCGGCCTCGACCGCTAAGACTGCATCTAAGGCCCAGCTTTATACGTTTATCTCAGACTTTGAAATCCAGCGCTCTGCAGATCAGTTGCGGATCAACGTTATAAATGTAAACGGCGACCAGATAAGCGAATTTCCCAAAATTAAGTCGCAGGAAAATAGCGGTTTTGAAAAATACAGTTTTCACAATCCGTTTATAGAAGCCAATGTTGAATCGCTTCAAATCTACGATCTTTATTTGTTCAAAGGGTTGAAAGCATCTTTTATAGATAACAAGGACTCGTCCTCACTTGAAGACAGTTTTGCTGATGTGACTTTTGACGTCTTTATTTTGATCGATAGAGCTTCGGGCCGTGCCGTAAAATCAAAAACGGACATCTATCTGGGCAAACGCTTAATTGCTTCTGGCGATGTTGAGAACAATAAACTTCTGAAACTAACAACGGACAAGACGACTTCCTTGAGCGGATTAAAGTTAAAAACTCTGCGTGTACAAAGTAATTTGTTGGGATCACACAAAAGAACGTTCGATCTTGTTTTGCAAGGAATACAATCCAGTAGACCAATTGAACAAGTTATGCGATTATCATTAAGCAATGTTTCGAAGATCTCAGTTTCCGAAAATGAAAATCTAGAAGAAACCAAAAAAATTCAAGACAGTTTAATAAAAGATAAAGAAGTTATCGAAGGTATAGTGGAGTAGAAATGAAACAAATTGTTTTACTAGCGTTAATGCTTGCTGCGGCTCTGATTGCAGCATGTTCTGCCGGTGATCGCACAGTAGGACTTACGGGCAACAATCCTGCGCCCGTGAGTCTTGAAAAACTCGCCTCTGAAGATATTTTAAACGAACTGAAAGTAGAGCTTGAAAAGTCGAATGCTAACGTTCCTGCAATCATTGCAGCCGTGCGCTCAAAGTTTGGTATAAGAAACACGAACGGCAAAGACCTTATGGAAAGAAATAGTGAGGTCATCGTACAAGAAAAAGCCACGAATGATGTTTCTCGCATTATCGACTTTGCAGTTTTAGACTCAGTAACAAACCCGCGTTTGCCGGTGACTGTGGAAAACGACGAGAAAATAATCAAGCAGGTTTGTATCCATACTTGTCAAATCCAGATCGCCTCGGTCAGCCATAAAAATCAGGGCAAGATCACAACGGTTCAAGCCTATGTTACCGTTGAAGTTCCAGAGGACCAGTTAACCGTGACGAACTCAAAACTTAAAAACAAACAGCCTCGCAGTTTACTTGCGATATATGAAGCGTCTACGAATCGCCTTCAACTTGAAATAGAGCTAAACAAAAATTCAGATAGTTTTGTACTGACGACCCAGCCGTTTGAATATCAACTGTCTTCAATAGGTAAGCCGATTGACTTTAAATCCGCAGACCTCAGTGATTATGGAACTGTTCGAATAGATAGCACCAATGACCTCACAGTGTTAGTCCATGAGTTTAAAGTTGATGGTGATAATCTTATTTTGCGAATCGGTGAAGACCATGGGCTATTCCAATTCCAGGCTGGAAAGAATGGCGTAAGTTCTGGAAGAAGCTTCTAGGCATTATTTTTCGTTAAAAATTCGCGGTATTCATTAATATCATAGAAGCCGTACATCTTCTTTCTTATTATATCCTGGATTGCGAGTAAAACTTCCTCTCGCGTGTCCTGACTAAAGACTTCCATCCCTCTAGAACTTTTCTTCAGTGAGGCGATATACTTTTCAAGAATAACTTCTGAAAATGCTTCAAGACTTCCAAAGCGTTCCTTGGACTCTTTTAAAGTGCTATCGATGAGATGAACTAGGGGAGCATTAACATTCTCTTTCATATATTAAATTATAAACGCTATAAAAAGACATTGGGTAGTAATAAAGCGATCTCTTAAATTTGGTCTGCCAATTGCTTCTTATTGCCTAGGCATTAACCCATAAGAAATTTATGGTGTTTTAAGGATTAGATATGAATAAAATGAGCCTTTTACGTTCCTCTGTTTTAATTTTGGTCACTTTCTCTGGAGTGTTAGCCAGTGCGAATGCACCTTCTTGCGGGGGCCTGTTCACTCTCGTAGGATTAAACACAGCGCTTCTCCCAATGCCAGTTGGGAAGGTTTCATTTATGAACACCACTCTACAGGGAGTTTTACGACAGCTCAGAACGGCAAATCCGAAGGTTGACCATATTCCACATCTCTCACAGCAGGTTCCTCTTATTGTTTCACGTCTCTATGTCCAGATGACAGAGTCTACATATGCTCTATCAAATCCTAAATTACAGTACACACGAGAAGAGTTAAATCTTTATCGCAGACAAGCTCACTTGAAGGAACAACTTCAAATTCAGTATCAAAAGATTGCAGATGAAGGGTTTTCAACCGCGCAGCAAGGAAAGGTGACATATCAGTGGTACATGAATTTCTTTTTAAAGGCCCTGCTTTTCTCCGATGTGACGGCGCGGGTTCAGAGGCCAGAGTCGTCAACATTAACCGTTGAACAACTTATACTTCGATTAAAACAAATTGATTCCGAAGGGCATACTCTTTTTACGGCGAACATGAATGAAACAGCTGCACATTCAGCCCTAGCTAATAGGTTTGCAAGCCTAGCACCCGATGCGAACTTTGCGCGCCACCGTCAACGCCTGACAATGATTCCTGTGTTGTTTAATCCTGAGGCTCAAGATGTCTTGCGAGCTGACGCTTTAAATGCTAGATTTATTTCTTTAACAGGGAGCGTTCGCCAAACTAAAGATGGTGTTACGTATCCGCTAGAAAATGCTGGACAGCAGATTCTCAAAAGCAATGAAGCCCTTAAACCTGTCGGAGTTCGATGATACGGCAATTAAATATTCATGATATTTTGAATATTACGAATGAACTCAAGTTGCTTCAAAATTCTAAAGTCCAAAACATATCCACGACCGATGATAGTATCGGCATTGAACTTTATAATAAATCCACACAGTATCTATGGTTCTACCTTCATTCAAAGGCACCTCAAATCCTTCTTTTTGATCAGATTCCAAAAGTTTTTAAATTAAAAAAAACGAGCCCCGTTATGTTGTTTTTAAAAGCGCACCTTGTAGGAAAGCGGTTAACTGATGTGCACCACGATGTAAAAAAGGGAAGGGTCGTGAACTTCGTCTTTGGATATGATGAACCAGTGGATATCGAGGTCCGCTTATTTCCTCATGGCGCAAACTTAATTGTTACTAGCCAAAATAAAAGCATTTCTTTTTATAAGCCCAAGGACCTTAAAACCAGTAGTCCAATGCAAGATTACAGCGATGACAGCGCGACCCCCCGTCGGCTTGCTCAAATTTCAAAAGATTTTTTGGACCAAAAACAAAACGCTAACAATAAACCGAAAAAAGATCCAGAAGCCATCAGGCAGACTTTAATTTTAAAAAAGCAAAAAGCGTTGGATAAAATGAAGGAGCTGTCAGTCACTCAAGCGGACGATAAATGGAAGACGTTAGGCTTATGGTTAACGGAGAACCAAACCCTTTCTGTTCCTTCAGAGTTTTCGGGTATGCTTCCGCGGGGAATATCTTTTTCAGAAGCTCTCCAGTATAGCTTTGATAAAGCTAAAAAAAATGCTGCTAAAATTGATGGAACAAATGCGCGCATTGAGGCCCTTAAAAGTGAGATTGAAAAATTAAAGCATGCAAAAGAAAGTCAGTTTCTTTCAGAAACGACCAAGACACAAAAAACAAAGACGGATACTTGGACAGGATATCGATTAAACTTAGGAGATAAGCTTGAGGTGTTTGTCGGAAAAAATGCCAAAGAAAACCTCACGATCTTACGTCACGCTCAGAGCTGGGATTATTGGTTACATATAAAAGATTACCCTGGAGCTCACGGTATTCTTCGCCGACCACGCAACCATGAGGTTGAAAGCATCCACCTCATAAAGGCTGCGCAATTTGTTGCTGCTCGATCTAAAAAGAGTGCGCATTTTTTAAGCGCAGGCGACACGGTTGAGGTGCTTGTTGTGGAAAGGCGCTACATTAGGCCCATTAAAGGCGATAAGCTAGGGCGTGTGACTTTTACCAATGAAAAACCCATTCAAGTCACGATACCTGATCGTATTTGACGCGTTTATCCCTATGCTCTAAGCCATTGACACGACTCCCATATCAAATAAGAATTTTAGGTAGTTAAATCAGTTATTTAAGTTCTTTTTTAAGGGGAGAAAACCAATGATTGAAATTAAGGGTCTCACCAAGTCTTATGGATCGATTAACGCCATTGAAAATCTCAACTTTAAAGTTAACAAAGGCGAAGTTGTTGGCTTCCTAGGACCAAACGGTGCGGGAAAATCCACCACGATGAAAATCCTTACTGGCTATATGGCGCCCACAAGTGGAATTGTTAAAGTTGCTGGCTATGATGTTTTTGAAAATCCTATTGAAGTCAAAAAAAGAATTGGTTATCTGCCTGAAGTTCCACCAGTCTACTTAGATATGCGAGTAGGAGATTACCTCACCTACGTTGCGCAACTTAAAAAAGTTCCAAAAGCTGAGCTTTCTAAAAAAGTTCAAAGAGCAATCGATAAAACATACTTAGGTGATGTCCGGAACCGTTTGATTGGAAATCTGTCTAAGGGTTTTAAACAAAGAGTAGGGATTGCTGAAGCGATCGTCTCTGAACCAGAAATTTTAATTCTTGATGAGCCAACAGTAGGTCTTGATCCAAAACAAGTTGCAGAAATCAGGACGCTGATTCAAACACTTTCAGGTGACCATACAGTTATTCTCAGCACGCACATTCTTCCAGAAGTGCAAGCGACTTGTCAGAGAATCATAATCATCAATCGGGGGAAAATCGTCGCTGAAGATACTCTTGAAGGACTCAACAAAAAAATGAGTGGCTCTCATCAGATTTTACTTAAAGTCAAAAATCCTTCAGACTCGTTTAAATCCCAACTCAGCAATGTCGCTGGAGTCGTGGGTGTTCAAGATAAAGGCGAAGGGAAATTGGTCATCGATGCCTCTGAGCCCGATGATGTCATGATGGAGCGAGTTGCTCAGGCTAGCATTCAGTCTCATGCAGGTCTTTTAGAGTTAAGACCTCTTGGCGGAAATTTAGAAGAAATCTTTATTAAACTCACTTCAAATTCGTAAGCGAGGAAGAGAATATGAAAACATCAATGATTATTGCTCGAAAAGAAATTAGAACAAACCTGAAGGGCCCTGGGTTCTATATTATATTATTCTTATTCACATTATTAATAAGCTTCGTCTCTTACCAAACGGTTTTTATGCTTAAGATTCGATCCCAGATGCCATCTATGCCAGGGGCAGAGACGGGAGTGAACTTGCACACTGGTTTTGTCTCACAGCTTGTGTACCTGATGCACTTCATGCTTTTGTTGTTTGTGCCTGCAATGACTTCTTTCTCATTTGCAGAAGAGCGCAAAACAAGAACCATGGACCTACTTTTAACAAGCCCAATTACTTCATTTGATATCGTGATGGGTAAATTAAAAGCCTCATTGTTCTTGGTGTTGGTTCTACTAGGAATTTCATTTCTTTATCCTTTAAGCCTTAGCATTTCTGCATCGCTGGATTGGCCCTTGCTGCTTTCAAGCTACGCGGGCCTCTTTTTAGTATCTGCAGTTTATGTAGCAATTGGGTTATTTAGTTCTGCGATTTCAACTTCCGTTATGGTCGCTTATGTCATTGCGGTCGTTTTAAATCTATTTTGTATTTTTATAGTTTGGAGTTCTCAAACGAGTGAAAGTCCTCTTGTGCGTGACGTTGTAAATCACGTTTCAATTTCAAAACATTTGACGGACTTTATCCAAGGTTCAGTACAGATTGCAGGATTTGTTTTCTTAGCAAGTATGATTGTGTTTTTTGTTTTCCTTACTCAACGCGTGATTGAGTCGGCACGTTGGAGGTAATTTATGAATCGTAAAAGTCAGTTTTGTTTTTTAATCGGTTTTTTAATTATCTGCATTGGCTTTGGTATAAGAGCCTTTTTAGGTATCAACCTTCCTTATCACACCGTTGCAGTCTGGTCTGCATTTGTACTATTTGTTTTAGTAGGTCTTTATTTTGAAAGAGAAACAATTACGGAGTTTCTTTCTTTAAAGACGACAAAGCATGGCATGAATATGGGAACAGCGATCCTTCTTGTCATTATCTTATTAGCGGCAGTGAATTACATCGCTTATTCCAGAAACTATAAGTGGGATCTCACTAAGGAGAATTTAAACTCTCTTTCTGAGCAAACAGTTCAGATCACAAAAGGTTTAGATAAAGAACTGCGTCTTATTGGTTTCTTTAAAGACGGACAACCCGAAATTCAGCGTTCAAAAGAAATTTTCTTAGATGTCGCAGACAAAATGAAGTTTGAGAACTCGAATATTCGAGTGGAAATTTATGATCCAGATAAGCGTCCCGATCTTAAAAGACAATATAATATCTCGTCTCTTGGCGATGTCGTTATTTTGTATGACGGAAAACAAAAGCTGATCTCTGTTCTGAATATGCTTCAACCTGAAGAAGCAGAAGAAACGCTTATCAATAATATCTATGTTCTTAGTGTAAATAATGGGAAGACCCTTTATTTCACGACGGGGCACAATGAAATGGACATTCATAGTGATGAGTTAACTGGTATGGGTCATCTCAAAAGATCCCTTGCTGACCTGAACTATGAAATTAAACAAATCAATTTACTCGAAGTTGAAAAAGTTCCAGATGATGCACAGATGGTCATCATCGCAGGACCAAAACTTCCTATTTACGATGGTGAAGTAAAACTTCTTACCGAATACGCTAAAGCAGGTGGAAAACTCCTTATAATGGCCGACCCAGGTGAGAAACATAATATTTCCAACCTCACGGAAGTCTTCGGTGTGAATTATAAAAACAATTATATCATCGACTTTACAGGTCTCAGAGTGGCGGGAACGCAATATTTAGCGGTAGGACTTTCTTATCCTAGCCAGACAGGTATTACTCGCGGATTTAAAGCAAATACGAACTTCAATATCACCTCGGAAGTCGAGTTTAATTCCAAGCAAGGTGTGAACCATCAAGTGTTGGTTGGGTCATCGCCACAAAGTATTACTCGTCCAGACTTGGTCGAAGAAATTCAACTTGATCCTGCTCAAGACAAACCTCGATCAAGAAACATTGCTGTTCTTGCTGAAGGAAATCTTGATGGCAGCGAAAAAGCGTTTAAAGCCGTCGTGTACGGTGACGCCAGCTTTGTAAATAACAACGACATTCAGGTTTCAATGATGAACCGTGATTTGGCCTTAAATACGATTGCCTATTTAGCAGATCAAGATGAGCTCATCAGCATTCGGCCTAAGAAGGTAGAGCTCGCTGCATTTTTTATTACCGATACTCAAACCCTAGTTTTGATCATTGCCTATGTTCTTGTTCCGACAGTCTGTTTAATACTTGCGGGAACACTATGGTATAGGAGGCGTCACGCATGAGGTTTTTTAAGTCAACGGGTTTTCTCTTCGTGCTCGTTGCCCTTGTCGTTGGGTATACTTACTTTTATGAGTACAAGGGAAAAGAAAAAAAAGAACAGGCTGAGGTTGCTGAACGAAAAATCGTACCGTTTTCTTTAGAAGAAATAGTTGAATTCCGTATTAAAGCCGATGGTAAGGAGTTCGCTTTCGTCAAAACCGAAAAAGATGATCGAGTCAGTTGGAACATCAAAAGTCCCATTGAAGACATCGCAAACTACGCGGCGGTACAAGGGTTTTTAAGCCAGTTTGGACAAGAAACCTATGAAGAGATTGCGCAAGAAGGGTCCGATACAAACTTTGCCATCTATGGCTTAGATGATGCGTCCAAAACCAACACCATTGAATTTATTAGAGATGTAAACGACCCATCAAAGAATCTGAAGATCTCGGTTGGGTCAGAATCTGGTTTAGCTGGAAAGAAGTACTTGCGGCTCAATAGAGAAAATAGAGTTCTTGTAGCGGGATATTTTTGGGAAAGCCAGCTATTAAAATCTTTTGAAGAATTTAGAGAGCTTAACTTTGTTCCCCATGATTTTACTTTTTCAGAAATTGAAATAAGAAATAAAAACGATCATTATAAACTCGTTCAAAAAGATTCGGTTTGGAATGTTTATAAGCTTGAAAATAATGAATGGAAGCTGAACGAAGCGCTCATGAATGATGCCGATAATGCAGCAATCGATAACATTTATTATCAAATAAAAAACCTGCGTGCGACTAAGATTTTCAGAGAAGGCAAAGAAACCTATCACCTTGGCAGACTGGGATTATCACACCCTGAAATTATATTAGTACTTTCAAATGGCAAAGAGGGTTTGCTCCGAAATGAAGTTCGGTTTCAGTTTTCTAAAGACATGGCGGGGCAGATTTATGCAATATCTGACTTTAGAAACGTCATCTTTTCTTTAAATCCGCCAGCAGTGAAGGAGTTTAAACTTACACAAGCTGAGTTGCGTGATAAGAAAAAGCCGATTCAGTTTGCAAAAGATCAAGTGGACGAAGTTCATTTTAGATCAGGATTTGTCTCCTTTAGACTTAAAAAAGAAGGGCAAGAGTGGAAGCCGCTGACAGACATCGGAGAGCAAGTGATTGACTCCTCGAAGGTCGAAGAACTGTTAACGAAGCTTTCCAATATGAAAATCCGAAAATATTTAGACCCTAACTTTTCTTATCAAAAAAGCGGAATGAATGAGCTAGTTTTAAAATCAAACGAGAATGTCTTGCTCGAGTTAGAATGGTCCGCCCGTCCGAAGGAAGACTTCTTCGTCTCAAAAAGTAATTTATCCGAAGAACTCTTCGCCATCTCCATGGCTGACATAGGAAGCTTGCCAGTTGCTGAAATATTAACGGACTCACCAAAAGAAAAAGAAGCTCCTAAAGAAGGAAGTAATGAAGATAATAGCTAAGTGTCCGACTCGTGTTGATTTGGCTGGGGGAACATTAGACCTCTGGCCACTTTATAATTTCCTAGATGGCGCGTGCACTATTAACGCTGCCATCGATATCTATACTCAAGCTGAGCTAACGAAACTGGATAACGAAAAGATTACCATCGAAATTGTAAATACAAAGTTTAAAAAGACTTTTAAAAATATTGAAGAGCTTATGAACAGTAGGCTTTCCAAGCTAGATTTTATTCGACCGCATCTTTCTTATTGGAGGCCAGATTTCGGGTTTCATCTTAAAACAAGTTCAGAGAGCCCGATAGGGGGCGGATTGGGCGGAAGCTCAAGTCTGACTATAGCAATTATCTCTGCCTTCTCAGAGATGTGCGAACAAAAATTAACTACAGCTGAAATGGTACGTCTTGCACATAACATCGAAGCGCAAATTCTCAAAACTCCTACAGGAACGCAAGACTACGTGCCTCCAATTGAGGGTGGCATAAATTTAATTAATTATGGATTTTTGGACTTTAAAATTGAAAAGCTCTTTGTTCCAAAGGAAGTCTTCGATAACCGCTTTTTGTTAGTCTATACAGGGCGTCCCCATCACTCAGGGCTGAATAACTGGCAAGTTCTAAAAAAATGTATAGACGGTGATGCAAAGACAGTGAAATGCTTAAAGGGTCTTAAGAAAGTGTCTGAAAACCTTGCTGCACAAATTCTGTTGAAGGACTGGAACTTTAAGAAAGTATTTCAAGACGAGTATAAGTGGCGCTCACAAATATCAAGGTCTTTTACGAGTCCTGAAATTAAAAGACTTGAGAAATTGACTTTAAAAAACGGGGCCCATGCTATTAAAATATGTGGAGCAGGCGGTGGTGGTAGTGTCATCGTTTGGTGTAAAGATGGTCAAAGGGAAAAGGTGACCGAGCTATGTCAAAAAGAAGGCTTTCGCGTGCTAAAAGCCAACATCGTCGATCACGGAGTCTCCGTCCAAAGGCTCCACGCTTAAAAATAGTTCGTTTTATCGGAGTGTCTCTTTCTGGTGGAAAAAGTGATAAGACCTGTGTCGCAACCATTGATTATTATCCTAAACACAACAAAATTTTTCTAAAAGACATAAAAGACAAAATCCAATCCGACGCGGAAACTTCTCAAGACAAAAGCTTATTGGATATTTTAAATAAACCTGATGCAAGTTTACACAGTATCAGTGTTGATTCTCCCTTGGGCTTTCCGAACTGCTTAACCCATACGTGCGGCGGTATTGATAAATGTAAAGACAAAACGACAAAGTGGCATTGGAGTCATTACCGTAAAGTCAAAAAACGAAAAAAGAATTTAAAACTCTTCACTCCGTATACCGAACGCTGTGTAGAAAGACATATCAACTACGATCTTGAAGAGTTTTTTGAAATTCCAGAAGCCTTTGGTGCAAACAAGGCACCATTGGCAGCAAGAAGTATTTATTTAAAAAGTAAAATCAAGAAAAAGCTTATTGAAGTGTTTCCGCGCCTAACAGTTTCAAGAATAGGTACAAAGTTTAAACTCCCAAAAAACGAACTGCGAAATTACCGTCACTCGGTTTACGGATATGACAGTAGACTCTCGTTTCTTCAGTCGCTTATTGAAGAAGATTTATTATTTATTTACGATCAAGATTTGCAAAAGCTTGTAGAGAACCTTCATGCTTTTGATTCTATGATCGGGGCATTAACGGGATACCTAAAATACCTCGGCCAAACAGAGAAACCACCGAAAAATTTCCCCACAACCGAAGGTTGGATCGATTACCCAGTCGTAAATTTCAAATTCTAACCCTTCTTGTACTTCACACTTTCTGTTTAAATTGTAGACAGTGTAAGCAGAAATTATAGCATTTTATGATTGATATAAGAGATTGTTCTTAAAGGGCGTGAAAACTCTGAAAAATAGTTAGTCTAATTTATTTACAATTTCACGTCCCACCATTCGATGTTATAACGCCCGTCTATCAAATGATTATAATTAACAAGGAAGGTTATATGATTAAGGCCATTATTTTTTCAATTATCGCTGTTGGGATATCTTCAAATGCATTCGCGGAAAGAAAGTGGGATGTGCTTCAAGATGAGCAATTCAGACAGTACCAAGAGCAACAAAAATGCTTAAAAAGCCCAGAATACTGTGAAGAAAAAGCTAAGCTATACGATCTTCAGCTTGAGCGTCTACAGCTTACAAAATATTATAGCGAAGTTAAAGATGCTGTAAAAAATGAGTGCGCTCGTATTGCAAAGATGCAAAGAGCAACATTTGATCCTATGGGAAATAAGTATCCACAACGAAAACATTGTAGTGAGTTTGCAAGCTACAACGAAGCTAAAGTTAGAAGTGCTGAAGCGCCTGCTTTAAAGGCTCAATTGCAGATTCTAAACGACAGAATCCAAGATCAAACTGTTGTCGTTGCGGAGCTTGCTGCAAGATTATAATTTAAAGGGCTAAGAGTATTGCAACGACGATGTTTGCAATCGAGGTCAGAGCCACTAAAAGAGGGCGAGCTTCATTGCTCGCCTTTTTTGCATCTATCATCGGCTCTGTGAGCAGAGTCAAATTCGGCTGAATTTCCTTGGCATTACGAATGGCATAAGCACTAGAGAGTCTTTTGGATTCGTCTGGTATGGAAACCATTGCCTGGCCCGTAAGAAGCTTAATATCCTTTAGTCGGTGGATTTGGACTGTAACAACTTGATTTTCGTTTTGAAGAACTTCACCTTCAGCAATAACACGGTATTGTCCACCGCCTTGAAACAAGGGAGCAGGCGAGCTTCTGTCAATTTCTAACCACTGAACTTTCTGACCTGGCTGTGCAGAAGACTTTGCACCCACATCGACTCTTGCTAAAAGATTTTGTCCTTCTTCAATGATCGGCGCCTGATTGATGGGATCAACAATTTGAAACCCCTGATAAGGAATAGTTGCAAGGAAGTCTTGAATTAAGTTTAAGGAGAGGCCCTCAATCTGTTTACTGATGGGACGAGATGAGTTGATCTCGATTTGTTTCTTCCATAGTAACTGTCCATCGTTTGCAGCGTAAGCTTGCATGTAGAGCGTACGATCCTCGTAGTAGGAGGTAATTAAAGCATCGCTATCTAAAACTTTTGAAAGCAGTATGACATCTGAGATCACAAGCGCCTTGCGTGGCTGGAAGACATCATTTTGTTCCATAAACCTTTTGGTAGCTACTAAGAACCGCTGCTGCTCTGAGAGGAACTCGCGAACCTTCCACCATGCAAGGTCGGCCTCTTTTTTATAATTGCCATTGGTATGAATGGGGAAGACAACAAGCCTGCGGATAACTTGATGTTGTTGTTCCGTTTGGTCTTGAGCTTTGATTTGTTGTATGGAGACGAAGGTTATTAGGACAGCGATAATAACCAATAAATTTTTTTTCATATTTCTCCCACCCAAATAAAACGCTAGCATGCTTTTTGGACTATGACAATACGGAGTTTGAGTGGTAAGATGTTGATATTATGGCGGATTGGAGACGGATTTCTCAAATTACGGGTGACGTTGTGTTCTTTGAATACACGGATGCAACCCAAGCAAAACAAGCCCCAAGAGTCTTTGTATGGGATCTCGATAAAACATATCTTGATACTAATATCGGATCTTTAAGAGGTCTGCTTCGAACCATTCGCGAAAAAGCATTTCAAAAAAAGAATATCCCTGGTACGGCGACCTTGGTTAGAGCTTTGAGTGAATCCCTTCAGAAGGGCGATAAGTTACCGCTTTATTTTATAACGGCCTCACCACCTCAACTCGAAACGAAAATCAAAGCCAAACTTTCAATTGATGGCATATCTCCTTATGGAGCTTTTTTTAAAGACAATCTTAAGAATTTAAATATAAACCGCTTTCGAAGACTCACTCAACAGATTGGTTTTAAGTTGCAGGCTTTGCTTCAGTTAAGAATGAGGCTGGGAGAGGACGTAAAACAAATTCTTTGGGGTGATGATAGCGAGTCTGATGCTTTAATTTATTCTCTTTACTCTGATATCTGTGCTGGGAGAATGGATGATGATGAACTCTCGCGCGTATTAGAAAGTTTAAGCGTTTTGCCTCATCAAATTCGAACAATTTTAAACCTAAAAGATGATATCCCACGGAATGATCCCGTTGAGAGAATCTACATTAACTTAGCAACAGACACTGACCCCGACTACTACGTGAAGTTTGGTCGTCGCATGTTGCCAACTTATAATACATTTCAAATTGCCCTTGATCTTCTTCAGGACAACAAAATGAAAGAAACATCTTTACTCAGCATCGCACAAGTTCTGATTGCAAGTTACTTTTACTCAAAGGAAGAAATATTCGGCGCTATCGAAGACCTTATCCAACGCCAAGTTTTAAAAAGAGAAACAGTAGATATCGTTATGTCCATGTTAATGGAGCACGGAATTGTTTTACCGCATTTTAAATTTACACAAAAATCTTTAAAGATCTTAGAGGCAGGGGAGCCAACAGCGGAATGGATACCTGCCAAAATCGATTATCTTAACGACTACAGATAAACTACTCAAAGTTGATTGGATAGTTTACAACAATGGGATCTCCATCAAAGGCCCTGAAGCGGCAGCGTTCAATCACTGACATCGTACACTTTTCGAGTTGTGGATCCATTAAACTGCTTTGGATCAAGCTCACGCTGGAGACACGTCCCTGAGTATTGATTGTGAATGCCAAATGAATTTGTCCACGAGAATCTGGATTCAATCGTAGATGTTGAGCGTAACAACGATTAAAAAACGGCTTTTGGCTCATAACAACTTGAGAGATATAATCATCTGAAAGAGTTTCTTTAGGCTTCTTTGGCGGAGGTGGCGGTCTGGTCTCTTCTAAGACTTTTTTCTTTTCATCCAAACGCACGGCTTCAATGACAGGAGTTTTTATATCTTCTGGTTTATCAGGTATGAGTGTTGGAGGTGTGAGGTCAATTGCAATTGGTTTTTGCGGAGTACGTCCTGCCAGATCTTGAAACTTTTTATCCTTTGAGACAATAACTTGATTGGGTGAACCTGTTTTTAAAACTTTGAAGTCCCCTTTTAAGAACGTAATTTGGATTCGACCTTGGGCATCTTTTTTCGGGTTCTCAATGACGATGAGAGAGTTCGGTTCAACTTGGATTTCAAACCCTGACAAAAACGCAAGCTTTGTGCGGGAGTTCGCGTCGGTAGTGAGGGTGTCTTGCTCTTTTAAGTCTTGATCTTGGGCTGCGTTTTTATATCGGAGTGTTTTAGCGGGTTTTACGCGGACTCGTCCCTCAAGAGATTTTATAACGGCAATGGTTTGGCGCGTATCTTTAGGAGAAAGCAGGTGGTCGATGCCTTCCACAATCTTTTCGTGATAAATGATTACCCCGACACCTAAAACCAACAGCAATATTAAAAGAATATTCTTCTTTTTCATCAGAAATATTATTGCTTTATAAATTTATTTTGGCCAGCAGTTATTAACTGAGGCCTAGTTGCTCTCAACAGGTGTTTCCGCAGGAGTTGTCTCTGGCGCCATGGATGGGGCAGCCTCATTTCCTGGGATCACTGGAGCTGTCGTTGATGTCCCTGCAGGAAGTTCATCGAGTGCAGAAGAACTTTGATTTGATGTGTATTTAGTAAGAAGAAGGCTTGTTAATGCAAAGCCAATGACCACATAACGAGTCATCTTAAAAAGAAAGCTTGTTGCACCTGTTGGACCAAGAATAGATGAAGAAGATCCTCCGCCGCCACCACCGAATGAACCGCCCATTGCGCCCTTAGAGTCTTGGATTAACACCAAAACAATTAGAAGAAGTGCGCCAATAATGTGTAGGACAGCCAAAAAAGTCATTCTGTAATCTCCATTCCTGATTCAAAAAGTAGAAAAGAATTTATAAGCTTAGGGCGCATCCAAGGCCACAGTTTTTTAGACTTAACGCGCCTAGCTAAGGGTGATCTGGCAAATTTCAGCAAAGGATTTTGGATCTAAAGAAGCGCCTCCAACCAAAAATCCATCAATATCAGGTTTTTGGCAAAGGTTTGCGGCGTTTTCAGGTTTAACTGAGCCACCATAGAGAATTTTATGGTCATCCGAGCCTGTTAACTCTTTTAATGTCGCTCTGATAAATGCGTGAGCGTCTTGTGCTTGCTCAGGAGTTGCAACTTCACCCGTGCCGATAGCCCAGACGGGTTCGTAGGCCACAACAAGCTTTTCTGAAGCCGTGAAGTGTTTAAGCCCTATTGTTAATTGTTCCTTTAGGACATTGAGTGTTTGGTTGTTTTTTCGCTCTTCAAGAGTTTCGCCGATACAATAGAGCGGAAGTAACCCGTATGACTGCACGATTTTAATTTTCTCGGCTAAAAACTCGTTCTCTTCTTTAAACAGTTGCCGTCTTTCTGAGTGCCCAACTAAGACGGCGTCGGTGGTCATTTCTTTTAAAACTTTCACAGAAGCTTCTCCAGTAAATGCACCTTCGTCTTTGATATAGCAGTTCTGTGCTCCCGTAAGAATATCGCAGCTGTTTTCAGCACAGCAATCCTCTAGAGTCTGTAGAGAAAGCGTTTGTGGAAATATCATGATTTGTTTTTGGATTGATTGCGGAATGAGTTTTATAAAATCTTGAACAAACTTTTTTGTTTCCAACGGACTTTTGTGAAGCTTCCAATTGGCAGCAACAATTTTTTCTCTTTTCATGATAATCCTTTATCTTCAGATGTCGGACGTCGGTTTCGTAGGGATTCAAGACCCGCAAGCTTATCGCCTTGCAGATACTCTAAGCTTGCGCCACCGCCCGTGGAGATATGATCTACATCTTTAGCATGGCCAGACTGATTCATTGCTGAAACACTATCTCCGCCACCAACAATCGTGAATCCTTCACATTGTGCGACAGCTTTAGCGATGCCAAAAGTTCCGCGCTCAAATCCTTTCTTCTCAAAAACTCCCATCGGCCCGTTCCAGAAAACAGTTTTTGCCTTAGCAATTTCTTCAGCGTAGAGAGCAACTGTCTTTTCGCCAATGTCTAGACCCATCATGCCATCGGGGATATCCGTAGTGCCAATGACTTTTGGTACTGGATTCTCAAAGGATGAAGACACGACATGATCAATCGGTAATAAAACTTTTTTATCACGTGCTTCGACTTTTTGAAAAAACTCTCTTGCATACTTTATACGATCTTGTTCGACTCGTGACGTGCCGATCCCATGGCGTTTGGCCGCTAAAAAAGTATATGCCATTGCGCCGCCAATAATAAATGTATCGACTTGATTTATAAGATTATCCAAGACACCAATCTTATCACTGACCTTTGCCCCACCAAGAATTGCGACGAAAGGTTTTTCTGCACTATGGAGAACTTTGTCGAGCACTTGGATTTCTTTCTTCACAAGGAATCCAATTCCTTTGATAGCAATAAGCTTTGGTAACGCATCAGTGGTGGAGTGTGCGCGGTGAGAGGCACCGAAGGCATCGTTAATATAAACATCTGCATACTGGGCAAGCTTTTGTGCAAATTTCTCATCGTTTTTTTGTTCGCCAGCGACGTAGCGAACATTTTCAAGTAAGATGATTTGGTTTGCTCGAAGAGTTTTCATTAAAGCTTTCGGAGCATCACTTGCGGGATCTTCAACCAAGTGAACTTCAACATTGAGTAAATCATTTAACTTTTGAGCAACAGGTTCTAAAGAATATTTTTTGTCAAAACCTTCAGGTCGTCCTAGATGAGATGCAATAATGAGTTTTGCCTTTTGAGCAAGGCAATATTCAATTGTCGGAAGAGCTTCTTTGATTCTTGTATCGTCTGTTATCTTCCCATTTTTGATTGGAACATTAAGATCAAGACGTAAGAAAACTCGTTTTTCTTGGATATCCAGTTCATCAATAACTTTAATTCCTTTTAAACCGTCAGGAGACATTTACAGTCCTTTTTCTTGCATATAAAGAGCAAGGTCGATCATTCTTTGTGAGAAGCCCATTTCGTTGTCATACCAAGAAAGAACTTTAATAAGTTTGTTATCAATGACCATCGTCGAAGGAAGATCAATGACAGAGCTATAAGGACTTCCAATATAATCAGAACTCACAAGAGGAGCATTCTCACACTTCATTACGCCTTTAAGTTCTCCGTTTGAGGCTTTCATGAGTGCTTCGTTCACAGATTGAATCGTGACAGAGTTTTTTGTAGTCGCTACAAAATCAATCAAGGAAACATTTGGCGTAGGGACGCGGATGCTCACTCCATCGATTTTGCCCTTAAGATCGGGTAGTACTTCGCCAACTGCAATTGCAGCGCCAGTTGTTGTCGGAATCATGGAAAGAGCTGCAGCACGTGCTCTTCTTAAATCTTTATGGCCATTATCTAAAATCTTTTGATCGTTAGTGTAGGAATGGACTGTTGTCATCATTCCTTTTTCAATTCCGAATGCCTCATGCAGAACTTTTACTAAGGGTGCTAGGCAGTTGGTTGTGCAAGAGGCATTGGATACGATTTTATGTTTTGAAGCATCATAGTCTTTATGGTTTACACCATAGACGGCTGTGAAATCCACACCCTCAGCAGGCGCTGAAACTAAAACGCGTTTCACATTTCCTTTAAAGTGTTTGTTAAAGTCTTCGGCTTTCTTAAATGCACCCGTGCATTCAAGCACAATGTCGACCTCCCATTTGTCCCATGGGATTTCAGCAGGGTTGCGTGTCGATGACTGCGGAATAGGTTTCCCGTCAACGATAAGACCCTCGGCATTGTGGTCCACTTCAAAAGGAGCAAGGCGGTGAGTGCTGTCATATTGTAAGAGGTGGGCATTTGTTTTGATATCTGCGGTATCGTTAATACCTACAAAATCGACTTTGTCATAACCTGCGCGAAAGACCATGCGTCCAATACGACCAAATCCATTAATACCAACTCTTAACTTTCTAGACATAAACTCTCCTGACTGCCGATGTGAAATAGTTAGAAATTTGTAATACTTATTGATGAAATTGGCAACGTACCGTCCTCAAAGTCGGATTGCGTCAAAGCCAGATTTTACTACCGTCATCGGTATTGAAATTTGCGTCATAAACAATACAACCGAAGGGATTGCATCAGTCTTTCTGAGTGTACCTTTTAATTAGCCGAACTGAAATAAGATGTAGGGCTGGACGTTGGTGATAGTAAAACAAATTATGTTGATCTAATGAAAGTCGCCTTAGATAATTTCATTTAATTTGTTTAAAGATTGAGGGTGATATGAATGTTTTTAAAGCTATAATTACGGTGAGTTTAGTTTCTGTTGGTGTTCACGCACAAGAGGTCCTTCCTGTAAAAACTGTTGATCCAGCAGTCACTGTGGTTCCCGCGACTGCCACGCAGGCTCCCGTTATGGCCACTCAGGCTCCACCAGCTCAGCCTCCGCAAGTGACAGTACCTGCTGTTCAACCTTCGGACTCCGAGGATGATTGGCGGTTTGGGTTAGGAGTGAGTTACAATCAAACAGCGGAGGCCAAGTTCAAAGAGGTCGGTGGAACCATCGGAGCCATTGCGTATGGCGGAGGGAATGCTGAGATAGGAATTGAGGAAGCATTTGCCATCGAAGCAGAGTTTAGAAAAGTGCCTAAGCACCAACTTGGGCTTATATTTGGAGTGGCCTTGGAGCAAGAGCGGAACCTACAGAGCGGCTACTCTGATCTTGGCGGCTACATGGGTCTTCACAGCGAACTCACAATTCAGACAACGATCCTGTCAGCCAGCGCGGCTTATAGATGGAACACTGTCTATGTCCCCTTTGGAATCAACTACAGCGTATATAAAGTAAAATCCGAACCCTCGTTAACCGCTTACAAAGTTAATAGTGGCTTGGGAATACACGTCGGTATTGGCAACTACATCACGAAGTACGTAGTGTTTGAATGTCAATACCGCATTCAAAGTGCTAATTATTATGAGTGGACGCCTGGAACACCAGACACTTCTATCTATATGGAAGACAGTTTTATTAAATCTTTTGCATTCGCGGCCAAGTAT
>CAYXYF010000028.1:0-21627 GCA_964469265.1 uncultured Bdellovibrionales bacterium
TACCGTTGAGGTGGCAGGGTTAGTTTTTGTAGCGTATGTCGCCTTTGATTTTTTAAACTCAGCCCCAGCAGGCGCTACCGCAGCAAAAACCACCCCATGGGATACTCTTGGCATAATTAAAGGAGCTTCGCTTGCGTTCTTTGCATTTATTGGTTTTGAAGATTTAGCCAACGTCGCAGAAGAGGTTAAAAAGCCTGAAAGAGATCTGCCGAGGGCCATTGTTTTAGCTGTTATTATAACGGGTGCAATTTATATTTTGATCGCTTGGCTTGCAACACAAGTTACAGAGCCAAGTCGCCTTGCGAACTCCCCCGCAGCTCTTGCCATGGTCATTGAGGATTCTGGATACCAACATCTTCTAACTTATTTTGGGTTAGTTGCAATCTTTGCCGTCTCTAATACTTCGTTGCTCAATTCCATTACTGCATCCCGCCTCTTATATGGAATGGCAGAAGATGATCTTGTTCCTAAAGGACTTGGAACAATTCATGAAAAATTTAAAACTCCCCACATCGCCATTGCTATAGTTATTGTGATTGCTTATGGGCTCTCATTTATAGGGACCTTAAGCGAACTTGCTGGCGCCACAAGCCTATTGGTTTTAACCATGTTTAGCATGACCAATATTTCTTTAATTAAGATTAAACGAAAGAATAAAGACTGGTCTGGGTTTAAAGTGCCCATAGCTATCCCAGTCACAGCCCTTGTTGCAAATATAGGGCTTATGGCTTTTGCACCTTCGTTAAGCTTGTATATTTTAGGTGGTTCTTTACTGATTGGTGTGATCCTGAAAAAATTGCTTTTTAGAAAAATATAATGTCTAGATTCCTTAACAATCTAAATATTTTTTTAGATTCCTTTCTCTCTTATGCTAGCTTTTTGGTGGGCTACGATGTGGAGGTGAGTAATGAAGGGTGAGGTAAAATGTCGGATACTGGTAGTTGATGACAATGAGGATATACGAATCTTAATGAAGAAACGTCTTGAAACTGCTGGTTACGAGGTCTTAACAGCAGAAAATGGCCTGATGGCTACAGAGACGATCCAAAAAGAATCCCCGAGTGTAGTAATCTTAGATTTAATGATGCCCGTAATGGACGGTTGGCAGTTTCTTGAATGGAAGAAGCAGCAAACACAACAAGTCGCAGACGTTCCTGTACTGGTAGTCTCAGCAATTTCCACACATACTAAAGAGCCAGACGGCGTTCATGCTTTTTTAAGGAAGCCTGTTAGCTTAAATAATATTCTTGATCACATTGATCATTTAACTGCAATTTGAAAGTTAAAAGTTAAAGACTGATATTAAAAGTCTCATGATCTTGTTGCTCTATTTGGAACTGGATTCCATTAAGCAATGTTGTCTTCTGAATTTCTAAATCGAGAATCTTCTCGTTTAAATATTCTGCTTGAAAGAGCAGGCGCTCTTTTCTATCTAAGCAGTTATTTGTAAACTTCTTTAAGAGGCCACATTTTTTAATGATTTCTCTTGTGGCATTGCTAATTTCTTCTTCCGCTGATACTGGGGTTAGGGCATCAGATTTAGCAAAATATATACTGTTTAAGGAGGCATTGAGCTCTTGAAGTACATCCACATATTCTTTTTGAGATTCAATAATATTTTTAAGCGCTTCATCTGACATCAGTTTGAAATCATAACTATACTTATTTAGCTCGCTTTCGATAATGCCATCGAGGTTTTCCATTCGTTGGAATAAATCATCATCTAAATCATTAAACTCCCACTCAGTTTGAACGACCTTTATGTCACGTGCCTCAGTAGAGACTGTAAAAGTGAGGGTTAAAAATAATAAACTGCTAAAAACCAACTTCATCATAATGTCCTCGCTGTTTTGTGAATGGAAAACCCAATGAATCTTTTGTCTATAGAGATACAATTTCCATTCCAGATTGCACGGTTTTGGAGCTTAAAAATCAGTGACTTATCAGTAAGTTGAGATTAAGAAAAATTTACTTACCCATGTCTTGTAGAGATTTTCCGCAAACCTTGTGCGGCTTGCCCCGAATTATGTTGCTTTCATGCGCTTCGCCACTAGAATATTGAAATAATCATGACATCCAAGAAATTGACTTTGGCATATACGGCAGCAGCATTCGCAGTTATCTTGTGGGCAAGTTTAGCGGCCCTAATAACTTTCGTTCCTCATATTCCAGTATTTCTCCTGACAGGAATCGGGCTTATTATCGGTGGGCTCATTTCTGTATTTAAAGCGTCGCACTGGAAATTAAATTTTAAAAATATTATGTTGGGGTTTTATGGCGTTGCGGGTTTTCATCTTTTTTATTTTTTAGGTTTAAGAAACGCTCCGTCTGTGCAAACCAATCTTGTCAATTATCTTTGGCCCCTACTGATCGTGGTTTTAGCTCCTGCTTTTATCAAATCCAAAGTGACGCGCACACAAATCTTAGGATCAGTAACAGGGTTTTTAGGAGCTGTTGTTGCAATTACCTCCAATGGCTTAGACAGTTCAAAAATTTTGCAATGGGGATATTTATTTTCGTTTCTGGGTGCGGTGGTTTGGGCGACCTTCACGCTGATGATCTCTAAGAACTCTTATTCGATCTGGCAAAATGGGATTTATTGTTTTATTTCAGGGACGCTTTGTATTGCCATTTCTTATTTTACTGAGCCTGCACCGCAAATCACGCTTCAGGACACTTTCTTTTTGGCGGTCATTGGTTTTGGACCTATGGGGGCACCGTTTTATCTCTGGAACTACGCCATCCGAGCAGCTGGCGCAGTTAAGGTCGCACCGATCTCCTATTTTACTCCCGTCATTTCAACAAGTCTTTTATTGATTGCACTGAAACAAACTCCGAGTGCGATGCTTCTAATTTCATTGGGATTAGTTATTGCGGGGATTATTATCGGAAATAGAAAGCAACAAGGGGCTAAAAAATAAATCCTGCGCGAAGCTCTGATACTTTCTGATCATAGTTAATTAAGGATTCAGCGTATCCTCTAAAGTATTGAACATAAAAAGCAGGAACAATAGACCAGCCTCCGAGGCGGAAACTTGTACTGAGCTCAAACCCACCTCGATTCCAGTCCTGCGCATAATCTCCGCCAGGGAAATATCGGATGTCAAAACTACTTTTATCCATCGCCCAGTCTTCAAAGATCCCGATAAAAGAGAGTCTGATTTCAAGAGGACCAATATAATCTCTTATATCTTCATTTGTTTCATCTAAGCCATAAATAAAACCGAACTTCGTCGAAAACTCGAGCAAGAACTCGCGGTATTCTCGTGCAAAGTTAAGCCGTACAAAGGCTCGCTCATAGGAACGAGATGCATCCCCAGCCTTGCCATTTGAGTTATGCTCCCAGATACCAAAGTCAATGGAATCTAAAAAAACCGATCTTTTGAGATCATAGGTATAAATTAACTCAGGATTATAAGTTGAATCTTTAAATGGCTTTGAATCCTCCTTTAACTTCCAGAACATGATTTGTGTATAACCAAAATATAATGGTCGGTTTTGGATTATTCGGTATTTAAAACTCAACTGCACTTTTGAGTTGGGTTCTCCATATGCAAAGTAGAAGGGTTGGTGTCTAAGAAGGCTTAAATTGTTTTCACGCTCTAAGGCTTTTTTATTTCGAAGTTCTTGGTGCTCAAGAGAAAATGGCGATGGCGCTGTGCTTTCCTGAGCTTTTAACGATAAACTCAGAAAGATTAGAAAAACAAATACTTTCACGGAAAACGTCCTTGTTAGATTTCGAAAATTATTAATCATTAAACAATAAATCTATATCGTTTTTTTGGTTGTGATGATTCTTTCATTAATATTATGATTAAACAGTTCCACTAAAACCGCGAAAAAGAGTTAACCAAAATGAGCTTTTTTGATGACATGACAACCTTTCAAATGATTACCGTCGGTTTTGGCGTGACCTTTCTTGCAACTACCCTAGGCGCCTTGCCAGCCGTATTTATTCGGTCCATCTCTGAAAGAACAAAGGACTTGTTCTTGGGGCTTAGCGCAGGGGTAATGTTAGCAGCGACTGCATTCTCATTGATCGAACCGTCCATTGGATTTTTTAGAACCCAGTATTCGATTGGTATGACTTCCGTTTTTGGAGGCACCATGGTGTTACTTGGCGGATACATTATCCATCTTGGAAACCGGATGATTCCTCACGAACATTTTTTGGGAAATAAAAATCTCGATGCCGACAAGAGTTCTAAAACCATTAAAAAAATCTGGCTCTTTATATTTGCAATTGCAATCCATAATATTCCAGAGGGCTTTGCTGTGGGAACAGCTTTAGGTAGTGGTCAATCTCACATTAGCTTACCAGTTTTGATCGGAATCGGATTTCAAGATATTCCTGAAGGTTTGGTCGTAGCACTAGCTTTAAGGGCTCTGGGTTATTCGACAAAAGACGCCTTTGTCGTTGCAGGAGTCACTGGTCTTATCGAGGGCGTTTCAGCCATCGTAGGTAGTGTTGCCGTGCTTTTGGTGCAAACCATTTTGCCTTGGACTCTCGCATTCGCAGGTGGAATGATGTTATATGTGATTAGCCATGAAATGATTCCCGAGAGCCACCGAAATGGGTATGAAAAGCATGCAACTGCGGGCTTGATGGTCGGATTTGTCATTATGATGTTGCTGGATGTCTTACTCAAATAAATTCAAAAAAATCATGGATCTATGCACTTCCCAAAGTTTCCCTTATGGGTCCAATGAGTTTCTCTTTTTTATGGCCTAATCCACGGTGAAATCTTTTTATGAATTCCATAAATGTAATGAAAATAACAAATAATTCCAGTATTTAATGACTCTTTCGTGGGTGATTAAAAAGGTTTTGGGTAATTCGTGTGGCGATAGTAAGAAGCGCAGTAAAGTGCTTATATATTCTTATTATATTTCAGCTTGCAGTGGGCAATGTCATTGCTTCTTCTGGTGATGGTACTCCTCCATCATCAGGACAACCCGACACCTATATTCTAAATCTGTTAAAAGGCGCTGATGAGATTGAAAGCGGTGAATTCTTCAAAAGAGATGCTAAAAGCGTTGATGTTTTTAGATTAACCGATCAACGCGTCGAGATTTACCAGAATAATAAAATTGCAACTCAGTTTCTTCTTAACGATCAACGAATAGAAAAACCAACACTTTCTTATACGAAACTCTCTCCAAAATATAGTCCTGAAACCCAAGAACTTATCTTTGAAGCATCCCGTGGACAAAACAATCAAGGACAGGGCGGCGTCTTAGTTGCAAGACATGTTATTCCTAATGTGGATATAGTCGCGATGAACCATGATCGAGAAATACTTTCTTTTGTCGATAGCAAAGGAAGGCTCCATGCCATTGATATGGGTTATGTTATTAGCCAAGTATTTACTAATCCTATCCCAACTTTTAGAAATCTTTGGAGTCCTCAAAGGGATATAACCTTAAGCCGCGGAGAAGTCGAGCTTTCCTACATTACAAGAGGAGTTCGACCGATCGCCAATGCAGATGCTGAGACTGTTATTCCACGAAATAAAAATGGTGAAGCGGAATTTACTGCGGGTGATTTACTTGTGCGATATAACAACGGCTCTGGTGAAAAAGTTCTTGGGGTTTTCTCAAGACAAGTGACTTATCAAAGGATCAAAGAGGGCTCAACGCTGCTGAGTATTTTAGGCTCGTTAATTGCTCCCGCTCAAGAAACAACAAGGTTCTTTGCAGAAAATGAAGCTAAGTTCGAATCCATCATTAAACAAAGAGCGGATGCCGTTCTCTTCGAGCAAAATAAGGTTAGTCTTGTCGACAATATTGATCTTCAACAATTAAGAGCTCTTGCAGACAGAATACAATCTATTGAATTTTATAGCGGTAATCGTTACGACAAGTTCACCGAGGCTGAATGGAAGACTGACTATGAAAAATACAAAAAGCTTTCAACGAATACTGAAAAACTCGAGTTCTTAGCCAAAAACAGCCATCTCTTACAAGAAAAAGCTGTCGGGGAAGAATATCGAAAAATCCATGCAGATGCATACACCGAATTTTTAGGCGACATTGAAAACCGGCAAAGACTCTCCGACCCAGAAAACCTTGCAAGAACTTGGCAGGCTCTCACTGAGCCTATTGAAGCCACGAATCCCTTTGTCAAAAAGACAAAAGCAAATAAAGAAAAACCAATGGCGTCTGAAAGAGTATCGGAATGGAAATTCATCGGAGTAGTTGCTACAGGTCTTGCAGCTTACCTTGGTGCCGCACTGGTTATTCCTCAGGTTGAAGCGATTCAACAGATCGCTGCGATCAGTTGGGTTTATGAACACATCTATACAGATGTGATGAAGGATGCTGTTTACAAATACCCTCTTTCATATAGTGTTTTAAGTTTGGTCGGGATTATACCAGCCGCTCTTGCGCTATCTTTTGCGTTTGAAAAAACATTGAAGGCCGCAAACCAAGCAGTTAAAAATAGTAACTCTCAGCTTGCGCAATTTCTCAGAGACTTCCAAAGAACTTGGGGTGATCTCACGGACTGGCAAAGACTTGTTAGCTTAGGCATGAGATCATATTCCTTTGTGGTGTATCCTTTTGTCACAGCGACGATTCAGTCTTTATTACAACAGAAAGCATTTCTAAGTGCATATCAAAATGGCGTTAATCCATTCCGAAAAGTCACAAAGGACTCTGCTCTTGGACAGAAAATGGGGATTGATAAAGATATACGAGTTGGACTAAATAACCCATTTGCTCGTAGTGAAAAAAAGCTTAACGAAGTCGAAAAAAAGAAAGCGATTCAGTCAGAGATCCTCACACAGAATAGTAGATTGGAGTCTATGGCTTGGATGCTTGCCACCATGGTTGTTGCAGAAAAAAGCGGGATTGATCCAGCAAGCTTACTTCAGGTCTCGGAGAACAAAGCAACTCCTGAGCAAATGACAGAAATTTTCAATAACCCAGAGAAGCAAAGAAAAGCTGCGCTTATTAATGACGCCGTCTTAAAGCAACTTCAAGCTTCAAAAACACTAGCAGGAATGTCTGATATCAAGGAGCTTTCACCAGAAAGAATCGCAGAGTATTATTTGGCCGCACAAGAGGCTGCTCGTAAAATCGAAGCACAAAGTGAAATTCTTCAGAAAGCGAAATTGCGTTGGAAGAAGATTAAAGCAGCTCCTGTTAATACTTTGAACTTTCTACTTCTTGAAAATGGAAAAGCCGATGCAAATTTCTTACGTTCAATCATCACTAATAAATTTGTCTCTAATCAGGTGAGACAAGAAGCTAAAAATGACCACTTAATGGTGGTATCACTGATGGCATTTTTCGGCGAACGTGCGGATCTATCAACTCCGAAAAGCTTAACCGCTCAGAGCGGCCAATTCATGTGGACATCGCCAGAGCAGTTGTACACAGTTGCCGTCAATACGTTTTCGCATTTCTTTGTATCGGGAGCGTCTTTGGCGCTTGTTTTCCAAAAGCTAAGAGCACTGCAAGAAACAAATTACCTTCCAAAAGAGGACTTTGAATACACGAATAAAGTGCGTGAGGAAGGCTTCTTTCGCGGGCTTAAAAGCTGGTTAAGTTTCGATTATGTAAACCGCGAAGATAAACCGAAGAACGTTTTAAAACGCGGTGTTCACTTTATGTATCATGTCGGGACCGAAGCTGATATTGGCGGCGTTATGATGAAAAGGGTTTCTAAAAGATTTGCCACCATTCAAGCAGGAATCACAATGGCAATATTCTTTAGAACTCTAGTGGGTGGACAAGATTTTGGTACCGCAATGGCTGCTTGGGCATTGATGTTTATTGCGGGACACTGGTTTTACGGTTGGGTGTGGGACCCGATTCAACGCGGAAATCAAATGACCGATGAGCGACTTGAAAAACTTGATCGAGAATTAAAACAACATCGGTATGAGCTTTCACGCGCTATGAAGGAGTCTGATCTAGAGCGCGCTGATCGCGCCTACAACGAAATTATAAAACTCTATGAACGCTACAATCCTAAAGACGTTGCAAAACTAAAAGCAATACTCCAGACAGAGCTTAACAAAATCACACCAGCTAAAAAATCAAATTTGACTGGTGTTGAAAGGCAATATCTCGGCCTTATTGCACGGCTTGCTAAGGCCAATGCCGAAAAAAACACCGTTGAATTTAATGAGTCCATTGAACTGCTAAGAAAAATTATCGTGGAACAGCAAGGTTTTGATAGAGCCGAAGTGGCAAAGCTCAATGCTCAATCGCTTCTTGAGTTTTCGCGCTCAAACCCACCGATATATACTCACGCTAATAAGTTTTTATCAGAGTTCTTCACGTGGAATGGCGCTGTATGGTCGACGTATCTATATATTCCTCTATCAGTTATGCTCTTCGCCTCAGAACATTTAACGGTTGAGAGCATGATAAAGTGGCTATTTATTTCAAGCGGACTTTATGCAGCCTCTTGGGCGCTTCTAGGTAGAACGCCTTGGCTTGCTTACGAGAAAATGTACAATAACGTAAGAGCAAGATTTGACAGATCAAAGACTGCAAAAAAACCACGCACTACAAAAAGAGCTGCTCCAGCGTTTAAACCTGCAGTGCCATCTCTTCCTGGTGGTACTTGTGCTCGCCTATTCATGTAGTTAGCTTGTCTCAAGTCGGCACGCTTCTTCTTGAGACATCTCCTTATGTAAACTTCGTTAAATTCCGAAAAGGTATTACAGTACGTAGGAGGTTTGCATGTTTTCAAATGACGATATCTTGGGAGTTGTTAGCTTTGTTAAAGCTACGCCTGAGGGTAACCTAATTCGGATGCTTAAGGACTCTGAGATGACAGAAACGCATGTTCGTCTTCTCATTAAGCTCGCAAGAAATTCAAAAGATGATGACTTTATTAAATCTTTTAATGATGAGTTAGTGCCTAATATTAAACTCAATAATAATGAGCACGGGATTAAAGAAATGTTTTGGCCCATCGCTAAGCGAAAACTCATAAACATGGGGCTTTTAACACTTCAAAAAGCTGCATAAGAATCATTAGATCTTAATTCTAAACTCAAAAAGGGGCGCGAAAAATCATCGTGCCCCTTGTTTTTAGTAGCCTTTTTATTTGTAAAAGCCCATATTGTTAGGCGTGAGCCCTACGACCTACTTTCAAGAAAAACTGGCATTTAAGCTAATTTCTTTTTTGATCAATGTCTTATTGATCTTTGGATTTTTGTTGTTTCCCGCCTCTGAAATACCAAATATGCCAGAGTGGTTAAATCAACTTGATATCTACATCAGTTTGGTTCTAGTTGGCCCCCTGACGTACCAGCTTTTTAGAGTTTTTCAAAAAACGGGACTTACAGTTTCACACGAAGGAATCGAAGAAAATATCCTACGGTACAAAACAAACGCTTATACCTGGCAAACAATAACTCAGATAAAAACCCTTAAGATTCTTTATTGGAGCTATTTGCTCATTGAGATCAAGGATCCTCAAGGGTTCATCAAGGAACAAAATATATTTTTTAGACTTCCTGCAGTTTATAACTTTAAACGATACGGCACACCGATAAAGATTCCGATACACAATACGCGAACGCCGTTAAATGTCGTAATCGAAGCCATCCGAAATTGTGCGCAAGGCTCGCGATGAGAATAGGAGTATTTGACTCAGGCATTGGTGGGATGACAGTTCTAAAAGAGCTTATTAAGGCATTTCCAAACGCTCAGTACATTTATATCGGTGATACCGCTAATGTTCCGTACGGAACTAAAAGCCGTGAAAAAATAAGAAACTTATGCCGAGATATAGCTACCACTTTAAAGCATCGACAACTTGATCTCTTAGTCATCGCGTGCAATACGGCGTCTTCGCACGCACTAAGTATTTTTAAAAGCCTGCTCCCGATTCCTGTCATCGGCGTGGTCGAGCCTGGCGTTGAAGCTGTCGTTAACACCTTTCAAACTCTGCCCTATGAAAACGATCGGCGCATACTCATACTGGGCACAAGGGCTACGATTGCAAGTCAGGTTTATTCCAGAGAAATTAGAAAGCACATTGCGTTTAATGAAATTACTGAGCAAGCGTGCCCTCTCGTTGTGCCTATGATCGAGGAAGGTTGGACTGATCACCCGATTCTTTTAGACACTATTAACGAATACGTTTCAAAGTATAAAAAAGATAAAATTCCAGGTATCGCGCTTCTTGCCTGCACCCATTATCCCTGGGCTCAAAAAGTTTTTGAACAAGCTTTACCAAACTGGAGTATTGTTAATTCTGCTACAGTTGTTGCAAAATCCATTAAAGAGCAATTCTCAAATGTTATATATAAAAAGCCCACTTTTGATATTGAGTGGGTGTTTACAGATCCAAAAGCTGTCACTGAGGTTGCTCTCAATGACTTCAAAGAGTCCTTCGGAATTATTATTAAAGTTTAGCGATCCCAAGTTAGAACTATTGGCCGCGGCTCACTACGGTATTTTGGCACTAAGGTCATCTGGAGTCCCCCATGGGGCTCTACACGAGTCGCCGCACACATAACGCCCGTAAATTGATACCACTTACCGCCTCTACCCGTTAAGTGTTCGGGTGAAAATTGCATAAGAACTGGCATAACTCCGCCGCCATCTAAGGATTTTAATTCGACATCCCAGTTTTCGGCCTCACCAGCTTCAGCAGTATCAGAGTTAATTTCAAAATCAAAGCATGTGCGTGATTGAACCCATGCCTTCATATTGTTCACGTATATCTTTTGGTATTCATCATCGATTTGAATGCCGTTATATCCCCGCTCGGCACCTTCAGCTTCAGCCTGAACTTTTGCATTTAACTTCAGATAGGGATCAACAAATAACATGACTCGAACTGTGTCTTGCGTACCTTGAACAGAGCGTGTGAGATGCCGCTTGTAGCTGATCTCCCTTAGGCCTGGACGTGGTTCACCACTGAGCATTGCTGGGTTGAGTTTTCCACTTGCACCCGTCTGAGGCAGTGTGGATTTGTTTAAGCTGGCAGTCATACAAGATGTTAATAACAAGCAAGAAAGAATAAAAAAGTATTTCATAAGATGATTCCTCTGATTCATTACATTATATGCTATTCGTTGACGTCACAATCAACAATATTCATAATTTATAGTCTCTGTCTTTGGAGCTTTGGAGGTTTGACATGCGCTCTTTTTATTTCAGTTTTGTTTCTGCTCTTTTATCGCTGTTTTTGCTTCAAGGGTGCGCAGTTTTACCGACCACCCCGCAAAGTACTGCAACCAAACCTGTAAGGGATTGTAAAGTTGTTCGCGCAGCATTTGATATTGGGTCTGGAGCAACGCGAGTTAAAGTGGCAAATGTGGACAGATGCAAATCAAAAGTTCTTGAGGTGCTACTTGAGCGTGAAGAGAAGGTCGACTTTAAAGAAGACTTAAGCCAGAACAATAGCAGAATGTTCTCTGAGCAAATGATGGCAAATGGCCTAAAGGTTTTACGAACTTTAAAAGAAGAGGCTGAGAAATTTTCACCCAAAGAATATGTAGCCGTTGCAACCGCAGCGTTTAGAGAAGCGAAAAACGGTCAAAAATATATTGAGAAAATAAATTCTGAACTGTGGATTAGTGCTCGCATCCTCCAACAAAGCGAAGAAGCCCGTTTAGGATTTTATGGGTCTGCCGAAAGCATTGGCGCAACTCCTGAGAACACCATTGTTTGGGACGTTGGCGGTTCAAGCCAACAGATTATAAAGTATAACGGTGATGGACGATTCTCTATTTATGAAGGAAAACTAGGCTCTGTTGAGTTTAAAAACTATATTCTAAGAAGAGTTAAGAGGACACAATCTCGATCACCGAACCCGATGAATGACTATCAAGTAGGGCTTGCCGTAAAGCACGCCGAGACAACAGCGAATAGAACTATCAAAAAGGACATAAAAAACTTCTTACGAAACTCTAAGGATGTGAAGGTTCTTGGCATCGGTGGGGTTCACTACCACAGCGTTCGAAATCAAATAGATCCATCGGGTGAAAAAGATTTTTACACCGTTGGCGATGTCGAAAAAACGCTAAAGGCAAAAATTGGAAAAACAGATGCAGACCTTGGGAACTCAAAATTTGTTGATACGGAAGTTTCCAACCTCGCTCTTATCTTTGGTTTTATGAAAGCACTCAATATCTATGAAGTGCGCACGGCTAAGATCAATATGACCGATGGTCTTTTGCTTGATCACAAATACTGGATGCCCTAGTCGTTAGTCTTGCAGTCGGGTTCATAAGAATATTGATGGATAATACGCCATATCAAATGAATATTTAAAAAATTCAAATGATCATTTGAAACTCTCAAATTACTATTTTAATATTCCAAGTTATATCCGAACGAGGGGGATCTCAAATGCAATCCTATGATGATACCAAGTCCTGTCTTATAAAATCAGCCCAAAAACTTTTTGCAAGTTACGGGTTTAACGGAACGAGCGTTAAACAAATCGCAGACAAAGCCAAGGTGAACATTAGTCTAGTTAGCTATCACTTTGGTGGCAAAGAAGGTCTTTACAAGGCTTGCCTTGATACAGAAAACGAAAACCTTAAGTTCTTTGATTCTCTTCTACACTTCTCCTCTAAAGAAGAATACCGCATTCAACTTAAGATCTTCACTGAAGGCATTATTGCATCAAGCTTTGCAAAGCCAGAGGTTTCAAGAATCATTCGTCGAGATATTGAAAAGGATCCTATTGATCCCATCATTTTAGAGGTTTTCAAAAAAACCATCGTCCCACTCTTTGAAAGGATTATTGATTTTATCAAAAAAGGACAAGATGCAGGTTATGTTCGCAAGGATATCAATGCCAATGAGATAGCAGTGCTTTATTTAGGTGCTATCCAGCACAGCATTCGCACGGACCACCTTCGCAAAAGACTATTTGGAATTACAATTCAAGAGACTTCACAAAGAAATACATTTATAAACAGTGCCATCGAAATGTTCTTTAATGGCTTCGACAGGACCCGCGCATGAAATACCTTATTCAACTCTTAACAATCACATTTTTTGCGACATCAGTGAGTGCAACGCCTCTCACTCTTGATCAATATCTTGAGCAAGTCAAAACGAACAACCCTCAGTATAAAGCAACTCTTCAAGCCAGCGAAGGCGCAAAACAGAGATCAGACGAGGGCTCTTTGTTAACACTTCCACAACTTGAAATTGATGCTTCTAAAACGGTGGACAACACAGAGCCAACGAACGCGGCAATGGGTGATAAAAACACCTATGAACGCTACTCTTTGAGCCTCTTACAAAATACAAGCTTTGGACTTCAAGGTAAACTATCGTATGGCCACCAATATACATTTACCGAAAACGGACACGCTATGCTAGATGCTCCTTTCCACTACGGATATCATCGAGCGTCTCCTTCTATCGAACTTAAACAATCCCTTTGGAAAAACTTTTTTGGAAGCGAAGTTAGAGCATCCAAAGAAGCTTTAACAGCCTCTGCACAAGCAGTTCAGTTTGCAGAGCGAGCTAAAAATATTGGCGTAATTATTGAAGCACAAAATACTTACAATAATCTTTATTATGCACAAAAGGTTGTAAAGGCCGTTAAGGAAAGTCTTGAAGCTTCTCAAAAATTGGAGTCATGGGCAAAACGCCGAATGAATCAAGGCTTAGGCGAAAAGAGCGACTACTATCAAACAAAGGCCGCATCCGAGCTTAGAGAGATTGATTATTTGCAAGCCCAACTTGATGTTCGTAACGCTGCTCGTGCATTTAACTCATTTCGCGGAATTGAATCAGATGATGTTCAAGAAATTCTTGATGAGCCAAAATCTTTAACATTTAACAAACGAACATTCACAGATGAGATTTGGAGAGATGATGTCCGTGCGGCCCAAAAGCAAGCGCAAGCTGCAAAAGCCCAAAGCCTTCTGGGTAAAGAGCGAAACCGTCCGACACTTGATCTCTACGGTCGATATGCATGGACTGGTCTTGATTCCGAGGGCAGGAAGGCACACAACGAGGCGATGTCAGATAACTTTCCTATCTACACAGTTGGAGTAAACCTCGTGGTGCCCCTAGCGCTTTGGAAATCAAACAATGTTGTTGATGGATATCACAAAGAGGCGCTCGCAGCAGACTTAAGCTTTAAACGAAAGATGCAGGAGCAGCAACGCGACTATCAGAATCTTGTTTCAAAAATTGAGACAACAGAATTAAAACTTAAACTCGCCACCGCTCTTGAGCAGTCGCAACGGGTGAAGGTTCAAGAAGAAAGAAGACGTCACCAGCGTGGGAGAACAACGTTCTTCCAAGTTCTTCAATTTGAGCAAGAATATCTTTCTTCGCAACTAAATAAAATTAAAACTGAAGCGGAACTCAACTCACTTCTTACTCAGCTGCAACAATATAGAGGGGAATAATATGAACCTTGCAGATCTTTCTATTAAAAGGCCAGTTTTTATTACAAGTATTGTCACTCTCATGCTTGTGATGGGGGTTATGTTCTTAAAACGTATGCCAGTGGATCTTTTCCCCGATGTGAACTTTCCAATTGTGGTTGTGAATGTTCCTTATCGCGGTGCTGGACCTGCGGAGATTGAAACTCTCGTTGTAAAACCTGTTGAAGATGAGATGAGTACCATCTCTGGAATTAAGAGAATCAACGCGATCGCTCAAGAAGGTGTTGGAACCGTTGTTATTGAGTTTCATTTAGATGTTGATATTCAGTATGCAGAAGAACAAGTCAAAACTGCAATTACACGCGCAAAAAGAAACTTACCCCAAGATATTGACGAGCCTATGATTAGAAGGGTCGATCCTGCTGATCAACCTATTCTTATCGTATCGTTGACGGCCGAAAACCTTGATGAAAAAGAACTTTTTGATCTTGCCGATCAAACGATTAAACCGCAACTTGAGCAGGTTAGCCAAGTTGGACAAGTTGCAATCTTCGGTGGACGAGAGAGAGAAATCCAAGTTCAACTTGATCGACAGAAACTCCAGCAGCATGAAATCTCTGCCACGCAAGTCGCAGCAAGAATTCAGGCCTCGGGCGAAAACATCCCTTTAGGAAAAACACACAACAAGCAAAGTGAGATGGTCTACCGATCCATCGGACAATTTGAAAAAATTGAAGAAATCAAAGACATTGTTTTAAATTTTATTGGTAACGACGTTCCGATCACTGTAAAAGATCTCGGGGAAGTTGTAGATACCCTAGAGGATGAAACGACAAGAGCCTTCGTGAATGGAAAAAAGTCTCTATTTATCCTCGCATTCAAACAATCTGGATCGAACACCATTGCTGTAGTCGATGGGCTAATGAAAAAAATTGAATCGTTAAACCCACTCCTTGAAAAAAACCATAAAGGGGCGGCACTAACTGTTGTCAGAGACGGTGCAAGGCCAATTCGGGCAAACGTCTTTGACGTCACCGAGACCATTTTAATTGGTATCTTACTTGCCATTATTGTTGTCTTCTTCTTCTTAGGTAGCGGAAGATCGACTTTTATTACATCTTTAGCTCTTCCGAACTCTCTTATTGGTGCATTTATTTTAATGTATCTGTTTGGTTTTTCGATCAACGTCATGACCCTTTTAGCAATGACATTAGCTGTGGGCCTTCTCATTGATGATGCCATTGTTGTACGAGAAAATATTTTCAGACACCTTGAAATGGGTAAGGCGCCAATTAAAGCGGCTCTTGAAGGAACAGGAGAGGTTCGGCTTGCTGTCATCGCAACTACACTTTCAGTAATTGCCGTGTTTGGTCCCGTGGGTTTCTTACAAGGGGTTGTAGGACAATTCTTTAAAGAGTTTGGACTAACAGTCTGCTTTGCCATGTTGATTTCACTTTTTGATGCACTAACCATTGCACCAATGCTTTCTGCTTACCTTGCTAGTAAATCTGAACACGACAGAACCAACCCTGGCTTTGTGAGAAAGTATTTTTTACTTCCTTTCGATGATTTCCAGTCGTGGCTAGAAGACATTTACGAAGACGTCATTAAATGGGTTATTCGAAAACCACTTACAACACTTGGCTTAAGCGTTGTTGTATTTGCAATTAGTATTTACGCAGCAACGTTTGTGACCTCAACCTTTTTACCTCCGCAAGATGACGGAGAGTTTATGGTAGGGCTGTCACTCCCGCCTGGAACCAGCTTAGATAAAATGACCGAGGTCGGGCAAAAAGTTGATGAACTGCTCCAGAGCAATCCTGAAATTGAAATCACAGCACTCATGGTGGGCAGCGCCGAGGGCGATGCAGCATCTTCAAACACCTACGTAAAACTAGTTCCGTTTGAACAACGTACGATGAGCACAAGTGACGTAAAAGAAAAAGTTCGTGAACAACTCAAAGAGTTTTCCTATGCAATTCCTGCGGTCAAAGATTTTGATGCTATGGGCGGCGGGCAGCGACCGTTTTCCTTAAACATCACTGGTACCGACCAAAAAGCTCTCGAGGATTATGCAATTATTTTATTAAATGAGCTTAAAAAATATAAAGGTCTCGCCGATCCCGACATCAACTTCAGGCCTGGAAAGCCAGAGTTCCAAGTGCGCTTTGATCAGTACAGAATGCAACAAATGGGTATTTCAACTTTCAGCGCAGGCGCTGAAATGCGAACTCTTATAGACGGTGCAACTCCTGCAAAGTTTCGTCAAAATGATCGTGAGTACGATATAAGAGTGCGTTTGCAAGATGATCAGCGGGATCTGCAAGCTTACTTTAATCAGACGTATATTCCGAATATCAACGGTAAGCTGGTACCCTTAAATCGCCTTGCGGAACCTGTCTCTACAACGGGCCCATCCAAGGTCACAAGACAAGATAGAATCCGCTACGTACAAGTTAACGGTGATGTTGCACCAGGGGCTGGTTTTTCCGATATCATGGCCCACGTTGCCAAACTTATGGAAACAGGTGAGACAAAACTTCCAGAGGGTATGAACTACACTTACATCGGACAAGCCGAAGCCTTTCAAGAACTCGGGATGAATATGATGATCGCCATGGCGCTTGGGATTTTATTTATCTACTTTGTTCTTGCAAGCCTTTACGAATCGTTTATTACACCATTTACGATTATGTTAGCACTTCCTCTGGCAGTCTCAGGTTCGTTCTTCGCGCTTTTGATTACGAACGAGTCCATGAATATTTTCTCTTGGATTGGGATTATCATGCTCTTGGGGGTCTCAACCAAAAACTCTATCCTTCTTGTGGATTATACGAACCAACTTGTAAGGGCTGGCACTCCAAAGAATGAAGCTCTTGTAAAAGCGGGCCGCGTAAGGCTCCGGCCAATTCTCATGACCACTATTGCACTCATTGCGGGAATGATCCCGTTAGCAGTGGGTCTTAACGAGGCCTCCAATCAAAGAACGAGCATGGGTATTGCTGCAATCGGCGGACTCATTAGCTCTACGTTACTCACGCTAGTGGTGATCCCCGCTGCATACACTTATATCGAAAGATTTAGAGTTTGGTCTTTAGAGCTTGTGAAAAGCACCTTCGCTCCGCACGATCCAAATAAATCCATCGCGCTTGTTCACGAGAGCGTGGAAAAAGAAGTCGTCAATGAAAAATCAAAAGAACATCAGCTTTAGAAGGCTATAAGAAAAGGACTCCGCGGTTGGAGTCCTTTTTTCTTAAGAACAGACACCGTATTTTCTTTTATCGTAGGCCGATGGTCTACAGCCGACATTGTGGTTGGTACATTTCACACGAACATGCATATGCGTTGTGTGCCCGCTTTCTCGGTAAAGGTACTTAAAAGTGTCGCTATAATCTTTTTCGTTCTTTTTAAGATAGTTACAAAGCTCGTTTATTCTCCGTTGGTTCAAAAATATAACGTCGACATATCCGAGATCCACGAATGACTTAATCACTTTCCAGGTTTTTGCATAATCGATGCTCCCATTAGACTTTCTGACAAGTCGAATATCTGCGTCGAGTCCGTTACGATGGGAGACATGGGGCCTTACCCTTCCCCCACCTTTTTTCGATAAGTCGTTAACCTCGAAGTGTCCGTCGGGAACAAGCTGTGCATATCTTTTACCCGCTTCTTCAATCATCTTCACGAGTAATCCGCTTCCGTAGTAAACCTTATTCCCTCTTCGGATTGATTTAAAGCCGTGGAGCGTTTGCTCAGCCGTTGTTTCAGCTCTCGCTACATCAATACCCTTAACCAACGTTCCCGTTCGGTCATAGGGTCCTAGAGCTTTCCCTAAGTAATTTTCACCAAGATCGTAAGGAAAAACGTTTGATTCAGAATAATCATTTAACCTAATTTCATCTTGCTGAGAGCTTCGCATTTCAGGCTTAATCACCGACGGCAGAATTGTCGGAACTCCTGGCTCGACCGATGATTCAAGGTCAACTTCTTCATTCGAACTATCTTCTGTAGAATTATCTTTCGACTGCGTTAAAACTTTCGCATTGGAGCTTACGCCACCTGTGACTTTACTGAAGTCAGCTTTAGGCTTTGTTTGAGTTTTCGCGCCCTTTGTTCCTTTTGCTTTTAAGTTTTGACCCTCAGGTGTAATTTCTTTTGCACCAGTTTTATCTACCGCCGCAGTCGCTTTCGGCATTTCAAATTCTAGAGGCGAAGGGTTTTTAACGTCCAGCTGCTCTTGCTCAAATTGCTTTTTACCATCAACTTCAAAATCGGCCCCGACATCAATAGTGATTTCTTCACATTTATTGTCCTTACAACGAACACCCGCGAAGGCACCTACACTTCGCCCTGCTTCATTGACAGGTTTTAAGTACGCTATCCCGTCAGAGTTAAAGCGACCTTCTAATTGGATTTTTTCACCTTTCTTTTTTCCAGTTTGGAATTTAGGTGAAACCTCGGTAACGAAGATAACTTCTTTTGTGTCCCAGTTAATGTCGACACGAGACTCGTTCACATCAAAAAGCTCTTTTTGCTCGACGTGAATCACCTTCTGCTGCTGATCATTGTATTCTGCTCTCAGCACCCGTTGAGGGGCTGCTGTGATTTGGCCTCTTTGCAAAACAACGGCATCAGCCGTGTCTAAGTTCGCTGGATTTTGATTGCTTCCGCAACCGACTAAATTTGTTAGGGCTGCCAAAAGCAACACCAGTAAAATATTAATACGTACCATAACACTCCACTTTTCTAGCTCGTTCGCCATCCACGACTAAAAGCTACCCTCTCTTCTTGAGCAATCCAGATGCCGCTTCAGAACTAAAAAAAGCGCCCTCCACTGGACCTAAATGTTTATTATTACAAAGGAAGTGACAAAAAAGGGCACCCATATAGAAGACCCTTTTTGAATATATAAACGAAGCTTTTGGAGGGGCTATTTTTTAGTTACTTTTTCTTCTTTAAGAATGTACTTGGCCACCAAAAAGACGACGAAAGCAACAATTCCAAAGTCGATAACGGCACCTAAAAACTTCCCATATAAAATGCCATTATAATTTAGAGCTCGGATATTATCGACATTTGCTGCCTCTAGCGCTGGCGCAAAAATGAGTGGCATAAGTAAATCGTTGACGAAGGACCCCACTAACTCATTTAGCTTTCCGCCGATAACAACCGCGATAGCAAGGCCAACGACTCCATATTGTTTTAGAAACTCGATAAATTGTTTTAACATAAACACCTCTTTAGTAAAGCAGAGAGAAGATCAGAGAAAAATCAAAAAAAAGCTCAGATATCCCTACCTGAGCTCTTTCTTTAAATCAACTCAATCGATTTATTCGTGATTCTCTATAAACTTGTGAATGACGTCGTGGGCGTCTTTCTTAAGCGCTTTTGAATCGTATTGCGACTTTTGAACGTAGTTATCTGCAAGTTCAAATAGATGCATCCACATCACTTTCCCATCCACCTTTGATTTAAACTTCAAATTTGGATGCTTACCAAAGATATGCTTCCACATGCTTTGAATGTCGTTCCACACAGACTTATTTTCAGCCCAGAATGCTTCTGCTTCTGCACACATTGCATCGTCAATTTTTTCGTAAGTGTTTACACCAGTTTCTTTTGCAATCATTTCCGATACAGAGTTTTTCACAGAAACCTTGTCGTTTCTTTGATGGTGCGCCCAACCCCAATTATTAACGACGACGAAGTTTCCTCTGTCTAAGACGTTATAGTCACTACGTTGCGAAAACTCACGTCGAGGTAACGGGCTCCATGCTTTACAATTCCAAGCTGCATGATCTTCACTAATTTCCCAAGCCGCTGCACACTCGTACCTTGGTGAATCATCAACTTGATAGACTTTCTGTAACCAAACATTCTTTCCACCTGTAGTCGCCTCTGTTTCCCAGTAGTTGTCACCTTTGTATGACATCATCTTTGAAGGATCGAGAACCCATTCTTGTCTCCAGTGCTTCATCGGTCCGCTTGGTGTAATTAGGATGTGTTGAAGGTGAATGTCTGTGTTTGAGCTGTTATCAACGGTGATCCACTCGTATCCCCATGCGTGGTAAGGCTCTGAAGAAATAGGATAACCAGGTTTCATTTTTTCAGTTTCTTTAAAATCGAAAGTTACCTTATAGCAACCTGCCATCGCTTTAATTGCATCGACATCTGTTTGTACAAATCCGTCTGCCTGTGCTGTCGAAAATAACATCGCAACAGCTGTAATGATTGAAATCATCTTGCACTCTCCCCTTTTTATATTTTTTGAAAGTAAATAATGTTTTTCCTAAAACCATGGGAAATCAACCTTATCCAGTGAAGTATGCCTAGCGTTATGGCAAATAACAGATGTGAAAGGATTTTGACTTTAAATGATCCGTATACAGAAATAGATTGGTGAAAGTCAGTTGAGAAAAATCGAAAAAAAGGAGTGTGTTTTGAGAATCAATAGCCTGATTACACTAACCATGAGCCTACTGCTGTCTCTGCCTCTGGCGGCGCAAGAAGGGAGCTCTGAGAGACCATGGACACAAGAAACTGAGGCAGGCCTCGTTTCTGCCACTGGTAATACGCGGTCACAATCCTATTTAATTAAAAATTCGTCCTCATATAAGTTCGATAAGTTTTTGGCCAAGCTCAATGGTTCTTACCTCAGTAACGAAACTAGCGACAATACTACTAACGTTACCACTGCCAATGAAAAATGGGATGCGGAATTAAAACTTGAGAGAGAATTATCAAATCGATTTTCAACGTTTGTCGCGCAAGGCGCTGAAAGCGATAAAGAGTCTGGCATCGACCGCAGATACAACTCGGATATCGGTGGTAAATACTATATAGCTCGAAGTGAAGGTTATTATACATTTGCAGAGCTTGGTTACAGATATTCAACTGAAGAATACGTGGCGGCAATTGCAAATGAAAGTTTTGATATTGTTAGAGCCTATATTGAATCACAAAAAAGTTGGTCCCCAACATTGAGTTCAAAATTTTGGATCGAGTATTTGCCAAAACTTAACGATTCAGATGATTTCAACATCAATAGCGAGCTTTCAGTTCAAGCAAGACTAGATAATGTCTTCTCAGTAAAGACAGCCTATCTTGTAAAATTTGATAATATACCTGCCGCGATCTATAAAACAGACACTTTGTTTTCGACAGCGCTTATTGCCAAGTTTTAATTCTTTAAAACCGTGAGATAAGATAAGACTTCAATATGCGGAGTTTGTGGAAACTGATCAATAGGTTGGAGCTCCACAAGCTCAAACTTTTGTCCTCGCAGCTTTTT
>CAYXYF010000029.1:0-21048 GCA_964469265.1 uncultured Bdellovibrionales bacterium
TAAAAACAAAAATCCCTGCGTTCCATAAAAACTTTTTTGATTGGATAAATTCTTGAGCAGTATTTTGATTTGGCTTTTCTCTAAACCTAATTACGTTTGCAATAGAGCTATTGGTTTCAAGCTGATCGGTTGTTTTTTCAATTTCTATGTATCCATACCCTGTGGCAGCATGCGTGGGAACAATACCCAATGTAACTACGCTTCCAGCTTGTGCGGCCTCTGTGGCTTTCTTAATACAATTTAAAAATAAATCTGTTTTTTCAATAAAATGATCTGACGGAAAAATTCCTACGATCTCATCTGATTTATTTTGCATTTCAAAAATTTTGCAAAGAAGAGCAATTGCTGGGGCAGTGTTTTTTCCAAAGGGTTCATAGATGATGTTTGAGAGTTTTGAGTTCGTTTCGTTAAAAGTTTTTTCCGTTAAAGCTTTAAGAGCAGTTGTGGTGATGCACCAAGGATCACCTAACGCTTTTAGCCGTAAGGTCGATTTTGTTAAAAGGCTTTCATCCCAAAACTTGCAAAATTGTTTTGGCATGTTTGATCTAGACATCGGCCACAATCTTGTTCCGCTACCACCTGATAAAATCACTGGAATTAAAGACATCGCTACCTCTCTTAATGGACTAAATTAGCAGAGTTTAAATCTGAATCCAATTGCGCATTCCCCGCTGGTGGCATTGCATTAACTGATTTAATGAGTGGTTGGTAAGGCATTTCGTCCGAGAGTAAAACCAATTATCCAGCAATCGTCCGAATATCGGATAACTTCGTGAAATTACAAAAAGACATTGAAAAAACCAAAAAGATCCTTAAAAAGATCAAAGACAGGCAGCCTGCAGCCCCATAAGTTTTTAGATGAAAAAATTTTGACCAAAGAGCGAATTCACGAGGTCCTCGTGGACGCACTAATTGAAGGAGACCTCGACACGCTTAAGGATCTTATTGTGACGCAGATTATGATTTCAAATAAAAGCGAACTCACTAGAAAATCCAAGCTGGGACGGCAAACCCTTTATGATCTTATGAACGAAGAGCGTGAATTTAATCCCACTGTTAAGACGCTCAGCCAACTGCTTAAAGCCCTCGCAGCATGACACGGGTATTTGTTTAGATCCTCTTGCGAAGTCATTGCTTTCTTGAAAATAGAAACTTTCTAGTATTTGATGTTTTTATGAAGACGCCGTCTGCACCGCTTCTTATTGGATACGACATTGGTGGAACCAAAATTGAGATCGTTTTGGTTTCAGGTGAGGCGGTTCTCTTTAAGAAAAGACTTCCAACGGAACGAGACCGTGGCTATGCACATATCTTACGCGTTTTGGTGGCGCTTTTTGAGGATTGCCTTCGAGGTCAGAACCTTAAACCCACAGACATTTCATCTATCGGACTTGGACTTCCTGGCAGCGTCGACCCACAAAGTCAAAAGATGCTTAAGGGTAATACTCAAGTTTTAGCTGGCAAAGATGTAAAAGGTGATCTTTTAAAAGCTTTAAATATTAGCATTCCTGTTTTCACAGAAAACGATGCCAATTGTTTTGCTTTGGCTGAGACCATTTTAGGAGTGGGAAAGCATATATCTAATCCCAACATTGTGGGTGTTATCTTAGGCACTGGTGTTGGCGGCGGCATTATTATCAATGGCAAAATCTATTCTGGTAAGCGTGGCTCTGGAGGAGAAATCGGGCACATTCCACTTATCGGTAAAGACCAAAAACCTTGCTGGTGTGGACAAAAAGACTGTGCCGAGCTTTACCTCTCAGGCTCAGGACTAAAAGAGTCAGGCATTGCCTGTTACAAACAAGATCTTGCCCACTTTATTGCAAGGCTCATCAATATCTTTGATCCTCACGTTGTTGTTTTAGGCGGAGGTGTCAGCCTTGAAGATAAAATCTATGAAGGACTTGAGGCATTAGTTGCATCTCACTTGTTTTATGCTCCCAATCCACCACCGATTTTAAAGCATAAAATCTCTGATTCCGCAGGAGGAATCGGCGCAGCTCTTTTAGGACAAATCCGATAATCGGGGTTGCTTAGTGACTCGCTGTATAACGAGCAATCAGCTTTAATGATGCGTGGCGGTTTTGTGAGAGGGATTTTGTATCGTCATGGATTTTATAATAGTCTCTAAATCCTATGTTTAATTTTCATCAAAGAATGTATTTTCTGTTTAAGTTATTTTTATTCCACTTTCTATTCTTCTTTGTTTTAAGAGTAGGCTTTTATTTTGCGTTTAAAGATACGGCCACATCGTTTTCAACAAACGACATTTTGCAAGCGCTCTATCTTGGAGCAAAGTTTGATATCAGGCTTGCCTTTGTAATGATCATTCCAGCTTGGTTTTTAGGGTATCTACCCTTTTTAAATCCTATTAAAGAAGGTAAAGGCTTTTGGATTTACTTTTACACCTTCACTTTTATTTTATTATCGGCACTCTACCTTGCAGATATCGGGCACTATGGTTACCTCAATTCCAGAATCAACGGCTCTGTCATGCAATATCTTGCAAACCCGCAAATATCTCTTCAAATGGTTTGGGAAACTTATCCCATTGTTTGGACAACGGTTGGGCTTTTAATTGCGGCGCTCGTTATAAAGTACGTTCTACAAATATTTGTATTCTTTGATTTTGAATTTAGAAATATCTCTCGCACCAATCAGTTTGCACAATACATCTTATTCTTTTTAATCTTTGCAGCTGGCATTTACGGAAAAGCTTCCACGTTTCCTCTGAGATGGAGCGAGGCCTTCTTTAGTCAAAATACATTCGTGTCAGCTGTTGCGCTAAACCCAGTTATCTACCTTGCTGAGACCTATAAGTTCTCTGCACCAAACTATGACGAAGAAGAAGTACGCAAGCATTACCCTTTAATGGCAAACTTTTTAGGAGTTCCGCCGAGTGAGCAAAATGCTGAGACTCTAAATTTTAAAAGAACGATCACATCCAATAACAAACCAGACTTTAAACCCAACATTCTTGTGATCGTAATGGAAAGCCTTGCTTCAGCAAAAACGGATCTAACAAATAATCCTATAGAAACAACCCCTGCGCTTAAAAAGCTTGCCGATGAGAGTTACTTTTTTGATGAGTTCTATGTTCCGACTGAAGGAACAGCTCGAAGCATGTTTACGCTTGTTTCCAGTGTCGCGGATGTAACTGGTTATAAGACAGCTTCAAGAAACCCGATGATCATCGATCAAAATCTTGTGATGAGATATTTTGATGGATATGAAAGGTATTACTTTCTTGGAGGCAACGCAAACTGGGGACAAATCAGAGGAGTTTTTACAAATAACGTAGATGGAATCAATGTCATCGAGGAAGGACACTATGACGCTCCTATCACCGATGTTTGGGGTCTGTCTGATCTTGATTTGTTTAAAGAGGCATTTAAAAAGTTAAACGCACAGCCGCAAGATAAACCATTTTTTGCAGTTGTTCAGAGCGCAAGCTTTCATAGGCCTTACACAATTCCTGAAAACCACGATGACTTTGAAACAAAAGATCACCCTCTAGATGAACTTAAAAAAGCTGGTTTTATTTCAAAGGAAGAGTGGAACTCACTTCGTTTTTCTGATTACAGCTTAGGGCGATTTATTGAGATGATCAAAAACTCGCCTCTTTATGAGAACACTCTGATTGTCGTTACAGGTGATCACGGTTTACCAGATGAAAATGCCGATCATGTTTCTCTTCCGCGCAGAAAAGTTGAAATTGAAAAGTTTCATGTTCCTTTAATTTTACACAATCCGAAACTTTTCCCAGAGCCCAAAAAGGATTCAAGAATTGTTTCAGAAACTGACGTGATGGTCACCCTCGCAAACCTTTCAGGAGTTGATATTGAGCACTCCGCACTAGGAAGAGATTTATTTGATCCGAAGTTTGATAATACAAGATTGGCATTTACTTACTTTCATTACGTGCAACCCACTCAGCTTGGTGTTTATTACGATGATTTTTATTACTCCGTTAAAGGTACCCAAGAAGAACTTTATAGCCTTGATCCCGAGGCCGAATTTAAAGATGTTTCAAGCGAGCACCCAGGAGTGGCTCAGTATCTAAAGACCATGGCCCATGCTTATTTTGAAACAGCAAAGTATATGCTCTATCACAACAAGAAGCCTCAACTCCGTCTTGCAACAGCAACGGAAGCAGCACCTGAACGTGCGTCAGAAACAGTTGAAGCAACGATTGTTGATGAGAAAAAAGAAGATCCAAAAATGACTTCAGAGAATCAATCTGCTGAAACTAAGGTGAAATAACAAATTCAAAAACTCCTACTGCGCTAATGTCATCTGTATGGGTGACATAGGCTGTATAGCTTCCGATATAGCTTGATGTGAGCTTTGCTCGCCAGATTCCGTTTGCAAGATAGGTCCATCCCGTATCAGTTCCCACCTTTTCTTTGCGATAGCATTCTTGATTATCGTTAGAAAGGCATACCTCAGGCCGAGTGCCCGCACGCTCAATACAAAGGTATATATCGCTATTCATTTTAAAACTATAAGTTGGGAGTAAACAATTTGAATTAGCGGATGCGTGAATCATTGGAGGATCAGTGATGAATGGATCTGTTAAAGAACCACCACTAAATAGTCCGTCACCAGCAGAACAGTTTTGAAATAACAACATTAACAAGGTTAAAGAAAATAACGTAATTAAAATAGAATTTCTATGTTTTACGTTAACCATAAGATCCCCTTAAAAACCAAGTGTCATCAAATGCTTATCGGTTAGTTGGACTTCAAACTAGAGCCATATTGATACACTTTAAGTCCTTGAAATTATTGTTGTATTTTTATGCATTTATAAGGTTTAATGGCCCCATGAACGGAGATCGCATAATTTAATGAAAGTACGCACGCAAGTTGGAACAGTCAAAAGACATCCAGATGGATTTGGATTTTTCATTCCCGATAATCCTGATGTACCAGACGTCTATATTCCCAAAAATAACATGAACGGCGTGATGACCAACGACAAAGTCGAAGTTGAGGTCTACCCTGAGCCGGGCGGCAAAAGATTTCGTGGTGAAGTTACTAAAATTATCGAGCGTGCCTTTAAAGATATCATCGGAAAATACAACGATTTTAACGATCAATTTGGAATCATCTTAGATACTAACAACAATTGGGGAGCAAACCTTTCAATCCCTAAAAAGTATACCATGAACGCCAAAGCCGATGATCTTGTCGTGGTTTCAATTACAAGCTACCCCTCTGATAAAGACCCTTTCTTAGGGAAAGTAACCGAGGTCTTAGGTGAGGCCAACGATCCACTCTACGATACAAAAAAAGTTATTATTAACAACAAGATTCCCCACATCTTCTCAGGCGCTGTTGAAAAAGAATCTTTAGCGTTTCCACATGAGGTTCTTACTGAGGATTTTAAAAATCGAAAAGATATTTCTGATCTTCCTCTTATAACAATTGATGGAAAAACCGCAAAAGATTTTGATGATGCCATCTTTGTTGAACAAACCGAAGGGGGCTTCCATCTTATTGTCGCAATCGCAGACGTCAGCCATTACGTTCGGATCGGATCAGCCATCGACACGGAAGCTTATGAGCGCGGAACCAGCACATACTTTCCGAACTTTGTTGTGCCCATGCTGCCTGAAGTTTTATCCAACGAGCTTTGTTCATTAAAACCAAATGTTCACAGATTATGTCTCGTTGCAGATATGCATTTTGATTTCCAAGGGAATGCTATTAAGTCAGACTTTTATGAAGCCATCATGAAAAGCCATGCGCGGGTCACTTATGGTGAGGCTCAAGAGATCATCGATGGCGATTGTCCAAAAGATTTTTTGCATGTTAAAGAGATGATTCTTAAAGCCGCAGACCTTGCAAATCTTCTGATGGCAAAACGGTTTAAAGGGGGTTCGCTTGATCTTGAAATCCCTGAGACCGAACTGATCATTGATGCTTCTGGAAACCCTGTTGATATTATTCGTGCTGAGAGAATTTTTGCCCATCGCTTGATTGAAGAAATGATGCTTGCAGCAAACGTCGAGGTGGCGCGCTTTATTAACCGAAACGACAAACAAGTTCTTTTTAGAATTCACGAACCACCAAAACTTGAAAAGATTGAAGCCCTAAACACCCACATCCATAACTTCGGAAGCCGTCAAAAACTTTCAACCAAGAATTTGCAAAAAACTCTATCAAAAGTTTTACAAGAATTTGCTGGCCAACCTGAAGAAGTGATTTTAAATATTCTTATCTTAAGATCCATGAATCAGGCCAAGTACTCCAGCGATAACGTGGGCCACTTTGGATTAGGTTTTGAAGATTACTGTCACTTCACATCACCTATCCGTCGTTATCCCGATCTTATTGTTCACCGAGTGGTTAAAAATATTTTGAAAATAAAAGGTTATGAAATTCCTGCAGAGGCCACTCTTGAAACTGCTGGGACTATGTTAAGTGCTTGCGAGCAACGTTCCGTCAAAGCTGAAAGACAACTTCAGTCCATCAAAAAAGCTCGTTTTATGCAGCAATATGTAGGTGAAGAGTTTGAAGGGATCATTAGCTCTGTTGCAAAGTTTGGAATTTTTGTTCTTTTAAGGCAGTTTGATGTCGATGGTCTTATTAAAATAGAAGACTTAGGTGATGATCACTTTTTATTTATCGAAGAACAAATGGTTCTCAAAGGCAAAAGAACTGGTAAATCATATGGCCTTGGTGAGCCTGTCACAATTCAAGTTCTTTCCTGTGATGCAGAACTTGGTCAAATCAATTTTGGACTCATTGAAAACGGCGACCTCGTAACGAGTGACCGAGATAATAAAGATCGCAGAAAGCGTCGCGGTAAAACAAAAATCAACAACTTAGAGAAGCAGCCCGCTAAGGATGACAAAAAAGTTGGCGAAAGTCTCCACATTACGAGTAAGATGGAGAGGATTTTAAAACAATTAGACGAAGGAGCACACCGTGGGAATCATCCGAAAAGGTTCTCAGATAGGAAGGACGATCAAAAGCGCAGCAAGGGTGAGAACGATCGTCGGGATTCTGGCAAAGCACGGGTTTCAAAACGTTCTAGAAAAGGCAAAGCTCGGTAGATTCCTTCTTGAGAAGTTTTCCTCAGACGCTCATATCGAGAAATTCACCGTAGCAGAACGCTTAAGGATGAGCTTTGAAGAGCTTGGTCCAACCTTCATTAAACTAGGCCAACTGTTAGCAACAAGGCCAGACCTCGTACCCATTGATGTTGCAAACGAACTTAAAAAACTTCATGACAACGTTGCACCTGTGCCTTTTGAAGAAATCAAAAAGCAACTCCATTCAAGATTTCCAAATCTAGACGAGATTTTCTTAAGTATTGATGAAAAGCCAATGGCCACTGCAAGCATTGCGCAAGTTCATGCGGCAAGATTGCGTCGCGGTGGCGATGTGGTTATCAAAATACAAAGACCAGGAATAATTAAGCAGATTAATGATGATCTTAGTGTGTTATATTTTTTAACCGATCTTCTTGAAGACTACGTGCCAGAAGTTAGAACCTATAACCCGACGGCAATTGTTGATGAGTTTTTTAAAACAATGTCTTTTGAGACAAACTTTTTAATTGAAGCCAATAATATTTTAAGATTCAGAAAAAACTTTAAAGACGATCCAACAATTAAGATTCCAAACGTGTACTTTGAATATTCCAATGAAAATATCTTAGTCATGGAAGAAATTAAAGGCATCAGGCTTTCTCAACCCCTTGCCATTAAACAAGAAGGTGTTGATCCCCTTGAAATTTCGAAAAAAGGGATGAAGACGTTTTTTAAAATGGTCTTCTCGGATCGCTTCTTCCATGGTGATCTTCATGCAGGAAATATCTTAATTCTCCCAAACAATCAGATTGGCTTAGTGGATTTTGGAGTTGTCGGAAGGTTAAGTGTTAAGACAAGAGACTCCATTGCAAATATGTTTATTGCATTAGCTCAAGAAGATTACGATAGCCTAGCTTTAGAGTTTGTGAATCTTTCACAAGAAACTCTTTATGCAAACACAGACCTCTTTGCGCGCGATCTAAGAGATTTAATTGCGCCTTACTTTGGACTGACATTTAAAAATGTCAACACAGGAAGGCTTTTAATGGATGCAGCCGCGCTTGCTGGCCATCACAATATTCAAGTTCCAAGTGAACTTATGCTATTTTTTAAATCCATTATTACAGTAGAGGGCATGGGCAGAGAACTTGTTGATGACTTTGATGTTTTATCCCAAACACTAGAGATTGCAAGCGACATCATTAAAGCCAAATACGATCCTCAGCGCGTGGTAAAAGATTTAACCCACGTATTAAAAGATTCTGTGGGGCTTATTAAAGATCTACCAAGGCAACTTCAATTTGCAATTAAGAAAAACAACCTTCCCAATCAACATAAGCTCATCAAGATTGAAGAGCTAAGAGATGTTAGAAAGTCGCTTGAGACTTCGGCGAATTTATTATTTTTAGGCGTTTTAATTGGAAGCTTAGTGCTCGCTGGCGCAATTGCTTTAGATAAACAGCAAACGCCTATCGTCTTTGATTTGCCTCTTGTTAGTACAGTTTGTTTTGGAATGGCGATGCTCTTAAGCTTATTTGCGTTTTACAATTACATCAAAAAATAGTTAACAAAGGGATTTCTGAAGTGAGAGACAGCAATCATACAGATACAGACATAAGAATATCAGATGATCTTGAAAACCTAATCCAACTTGCAGAAAAAGGCCCGCTCACTGTAAAAAATCTAATTGAAGAGTTTGGTTCAAGGGGCAATGCTTTTTTAACTCTTGTTTTAACCACTCCTTTTATGCTCCCAGTTCCTACTTTTGGATTATCAGCTGTTTTTGGAATGGTTATCGCGTTTGTGAGTATTTTTATTATACTAGATCGTCAGCCTATCCTTCCTAAAAAGCTTGCCAATAAGGTTTTACCGCCCAATCACTTAACAACGTTTCTAAAGGGCTCAAGAAAGTTTATCTCAAAAGTTGAACGACTTATTAAACCCCGAATGCTTTTTTTAGACTCTGTACTGCCCGTTCGTATTTTAAGCGGAGTTATGATCTTTATTGCAACCGTGCTGTTAGCGTTACCGTTGCCACCAGGTACGAATGCCCCGCCAGCTTTTTGCATCGTGCTTTTGTCACTTTCGCTTCTAGAAAAAGACAATTTATTTTTTATATTTGGAGCCATTGCTTTTTTATTGAATCTTCTTTTATTCGGTCTTTTATTTTTTTCTGGCGCAAAGGGAATAGAGTTTCTCTACGAGTATTTTAAGTTTTAATAATAGTGCTAACCCCCAAACAGCGTCCTTGAGTTTTCAGCCCAGTCGTTTGTCCTTATGTACGATCTAAGAAGTAAAAGAGTCTTAAAAGCACTAATAAGAAACGTACAATGATGAGAATAATCTTCCAAAACTTTTCTTTAGTTCTTTTTTTCCTTTTCCGATATGTAACCAGGTTCTGGTTCATATGGCCCCCCTTTCGGGAGGTTCTTCCGTAAACCCCAAAGTAAGCTTGGGAGTTAGCAAGAACTTCTTATGCAAAGTCTTGGGGCCATTCTTTATTGTCTATTTTCGACCTAAGCTAAATTTTATCCGAGGATCGAACACCAATATTCGATCTTCGGACAACGAAAAAAAGCAGCGGGGTTAGCCGCTGCTTCTTATAAAGTAGTGTTTAGTTTTTAAGAGTTAAAACATTGTCAGAGCAAAGCCTGTTGCAAAGATTGCTGCACTTACTAAAGCTCCTGACCATTCAATAATCATTGTGTTCATAAAATCCTCCGTGATGGTTGTTCCAATTAATCCAAGAGCTTTAAAGCTGCACTTTGGACGCTATTGGCCTGTTGTAGAACTGACAGCCCTGCTTGTAGAAGAATATTATTCTTCGTTAATTCTGCAGACTCTCTGGCAACATCCGTGTCACGAATTCTACTGTTTGCTGCACTTAAGTTTTCTTCAAATATTGAAATATTTGAGATTGTTGATTGCATTCTGTTTTGTAAAGCACCAAAGTTTGCTCGAATCGCGTTGACCTTTAGTAGCGCATCATCCACTGCTGAGATACTGACTTGAGCTTGTTCTTTTGTACCGACTGCTTCCGAATTGATTCCAAGCGCTTCTAACGAGGCATTAGCTGCTCCAGCATTAAAAGAAATTCGGTCTTTAAATGGATCATTATGTATCCCGACTTGGATATCCATAATTCCGCCCGTTCCGTTTAATAGATCGGTGCCGTTAAAGTTAGTCACTTCGGCGATACGCTGAATTTCGTTTTTGAGCTGTTGATACTCAACATCCACAAACTTTCTTTCAGTGTCTCCCACGGTGTCTGAAGCAGCTTGGATTGCAAGTTCTCTTAAACGAATTAACATATTAGAAACTTCGTTTAAGCCACCCTCAGCAACTTGAACTAAAGATATCCCGTCTAAAGCATTTTGAGATGCTTTACCGAGTCCTCTTATTTGTGCTTTAAGGTTTTCTGAAATTGCCAATCCTGCGGCATCGTCGGCGGCTTGGTTAATTCTGAAACCAGAGCTTAACCTTCCGAGTGATCTTGCTAGATCAAGCTGGGTGCCCCGCAAATTCCGTTGGGCATTAAGCGACGGCACGTTCGTAGTAATACGCAAACCCATAACAATCCTCCTTGCATCGCCAATCCTCCGTGATTGTTGCCATCCATGTGGCTAAGCTAAGGCATCCGTGCCCGCTTTTGGGTTTGACTCTCTTTTCATCCATCGAGCTCATCCACTGAGCCCTAAAGAGCCATTTTGTTCTGTCATGATACATTTCGGTGTCTCACTTTGAAAATTAGAGTCCAGTTTCAGGAATTTTTTGCCCATCCTGTTTACAGGACCAAAACCTGGCGACACGCCGCTAGACAAAAAGGTACGGCGTACCCTCAAATGAGAAAATCCCCGGAGGTATGAGCCCCCGAGGTAAGCAGGAAACGGTTAAGTAGGTACTTTATATTCTAAGCTAGAGGCCTAGAGCCATGCCTTTGGAGATCTCAGAGCCATCATCATCCAAAGGTCTTTTGTAACAACTGTACTGCTGCTGAAGTCGATTGGTTCGCTTGCGCTAGAACCGATGTCCCCGCCTGCATGAGCACGTTATTCTTTGTTAACTCTGCAGATTCTTCTGCAATGTCAGTGTCACGAATACGGCTGTTTGCTGCAGAGATGTTCTCGATAGAGACAGCTAAGTTGTTAATTGTCGATTGAAGTCTGTTTTGGATCGCACCAAAATCTGCTCTCATCGCTGACACATTCATAATCGCTTTATCGATTGCTGAAAGTGAGTTCTGAGCTGACGCTTTATCTGCAACAGATGTTAGGTTCACACCGATTGCAGCTGTGTTCGCATCTGCTTTTGATGCATCAAAAGTGATTCGATCAATCGTTGGATCGTTTCTGATACCGATTTGGAAATCAAATAGTGCACCTGTACCGTTTAGTAGTGGTGTACCGTTAAATTCCGTTGCATCAGCGATACGATCAATCTCTTGTAATAATTGTTCATATTCAACGTTTAGGAACTGTCTTTCAATTGGACCAACAGTATCAGAAGCGGCCTGAACACCGAGTTCTCTTAATCTAATTAAGATTGAAGAGACTTCGTTGAGTCCACCTTCTGCTACTTGGATCATTGAAATACCATCCTGTGTATTTCTCATTGCTTGTCCGTAACCACGGATTTGCGCTCTTAAAGATTCAGAGATCGCAAGACCTGCGGCATCGTCACCAGCTTTGTTGATTCGAAAACCTGACGCTAACTTCTCTAACGACTTATCAAGATTTAAGCGTGTTCCACGCATATTTCTTTGAGCGTTAATAGAGGCTACGTTTGTGTTAATTCGTAATCCCATTTTTCTCCTCCTTGAGAATACGGGCATCATCCATTGATACCCTTGGGTTAATCTCCGTTAGTACGAAGCTTCTTACTTTACCTATCGGTGTCTCATTTTGAGGCTTAAGAAATTTCTGTCTCAAGATGAGAAACTAGACCGAAGTTGTGATGAGAAGGTGACAAATTCCGTCGCTTCAGAGGAGATCCAACGAAGATTGTTTTGTTGTTAGACAGTTTTTCGAACTATTGAAATTTTTCCGTATGCAATATGAAGATCTCTTATATATTTCCGTAAACTTCCCTAGATTTTGGTCTGTATATTGTGAATCAATCTGAGACGCGAAAAATAAAAGGAGTAACTAGATGGCAACTAAGAATACAGATCTACCCCACCAAGAAACCCCTCAAATCTCCCCACAACAAGACCTTTATGACGAACACTTTTTAATTGTGAGAGAATTTACTCGCGTCGATTTTTCTGAAAACGATGAGCTTCATAGACTCGGATACTATTGGCCATCGTCGGTTGCAGCCCAACCCACCAAATAATTTGAATTTAAAAGATTAATGCTAATGGATTTAGCATTAAGTACCCCAAACTACCCCACACCCCTCTCCTGGGAACTCAAACGAATTTGGGTTCCCAGGAACCTTTTTTAGAGGCCCTTTTTCGGTGCAGTAGAAATTGAATCCAAGACCAGACGAACGTCTGCAATGCTTATTGGTTTAGTCATATATTGATCCATACCCGCTTGCAGACATTGTTCCATGACCGCTGTCCCATGGGCTGAGACTCCCACGATTTTGACATTGGATTTATGCGGAGATTCTAGATTTCTGATTTGAATGGAAACTTCCATTCCTGAAAGATATGGCATAGAGCAGTCCATAAATATAAGGTCAATTTCTTCTTGATTAAGTATTTGTAAAACCTCTTGGCCATCTTTTGCTTCGACGACATCATATCCGTGCTGTTTAACGATTGCTTTAAGAAGTTCCCTTGATAAGCGATTATCATCTGCGACTAATATCTTTTTCATTGTACCCCTTAAACGTCCAGATTTTTAATATACCCCCGAAGGTCTCGAACAGTTTCTTCAAAACATTGCTCTAACTTTTCGAACTGATTCAGTTGTACATCCGAACTTTGCTCAATACTTTCGGCTATATTAGCTAATTCGGCAGCTCCTATATTTAATGAAGAGGATTTTATTAAATGTGAGACTTTCTTTATATTGTCATAGCTTAACTCATCTATAGCCTCTTTAAGACTTTGGAGATGCTTTGGCATATCTGTCTCAAAAATATTCATGAGTGATCGAATAAGATCACCGCTGGGATCAATCTCAAGCACAACATTAACTTGCTGATAGTTTAAAAGACTCAAAATCTTAGACTCCTAAATGAGACTTATTTCTTAGACATCTCTTTGGGTATCTTGAACCGATAACCGATGCCGTACTCTGAAGAAATATAATCGCTGTAGGGTTTGATTTTCTTTCGTAATGAGGCAACGTGGGTATCGACCACACGATCTGTAATATTAATATTCTTGGACCAAGCTTTATCAATAAGATCTTGTCTTGAAAAAACACGTCCCTCGTTTTTTGCGAGTAAAGCAAAAAGGTCAAATTCTTTATTGGTTAACTCTATTTCGCGCGTGTCGTGGCCTTCATCATCGACAAGTAATCGTCTTTTCTCATAGTCGACATGAAACTTATCTACTCTATAGACACTTCCAAATCCGCGTTCTTCTTCAAGGCGTTTAAATTTATTTTTTACTTTGGTTTTAAATTCAACGGGGTGAACAGGTTTTGTAATGTAATCATCGGCACCAAGTTCAAGGCTTGCGATCTTGGTGTACACATCCGTGTTTGCAGAAATCACAAAAATAGGAATTTTTGAATAAGCTCTGTCATTACGTAGTCGGGTGCAAAGATTTAAGCCGTTACCATCAGGCAAGCCAAGATCAATCATAAACATATCAAAGTTATGCTCAAGCAATAGAGCGTCAACGTCTTCGATTTTATGTGCAAAAATAAGGGAGTACTCATTTCCCAACACAGCTCGGACTAAGTCGACCTGCATCTTGTCGTCTTCCAGTACTAATATCTTCTTCATAAAATTCCCCAAATCGTATTAGTCTGACTCAATTGAACGAAAAGTGCCTATTTAATTTACATTGTAACATGTAAAAAACCGAGCCCTGATTAAAACGGCCAAATCGCCTTGTTTTAAGATGCAACTGATTCCAAATGAGACCAATATTGCTCAGAGTGTGGCTGAAACGAATCATATTAAATCATTATCGCTTAACATTTGTCTTCTAAGAACAAAAATCGTGATTGTGAACTTATCTTCACAGTTAAATGGAATTCTCTTAAAGGCTGAGTTTACCTCTGACGTTCGTAGGTAAAAAAAGTGAATGGAATGGGCCCTTGGCGATCATCTCGGCGGACTTCTTTAAAAATATTTTTATCAAACTCTGGAAACTTTGCGTCTCCCTCAAATTCTTTATGAATGACCGTAAGGTAAATTCGGTCTGTATAAGGCAAAGCCTGTTTATAAATTTCACCTCCACCACCAATAAAGACTTCTTCACCCCATTCGTCGGTTTTTGTTTTTGCGTATTCTAACGCATCCTCAAGATTCGTATACACAACAATATCTTTATGTGGCGGAAGTGTTTCTGGGTTCCGAGTTAAAACAATATTTAATCGATTCGGAAGTGGTTTAAAACCTAAGGACTCATAAGTTTTTCGGCCATGGATAATAATGTGGCCGTTTGTTGTGTCCTTAAAAAATTTTAGATCCTCTGGAATATTCCACGGAAGCTTTAAGTTTGTTCCAATAACCCGATTTTTAGCCATGGCAGCGATTTGAGAAACTATCATTAAACCGCTACCTCTGCTTTGATTCCTGGATGAGGGTCGTAGCCAACAATTTCAAAGTCTTCGAATTTAAAATCAAAAATATCTTCTACATCACGTTTAATCTTAAGCTGCGGAAGTTCTTTGAAGTCTCTTGATAGCTGAAGCTTTGCTTGTTCAAGGTGATTACTATAAAGATGAGCATCTCCTAGCGTATGAACAAACTCGCCAGGTTTAAGACCGCAAACTTTTGCAATCATAATTGTAAGGAGCGCATAGCTTGCAATATTAAACGGAACACCTAAGAAAACATCAGCACTTCTTTGGTACAATTGACATGATAAGTGTTTGTCTTTTGAAACATAGAACTGAAACATGGTGTGACATGGCGGCAGAGCCATCTTTTCAATTTCACCTACGTTCCATGCATTAACGATAAGGCGTCTTGAGTTTGGATTTTCTTTAATCTGTTGGATAAGACTTGTAATCTGATCCACAGTGCGGCCATCGGCAGCCTGCCAGGATCTCCACTGCGCGCCATAAACAGGGCCAAGGTTACCCTCTTCATCAGCCCACTCATCCCATATGGTGACCTTGTGGTCGTTTAAGAATTTGATATTTGTATCGCCTTTTAGAAACCACAAAAGTTCATAGATAATGGATTTAACGTGAACCTTTTTAGTCGTTAATAGCGGAAATGAATTTTTAAGATCGTAGCGAGTTTGATGTCCAAAAAGACTGATGGTGCCAGTGCCCGTTCGATCCTCTTTAAATTCACCTTCCTCTAAGATTCTTTTTAAAATGTCGTGGTATTGCTTCATTTCAGGTTCCTCTTTTCTGACTGCTAGTAGATCAAAAGACGTTGGCAATTTACACCCAAAAGTTCTGAGAAACACTGCTTAACGCCAGTCACCGTCTTTGCCAAATAAGCTGCCTATTTAGCAGGTGCGAAACAAAAGGGAAGGCCGTACCTTTGGGGCGGGGCGTTGGGTTGATTGATCGTCGACTGGGTCTAGGCTTTTAGTATATACCCACCCCATGGATATTAGAGACCCACTACATGGTTCCATCGGATTAAATGCTGCTGAAAGTGCCGTCGTCGATAGCGCGGCCTTCCAACGCCTACGAAATATTAAGCAATTAGGCTTTGGGGAGCTTAGTTTTCCTGGGGCCACCCATTCTCGCTACATCCACTCCATTGGGGCTTTTCATCTAGCGGGAATAGCCTTCGATAGTATCTTTAAGAACTTTCCCTTCTCGTCTAAAGATTCAGCAAAAAGATTTCGCCAAGCTTTAAGGCTTGGAGCACTTCTTCACGATGTGGGTCATGGTCCTCTTTCTCATTCCACCGAAGAAGTCATGCCGCCGCTAAAAGATCTCAACATTGATGTTTACAAAAAAACCGATCGCCTAAAAGCAAACCATGAAGACTACGCCATTAAACTCATTTTAGATTCTCCGCTCACTAAAATCATTGAAGATAACTTTTCTGATATTACACCCGTTCATATCGCGTGTTTGATTGATCCAAACATTCAAGCGCCTGATGACTTTTTTATGGAAAGTGGTTTTAGCTTACGCCCGATCTTAAGTCAGATTGTAAGCTCTGAACTTGATGTGGATAGAATGGATTACCTCAATCGTGATTCTTACTTTTGCGGAACAAGTTATGGGAAAATTGATTTAGACTGGTTGATTTCAAATCTCACTTATCATCAGCACAAAGATCAACTCAACCTCGCCATCTCAAGACGTGCCATGTACACATTTGATGATTTTCTGATCTCTCGTCACCATATGTACTTAATGATTTACTTCCATCATAAATCCATCGTCTATGATGAGATGCTACACCGTTTTCTGAAATCCGATGACTGCGGCTATAAAATCCCGTCAGACATTAATGAGTATTTAAACTACACGGATTATCACTTCTACGAACACATCGCCAGATCCTCTAATCCATGGGCAAGACGAATTACTGAGAAGAGACCTTTTGTCAGAGTCTTTGAGCTTCATGAAACCGAAAAAACAGATACGGCTGAAAAGTTTGAAAAGATTCTAACCTCTGAAGGAATCGAAATTATCCACGCTTCAAGTAGAGCACGACTTTCTAAGTACCACCAGGCCGTTGAATCCACCGACAGACGAATCTATGTTGTTGATCCTCAAGGATATCATAAGCCCTATGCTATTGAAGAAAGCACTGAGATCTTTAAGCGCTACGAGCAAGCAAGAATTATTGAACGAATCTACGTTCGACCAGATCAAAAATTAGCAAGTGAGAATCTTTTAAAAGAGTTTTTGCGGGCTTAGTGATCGAGTCCCACCTTCAAGCACGACCACATTGATATACCCTTCTACAGAGAGAAGCTTTGCCGCCTCTTCCGATTGGGTTCCAGTTTCACAGACCAAAACAATTGGCTGATCTTTTTCATGGGAGTGTGTTTTTACAAACTCTAAGACAAGATCAAAGCTCACCTTCTGCGCTTTTGAAATATTTGGTTTAATATCAGAGGGTCTTAAATCTAAAAGTAAAAACGCAATTGGATTTTTAAGAAGATTTTCAAATTGAAACTCGCCAATTTTTGAGTAGTTGTACTCTTCCTTTTTTTCTTTTAAGTGAACAGAGTTTGGAATGGAACGTCGGATAAACATTAGAATCACAAATCCTAACACCAGTACCAAGGCACTTGCTAAAAAAGGATATCTCATTCCGATATTGCCATAAATAAAACCGCCGCTTAAGGGACCTAAAATTCTGCCCAATGCTGAAAAGCTTTGTGCGGTTCCCATAACAGCACCTTGATCTTTAGAATCAGCCGACATACTGATACTGCCAAGGTTTGATGGGTTAAACATTCCAGAGCCTAACCCCATAATCGTTACTGCTAAACCTAACATCCAAACTTCCGTTGAAAGCGCAATTCCCAGCATTCCCAAACCAGTCATTGTAACGCCTGTGAACATTAACGGAGGTTCTCCGTATTTTGGCATAAGTCTTCTGATTAAAAATCCTTGGGTGAAAACTGAAATCACACCCACATAGGCAAAAGCAAAGCTTGCCTTGGTAAAATTCCAATCAAAATAATCTTTAACAAAAAGTGCCAGCGTCGATTCCATATGGGCAAACGCAAAGGTGCTAATAAAACCCATTAAAAGAAGTACGCCCGTGGGCTTTCTAAATAAAAATCTTTTAGTAAGTTCAATTCTTGATTCACGCTTTTTAAGACCGCGTTTTTTCTCTTCTGTAAGACTTTCTTTTAAAACCTTCACGGCAACAAGAAAGTTCAAAAAACAAATTGCAGAAGCACCAAGTGCTGCAAAGCCAATTCCAAACGGAGGTTGGTCACCAAGCTTTAATCCGACTTCACTGAGCCCGCCACCAATGGCAGGTCCCATAATAAAACCCAATCCAAAAGCAGCACCGATTAAACCCATTCCCTTGGAGCGGTTTTTCTCGTCTGTCACATCTGCGATGTAGGCCATGGCAACCGAAATATTTGCTCCGAAAAATCCTGCAAAGGCGCGCGCGGAAAGAAGCATCCAAAACTCTGTTGAAAATGCAAAAAAGAGATATGAAAGTGATGAACCCATAAGGCTCATAAGTAAAATTGGCCTTCGACCTACTCTGTCGCTGAGCTTTCCCCAGAACGGAGAAAATAAAAACTGCATCAGCGAATAAATGGCCATTAAGATCCCGACTTCAGTAGCTGATGCTCCGATCTGACTTGCGTAATACGGGCCAAGAGGAATTATAATTCCAAAGCCTACAAGATCGATAAAGACGATGAGCCATACGACGAAGATAGGGGAAGATTTCAAATTCATACAGGCGACATCATAGTCATTGAACAGATTTATGTCTAATGTTTAAATATATCCTTATGCGTTTGATTTTTGCCGCTGCGACATTATATTGCGCTTTGATCTCCGCCGCGGAAGCTGCGCAAAACGGAGTGATTCCATATCAGTTTAAGCCTGGCCACTATAGTCTGGGCTTTGAATCTACCTACGTTTCTACTTCGGCCAATTACACCGATCGGAGCACCTCTTTGGACTTTGATTCTGGTTACGGATATAGCGCAATTTTATCAGAGGTCTATGGCCGGTACGACTTTTCAAAAGAGATTTCTTTTTTTGCGGGGCTCCCGCTCAACTATGCCTCAAGCGAAAACTTAACGGAAACCCTTAGCACTTTTACTTCGCCAGGAATACGGATCGGTGCTAATTATTCACTCAATACCTTTGTAAAACTCATTCCAGAATTTACGGCATATTATTCTATCGAAAAGCCAGACTCTACCGATAATGTGTTAACAACGGATGGAGCAAGTTATCTTGAAATTGGTTCCCATGCTCTAAAAAAATTCAGCGACTTTATTTTTCATGGTTTTTTATCTTATCAGTATCGCACTGAGGGATACTCAAGCCTTCTCAACTACCAAGTCGACGCCACATACTCAGCTTCATCTTTTTCCACCACATTTGGACTTAGAGGTTTTGAAAGCATTACCGATGATGAGTACATAAATAACCCTTCCTATCGGTTTTCCTACCTCCAACTTGTTAATGGTGGGAGTCACCTTTTTGGTTATGTGAATCCCTCACGAATGGATTTATTCGGCCAAATAAAATTTTCTGCGACAAACTCCATCGATCTTTACGGTGGTGTGGCAAAGTCCATTCGTGGCAAGAATAGTGGGGATATTTTAACTTTTACACTCGGACTTGAATATTTTTTCGAACCCCTTTTTCAAAGAAGAAGACAGTATCTTCCTCAAGAGCCCGATAACTTCCAATATGAAGAAGAAAAAATAGACCCAGCAATTGAAAAGAAGATCCGCAAATATTCTAAGCCAAAACAAAAACCACGCCAGAAGAAGAGACGGCCCACCCGCCGAAGAAAGCTTCCCCCACAAAAATCATCGCGCCAACTTCAGCCGTCTGAAAAGCAATTCGGCAGCTCACGAACAAATACTAGTCCCATTAAGCCTAATCCAAAGTCTAAAAAGCCAACACGTGTGCATATCGAATTTTAAAAGCACTCGTAATACTCCGATATGAATAACGCACCAACCGTAACCAAGGAAGTCGTTATGAAGCTGATTTTATTCTCGTCGATATTATTATTTTCTTCTATTTCGTTTGCGCAATTTCGGATTCAACCCACAGGCATAACTGGTTATGCAGGTTTTGGATTTGTAAGTTATTCTTCGAACCAACCCACTGGTGCCAAGTTTGATATCGAAGATGGCGTCTACACAGCCATCGGTGGAGAAAGAGGTTTAGGTGCTGCTAATCTTTATTTATCACTTTCATTAAACTACCTTAAATCCGACGGTAAGGCCGACTATCAGTATACCGACGGAACAACCGACTATGCTGCTCCAAACGCAGAATTTAACTTGGATATCTTTCAGGTGGGCTTAGGTTTAAAACTTAAACTCATCGATGAGTACTGGATTAAGCCTTATGTTGAAGGCGGCGGACTCTTTGGATATTTACAAGCAAAATACAATGGCGTCCCAACGGGTGCCAAACGAGACGATGCCTTATTTGATTTTGGCTATTACGGAGAGGGCGGAATTGAGTTTGCATTCTCAAATACTTTTGGATTAAAAATCGGCTACCGACAAACAAAAAATAAAACCAAGCCGCTTCAGACCCTTGGCGAACAAAAAGTCGATTATGAGTCTGAAGTTTATTACCTTGGCTTACTTAAACAATTTTAAAATTATTTGATATCATATTGACGAATACCAGAGCCGTTTTTGTCTAAAGCGCTCTCTGGAATGTTCGGCAGATATTTATTCTGTTGCTCAATTAAATGAAGATGAGCCTGAACCATTGATTTGAAATTCGTTTCAAATTGTAATTTGATTCTTTTTAACTCATTGATTTCGCGATAAACGTTTTTTAAAGAGTCTCTTGAATCTCGAACAATCATCTCGGCCTGATGGTGAGCATCGTTTAGAATCATTTTCGCTTCTCGCTCGGTCTCAGACTTAATTCTGTCACTCATTTTCTGCGCAGTTGTAATTGTATCTTTTAAAATACGGTCGCGATCTTTGTATTCGAGAATTTGTAGTTCCTTTTCTCTTAATGCTTCTTTGAGTTTATTTCTTTCCTGAATAACGGATTCAAACTCTTCGGCAACGGCATTTAGAAACTCTGCAACTTCATCGGCATCATATCCCATTACTTTTCTTTTAAAAGTTCTATGAATTAGTTCTGATGGTACGATTTTCACTCAATCCCTCCCTGGATATACGTAGATGACCAAAGTTTAGAAACTCTATCTACAAGTCTAGTATATACGAACCTTTGTCCCAGTTTGAGACAATACA
>CAYXYF010000030.1:0-5690 GCA_964469265.1 uncultured Bdellovibrionales bacterium
GGCCCAATCATCCTTATGGTCAAAAAATCTTTGAAACCACCACAAACGGAGTACGTCGCGGTCCCTATGAAGCTCCATCTGGCGCGGGAAATATTAAACTCAAATTAAAGTACTGGCCCATCCAGTGGAAGAGAAAAACTGGTTTAGGTGCAACCCTAACGGTGAAAGCTCCTCTTGATGATCCAGAAAAAGGAATGACATCAGGCCACTTTGATTATGGAAGCGCCGTACACTTTGGCTATCCGATTGGTACTCGCAGTGCGATCTTCTCTACTTTTGCGCTCACTTACGTAGAAAAAAATTGGATGTTTGAAGACTGGCCTAGAAACAAACTGCTTTGGATGTTTGATCTTAACTTTGATTTATCTTTAGGAACAAAGTGGAGCCTCATAATGGACTTTATGTTTCAATCACCGCTGATGGACAAAGATGCACTTGGATTTGTTTATACAACATCCACGGGTGAAGAGCAGGCCTATGAGAAGGCGGCATCAGGCTATTTTTCTCTAGCGGAAATTCGCGGACAACAAATGATTGGAGCAAAGCGAACCTTCGGCAAAAATCACCACTGGGCCGCATACTTTATTCAAGACTGGGGATTCGGAGATAAAGATAATAATAACGATATGGTCTACCACAACGGACAACCCGATTTCGGAATCGGGTTTAAAATCCATTGGTCACTTTAAGCAATGATGTCTTTGGAGTCTTGAACAAACTCTTTTTCAAAGACCTTAAACTCAGTCAATTTTTTTGCACACCATCTCTTTGCAATTAACAACGAGCTTTTTGAAGTTTCGTTTTGCAAAGACCACTCAGCGTGTTCCACCAGCAAGACTGCCATATAAGTTCTTGCTAAGAGAAATGAGAACTCTCTTGCCATGCCTTGAAGATAATCTTGCGTTTCACTGAATGCATCTTTTGCAAAGCTTGAAATCACACCAATCTGTTTTTGAATCAGTTGACAACATTCTTGAAGCTCTGATGATTTTACGTTTTTAATAATACTTTGCATGTCTAAAATCAGAGGCTCCAGCGCACCTTCTCTTTGTATTGCTCTTAAGGTATCAAGACTTAAAACATTTGTAGTCCCTTCCCAAATTGAAAGAACTTGGGAATCTTTAAGCAATCGCGGTATTCCTGTATCATCCATGTAACCTATTCCGCCGATGGATTCTATCACTTCACTGGAGACTGATACGGCTTGCTTTCCAGTGTAGAGTTTTGCAAGAGGAGTTAGAATTCTTAATATCAGTGATTCAGACGGGCTTGCTTCTCCGAGTTCTTCTTTTCCAAGAAGTTCTGATATTCGCATCAGTAGATGAAAGGAAGCCTCGTGTTCCATCTGGATGTCTGCAAGAGTAGTTGCATGAAGCGGTTGCTCGTTAAGGAATTTGCCAAATGCAAAGCGCTTACTGGCAAAATCTTTAGAAAGCGCTAAACCTCTTCTCATAAAACACGAAGCAATACATGCGTTCCATATTCTCGTGATATTGAACAAAGAAGATATTTTCTTAACGCCATTGCCCTCATCGCCAACCAAATAAGCAACAGTACCTTGCAAATCAAGTTCAGCAGTTGGTAATGCCCTTGTACCCATTTTATCTTTAAGTTTATGAATTAAAATATTATTTAAAGTTCCATCGTCTTTGTTAGTTTTCACATAAAACAAACTCAGTCCACGTGAACCTTCAGGGGCTCCCTCAATCCGAGCAAGGGTCATTGCCATTTGAGAAGTCGTAGCCGACGTAAACCATTTTGTTCCGTAGAGTCTGTAATGATCGCCTTCTTTTTTTGCAATCGTTGATGTTTGTCCGACATCGGAACCACCAGTCTTCTCAGTCATCCATTGACCAGAGGTCCAAAATGACTTGGTATCGGTAGAGATAAGTTTTGTAAAAGCATCTTTAAATGAATCTTTGTCATAGAGTTCGATGGCGCGCGCAGCACCGTCAGACATCGCTAAAGGACAAGTGTAAATCGCAGAAGAAGAACCAAATAAATAAATCCGCACCATCTGATGGATACGCGAATAGATTCCTTCTTTTCTCTCGTAAGCCGTCGATACCAGCTTCTCTTCCACCGCTATTTCAGCTAATCTTTCCCATGCTTTGGAGACCTGAATTTTATCAATTCGATGACCGTTAGTATCATGAGGAATATGTTGAGGCTCCTCTGCTTCTGCCTGGAAACCGAGCTCATAGACTTCTTTTGTTACACGCTCTCCCAGCTCAATCAGAGCTGGTTCAATTTCTTTTAAAACATCAGGCGGTAATTTCCGCTTCAGATAGCTCTGTAGAATTTTATCTTCAAGATATTGGTTCCGTAAATCTGGAATGCCTTCAAGAAAATACATACATCACCTCGCAACAGGCCTTTTGACCTTCTATAACTATAAGAAAACTACACATTTTCTATTTTCCTGTTTAAAATATCATAATTCAAGTAATTTCAAGAATGTGTGCAACCTAAATGGGGTTTGATTTTTGCCGTTTACTTCAAAAGACCTTTCTAATGATCTTTTCTTAAAGATATTCCGATCACCGATGATTGGTTTGATGTTTACGACGTTCAGCGGAAAAATCGTTGAAGCAAATGATACGTTTTTGCGTTTTGTCGGCTATTCAAGAAAAGAATTCGAAGACGGGCTCATCGACTGGGTCAAGCTCACCCCGCCAGAGCATATGCTTGTGACTCAGCAGGCGATTGAGCACATCAAGGCCCACGGCTATTCACAACCTTATGAAAAGGCCTACTATCACAAGAATGGATCTCTTGTTTATCTTTTAATGGGTGCGGTCCTTATCCCAGAAGCGAAAAATTATGACTGTATGACATACGTCATCGACGTCTCGGACAAGAAAGTCACTGAACAAGAGTTAAGAAGATCTCGTTTAGAACTTGAAGACAGAGTCACAAAAAGAACACAGGATATCATGGAAACAAATTTGTTTCTGAACTCTCTTATTGAGAATATTCCAAATATGATATTCGTAAAGGATGCAAAGAATCTTAAATTCGTTCGCTTTAATAAAGGTGGAGAGCAACTCACTGGCCTTAAAAAAGAGAACTTAATTGGAAAAAGTGATTTCGATTTTTTTCCGAAAAGTGAAGCTCAACGATTTGTCGATGCGGACAAAGCAGTTCTTGATTCAAAAAAAATTCTAGATATTCCCGAAGAAACTCTGACGACAAAAAACGGACCCAAAATTTTACACACAAAAAAAATCCCGCTACTGGACTCGAAAGGGCAACCCATTTACCTTCTCGGGATTTCAGAAGATATTACCGTACATAAAAAAATCGAATCAGAAAAGCTAACCCTCATCCGCGAACAGGCAGCGCGCGAAGAGGCTGAAAAAAACGTTCATCGTCTTGAGCTTTTAGCGGAAGCCAATTCTATTCTAAGTTCTTCACTTGATTTCAAAAAAACCGCCCACGATTTTTATGACTTCATCATTAACCGAGTTGCAAACTACTGCCAGCTTGTCACGAAAACGGGAAATGAGGAGACGACAATTACTCTGGAGCCTAGCCCTACGGATAAATCTATTGTTCTAAAATTTGATGAATTTAAATGGAAATTTATCAAAGATGTCGACAGCGCAACTTCTGCCAACGATCAGCAAAAAAAGGTGTTAGAGACGTTACGCTCCCTTAATCTGAAGTCCGTTATTGTAGCTCCGTTAAGGTTGCGAAACGATACTTTAGGGCATCTCCTTGTTGCAACGACACGAGAATCGGATAAAAATTTGAATCTGGGAGATCTTCAGATCATCGAGAACTTAGCAGAAAGAGCAAGTCTTGCGCTTGATAATGCACGCTTGTTCAGTGACGCACAAAAAGCGAATAGACTCAAAGATGAGTTTCTTGCAACACTTTCCCACGAACTTCGAACGCCATTGAATGTTATCCACGGTTATTCGGAGCTGTTAAAAAATTTCTCTGAGAATATGTCTGATGAAGAAAAAAACGAGAGCATTGTTGCTATTTATAGAAACGCTTTGGACCAAGCCACTCTTATCAATGACATTTTGGATGTTTCAAAAATCATTACTGGTAAAATGTCAGTTGATCTTTCCCCGCAGTCCCCTTCTGATATAATACTTTCGGTAGTTAAAAATTCAGTGAGAACTGCTGAAATCAAAGGAATCCAACTCATCACACAGATGCCCAAAGTTCCACCTATTATAATGATGGACTCCACTCGCATGCATCAGATCGCATGGAATCTGGTATCAAACGCAATAAAGTTTACTCCAGAAGGCGGAAAGATTCTTGTTAAAAATTACGCTGAAGACAGTCAGTGTGTCATTGCAGTTCAAGACAGCGGTAAAGGAATCGCTCCAGACTTTTTACCTTTTATCTTTGAAAAATTCAGGCAAGAAGATGGTAGTATGACCCGCAAACACGGTGGTCTCGGATTAGGATTAACCATTGTTAGCTCTCTTGTTGAAATGCACGGTGGCTCGATCGAAGCCTATAGTGAAGGAAAAGATCGCGGTGCTGAATTTATTGTCCGTATCCCACTGCTTAAAGGTGTCTCTGGTATAGTTACGAAGAAGGCTCAAAGCATCCCCCTTGAAAGACAACTCGCCGAGGTTCGAATATTATTGATCGAAGATTCAAAGGATAACCGATTACTTGTTTCTCGGTTGTTAACGAACTACGGTGCAGAGATGAAGTCTGCTGGCTCAGTTTCTGAGGCGCGAAGCATTTTAAAACAATATACACCAGATATCATTCTGTGTGATATTGGAATGCCTGACGAAGATGGAGTTCAATTTATAAAGGAATACCGCCAAGCCAATAATCGAACTCCAGTTATTGCCCTTACGGCCTATGCGCGTGAAGAAGAAAAAGCGCGCTTTCTTAAAGAAGGCTTTCAGTCTCACATAGCAAAGCCTGTTGCTGTGGATTTACTGCTAAATGAAATTAAAAGATTGATTTCTGTCACCGAGTCGCACTAAGTTTCACTTTATTAGCATGGACACATTTAAATTACATTTAGCCCCTATGGAAGGCGTCGTTGATTGGGTTATGAGAGATTTTCTAACCCGAGTTGGCGGTATTGATCATTGTGTGACGGAGTTTATTCGAGTGGTGGATCAGGTTTATCCAGACCATGTCTTTTATAAATACTGTCCAGAGCTTAAAACAAACTCCAGGACTTTAGCGGGTGTGCCTGTTTTTATTCAGCTCCTTGGCGGCCAACCTGAGCCCCTAGCTGCTAATGCCCTTAAAGCGGTCTCATTAGGAGCCCTTGGTATTGATCTTAATTTTGGTTGTCCTGCAAAAACTGTGAATCGACATGATGGCGGAGCAACTCTTCTTCAATTTCCACATCGCATTTATGATATTGTTAAAGCCGTACGTGAACACGTTCCAAAGGAAATTCCTGTTTGTGCAAAAATACGATTGGGTTTTGATTCTCCAGAAGGCTGCATTGAGATCGTTAAGGCTGTGGAAGAGGCTAGCGCAAATTGGGTAACCATCCACTGTCGTACTAAAACAGATGCCTACAAACCGCCAGCATTTTGGGAATGGATTCCTAGAATCAAAGAGCATTCAGATATTGATATCGTTGCTAATGGCGATATATGGACAGTGGAAGATTTTGATAGTTGTAAAAAAATAACTGATTGTACGAGTTTTATGATTGGCCGAGGGGCTCTTAGTGATCCTCACCT
>CAYXYF010000030.1:5790-21030 GCA_964469265.1 uncultured Bdellovibrionales bacterium
TTCCAATATAGAATTAATGGTATTAGGGGGATGAATGCGTATATCTGTACTCGTATTACTTGTCTTTGGTTTGGTATCGACGCAAGTTTTTGCAAAAAACAAACAAACTTTTGAAGTTCTCTCTCCGTTTAGCTACAGCAAGCTCGATAAAAAATCTCAAAAAAAGTATACGAAGAAAATCCAATCTGTATGGATGAACTTTGAGAAAAAATATAAGGTCCCGCGCAGCAAAAAATCCGCATTCTTATCGCTTTTGATTGAATCAGCCTATGCAGACGATCAAAAATGTATTATCGGAGGAAGTGTTTTAACTGCCGGTAACTCGGGAGGAAGAACTTTTTGTCCAACGACAAATCGTCCCTGCTCTGGCCAAGACGATGGATTTGAGTGTGGCGATATTTTTGGTAAAGTTTGTATCAGCAGAACTCCGATTTCAAACCTTTCGCAGAGATGTTTTAACGCATCCCAAGCGCTTTCAACAGAAGAATACCAGCTTGCTGTACAGGCACTAGAAACGGACTTCAACGCACTCTGTAGCGGTACCATTGCCAGTGTCACAAAAGATGGCTGTAATTATTTGGCTAAAAAGCTAACTGCCGCAACACAGGAGCAACACCAGTCCAATCCTAACTTTGCAGGGATCCAAATCAGTGAATGTACAAACGGTGAAGATCATGGGACACGCCGCCCCCTCTGGGCGCCTCAATTTAATTTACTATCGCAAAACTTCTGCACCTTCGATAGCAACCGTTCTATACTGACCCAACTTACACCACAAAACTGTCGCGGAGCTCAGACGCAGAATCTCTTTACGACACGTATTCAGACAAAAAATAGAGTTTTACTTCATGACCAAGCAGATGTTGTTTCAGGAATCATTGACCGAGTCGATACGATTGAGCGTACGGGAGCGGACAACTCAACCTTCGCTGTTCGTATGGTTAAACACGATATTTCGCGCTCACCTATTGCGCCGACTGTGACAACTTACACCATCCGCCAAAGAGGATCTAAGTACTTTCTTATCGAATCTTCTGGAGTAGAGCGCGAAGTAGACATCACGAATACGTTTCGAGAGAACTTTTTAGTTGAAAACTTTACCTCTCGCTATCCCAGCCGTGTCTTTGAGACTAAAACGTTTCTAGCGGACAACTGTCGGCTTGCAAGCAATCTCCAAACACTCAGACAAAGCGGCGCATATACTCCTGAATCTGGTGGCGCCTCGAGTGAAAGCGCTAGTGGTTCACGATAGAAAATGGCGTAAACAAAAGAACTTAAGTCTAGGTGTGTTTCATTTTGAGACGGAATTTCAGTGTTGATCTATCAGTCGGTGTCTAGTTCTTAGACTATCAGTTAAATTTTAGACTCTATATGCTGGCAGCTACTTTGCATTATAGTATAATGAGTTCTAATATCCTGGGGGGATACGTATGCGAGCTAAAATAAACATACTACTGTTATCGGTGCCGATGATCGCTCTGGCTGTGCTGTTCCAACAGTGTGCTGGTGTGAACTTTGAAAACGCCGTATTAAGCCAACAATGGGCAAAAAGCTGTAAAGAAGACGCAAGCAAATGTCGTGCTGTAAGCGAGGACTTCAATGCGGGCTCATCAAATAAGAATATCGACTTCGTTTGGGTTGTTGATGGTTCAGGGTCAATGAGTAATGAAATTGCATATATCCGTGAAAACATCGTCAATTTTACTCAAAGTCTTTCTAACTACTCTAGCCTTAAGATGGCACTTATAGGAGACAGAACTGGAACCTATGGGATTCAGCTTCCTGCTGTAAAAGATATCAATGGTAATGATGTTCAGACAAAACAAGTTGATGTCGATGTTCAGAGCTCTGACGCATTCCTCTTTGCGGGAATGGCACTTTGCCCGAAAGGTGCTTCAAACTCATGGTGTTCTGATTTTTTAACGAATCACAAGGATGGACTCGGCAATAAAATTAACACTAGATTGAGTCAATACACCTCTACCGAAGGAGCTTTGGTTAACTTCCTAAGACCTCAGTCTCATAAGGTATTTGTATTTGTAACAGATGACGAAGCTCTTAAGAAAGTGCCATGGGCTGGCAATAAGCTTGATTTCCTCGACGCTTACAATACGTTATTTCCTCTCTCTAATCCGACTGTATACTCATTTGTCGCTCTTCAAGAAAGAGGCCAAGCACCTTGTAGCGTCTATGGCAAAGGTGTCAGCTATATGGAACTATCCGCTTCAACTGGTGGTGAGGCTTTTGACATCTGTGAATCAGATTGGAAAGTCCATCTTAATAAGATGCTTGATGGGTTAGAGACAATGGTGAACACAACCTTCCCTCTTGCAACTCAAAACGTCGTTGAAGTGACGGCAGTTTATCTTGATGGCAACCTGCTTAGCCCAGGAGACTGGTCTTACGCCAACCGCAAGGTTACGATCAGACCAGAGGCAATGCAAAATAGCACAACCTACACAGTTCGTATCGAACTTATCGAGTATATCGACTAAATCGAATATTTAAGAATCAAATCGGCACTCTGCTGATTTGATTCTTATTACACACGGCTTCATCTCTGTTTTTCCTTGATAGACTAGAGACTTGAACGCTTTAATTAGCGTTCAAAGTTATCAAAGATCTATTGAGGAGATTCTAATGAAACAATTATTCGTGTGTGCTGCAGTTTTACTCGTCTCAACAACTACATTTGCAAAAGATCTTACTCACCGCCTTGGCGTCGGATATGCAAACCAGATGGCAGTCGAGGTTCCAAGCCTATCTGTAAAGTACTGGGCGAACTCAGAACTTGGTTTTTCCGCTGATCTTGGAATCAAAACAGGGGGCGATAACTCTGCCTTTGGGATTCTTGTAAAAGCTTACAAAGTGATCTTTCCAGAAGAGAACCTAAATTTTTATATGGGCGGCGGCGCTGGCTTAATTTCACAAAAAATCAGCACTGCGCATGGTGGCTCTGGCAATAATGATTCAGGTTTTGAGTTGATGGCGTTTCTGGGTGCAGAATTCTTTTTGCCAGGTCTTGACTCATTATCATTTACACTCGAAGCAGGCGTCGGAGTGGTTTCAATTCGCAGTGACTCTGAGTTTAGAACCATTGGTCACTCACCCTTGAATGCTGGCATGCTGTTTTACTTCTAAACTTAATCGTCAATGATCACAACAATCCAACAACAGTTCAGCCCTTAGGGCTGGACAAAAGCAATACTTAGACTCCTAAACCGTTAACTTTTGTTCTTTTTGGAGTCTCTAATTGATATACTATAAGTACAGGGGATTATTTGTGAAATTACTTGCTATTGCTGTTATTGCAGGACTACTAACTTCTGCAACCACTTCTTTTGCGGAAACTCTTGAGTATCCTCGCGATGGCATTTTAATTTCTCAAAATTCTTTTGATGCTTACGACCCGTTTGCAGATTATTCGGAATTTGATGAGGCAACCGATGAAGAAGCTGATATCTACTTTTTTAAGAACGGCAGATTCTTTACCATCGGATTGCTTGCTGGTTACAGAACATTTACAGATACAATGGGGCAGGTCTATGAATCTAGCCCCGCCTTCGGACTCTCGCTTTCTTACTTTTTTGATCTTCGTTTAGCGGCGCAGATTAGCTACACAACTGGAGATCACCCGTTTAATTTTAACGTAAATGCCACTCAGTATTCAGGAAAGCTTACGGTATCGGGTTTCTCTTTTGACTTAAAATATTATCTCAATGTTCAAAACGTCACCAAAGGGATTTCTGAATTTAATCCTTATATCGTGGGCGGCATCAGCCAACTCTCCAGAGAACTTCGCAGGGCCGATGCCAATGAAACTGGAAAAGATTCTTCAATGGCTTTTCAGGTTGGTATCGGAACTGAGTTTCCGATGGTGAAAAACAAGTACCATCTAGGAATCGAAGCCATGTATCAGTACGTCAATTTTCCTGATGAAGGTGGCTACATGTATGTTGACGGAAACCCTACGAACATACGTATGAACGGAGATGCGATACGAATCCAAGCGATCCTTGGATTTAATTTCTAGTTTACAATGGATACAGTGTTAATAAGATTGCAACAACGATCACTGCGGGCACGACCCAACGGATTAAGAAACTCCAATTCCGATAAAGCTTATCAGAATCCATTTCATTATCGTTGATGAAGTGACTCTCCCGAATAGCTTTATCGAGCCCCCACCCCACAAGAAGAGCGATAGCTAAGACGACCAATGGAAGCATAGTGTCCACTAAAAGACTGTCGTAGAATTTTAATATATCTTTATTAAATATTCGCACGTTGGATAAAAGAGTGCTTGAAAGTGCCGCAGGCAGGGCCATGACGAAGGCAACTCCTATCATTGTCCATGAAGCCATCTGTCTTCCAAACTTCTTTTTATCAATAAGATTTGAAACGCTTGTCTCAAGCAACATGATGGAAGCACCTAAAACTGCAAGGTACAGACATAAGAAGAAGAATAAGCCAAAGAACCTTCCTAAACCGATTTTTTCAAAAAGCACAGGAAGTGAATTAAATAATACGGCAGGACCGATATCATTGATTTGTCCCATAGAGAAAATAATCGGAAAAATCAAAAGCCCCGCAAACAAACACACTACAACATCTAAGATGGCAATTTTAAAACCTGACCGCGGAACGTAGGAGTTCTTAGTCATATAACTACCAAAGGTGACCATGGTCCCCATTCCTACACTCAGTGTGAAGAACACGTGGCCAAGAACTTTAAGAAGCGTACTCCGTGAGAAACTAGAAAAGTCAGGATAAAAAAGATATCTCATGGCATCTAAGGCTCCTGGAAGGGACAGGGACCGAATAACCAAGTAGATCATCAGACATGCAAAGAATGGCATGATCAGCGCTGTAAGACGCTCAATACCTTCTTTAAGTCCACGCGAAACCACCAGTGCTGTAATAAGAAGATGCACGCTCATGAGACTGATCTGAAGCACTCCGTTTTCCATTAGTGCAGAAAACAACGAGCCCTCCATCGGATTTCCTGTGACCATGGTGTTTATATATTTCATGAGAAAAAATAAAACCCAGCCGCAAATAACAGAATAAAAAGACAAAAGGATAACACTTGCAAAGTTTGCCATTACGCCGACAAATGGCCATAACTTTGTGCGCTTTATCCAACCTGAGGAGTATTCGTCTGTGAGCTTCTCAGTGGCAACGACAACACTTTGTTGATAAGCCTTACCTAGCATTAGTTCAGCAATGATGACTGGAAGACCAATTGCGAGGGCGCAAAGAACGTAAAGCAAGACAAAGGCGCCGCCGCCGTTTGTTCCAACAACATATGGAAAGCGCCAAAGGCTGCCGAGGCTGAATGCAGAGCCTACGGTGGCCAAGTAGATCGCGTATTTTGTACTCCATGCACCTCTTCTCATTCTGCGTGAGACCCTTTCATTGCGAAAATTCTGATAGGAACTCCCCAAAGATCCCACTCCCCTTTGATTTGTTTAATGAGAAAGCGACGGTATGCTTTATCCACTCCCTCGGGATGATTGACGAAGGCGATAAACGCAGGTGGAGTTTGTTGAGTTTGAGTGAGATAGTAAAACTTCACGTTGACGGTGCGATAAACTGGCGCTGGAGCTTTTTTTATCACCTGAGTGAAGAACCTATTTAGCTCACCTGTGGTTATTCTTATGTTTACCTTTTTCCAAAGCTCATCAATCTTCTCGAAAAGAGCGTCTATACCAGCGCCCGTCTTGGCGCTAATAAACGCCACAGGAATGTCTGGATAGAAGTGAAAAGTTTCTTCAATTTGTTGACGAAACTTTTCTCTGAAGGCTGGGATATTTTCTTTGGCGTAATCTGTTTTATTTCCAACGATAAGAACCGTTTTATGTTCTTCTTGAATTTGTCTTAAGATTTTAGCGTCTTGCTCTGTGGGACCATCGCTAATATCAACCATTAGCAAAATGATGTCTGCACGCGGAATGGAATCCCTTGATTTGTACGTTGCAAGAACCTCAACGTCATCATTGATTTTTGATTTTCTACGCAATCCCGCCGTATCAATAATGGTGTAACTCTTGCCGTCCCTTTCAAAAGGAATATCAATGGCGTCGACTGTTGTGCCTGCGATTGCTGATACAATCATTCGATTTTGCCCGAGAAGTTGGTTAGTGAGAGAACTTTTGCCCACATTAGGTTTACCTAAAATGGCAAAGGTGAGTTCGGATTTTGTTTTTTTACTGGATGACTCAGGAATGCTATCTACAATCCAATCCAGAACGTCGGCAATGCCTTGTCTTTTTTCAAAGGCACATGGAATGATTTCTCCGCCAAGTTGATAGAATTCCGCAACGTCGACGTCGATGTTTTCTTCTTTATCTAACTTGTTGACGACAATCCGGAAGGGCTTGCCACTTCTTTGAACCATGTCAAAGAGAACGCGGTCCTCAGGGATGAGGCCCGCTCGACCGTCAACGATCATTAGGGAGAGGTCTGACATTTTTAATGCGTCTTCAACTTTTTCTTTAATGAGCTTTGGAAGAAGCTCGTTGCTCTCTGTGACGCCGCCAGTATCAAGGACTTCAAATTCGCGGCCGCGCCATTCTGCTATGCCAAACTGAATATCGCGTGTGACTCCAGGTTGGTTTTTTACAATCGCGCGCCGTTTTCCTGTGGCGATATTAAAGAAAGTGGATTTGCCAACATTCGGCCGGCCCACAATCGCAACTTTACTAAGTTTTGACGACATAACCCAGCTCCTTCAGTACGATTGGATCTTTATACCACTTCTTTTTGATTTTGACATGAAGCTCGAGGTAAACCTTGTGTCCGATAAGTTTTTCAATGGCTTGTCTTGAACGCGTGCCGATCTCTTTAATGGTTTGAGCGCCCTGGCCGACAACAATCTTACGTTGGTTTTCTTTATCGATTATAATGTCGGCATAAATCTTGGTTAAGGTTTTGCCTTCTTCAAATGATCGGATTTGCACTGCGAGTTGATAAGGGATTTCTTGAAACAGCAGTTCGAAACATTTTTCGCGAACAATCTCTGCTGCGATGTCTCTGATGTTTTCTGTGGTTGGTTCGTCGTCATTGTAAAGGGGTGCTGGACTCTCGGGCAGAAGAGTTTTGATTAGTGGGAATAACTTTTCTTTTGCTTCAAGAGGTTTTGAACGCACGGAAACTTCGGTGAAGGGAATGTTTGCGTTTTCGAGTTTTGCTTTGAGCGTATGACCTCTGTGACCCTGGCCAATATCGGTTTTTGTAATGACAGCAGCCCACGGCTTTCCAGATTTTTCGGCGATGTCGATGATCTTCATAAGGGGCTCAGGGCTTGGGGCATCAAGATTGAGTACTGCAAGAATGCCATCGGCGTTGCGAATGGTATCGTCGAGTTCCTCTTTTAAAAACTGGTTCAGGCCCGAAGTATTCTCAACCGCTCCTGGCGCGTCGACGAGAATAGCTTGGAAATCTTTATGGGTGACAATTCCGCTAATTCTTTTTCGAGTTGTTTGTGGTTTGTTGGTTACAATGGAGACTTTCTCACCGACTAAGCAATTTGTAAGTGTGCTTTTACCTGCGTTGGGGATTCCGAGAAGTGCGACGAAGCCTGCTTTGTAATTTGTTTTAGTCATGATAATTCCTCCAATGCGATACGAGCTGCATTTTGTTCAGCGATTTTTTTATTCCGACCTGTGGCGCGTGCAAGGACTTTTCCTTCAAGGAGCACTTCGACTTCAAAAATCTTTTGGTGCTCTGGTCCTGTTGAGCCTGTGAGATTGTAGGTTGGTGTGAGGTGATATTTTTTCTGAATTATTTCTTGAAGACGGGTTTTGAAGTCTTCAAAGTCGCTCACGCCCATTTTTAATTTTTCAATCTTTGCTGCAAACAAAGAGTCTAAGATGGTTTTAACAACCTCAAACCCCCCGTCAATGTAAAGCGCACCAATAAGCGCTTCGAGGGTGGATGCGAGGATGCGCGGGTTTGTATTCATTTGAACTTCGATTTCTGCTCTACCCATCTGAACGTATTTGTTGAGTTCAAGATCAAGAGCCACCTCACTGAGCGCCGTCTCATTAACGAGGGACGCACGCTTTTTAGTAAGGTCTCCTTCCGAATGCGTCGGGAAAGCGTCCATGAGTTTATCGCTCATCACAAGATCCAGGACTGCGTCCCCGAGAAATTCGAGGCGCTCATTGCATTCGAGGAGCCGATCTTTTTGACCGTTCAGGACGCTTTTATGAGTAAAGGATTCTATGAGAATCTTTGGATTCTTAAAGGAATACCCTAACTTAGATTGAAATTGCACGAGGTGCTCAACCCCGATATCGGTCATGAGATAGGTCATCAAGGACTCCATAGTGTGTGGTCCAATAGTTAAGCCAAATATATACCACCCCCAAAAAATCCCCGTCAACCCACCTGTACTTTATATAGGGGGACGGACCCCTAATCCTCCCAAATCACTGCCATTTTTTTCCCGCACCACCTGGCTCCAACCAAGCGCTCACATTCAAAGCACCAATCGAGAAAACCAACCCTCGAATATTCCCCATTCGCGATAAGATTTCAGTTTCCTATTATTGATTTACAAATATCGGTGAAGTTGCGGTGAAAAAATGTCTTCGAAAGGTAGAGGATTCCGTTAACTTGTATTTATCCAAGCTTTAAGACTGAGTTTTCAAATTATTTTTGCGTGCGGAAGGCGATCAACTCGAGTTGTGAGGCTTAATCAAATCAAGGACTCTCTCTTTTTGAGTTAACATCCACTGTGCAGAGCCAATGAAATTCTTCTCAAAGCAAAGCGGGTTCAGGATAATTTGCTCCGAAAGATATTCATAAAATAGTTTACGATACTTTCGCTGTCGCTCGCTCGGAGTTTTGCCCAACTCCTTATACCACTGCGGGACCGTAAGAATTTTTGTGTGTTCATCTTCGAGCCCGTACGCATAAAATTTAAAACTGTTAAACTTATATGAGCGCAGATTTTCAGGTGTGCGCATTTTTGCGCGAATAGGATTTGCTTCGATATAAAAGTGCACGCGGATTTCATGTTCCGTATTTTCGATTAAAGATGTTTTCGGTCTTGATTCCGCCACTTTACCAGATCTTTTGTGAAGCCTGTTGTATCTGGCGCCGAACAAGGTATGCGCGTACCTCATATAATTCGATAAAAAACTTGAGGACTCTTTATAACTCGTTAGCTGGTGGTAGTGGTTATCCATTACACAATATGAATGGATAAATACTCGCTCTTTATGTCGATTAAAATTTAAGGCCTCTTTTATAATGAACATATAAAGGGCCTTGATACTTAAGAGCCGAAGATAAAATTCTTTATTATGACAGCGCCACATCATGTGGATGACTGCCGAAGCTGGTGAAAGTTGCACTGAACGAGGAATTCTCATGTTTTTAGGTGCTGCAAAAAGTGTGTCGGATTATAGGCAAATAAAACATAGGAGAATTCTGGCAAAATCCGAAACCTGGAATTGAGTACGGGAATCGAATTTTTCGGAATAACTAAAAATTTTTTGCGTTAGTAAATCAACGCTTATGAAGGGGTCCGTCCCCTTATTGATGGAGGATTTTGGCGGGGTTGGTTCTTGCTATTTTTATTGAGGTTATGAAACATACCACAAATGAAATCGCAGTGATCACCGTTATTGATTGCAGTAGTGCCTGAACATCCAAAGTAAAAACTCCTTCAAATAAATAATAAGATATTCCGTAGCTTACCAGCACGCTGAAGAACGCCCCTAATGATGCGGCTAAAAAAGTCAAAGTGACATATTCATTTAGAATATAAAGACTTATAGACGAAAATGGACTCCCGAAAATTTTGAGCAGATTAATCTCGTAAGACCGCATCTCCAGATGGGTTTTCACAATTGAAAACAAAACAATATAACCCGCCAACAATGCTAACAGTGACATTAACTCCAAGGACCAACTCATTTGATCTGAGACTCGCAAACCACTTTCCACCACTTTACTGACGTCAAGAGACGTCACGTTTGGAAACTCCCTGCTCATTTTAACTTGAATCTGGCTCTTTGTGTCCTGATCCAGGGTCGATGTCGCCGCCACAAAAGTTTTCGGTGCATCTTCAAGAACCTCAGGCTGAACAAGAATAAAGAAGTTTGGTTGGAATGAGATCCATTTCACCGCGCGGATGCTTGTCACCTTTCCAGTAAGCTCAACCCCCTGAATATCAAAGGTAATTTGGTCGCCGAGGGTTAGACCGAGGCGCTTGGCGTAGCGCTGCTCGAGGGAGATTTCGAAGGGGTCCGTCCCCATTTGGTGGTGGGGGGTGGTGAAGAATTTGCCTTTTATTATTTTTTCGGAATCGGAGAGCTTTGATCTGTAAGATAGGTTAATTCCTCGGTTTCTTGATCTGACCTCTTGTTCTTCTTCCCTCGTTTTGAAGGTCCGTCCCTCTACTGTGCGTTCGTAGGGGGTGTTGTTTATTTTTAGGATTCTTGAGCGGATCATTGGTGAGATAAGATTAAGCTCGATACTTTGCTCTTCGAAAAACTTCTTCACCGCCTCCATCTGTTCGCCCTGAATATCAAACATGAACAACGACGGAAACTTATCCGAAACCTCAAACTCCTTCTGAAGCGACGTTTTTAATTGCGGCAACAAATTTATCAACAGCGCCCCTAAACCGATCGATACAAACACCGCCATCGATGCGCTCTTCTTGCGAGCCAATCCCAAATAGCTATACTTAAACTCCCACTTCCTTATTACCTTCAAAGCCTCAATTACCCTCAGTAAAAAATAGCCTACAAGAAGCAACAACAGCATCACTCCACCCATAATTGCGACAAACGCGAATCCCAGATTCCATGAATTGGATTGATAAACGGCTAGCGCGACATAAAACAAAAGCAACGGCACATACCAAAATAAGTTCACTCGTGGATCCGTAAAGCTAGACTCCTCGCTAAACAACTTCATCGGCTTGAGCGATTGAATTGAAACAAGCTTCGGCAATGAACTTAAGAAACTTGCCAGCACCGCAATGCTCATACAAACCCAAAGAGTCTCGGCTGAAATTGATGTTGCAAGTTCAAACGGCGTCAACGTCGACAGCAATGCTCTAAAACCTGGAATAAATAACTGCGCTAATACAATCGCTGGAATGAGTGTTAATACACTCAAGAGTATAATCTGGATCGTATAAATCCAAAAAACTCCTCCGCTCTGGATGCCTAGCGTACGATAAACCGCAATTTGTTGATACTTTCGACTTAAATACAGACGGAACAAATAGGTTGCGCCAAGACATGAAAGAAAAAGCGCCACAATCGCAACAAGGCTTAAGAAATCAAAAAGATTATTAAGCTGTCGACCAGCACTCTCACTTGCAGTTAAAGGTGTTTTCACTCTAATGCCAGGATCAGGTAAGACTTTGTAGAGTTCATTTTGAACCTGAGTAAGATAATCATTCTTTGCAAGTTGTTCAGGGAATTTATAAAGATAACTCTCTGTAAACGTACTGCCTGGCTGTATCAGACCTGTCTTATCCAATAATCCGATATAAATATAAATCGGCGGCGCAATGGTAAAAGACCGAAAACCTTGAGTCGAATCATTGGCCATGATTCCTGAGATCGTAAATGTTGATTGCCCTAGCTGAAGCTCATCTCCAACCTTTAAACCCATCTGGTTCTGAATATCTTTTGAAACCCAAACCTTAGAGTCTTTTAGATCAATTTTGGTATTTTCAAGAATCTTGGTACCGTCTTCTAATTCTAATGTTCCATAATACGGGAAACTATCACTGATGGCTTTAACCGTGACAAGTCTTGATCCTGTCTCGGTAAAGGTGATGGCCATGAATTCGTAGTAGGGCATCTCCGCAACTAAAAAGTCTTCAGCGTGATCTGAGATCACCTTTCTAACATTTTTTAATTCAGCACCCGAAATTTTTCGACGAGCCGAAACTTCAATATCGGCAGCCAAAATATTCTTTGAGTTATTTGTAACAGCGACATTAAGAGCATCACGGTAAGACTCGATGATAATAAAGCTCGAAAGCCCTAAGCATAGACTTAAAATAAAGCCTACACAAAACTTCCAAGACCTTATCATCTCTATAAGACTTAGACGTAGAATCACTCAGCACCCTTGAGCTCAACCAAACGACCCTCTTCTAAACGTAAAACCCGTTGGCATCTTAAAGCGAGTTGCTCACTGTGCGTGACCAGGACTGTTGTAATATTATTCTGTTTTACAACTTCAAAAAACGCATTCATCACAGATTCACCTGTTTTCGTATCCAAGTTTCCGCTAGGTTCATCCGCCAATAAAAGCTTTGGCTTGGTAATAAGGGCACGCGCAATAGCAACACGCTGAGACTCTCCCCCGCTTAACTGAGAAGGAAAGTGCGATAAACGGTGATCGAGCTTTACACTTTTTAAAAGTTGTAGAGCGCTAGACTTACAATCTTCTAATCCTAAAATATCTCCTGGAAGCATAACATTTTCTAACACCGTCAAATGGGGCAAAAGATGATATTGTTGAAATACAATACTGATATTTTTTGCACGAAACTGTGTAATTTTCTTTTCAGAAATTTTTGTCATATCAGTGTTATCAATAATAATAGAGCCCGAGTTTGAAATGTCCAAGCCCGACAGGAGCGACAAAAATGTTGATTTGCCACTTCCAGACTCTCCGATAATAGCTACAACTTCACCTTCTCCAATGGAAACATTTAAGTTCTTTAAGACTTCAATGCGTGTTTCGCCCTGCTGAAATGTTTTTGTTAAATCTGTGACGACTACGCTCATTTTTTAAAAAGATCCTTTATTTGCTTAAAGATTTCTTCAGCCATAATTTTATAACCCTCTTCATTGGGATGAACTCCATCTGGAAGGTTGAGATTTTTTTTACCAGCAACTTTATTTAGAATAAACGGGACAAACTTCGTATCGTATTTTTTAGAAAGATCCAGAAACATTTTTTTAAAGTCGTCGCCGTACTTTTTCCCATAATTCGGTGGAACGTACATTCCTCCTAAAATAATCGGAATGTTATTGTCTTTTAAAAGCTTTAAGGCTTCATCGAGATTCTTCTTTGTAGCTTCAACACGCACGCCCCTTAGTCCGTCATTAGCACCGAGAGCCAACATCACCATGTCTGGTTTAGTTTTTAAAATCCATTTGACCCGAGACACTGCCGACGCTGAAGTCGACCCACTCACACCAGAGTTGACAACTTTCCATTCAGGATTAACAGTCTGAATCTTTTTTTCAAGAAGCGCTGGAAACGCACTCTCCTTAGCGACGCCATAGCCTTCAGTTAAAGAATCACCTATTATGACTAAAGTTTTTGAGTACGACGTGCTTGAAAGAAGAATAATACTAAGTGCAATCATAAGAGAATAAATTTTTGTCATGTAGATATTCTAACAAAACTCTTTTCAAACTCAAAGTTATATGCGTAGGAAAGAGACAAAGATTGCATGCGTTAGGAGTGCTGATGGACTCCGTTTAAGTACCCGTCCATACGAGATTCGTTGCTATGATCATAACCTATGATTGACGCACTAATTTCTTGACCAGGCTGAATATCACTCGGAATTTCTATATCCACAGGCCAGTAGTCACGCGATAAAGCAGACGCACCCCGTGCACGGCTTTTAAGAATTAAAACTTTCTTAACACTTCCGACTTGTTCAAGCGCTTTTGTTGCATATCTTTCAGAGGAAAGCTCCCTGAGTCTTGCAGAACGCTGATAAATAATATGATTCGGAACTTTAGGTTCAATTTTCAGAGCTTTTGTCCCAGGCCGTTCGCTATACGGAAATACATGGATTCGCGTCCATGGCGTGTTTTTAAGTCTCTGATAAGTGTCTTCAAACTCATCATCACTTTCTGCAGGAAACCCTGCAATCACATCCATCCCGACAAACGGATTTTTTACTTTCTTTTCGATTCTTATTAGCGAGGACTCGACATCATCTGCTGTATATTTACGGCGCATATCCGCAAGAACCTTTGTGTTTGCACTCTGAATACTCATATGAAAATGCGGACACATTCTATCGTCCGTATACATATCTAGCAATCTATCGGTCACTTCGACAGGCTCAAGAGAAGAAAGGCGAATTCTTGGCATCTTTGTTTTTTGAAGAATCGCTTCAATTAAATCATCAAAGTTTTTCCCACCATCAGACTCATAGTCTCCGATATGCACCCCAGTTAAGACGACTTCATTTAAGCCTTGTGCATGGAACTCATTGATTTTTTCAACCAGATGAGGAATCGATAAAGATCGGCTCTTTCCTCTTGCAAACGGAATGACACAGTAAGTGCAAAACGAATTACAACCATCTTGAATTTTTAAAAATGCCCTCGTGTGCCCAGCCTCAACTCCACCATTCTCTTCGAGGTCCGCCTTTCTAAATATGTTGGAATGAAAGACACGTTGATTGAGCTCACCATTAATGTGTTGCTTAATTAAATGCTCAAGCATTCCCTTGTGCGAATTTGCTATAACAAGATCTGCTGGAATGCCATTAAAGGCATCAGTATCCACTTGCGCCGCACAGCCAGTGACAACCACAATGCTTTGAGGATTCTTTTTCTTGAGACGCTTTACTTCTTTAATCGCTTCGTTGGTCGCCTCTCTTGTGACTGCACAGGTGTTGATAATATGAATCATCGGTTGCGAATCTTCCATAAGATAACCGCTCGTCTGCAAACGTTTTTGTAAAAGAGCAGTGTCGTAAGTGTTTACCTTACAACCAAATGTGCGGATATCGAAGGAAGGACCCATTAGTTCACCTCATCCAACGGAACGGTAGTAATCCATCCACCGCCTAGGAGTTGCTTTCCGCGATACACGACTGCCGCTTGGCCTGGCGTGATCGCACGAACAGGATGAGCAAAGTGAATCTCTGCGGTACCATCATCTTTTTTAACGATGCGAGCAGGAGATCCCGAATGCTGATATCTAATTTTAACATTTAGGTCTTCATCATTATCGATGTTGTCAAACCAATTGGTGTTCACAATGCGAGCCTTATTATAGAAAAGATATTGCTCTTCTCCGACCCACACCGTGTTTTCTTTGGGATCAATTTTTACAACAAATAACGGAGTCGCTTCTTGTTTATCAAGCCCTAACCCTTTTCTTTGGCCATACGTGAACTTATGGATACCAGTATGGCGTCCAACAACTTCTCCTGACGGATACTTCCTGATTAGTCCTTCTTTTATGAGGTCTTTTGAAATTTTTCCCTCAACGAAC
>CAYXYF010000031.1:0-13709 GCA_964469265.1 uncultured Bdellovibrionales bacterium
ATAAGCCGTTATAGAGGAATCACTTCCCTCGAAGCTAACGATTTGGATCATTGCCAACATTAAGATGTAAATAAATATTGTCTTATGCATCTTTTAACTCCGCCTTATCTGTAAGTTGCGTCTGGGAAGAAAAAGCTCATTCCCACCGCTAAATGTATATCTGTAAATGTTTGCGTGTTTTTCCCAGTACCGCTTGCCGATGTGACGTCCGTAGAATAGAAGTAACCTGATAAGTCCCAGCGGAACGCCATCCACTTGTTAATTGCAAATATTTGTCCCGTCCCTGCATGAAGCGCAAAGGGTGTTGTATCTTGGTTTGTGCTCATGATCCCGCCACCGATGGAGAAATACATATCAAACGGCACAATCCCTTCTTTAAATGCACCCATTTTCCCGTAGATCGGGCTCCAACGGATATCAGCACCGTAATAAGACTCAGGCAGTAACAAACTTCTTGTTGCGACCTCGGCCTCATTTTCAAGATCCTTTGTCACTTTGTATTCCATGTCCATAAACATCGCTAAGGTAAACTCAACTGCCCATTTTTCAGTAAACGCATAGGCTAAGCGGCCCTGCGCAAAGGTTGTCATAAAAAACGCATTGTTTGTGATCAAACCGAAGTTTGGATTAAACTCAAAACGATTTGATTTAGGTAAAAATCTTTTCTGAATCACCGCCACATCACTAAATGGCGTTAATCGATCTAAATCCGAAAGGCTTTCTATTTTCTCAGCTGCAGATGGTGTGGCCTGATTTAGGTTTTGAGTTGGAGATGAACGCCTCTGAGTTCTGTTGTCCATTAAGGCATCGGCCTCATTCCTGTATAAGGATTCTTCCTCACTTTGCGCAAAGACTTGCGGTGCTTGAATCAGGCTTATTAGGAAAATACTGAATAAATACTTTTTCATGTTGCTATATCCTTAAAACAAGAACCCAGCACCAACGGTGAGGATTGAGTTAAATTGCTGCCGACTTCCAAGATCTTTAGTGACATTGTTTGGTGGTGGTGGGGTAAATGTGCCCAGCGGATCTCTTGCGTTAAATGCAAACCATCTGTAATCCAAACGTAAGCTAAAACGATTTGTAAGATAAAATTTTGATCCCAGCCCTGCACTCATAGCAAAGTTATTTTTACCATCGACATTGTAAGTCCCCACACCCAAGGTGCCATAGAAGGACATATTTGTTACTAGCTGATTGGTGAGACTTAACTTTCCATAATAAGGCGTGATTTGATAAGCCAATACAAATGCGGACTCAGGGATTGCAGGGTCGGTGATCTTAGCATTCGTATCGTGATCGATTTGAGCAGGGTATTCATTTATTTTTGCTGAAAGTTTATTGGCATAAAATTGCATCGCGTGAATTTCTGTTAGGTGATACGTAACGATCCCACCAATAGTCGTTGGCTCAACGAATACGTCGTTAAGGGTCCAACCGAACATCCCTGTGACTTCGAATCTTCCTTCAGTTACTACATTTCTATTTTTGACAGGATCTGGGTTATCAAACTTTGGCAAAACGGATTCTGTCGCCAATTCCTCTTCTGGAAACTGAATGCGGACTTTGGCAAATCCTTCAATGGAAAATAATAATACCAATAATATGATGAATCTCATGATGTTTACTCCACGATTAATGCGAATGCCTAGAGTTAACTCTACAGAACTATTTAAGAAGTGATTAGAAGTTTTAGTATTTTCCATAAAGTCTTTTGACCTAGGTCGAGAGAGTATAGGACTAAGATCGAAGGGGTCATTCCTTAGTCGAGTTTAATGTTGACGGCTTAAATTCGTATTATTTTGATCCGATAAGTTCTTTGTCTACAGCTTACATGGAGGTAAGTGTTGAAAATATTAATTCTTGTTTCAGTGACACTTGTTCTGGGCGCATGTACAAGCATGCAACTTGAAAGACACCCGTTAAGCGGTTATACCAACTATGAAGATTCTGTATACCGTGAAGTTTCTTTAAGGGACTTACAAGCTCGCGCGCCCGCCTCTCTCCCGCCACAGTCTGCACCGACTACTGCTCACCCGTCACAAATTGGCGAAGAGTCCAGCAGGTTTGCGCCCTCAGTTTCAAAATTGGTTGAACAAAATGACATTGCACTGGGAATGAAAAAAGAAGCTGTTCGAGAAAGTTGGGGCGAACCAGATTATGTTGAAGTCTCTGGCAATCCAAAATTTGAGAATGAACGCTGGAGATTCTCTGTTCCTATTAAAACATCTGCTGGATACCACTTTGAAGAACGGTTTGTTTACTTTGAACGTGGCCATGTGATCGGCTGGAACACCCGTTAAACCCATTGCGTTCTCTTAGAAATCCCCATAGAATTTTATGAAAGCGTAAACGCTCCTATGAGGAAATCTAAGCATGAGCGATAAAAATAAAGATCAACCCACCCCACCAGAGCAAGACGCCGAAAAAGCGCCTTCTGCAATAGCCGTTAAGCTCTTGAGCGGGCTCAAGGCCTCTGCAGGAGTTGCAAAAAAAATCGCTCAAAACAAAACTATCCTCGATACAAAGGCAAAAATCCTAGCCTTTGGTATAACGGGCTGGATGAAGGTCTTAGGCGGTATCGCAATCGCCGCACTGACCGTCGTTATTTACAAAACAGCACCCCACTGGAACTCATTATGGCAACTGCCTTATTTATCTTCATTTGAAGGAGTTGCTGATAAGAAATTCAATATCAGCAGCGACAACGAAATCATCCGTTACGATAATGACCTTTTATCTCCACAACATGTTGTACTGATCAATAAGATTGTCGTTAATATTCGATCAACGGAACGCTCAACAGATAACCCCATGGTGGCCTTCGACCTTTATGTCAGAACAGACACAGAACAAGCGGCTGTTGAAATTAAAGAGCGCGAAAAACAACTTCAAGATCACCTTCAACGGTTTTGCGAAAGCCTTCACTATGATCAGATTCAAACCGAAGAAGGAAAAACTCTTTGGAAAAATCGCATGCGACGCGAACTCAATCTCGTGCTTAACACTGGGCGCGTGAAAGAAGTGTTTTTTAAAACACTTCTAATCAAGCGATAACGACTAGGTCAGCGGACCGACAACAATTTTTTTATTTTCAAAATGTTCCCGAAGATATTTATCAACGTCCACCTTATAGGCTTTGATCTTGTCACTTAGAGTACTCTTGGGCATGCCTAAATCCATGGCCGTCTGTCTTTGGTTTCCGCCATTTATCAGAAGCTGCTTTACGATGACCTGCCTTTCAATTTCTCTAATAAGGTTAGATCGTTTGCTCCCTCGCCTTGTCGGAATATCAACAGTTCCGCATAGCTCAGATTTATAAGTTTTAATCTCCAATACTTCTGAAATATCATCTCGCTTGACATAATCGTCTCCATGAATGGCTTTTAATCTTAGCACGAGATTTTTTAATTCTCGGATATTACCTGGCCAGCTATGGTTTTTTAATTCATGGATCGCATTTGGGTGAACTCTTAAACGTTGCTCCTTACATAGGGACAAAAGAATCTCCTCAAAGTCTTCCATGCGCTCTTGAAGCGGAGGAATATTAATTTGAACAATGTTGAGACGATAAAACAAATCCAGCCGAAACTGTCCAGCCTCAACTTTTGCTTTTAAATCTTGATGGGTGCAGGCAATGATCCGAACATTGGTCACTATGGTTTCATCAGAGCCAACAGGTTTAATCTCTTTATTATCAAGAGCTCTTAAAAGCTTAGGCTGAAGAGTTATCGGAAGATCTCCGATCTCATCGAGTACAAGCGTCCCGTATTTTGCAGTTTCAAAAGCGCCTTTACGGTCTTGAGTAGCTCCCGTAAAACTTCCCTTCACATGTCCAAATAGCTCGCTTTCTGCAAGAGACTCTGTCAGCGCGCTGCAATTGACGGTCACTAAAGGGCCCGTCATCCGTTGGGACTTAAAGTGAATACATCTTGATAAAACTTCCTTGCCTACTCCAGATGGACCCAAAAGAAGAACAGGTAGGTCTGTTTTTGCAAAAGTTGGAATCTTTGCAAGCTGTGCCTGCCAATGGGGCGAACGGCTTTTTAGGACTTCATCCTTACTTTCCACATCAAAACCAAAATGACCAAGGCTTATCTTGTCTCCGATTTTAAGAACAGCTTCTTTTACCTTCGTACCGTTGACAAAGGTTCCAGAAGACGAATTTAAATCAAAAATACGATATTGATCGCCTTTTCTCTCGATTCTTGCATGAACATTGGCAATATCATCACCGTCTAACACTAAATCGTTATCTAGCGCCTTACCAATGGTAAGGAAATTGTTTAAGGGAACGGTCTTTCTATAAGTGTCGCTATAGCGTAAAACCACTTGAGGCCTCCTCTTCACCACCCGCCACTTCTTATTACAAAAGATATGCCGCAAAAATCCTTCAATTTATGTGCTCTACTACGAAAATTATGCGTTTTATGATCTAAGAATTTGAACTTTTCCAGTTTTTTAGACATACTCATTTAGGCCTGTATAATATCTTGAAGCATAGGCCGAAACGATTGTGACGGTTAATATGAAGCAAATCTCAAAATTTATCACAAGCGCACAGGAAAGTTCTCAATACCCCGAACCCACCTTAAAAGAAGTCGCCGTTGTGGGTCGCTCTAATGCAGGAAAGTCTTCACTCCTGAATTCACTACTGAAGCGAAATATCGTCAAAGTAAGCTCTCAGCCCGGCAAAACTCAACTTATCAATTTCTTTTCCAAAGAAGATAAGTACATTTTTGTAGACCTTCCAGGCTATGGATTTGCAGGAGTTTCTGAATCTGAAAGAAGAAGCTGGCGCGGAATGATTGAGGAGTACCTCTCTACCCGAGAGCCCCTTGTGGGAGTTATCCTTGTCATTGACGGCAGAAGGAAGTGGTCTGATGAAGAACATGATTTACGCATGTGGCTTCACAGTGAGGGAATTAACCTCGTTATTGCTATGACCAAAGTAGATAAGTTAAAGAAAAACGAAATCGAAAAAAAGAAGCGCGAACTTATTGCTAGCTCCGAAACTGAATTTACCTTTGCAACCTCAAGTGAAAAAAATATCGGCGTAAGTGATCTTGAAAACTTTATCTATAATAATTGGATTAAGGATTAATAATGAAAGTTTTAGGTGTCATCCCTGCAAGATATGGATCGCAAAGGTTTCCTGGTAAACCACTGGCGAAAATCGCAGGTAAGCCTTTACTCCAGTGGGTGATCGAAGCTTCTAGGACTTCTCTAAAAATTGATGAAGTCATTGTTGCAACCGATGATGAGCGCATCGCCATCTTGGCTAAGTCTTGTGGAGTTGCGGCTGTTATGACAGATTCGAGCTTGCCAAGCGGTACTGATCGGGTATGGGCTGCCATCAAAAATAAAGAATTTGATCTCGCAATCAATATCCAAGGAGACGAACCCCTTTTAAAAGGCGAAATCTTGGATTGTCTTGTCGAGTCCATGGTTGATAACCCTGAGTGTGAAATGGCAACCCTTGGACACAGATTTGTAAATAAAGACGACATATCCAACCCGAACACCGTAAAAATTGTCCTAAACAAAAATAACGAGGCTATATACTTTAGCCGCTTCCCGATCCCTTACTCTAGGAGCAAAGACCTTTCTGAAACTGCAAATTTGCAGCACGTTGGCTTGTATGGTTACACAAAAAGTTTTATAGAATTATTTTGCAACACCCCCGCTCAGGAGCTAGAACTTGCAGAAGGGTTAGAACAGCTCAGAGCGCTTTATTTAGGTGCTAAAATACGCGTAACAGAGGTTTCATACAAAACCCGTGGCGTAGACTCACCAGAGGATATTGAACTCGTAGAAAAAGAACTTTTAACTCGATAAAGGAACTTAAAAAATGGCAAAAACAAAACGGCCAAGAAGAAAGAAAGAACTCCAACAGAAATTTGTATTTATCACAGGGGGAGTTGTTTCAAGTGTTGGGAAAGGTTTAGCAACTGCAAGCCTTGCAACGCTTCTTGAGTCTCGCGGCCTTAAAGTTTCTATGATGAAGTTTGACCCTTACATTAACGTAGATCCTGGAACTATGTCTCCGTTTCAACACGGTGAAGTTTATGTGACAGAAGATGGCGCAGAGACCGACTTAGACTTGGGCCACTACGAAAGATTTTCTTCAGTTGAAGTTTCGCGAGCAAATAGTGTTTCAACTGGCCAAATCTATGAGACCGTCATTGCAAAAGAGCGTAGAGGAGATTACCTCGGCGGGACCGTGCAAGTTATTCCACATATCACTGATGAAATTAAATCTCGGATTTATGAGGCAGGCCAAGGCGCTGAAGTTGTCTTAGTTGAAATTGGCGGAACAATTGGGGATATCGAAAGCCTGCCCTTCATAGAAGCTATTCGTCAGATGAGGGTGGATGTTGGCATTGAGAACACACTTTATGTTCATGTGACATGGCTTCCGTATATCGCCGCTGCTGGAGAATTAAAAAGTAAACCGACTCAACACTCTGTGAAAGAGCTGCGTGAAGTCGGGATTCAAGCGGACTTTTTAATTTGTAGATCTGATCGGCCGATTGCACGAGACGTGAAAGATAAAATTGGCCTCTTCTGCTCTGTTCGACCAGAGAATGTCATTGGAGCGCAAGATTCAAAAAGTATTTATGATGTTCCTTTGTTATTGAGCAAAGAGGGGTTTGATGCAAAGGTTGTAAAGCGGCTAAACCTTGATGCGGGCCCATCGAATATGCGTGCCTGGAAGAAGATGGTCGACACCCTTCATACACCAGAGCTTACAACGACTGTTGGGATTGTCGGAAAATACGTTGAACTCACTGAAAGTTATAAATCGCTTATTGAGGCCCTTGTTCATGGTGGAATCGCCAATAAAGCGAAAGTGAACTTTGAATATATCAACTCCGAAGAAATCACCGATAGAAATGTCGCAACAATACTCGGAAAAGTGGATGCCGTATTAGTTCCAGGTGGTTTTGGTGAAAGAGGTGTTGAGGGTAAAATCGAGGCGATCCATTATGCTCGCGAAAATGATGTTCCATTCTTTGGAATTTGTTTGGGCATGCAGCTAGCGTCTATTGAATTTGCAAGAAATGTCTGCGGTGTTAAAGATGCTACAAGTAAAGAATTCTTAGAAAATGATCCTAAACATGGAACTCGTTCAAAGAGCTGTGTTATCGACATTATGTCTGATCAAAAAGATAAAACGGAAATGGGCGGAACCATGAGACTTGGCGCCTACCCTTGCCATCTTACCAAGGGAACGCTTGTTCGCCAAATTTATAGATCAGATATGGTCTTTGAGCGCCACCGTCACCGCTTTGAATTCAATAACCAGTTCCGCCCGCTGTTTGAAAAATACGGAATGACATTTTCTGGAATTTACAAAGAGAAGAACCTTGTGGAAGTCATTGAGCTAAAAGACCATCCTTGGTTCTTGGCCGTTCAATATCATCCAGAATTTAAATCTAAACCTTTAAGCCCTCATCCGCTTTTTGAGAGCTTTATCGGAGCGGCCATTGCACGAGCAAATAAAACTGCTCCAAAATCGGTGGTAAAAAATAAGACCGCTTCAAAACGTAAAACATTTAATGAAAGCAGACACGCATAATATGAATCACGATATCGCAGAATTACAAAGAGTATTAGAGATAGAAGCTCAAAGTATACTTGATGTCAGAAATCAAGTGGTTGAAACCTTTCCTGAAGCTTTAAATATTATTTCAAAGTGTGAAGGAAAAGTTTTTTTAACTGGCATTGGTAAGTCTGGCCTTATTGCAAGAAAGATCGCAAGTACGCTAAGCTCCACTGGAACCCCTGCAATCTTTATCCACGCTGCAGAAAGCTCCCATGGAGACCTTGGGATGATTACTAGTAACGATGTCGTTATCGCGCTTAGCAATAGTGGGGAAACAGATGAACTCAATAATCTTATTCAGTATGTGTCTCGAAAAAATATTCCGCTTGTTTCAATCACAAAAGATCCCAATTCCACTTTGGGTAAAGCCAGCGCAGTCGTTTTAAAAGTTGCTGTTAAAGAAGAAGCATGTCCTATGGGGCTTGCTCCAACCTCAAGCACTACGGCAGCACTTGCACTTGGTGATGCTTTAGCAATTTCGCTCTTTAAAAGAAAAGGTTTTAAAACCGAAAACTTTGCAGAATTTCATCCAGGCGGAAATATCGCAAAACGTCTTCTCACCCATGTGAGAGATATCATGCACCAAGGAAGTGACCTTCCGCTGGTTTCTCCGCAAACGTCTATGAAGGACGTGATTTACAAAATGACTGCATCTGAAGTGCGAGGGGTTGCTGGGGTCGTAGAAAACAATACTCTTGTAGGCATTATTACAGATGGCGATTTAAGACGACGTCTTGAGAGCAGCAAAAGTATACTTGATGAAACAGCCGAAACACTTATGTCTCAAAAACCAAAAGTTGTTGATTCCAGCGAGCTTGCAGAAAAAGCTCTTCAGATGATGGAGCATCACAAAATCCAGTCTTTGTTTGTCACCGACAAAACCTCCAAAACACCAAACGCACCAGTAGGAATCATCCACATCCAAAACATCCTAAAATCCGGCATCCGCTAAAAGGTACGCCGTACCTTTTTGTCTAGCAGCGGGTCATCGCTTTGAAAACCGTAGTTCGCGCCGACCTAAATAACGCAAAAGCATACAATTAGGTACGGCGTACCTTTTATTTGGTGTCGTACCAGGTTTTGCCTGACTTTATGTTTACTTTTAGCGGTACATTTAGTTTTGCTACGCCTTCCATGACTTCTTCAATTTGCTTTTTATAGGTTTCGGACTTTTCTTCAGAGACTTCAAAGATAAGTTCGTCGTGGACTTGTAGGATCATGGGTGCTTCGCATTTTTGGGATAACTCGATCATGGCGCTTTTTACGATGTCGCTTGCGGTTCCTTGCATTGGTGCATTGATGGCGGCGCGCTCTCCAAAGTTTCTGATGTTTGCGTTTTTAGATTTTAGTTCTGGAAGATAGCGGCGCCGGCCTGAGACTGTTTCAACGTAGCCTTGCTTTTTTGCAATCTCAATGGTCTCGGTCATGTAGTCTTGAACTTTTGAAAAACGAGTAAAGTATTTGGTGATGATATCGCTGGCCTCTGTTCTGCTGATACCGAGGTTTTCTGCCAAACCGTGGGCACCCATTCCGTAAGCTAGTCCGAAGTTAACGGCCTTAGCAATGCGGCGAAGATTTGAATCTACTTTTTCAAGCTTCACGTTAAAAATTTCGGCCGCAGTCGCTGCGTGAATATCAAGATCATTTTCAAAAGCCCCAACTAATCCTGGATCACCAGTGACATGGGCTAAAACTCTAAGTTCAATTTGTGAGTAGTCCGCTGAGATAAGTTCACATCCTTTTTCTGCAATGAAGGCCTTTCGAATGGCGTTGCCTCTTTCAGTCCGAATTGGAATATTTTGAAGATTCGGATTTGTGCTTGAAAGCCTTCCCGTAGTGGTGATCGTTTGATTGAATACCGTATGAAGCCTTCCATTGCTGTCTACAAGCAATGGCAAAGAATCTACATATGTCGATTTCAGTTTTGTTAACTCCCGGTACTCGATGATCTTCTCTGCGATGGGATGCTCCTTCGTCAGCTTTGTGAGAACATCAGAATCGGTTGAGTAGCCCGTTTTGGTTCGTCGTCCTGGAGTGAGTTTCAATTTTTCAAACAGAATCGGCGCTAATTGTTTTGGCGAAGAAATATTAAAAACCCCACCAGCCATTTCATGGATTTCAGTTTCAAGCTTACGGATATCGTTGTGAAGTCCTATGCTCTGTTTTTTTAGAATATCAGTATCAATAAGAACACCGTGTGTTTCCATAGAGTGCAATATTGGAATCAACGGCAAATCAAATTCATTGTAAACTCTTGTTAGCTGACACTCTTCGAGTTTTTTAAAAAGACGTTCTTCAAGCTTTAAGTTTGCATCTAGTAAATCTGATCCAGATGGAAAGTCAGGCAGCTTAATTTTGAATTCTTCTTCGTAAACCTCTGAAAATGAACCAATATCTTTTGGATTAACCACATAAATTGCAACTTGGTGATCCCATTTGGCAATCTGGTTTTTTAATTTAAGAGACTTCCAAAAACCTTTAAGGTCATGCCCCTTCCACTGAAGAGTATGCTTATTAAAAAGCTCAGTGAATTTATTCAGATCATCTTGCAAGGTATAGACGACTTCATCCATTGCAATCATTAGCGCTCTGTCACTTTGTAAGATCCAAACTTCTTTATTGTCTTTTAAAAGTGGCGCTAACTCCTTACCATTAACGTTTTCTTCTTTAAAAGTGCGTGCTGTCGTAGGCGCTTCAGCTTGGGAGGCCGCGGCTGCACTTGGCGGTGGTGGTGGAGGCTCTGCCACACCAAATATTTTTCTTTCAAAGGATTTGAAATCAAGGTCGTTAAGGAGTTCGACCATCTCATCTTTACGGATGGGCTTTAAATTCAAATCTGCAATCGTAACTCCAAAATCAATATCAGTCTTGATGGTCACAAGCTCTTTAGACAAAAACGCCATTTCTTTTGAATTGATTAACTTTTCACGGAGCTTATCAGGCTTAACAGAGTCAATGTTTTCATAAATGCCTTCTAAAGTCGGATACTGGTCAAAAAGCTTTAATGCTGTCTTCGGACCAACCCCAACAACTCCAGGGATATTATCTGAAGCATCCCCAATAAGAGCTAAGTAATCAATCATCTGCTCTGGGGCGATCCCCCACTTTTCTTTTACACCATCGACGTCATATACGATGTCTTTCATTGTATCGTACATCTTCACCATGGGGGTCACAAGCTGGGCAAAGTCCTTATCACCACTCACAATAGTCACTTCAATTTGGCTGCCCTCTGCAATCTTTGCGAGGGTTCCGATAATATCATCGGCCTCGACGCCTGGTTTTTGAAAGCAAGGAATTCCAAGTAGCTCTACAATTTTAGAAAAATACGGGAGCTGCGGTACCAGAGACTCAGGCATCTCTGTCCTGTTGGCCTTGTAATCTTCATATAACTTTTCTCGAAACCCCGACTCTTTAGAATCAAAACAATAAGCCATGTAATCTGGCTTCATCTCTCGCAGAAGTTTAACGGTCATAGAAAGATAGCCGTAGATTGCGTTGGTTGGCATACCTTTAGTGTTTGTGAGGTGTCGGATCGCATAGAAGGCGCGAAAGAACATATTGCTAGCGTCTACAAGGAATAGTCTTTTCATTCCCAAAAGGTACGCCTTAGCTTTTCATTTATCAAGTTCTAACAGCTTTTATTCACCTTCATTGAACACAAATACAATATCGTCTTTATTCACAAGGTCGAAGCGATCTCTTGCCTCTCGCTCGATAAATCGCGGATCGTGGGCCATTTTGATTTGCTTCTCAAGAAGCTCAATAGATACCTTTGTGGATTCGATTTTAGATTTCATATGTTTTGTTTCGTTTTTCAGCTCCCAGAGTTGATACAAAGTACCATCTAAAAGAATTCCTGCAAACGCAAACATCAAACACCAAAAAATAACTTTGCGTGGATTATTTAACAGCCGAGATAAAGTTGTCGAGATAAGATCAATTAATCCTGCCATGAGATTAGCTTAAACGAGTACGGGATAATTGAAAAGGATTCGACATAAAAAAAGGAGCTACCGTATGGAAGCTCCTCTTTTAAACCCACTTTAGCTAGGCTAAAGTTTTGTTAGATCGACATTGATGTGATCATGAAGTACTCAGTTTGGTCGGCGCTATAAAGACCTCTCAAACCAGTATCACGAGCATTTGTAGCACCATCTATTTGACGGACGCCGATATTGAAGTTTAACCATTCTGCTGGCGAAAGATGCACAGATGTTGAAGCATCTAAGAAGTCTTTACGAGGCGTGTTTGTTACCCACTTCTGGTAGATTCCAAAAGTTTGCTCAACTGCAAACATATCGTTTACGGAATACTTCAACCCCGCAAATGTCCAAATACGGAATCTATCTTGATTTTTGATGCTACCATCGGCATGAATGTAAGTATCATCTTGCTGGAAGTAAAATCTTGGGTTCATTGTTAAAGATGCAGAAAGATTCTTTGATACATCTCTAGAAGCAGATGCATAAAGTCTTACGTGAGCAATTTGCTCTTTATCTTGAGACGCTTCAGATGCTGGAAGGTAGAGTCTCGCTTGGCCGTTAACTTTAATATCTCCAAATTGTGCAAGGTTTGATTTTGCAATACGGAGAGAAGGATCGTACATAGTTGTCTTAGAGTCTGTGTCTCCAATACCCAACTGATGACCAAACTCATAAGATACAGAAGCTGTCACATCATCAGAAACTTTATAGCCAAGGTTAACTCCGTTATCTGCTATAAGGTCTTTTCCTTTTCCAAGCTGGCCGCTGTGAATCGTGTCCACTGAAGCACCGTAGGTCTCGTTAAAAGCACTGACTTTCCACTTCTTAGGAGCTGCAGTTGCTTGAACTTCTGAAAGCCTTGCTGACTCACGCATTGCTGCATCGGATGTTGTGTTTTTCTGAACAGCTGCCATACGTGCACGTTTTGCTTTAGCGCTTCTTGCTTTTTTTGCTTTATTCACCTTTGCTTTTTGCGCAGATGATTTTGCAGATTTCGCAGTTGCCTTAGCAGGAGCTGCGTCTACCGATGTTGCTGTAAGCGCAAGCGCCGACATAAGTACGATTATAGCCTTCATTTGATCCTTCTCCTTTGACGTGAAGATTTAAAAATTACCAAATTCTGTGTTTAAAAAATTAAACAATTATCCATAAGGAATGAAAGCAAAGCCTGTACCAGATCCAAAGATAGAAAAGACTAGTGATTTCAACCCCCGAGAATGGGATGGGTATAGCGCAAATTGTCTAAGGGTGCCAGTATTTGTGAAAATAATTCAGCTACTTGGCAAGCTGCAGCCTAAAAAAGCATCAAAAAATGTGAGCTCTAAACGAGGGATATCCTATCTCAAATATAAAGCAAACTGACACCTTTCGGTGTCAGTCGTTGCTAGAACTGGAGTCATTAGGGGACTAAAAACACCCCACTAGTTCCGTGGAGCTAAAAAACTCCGGCGTGGGGATGTCACAGTCCGCCCGTGCTCATCTGTCGATATCACTTGGTAATAGTGGACCCTTCCTGACTCTAAACCAGAAATGGTTTGCGTGTGCGAGTCGTAATTAAAAGAGTTTTCAGGAGCTGATACTTTGTCTAAGTTCAAAGGGCTCCTCCCGTATTGAACTTGTCCCGTCCCGCCTGCCGACAGCGACCAACTAATCTGCGCTGACGTCGGCGTTAAATTGCTTACAGTCGGCCCCGAAGTAATTTGGAAGTTTGCGGGCATTGAGCCCTGAGTTGTAAATGTCTTCGAATCCGAAACAACTTGAGCTCCCGAAGCATTATACGATACCACTCGGTAGTAATACATCTTCCCAGATTGTAATCCAGAAAGTGTCTGTGTATGAGCATTGTAGTTAAACGAGCTTTCAGGATTCGAGAGACTTCCGTAAGCAGACGTTAAACCATATTGAACTTGTCCTGTACCGTAATCCGAAAGACCCCATGATATTAAGGCTGATGTTTCAGTTATATTGGTCGCAGTAGGACCTGAAACAATTTTAAATGGATTACATGCAGGTGAAGAACAAGTTGTCGTAAACGTTTTAGAGCCTGAGACAGCTTGAGCACCTGCAGCGTTATACGATACCACTCGGTAGTGATACACTTTTCCAGGTTGTAA
>CAYXYF010000031.1:13809-19160 GCA_964469265.1 uncultured Bdellovibrionales bacterium
GTTGTCGTAAATGTCTTACGATCCGAAGTAACTTCACTTCCTGCTGCATTCTTTGATACCACTCTGTAGTGGTATACTTTCCCAGGCTGTAAACCTGAAATCGTTTGCGTATGACTGCTGTAATTAAATGACGTTTCAGGCGAGGATACACTTCCATAAGAAGAAGTTAAACCATACTGGACCTGACCTGTGCCGTTATCTGAAAGCGCCCATGCGATTCGCGCAGATGTGTCTGAAATTTCTGTCGCACTTGGGCCAGAAACTATGGAAAAGGTTGGAGTTGGAGTTGGAGTTGGCGTTGGAGTTGGCGTTGGACCATTGCCACCGCTTGCACCGTATTCGTATGCGCCGATATCAGAGCTAGGTCCATGTGGGCGCGTGTTGTTTAAAAAGTCCGTCGGTACAGCACTTGATGCAGGAACTCTGTCAATCACAGGACTATTTGAGATCGGTTTTGCATCAAAGTTTGCGAGTGTCATATTTGTTAGGCGTGGATTTTGCGTATTACAAATGCTTCCACTTGGGCATGAAGATACACCCCAGCCCATATTGTTTGAATAGGATTTCGTTGACGCTGGAACATTACCTGCAACAAAAGATCTGTTTGAATTATTAAAGTAATACGGGAAACCAACCCCTAGATTGTTTTGGATGTAGACCTTATCACTGCTACTTGCGTCTCCCCACTGGTTAATCAAGCTAATTAAAGCATCGCCTTCACCCGCGATAGTATTGTGCCGTACAGTCACAGTATTACCGCCGCGGAAATTGAGCATCAATGCTCCCCCATAGGCACGGCAGTGATCTCCTACCCCACCCGATGGGCCGTCGACCATTGATGAAAACTTACCTTTAAAATACGAACAGTGTCCGACAATAACTGAGTTTTCTACGAGTGCATTCCCAGAAACTTTGACCTGGTTTCCGGCATTAGCAAATGCCAACACACGACGAAGTGTGATACTGCTTGAAGACTTACCATCCACATAAAGAAGATCCAAACCATCCGATGTATTATGGTGAACGTCTACGTCTTCAAAGAGCCAGTTTCCACCAGTAGCAGGTAAGCCTAATCCGTCACCGTAACCACCGTTACGCTGTCCCCAACAGCCCCAAGGCTCGCCCGTCGAAACTCGCTCACCGCAACCGTTCCAAGCTATTTCAACATCACGGAAAATTATATCTCCTGAGTTTGGACCAGCGCCTTCGTTACCGTTCCATCCAGCACTTCCGTTGCGATTAATTTTCACTCGCTCGTGGGTCCAGTTTTTGAGACCTCCAGCGTAAATTCCCCGCGCTCCTAATCCGTGAATGTTTACATCATGTAAGTGAACATTTTGTGAGCCATTAGCAACAATACCGACTCTCGCCCAACTTCCACTGCCGCTAGGGCAGCTCCCACTTGATTGGTAATAACCGAAAATACAATCACTGTTGTCAGTAATTTCAAGACAACCAACCTCAACGTTGTTACTGTCACTCAGACTTAACACGTGGTAAATACCACCACTCCCTATGAGCTTTGGAGGGTTTGTACAAGACTTACCTATAATACGAGTTTTCGCACTACTCGTTCCGCTAGGAACCGACTGCATCAATGAGCCAATCGTGTAGTTACCACTTCCAATTACAAGAGTGTCTCCGCCAGAGATTCGCGCAGAGCCTGAAGCAGGTAAAGCAACTAGAGGGTTGTTCCAAGCACATGCTTGTGATGAGCCACTACCCGGATATGCAGCATCACTCCTACCTGTACACTGGCTGGCGTTTCCACCGTCGGTGCGCACGTAGTATGTCGCTGCATTGGCGTCGCTAATTTGAATGAATACGGTAAAACAAAAAAATGAAATCAAGCTGCAAAACATATTTCTCAAAACGATACCCCTTTGAATGGAACTCACCATAGGTAATTGCAAACCGCGCACCCTTCTAATAATGAGAGCTTTCAACGGGATAGAACACAGGGCTATTGCAGCGCCTCGTAATGAGACGTTCTTATTCTTCAACGTATAAGGAATGGTCAGTGTCTGTCAGTTCAACACAACAAAGGAATCGTGAGAAAAGATAAGGGACAACAATATGTTTTTATCACACTTGACGCAAATCCTCTTATTGGCATCGGAATTGATTTTCTCTTGAGAAATTAAACTTCGGCATTATACCTTTTTCAACGCAGCATCGCTACCAATGAGAAGGCCGTACCTTATTGAGAAGTGTTTCTGTAGAGTTTTACTCTGCGCCCATTGATAACAGCAATGTCGAGTTTGCCATCGCCATTGTAATCGCCAACAGCTACAGCTGGCTCTCCCCAATGACTACCGTACTGAGGATCATCGTTGAGCGTGACAGAGTTTGTAAAACTAAAATTACCTTGGTTGATGTACACTCTGTATCCACCCGAGGTTCCTGGAACAACAAGGTCTTGTCGACCGTCGTTGTTAAAATCCCCAAACGCAATTCTTGAGTAGTTGAAAAAGGCACCGACCATTCTTGAATTCGGTAAATCTCCCATAAACGTATACTGCCCACCACCGTCATTTCTATAGACTCGGGCAACACCAGCTGACCACGGCTCTCCATAGAGGAATACAAGGTCTTTATCGCCGTCGTTATCCAAGTCCACATGAACCATACTTTGTGATCCAACAAGGTCTGCACTTTCAGAAATTCCGAGAGCTGTTTTGCAAATTGGTTGTTCGTTAAACCCAACTGGGTTTGCACATGAAGACTGTCCTAGAATATACGGAGAGTTATTAGGAACGTTACCAAATACTCCATCCAAAATCGCTCTGCCGCTAATGATTTTCCCAGAGCGTGTTAAAGCGGCCATTACAGGTTCGTTTTGGTATCTTGAAAAACCGACCAAGCGACCGTGGTTTGTACCAGCGTATCTTGAGGTAAACGTTCCACTTCCGTTGTTAATTCTCAAAGAAGCCGGACTAACATCATCCCAAAACCAATCTAAATCTCCGTCAAAATCAAAATCAATAACCCACGCCCACAGTGATCCCCTCTCTGGACTTACGGGGCCAGCACCATACGCGGACGCATTTCTTGAGGTAAATGTTCCTGCTCCATTCCCTGTCCAATAGCGATTACCTACGCCACTATCATTATGATCGAGGATAATAACGTCTTGATGGCCATCGCCAGTAAAGTCTTCCATCATCAAACCAAAGTATCTTGCGCCACTAGCGGCCTCTAGGTATTGATCAAAAGCAAAACTTACCGTTCCTGTTGGATTTGGGTTTTGAACGGAACACGATTGGTGCAGATAGCTTCCGCTTAAGTTTCCGTTATTGCACGTACGCTGTTGCGATTGACAAGTTTGTCCGTTTGGAACTGTTGCTGCTTGAAATGCAGTTAAAGATTGATTATGGGCAATCGTTCCACCCCACGGGCGAGAGCATGAGTTACAAGCAGAAACTGTACACGCAGCTCTGTTGTATGAGCTGTTCCCACTTAAAACACCATTATTACATGTTCTACTTTGAGGGGCGGCACATGTTTGTCCACATGATACCGTTGCTGAATTATAAAAGTTTCGCGATTCACCATGATTTACCGTAACACCATCAAGCGTACATGGGTTTGTTGTTGAGCCTTGTACCGTACACGACTGATAAACATAACTTCCACTTAAGTTTCCGTTATTACACGTACGAACTTGTGACTGACAAGATTGTCCATGTGGAACAGACGCTGCCTGGAATGCTGTTACGGTTGCTTGATGGGCAATTGTCCCGCCACCTAATGTTGCAGGAAGAGAACAAGTATTACACGCGACAGACGAGCAGGACTGCGAGTCTGCGGGACGGGCGGCCGTACAGAATGAGTCTTGAACCGTTTGGCTCGTTTCATCTATACAATGGACCGTTCTTGTTTGAGTCCCCGACGTTCCACACGCAGTTGCAGAGCAAGCACTCCAGCTTCCAACTGTCCAAGTGTATGTTCCACCTAAATTGGAAGATCCTGAAAAAGATGATAGAGGTTGCATTTGACCGCAGTTTGTGTGCATAAGGAGCACGAGAGATAGGGCTGTGATAGAGGCTGATCTCTTGAGATTGACCATTAAAGAATGATACTTTTTAGACCGCACTAAACCCCCACTATATTGTATTACAGAATATCCATATACCGTCTGTTAAAATATAAGATCCATTTAAAGCAGACGACACTGTCTCAATTTTAGACGACTATTTACTCAAAGTAATTAAATTTGCTTGTGAATAAGAGCTCAACAAGACTAAATGATATCTCCAAAGGTCGAGATTCACATCGCTTAAGCTAGTTTATACATTATCCGCTTAAAAGTCTGGGGGTCTTCTTTTGCAATTTGAATGAGTCGCGCAGAACTCCCGCTTGGTTTATTTGCTCCACGCTCCCAAGCTTTTACCGTATCATCAGATACACCTAAAATCTTAGCAAAAATAGGCTGGCTCACATTAAGCTGATCGCGCACCTCTTTAACCTGAGCCTTGTTGAACTTTGGAGGGACATCTGGAATTTCTAATGTTGTTGCCCTGAGATCTAGTTTTTTATTTTCGTAAGCAACAGCTTCCTTTAGACCTTTTACCAGCCCTTGCCCCAACTTAGTTTTCTTTTTTTGTTTTTTCATAACACCTCTAATTTTTTAACAGTTGAGCCAATTTCTTCAATTCTTTTTTCTCTTCTGCACTTATATTTTCTGTTTCAGATTTTTCTAAAATAAACAGGAGGTAACATTTTTCTTTTAAAGGTAGGTCCAAATAAAAAACCCGAATTCCTCCGCTTTTCCCTTTACCTTTAGCTCCAATGCGAAACTTTCTAATTCCCCCCGTTCCCTGAATTATAACTCCAATTTGAGGATCTTTCAGAAGTTCATTCTGAATTATTTGAAGTAAATTCTTTTCTCCTAACTGCTTTAGCTTTCCACTAAAGTCTATGGCTTCAATAAATATTCTTTTCATAATCCTATCGGAACATACTATTTAATAGTATACTATTATATACTATATATCAAGCAAAAAGACATCTGTCTCAAAGCGAGATATGAGCCGTCCCTATCCTTTCAAAAAGATGTAGCTGCATTTTAAATACCAGCCATAACTAAAAATAAGTGATAATCGCGGCCACCATAGTCCAACATCCAGCCAAATGTTCGGCTCCATCACGAGCTACGGATTACCCCGTGCCATAAATATTAAGACAAACCGCTACCAGCAGCATTACCGCGGGAAGGCCGTACCTTATGGGGTGTTACATCTTAAGACTACTGCTACCAACAGGAAGGCCGTATCTTATGGAGTTCTTGACATATAGTAAAAATATAGATATTATCTTGATCATGATCGAATTCGAATGGGATGAAGTTA
>CAYXYF010000031.1:19260-20689 GCA_964469265.1 uncultured Bdellovibrionales bacterium
CAAAAAGCATGGAGTCTGGTTTGAGGAAGCCCAATCAGTTTTTGATGATACTCTCGGCCGGCTCTTTTTGGACCACGAACACTCAATTGGGGAAGATCGGTTTATTTTAATTGGCTATAGTAATAGTCGCAAACTTCTAGTCGTGGTCCATTGTTATCGTGAGTCAGACTTATTAATTCGAATTATCTCCGCTCGCAAAGCGACTAAAAAAGAAAAGGAATTTTATGAAAAAAGAATATAATTTAAAAAAAATGAAAGAAATTAAAAATCCATATCCCAACAAAAAGAAGAAGGCCGTCGGTATTAATTTGAGCCCAGCAGTCATTGATTATTTCAAAAAACTCGCCGACGAATCAGGAGTTTCCTATCAAAAGCTTATTGATCTTTATCTTTTGGACTGCGTAAAGAATAAGAAAAAGCTTTCAATGAAATGGACAGGTTAATAGGTGTCCACAAAATTCCAGACTTTTATGGATACCTGTCCATAAAGTTCCATCAAGCTACGGCTACCGACATCTGAAAGGGGACGCTGCTTGGGGCAGCTTTATTGATAATCCCTACTACCAGCGCTGGCATTAAAACTTACGTTATAGCTCCACCTACTTTTTTAACGCGATATTGCTACCAACGGGAAGGCCGTACCTTATGGGGTGAAGCCTGTGATGTATGAGACGTAGACTTTACTGCCCATTACCATGAATGTGTAAACTGTTTCAGTTCCAGCTTCCGTTGCTCCATGGTCAGGAGGGTACATTACTGTTAATGCACCAGTTCCGTTACCGCTGTAGGCAGTAAATGCACATGTGCCCGATGTTGTACCTTGGATTGCTAAAGAGTATGAACCACCGTCACGCATATGGTTAAGAGAGAACGAGCCACAAGATTGAGATGTGTATTGAAGATTACCCGTTCCGAAATTGATAGAAGTATCATTATCTTGAGCCGCAGTTCCCACAATCGCGCCATGAACTTTTAGGTATGTTTGTTGGAAATCACCATAGATTAATGGAGTGTCGCTTTCATCGTTATGAATATATAATTTATTGCTGATTGCACCCGGGGCAGTGGGACCCGCGGATCTACCGATGAATACGTTTCTTGTGCTTGCACCATTTACATTATACCCCGCTCCTGTACCCAGAGCTGTGTTATGTTCACCTGATACTAAACCGTTAAGAGTACTTCTTCCTATCGCAACGTTCGATGCTCCAGTAGTTGCATTACCCATAGCCCCAGCACCAACGGAGGTATTTCCGTCTCCGTCAACGTTCTTCGGGTTCGCTCCGACACCTATTGCAGTATTATTGTCGCCGTTTTTATTGCCATATAAAGCATCATGACCCAAGGCTGTATTCGAAATCCCTGCATCTGTCTCTCTTAGAGCGTTAAACCCAACCGCTGTATTAGATGAACCCGTAGTCAACGCATA
>CAYXYF010000032.1:0-18880 GCA_964469265.1 uncultured Bdellovibrionales bacterium
AAAGATGTTGCCAATACAGTTACAATTGCAAGAACTTTTAAAAGTTTCATGGTTGTGGTTCCTTTCGATTAAGTTAACAGTTCTATTGAATAATAGTTTTAATATACGACCTTTATCAACCCATGCGCATGGCGTTAAAAACATCGATGGCTCACTCAGAATAAAAAAAAATTCATTTATGAAGTATAGTGATCCATTGCTCATCAAGAATAAAAATGGAACCCTTTAATTTATGATTTTATCTTCAAAGACCACGCATCTTAAAAAAACTTTTTCCGATTATTATCAAAAGTATGAAACGCACCTTATGGTAGCGTTCTTTCTTTCAGGATTTCTGTTCGACCTATTTACTCTTTCTGATCCAGATGACTTCATCGCAGTTGCACAGCAGATAGTGTATCTCAGTATTATTGGATATTTTTTGTACCTCGAGATGTTACATGTTTCTGACAAGCTTCGGATTCATCCGAAGGTCGCAAAGCTTTGGGAATATAGGCAACTGCTTGTGCACTTTTTGTTTGGATCTCTTTTAAGTATCTACTCAATATTTTTCTTTAAGAGCTCTTCTCTTTTAAGCTCATTTGCTTTCATAATTGTACTCAGTGCTATTCTTATTGCTAACGAGTTATCGCGCATACAAAACGCTGGTCAGTGGCTCAAGTTCGGAATGTTTGTGCTTTGCTTAAACGCTTTCTTCTCCATGATGTTTCCGACGATTTTAGGATTTATTGGCCTTGTTCCATTTACAATGACGGTTATCGCAAGCTCGCTTTGTATGTTCGCTCTGTATAAAAAGATCCGTAAAAAAGAGGTTGATAAGGGATATATTCAAAAGCAATTCCTCACTCCAGCTATTGTTGTTCAAGCTGCGTTTGTTGTATTTTATTTTGCTGGATGGATTCCACCAGTTCCTCTCTCTGCAAAAGCAATGGGGATCTATCACAATGTAGAAAAGAAAGACGGAAAGTATCTTCTGTATCACCAAAAACCTTTTTGGAAATTTTGGGCCAGCGGCGATCAAACTTTTTATGCTCGATACGGAGACCAAATTTATTTTTTCTCCAATATCTATTCACCAGCAAGGTTTTCAGATCAGGTGAACATCCGTTGGATGCACGACGATCCAAAAAATGGTTGGACAACCTGGGACGTTATACCAATGAAAATCTTCGGAGGGCGTGAAGACGGCTTCCGTGGTTTTACCTATAAATCTAAATACACCGAAGGAAATTGGAGAGTCCAAATAGAGACCACCGACGGCCGGGAGATTGGTCGTATCTACTTTACTGTGTACCCCGACCAAGGTACTGACGAAAGAGTCTTTTTTATTGAAGAAAGATAGCATCTACTAGCTGATGGTCGAGACAAACTTTTAATGAAAAGATTTGCTCCGCAACCTAGGTCTGATTTCGAAGACATAGGCATGGACTAGCATTCAGATATACGCCCTGTATGACGATACCTAACTTGAGTTTCATTAATGAAAATACAGGTTGGGTATGGCTTTTAATTACGAAAAAAATAAGCAGACGCACGGTAATGATAGTTTTTGGACGTCATATTCGGATCTGTTTTTAGGTCTGAGCACTATCTTCCTGTTGCTCTATGTTCTGGCGAGTTTGAGAACTGGAACTGATGCAATCAAAAGCCATACGGATAATCAAAAACTCTCTACACGGATTGAAGAACTTGAAAACCAACTCAAGATGTATGAATCCGTAAAAAACAATTACCTGTCGCAAGCTCCAAAAGATGAAACTCAAGAGTACCAAGAACTCATGGATAAACTCACACTTCTTCAAGAAGAAGCAAAGACAGAAAAAGAACGTCTAGCTCAAGAGGCTGTCGAGAATGGCAAGAAGGCTGAAGCATTAAATAAGTACCAGCAAATGGTCAGAAATATTCTCAATGCCAACAAGGTCGCTAAATCTAGAATTATAGCGCGAAATGAAATCATCGATGAGCAAGACATTCAAATTGATGAGCAACAAAAAAACATCACTGACCTTAAGGCAGATATTTCGCAGAAAACCCGCCTTATCGAAAAAGGGAATCGGGAAATTGCACTACACAAAGCTGATCTTGATAAAAAGATGAAGGCTCTAAGCGCCGCGTACAAGAAAAATAAAATGACTAAAAAAGCTTACGATGCTCAGGTCAAAAAAGTTCAAGCCGAAAATCAAAAGAAAGTCGCAGAGCTTGCTCAGGTCAATAGTCAATACAACCAACAGCTTGCGCAAGCCAATCAGGAGCTCAATCAACTTAATCAAGAACTCTCTCAGACACAAACAGAGCTTTCGCAAACGAAAACAGAAGCGTCTAACCTTCAGAGTAAGTTAGCCCAAACAGCACAAGAGGCTAATGCGCTCTCGGGACAAATTAAAGCACTTAAGGATGGTTTTGCAAAACAACAGGCACAAGAGCGTAAAGCTTTTGAAGCTAATTTGAATAAACTCAAACTCGGGGCTTCAGCAAAAGCACAAAGAGAGGCCGCGTTTCGAGCGCAGGCAAACAAGAAAGCTGCTGAGTTACAGCGGAAAGTGGCAGGCCTTGAAGGAAAATTACGATCTACTGAGGGCGACTTGGCAAAAGCAAAAGAAGAGATGGATACAAGACGTGCAATTGCCCGAGAGATCAAGAACAGCTTTCAAAAAGCTGGCGTAAAAGCAGATATCGATATGCAGACAGGAGAAGTCATTCTTGATTTCGGAGATGCGTACTTTGATACTGGGTCATCTAGCCTGAAGCCGCAGATGAAGGCTGTCATTGAAAAAGCGATGCCTGCTTATTCTGAATCGCTATTTGGAAACCCGAAGGTTGCTAATAAAATCTCAAGTGTTGAGGTCATCGGGTTTGCCTCACCGACGTATCAAGGTCGATATATTAACCCAAAGAGTACTAAGCCTCAGGACAGAGCCGCACTTAAATACAATATGGATTTAAGTTACCAACGTGCAAATTCTATCTTCCAACATATTGTTGATGGAAGAGCTAACGAGTTTAGGCACAGACAAGATCTTATGTCTTTAATGAAAGTATCAGGAAGAAGCTTCCTGGAAGTTATGCAAGTTCAAGACAGGAACATTGCGACGGCCGCTGAGTTTTGCCGCGTAAATGATTGCAAAAAGGCTCAGCGTGTAATTGTTCGATTTAGTATTGATGGAAAGTAAGTGAGAAAAGCTTATAGGAGAGAGTGGTTATGACAACCAAATTGATCGCAGAATATTTTATCGTGGGTCTGCCCTATTTTATGGGTGCCGTGTTTATCCTTGGAGTCACGTTTAGAACGTTGATCTGGTACACGGTAAAAAGACATGAGTGGTTCTCACAAGAGTTTGAAAAACGCGTAAATAAATTTATCGAAAACGAAGTTCCTGGTGAGGTCAAAGACGTTTCTTTTTACGTTTTATCAAAACGACTTTTGGAACAAACGTTTTACGAAGTTTTCGCTATCAGAGATCGATCAAACCGACGTAAAAATGACAATGTTATGAGCTTTAGTGATCGCCTCTTTTTAGTGAAGCAAGGTTGTGCTTGGCTTGTAAGAGATATTTTAAAGCAGTTGAAGTTTTTAAAGTGGAATGAGAACAATCCTAAGCTTTTAAATATTACTAAGGCAACCTTTCACCATAACCCTTGCTTTAACAGAGTATTCGGAGTTGTTCCGATCACTGGAGTAAATGATTTCATCAATATTCTTCCTGGTTTGTTTGTCATCGGCGGTATCTTAGGAACCTTCGTTGGTATTGCCGGTGGATTGCAGGGTCTTGGTGGGATGAACCTGCAAGATATTGATGCGACAAAAAACATTATGGATCGATTCCTCTATGAGATTTCATTTGCGATGAAAACGTCGATTGCAGGAATTTTATTCTCGCTACTCGCGCATACTGTGAATGTCATCTTCTCTCCTGAAAGATGTTATGTCTCAATGATCGATCGTTTTGAAAGCTCATTAGATTTATTATGGTACAGAAGTGACAACAATAAATTCCCTGTTCTTGATGCGGCTTTCAATGAGCATAGAGACCCACTAGAGGCTCTTGCAGAAGATTCAATTAATACTGAACTTGGAAAACAAACGCGCGGTCGCGAAATGACGAAAACAAGGCCCTTTAAGGTGTCTTAACTAAAGAGGAAGAATGTCTGATACGAAGTGGACTATCTTAGTCACCATTACTAATGATGGTAATGTGACCCATAAAAAGGTCAAGCTGGATAGTTTTATCATCGGCCGACATTCAGATAGCGATGTTAATGTTCTTCACCCGCAAGTGAGCAGACAACACGTTCGGATATCTCTTCTTGATGACGTTTTGTATTTTGAGGACGTTGGCTCTTCAAATGGAACCTTTAAAGACGGAAAAAAAATTCCGACAAAAAAAGCATTTGCGGTTTTACCATCGGATACACTTCAGCTCGGGGAAGACGGGCCCACAATTCAGATTCAACTGGAAGAAAAGAAAGTGAATACCGCTTTATCAAAATTAGGATCACTAGTAACTCCAGTGGCAAAGGTCGTACAGATTGCTGAACCTCCACAGGCTAAACCACCTGAAAAGGTTGATGAAAAAGCAAAAGAAGTGGTTGATTCTCTTCCGAAGTTAGATCTTTCTACTCCTGAATTTGCGACAAAGCCTAGAGAGGAACCACTCCCTATTCTTGAAGCAAATAAAGAAGCTGCAAAGATTTTGCAGCAGGCGCAGATTGATGCCGATGAAAAAGCTCAACAGGCTTACAAGCTTGCAATAGAGACAGAGCAAAAAGCTGAAAAGCAGTATCAGGAGCGAATTAAGCAAGCTAATGACGAAGCTGAAAGAATTTACGAAGTTACAAAAAAGGATACTCGAGCTCTTCTTGAAGAGGCGCGGACGCAGGCACAACAACTTCGTGAAAAAGCAGAAATAGATGCCCGAGAATTAAGAAAGTCCACCGAAGAACAATGTCTTGAAACTTTAAAAAAAGCAGAAGAGCAAGCTGAAGAAATTAAGGCAAAACGCCTCTCTCAGGCTGATGAGATTATTGAAAAGAAAGGACAAGACCTTTTAAAGTCTACTTATGATCAAATTGAGAAGCAAAAATCAGAGGCGCAGAAAGAACTTAAAACTGTTAAGGAAGATATCCAGTCTTTAACGGAAGAAAAAAATATCTGCGAAGAAGATCTTAAAGAAGTCAGAAAAGAGCTCAAAGAAATTAAAACTGAACTACGTAACTTTGAATCCGACGCAGATAAAAAGAAAGATAATATTGAAAAGATATCCAAAGATTTAAAGTCGATTCAAGAACAGTTTGAAAAACAAAAAACTAAAAATTCTGATCAAGAGAGCGAATATAAGAAGACTAAAGCCAGTCTAGAGAAAGCGCTTATTGAGTTAAAATCGATTGGCGAAGATAAAGAATTAAAACGAAAAGAGATGACTGCAGAGCTTCAGGCGCTTAAAGAGAAAATCGAGATTGAAAAAGAAACTCTAAAAAAGAAAGAGGAAGAGCATACGAACCAAATGAAGCTTGAAACATCTGAGGCGATTAAAAAGTTTGAGCGGGAACTTATCGATCAGGTGATTAGCAGAAAAGCCGAGCTGACAAAACAAATTATTCTTCAGTTTGAGGCAACTTGCCCTAGCCTCGCGCTTTCAGATGAATGGAAGAATAAAAACAGCGAGCTGGCAACGGTCGTTCAAGATATTATCGGAGACGCGGATCAAGCGTCGGCGCAAAAGGCCCTAGAAAACAAAGCTAAACGTAGAATCTCTGTGCGTACGAGAGAAAAGTTAACGTCTATGACACTCGGCTTGGCCATCGGCGCCCTTGCGGTGGCATCGGCTGATAAAATTAAAGGACAAATGGATGGTTCGTCACCGATTCAAAGAATGGTTGCCAGCGCAGCCAATAAGGCAAAGCTTGATTTAGAACTTAGAAAGTACAACCCGAAGCAAACAACTGAGCTTAAGACCAATTACGTTGATGCCGTTATTTATACTCAAGATTTCACTGGGACATACTTAAATTCAGATTTCCAGGAACAATGGACTAAAGAAGCCATGTCTTATCTTCTGAAAACATGGAGATTGGATGAAGATAAGTCCACTAAGACACTAGCGATGGCGGCGGCACTTGTTTCTGACCTTTCTGAAAGACGCGAAAAAATTCATCCCGATTTTGTAAAAAAAGACATTGCAAAGATGCGGGAAATCGAAAAAGAGACTTTAGCTCGTATGAGAAAAGAACTCGGCAGCGAAGTCAGACTTGAATCCTTTAAGAAGTTTGAGAAGCGCTTCTATTCCAAATATAAACGAAAATAGCAAAGTGATTGATTTATCTCTTTAGGCATTATAGCTTAGATTCCTCATATTCAAACCCTAGAGAGAAAGTAAATGGCACAAATTATTTATACTATGAAGGGACTTACTAAGTCCTATAATCAAAAGGTCATTTTAAAAGATATTTATTTGTCGTTTTTTGACGGCGCTAAAATTGGTATTCTTGGCCTCAACGGTTCTGGTAAATCCACACTTCTAAGAATTATGGCTGGAATCGATAAGGACTATAACGGCGAAGCATTCGTTCGGGACGGTGTGAAGGTTGGTTACTTGGCTCAAGAACCCCAACTTGATGAAACCAAGACCGTTAAAGAAAACGTTATGGAAGGCGTAAAGGAAATCGCTGATCTACTGACAGAGTTTGAAGCAATCAGTGCAAAGTTCGCCGAAGAAATGACTCCTGAGGAAATGGATAAGCTTCTTGCTAAGCAATCAACTCTACAAGATAAAATCGACGCAACGAATGCGTGGGATCTTGAGCGCACGCTTGCAATTGCGATGGATGCGCTTCGCTGCCCGCCGCCTGACTCTTCAGTAACCAACTTATCTGGTGGAGAGAAAAGACGAGTTGCTTTATGTAAACTTTTGCTTAGCAAACCAGATATGCTTTTACTGGACGAGCCTACTAACCATCTTGATGCAGAATCCGTGGCTTGGCTTGAGAGATACCTTGATGAGTACCCTGGCACTGTCGTTGCAATTACGCATGATCGCTACTTCTTAGATAACGTCGCAGGATGGATTTTGGAACTGGATCGCGCACAAGGCATTCCTTGGGAAGGAAACTATTCTTCATGGCTTGAACAAAAGCAAAAACGCCTTGAACAAGAAGAAAAGACTGAAGGAAAAAGGCAACGGCAACTTGAGCGTGAGCTTGAGTGGGTTCGTCAAAGTCCGCGTGGTCGACAAGCAAAATCAAAAGCACGTCTCACCGCTTATGAAAAACTTCTTAACCAAGATGTGGCTGCAAATATTAATGATCTTGAAATTTATATCCCACCAGGCAAAAGGCTTGGAGAGGTTGTCATCCAGGCAGAAAAAGTCAGTAAGGCTTTTGATGATAAACTTCTTTTTGAAAACTTAGAGTTCAGTCTTCCACGTGGTGGTATCGTTGGAGTTATCGGTCCAAACGGTGCTGGTAAAACTACACTCTTTAATTTGATCACCCAAAAAGAAAAGCCTGACAGCGGAACCTTTAAAGTTGGGGAAACTGTTGAGCTTGCTTATGTTGATCAATCACGAGACTCGTTAAATCCTGATCGAACTATTTTCCAAGAGATCTGTGATAATCAAGATATTATTATGCTCGGGAACAAAGAGATTAACGGTAGAGCTTATGTTTCAAAATTTAATTTCTCTGGTCCAGATCAACAAAAAAAGGTTGGGGTCTTATCAGGTGGAGAACGCAATCGTGTGCATTTAGCAAAAATGCTAAAAAGTGGCGGAAACGTTATTCTTCTGGATGAACCTACGAACGACCTTGATGTGAATACGCTTCGTGCACTTGAAGAAGCGCTCTTAAACTTTGCAGGTTGTGCTGTGGTGATTTCGCATGATCGCTGGTTCTTAGATAGAATTGCGACCCATATCTTAGCATTTGAAGGAAACTCTGAAGTCGTATGGTTTGAAGGAAACTTCAAAGACTACGAAGCGGACAAGAAAAGACGCCTCGGGGTGGAAGCGGATACCCCAACCCGAATTAAGTATAGACGCCTAACTCATTAGTTTCATATAAGCCTTAGCAGGTGGAGAAATTGAAAAATACTTCACTTGCCTTGGTCTCATTATCAAATATTCTCCGATAAATTTAAAGGAGTTAATAATGAGAACAGTTCTACATCTTATCGCATTTTTATTGCTTCCCGCACTTCTGATCTCTTGTGGACATAAAAAGAAAAAGGATACCCATGCACCCAAGGTTGAGAAGTTAACGGCTACCCTGCTTCCTAAAAGCAACTCCAAGACAAGCGGTCATGTCGATTTTATCCAAGAAGGTTCCAATGTAAAAATGATCGTGAATATTGCAGGCTTGCCTGCAAATTCTGTTCATGGATTTCATATTCATGAATTTGGTGACTGCCGCGCACCTGATGCAACAAGCGCAGGTTCACACTTCACGGCACATGATGAGCCCCATGGTGCACCAGGAGCTGGACAGCACCACACTGGTGACTTAGGAAATATTCAATCGAACGCTCAAGGTAAGGTTGAAAAAGAAGACACTTATTCTCACTTTAGTCTTACAGGCCGTGCGAACTCTATTATTGGGCGATCATTGGTCGTTCATGAAAAAGCAGATGATCTCACATCCCAGCCAACGGGGGATGCAGGTGGACGTATTGCTTGTGGAGTTATCGGAGTTTCAGAGTAAATAAGAGGCCCCCAGTTGCGGGGGCTCAATAAGTTATTGGAGAACTAGAACAATAGGATCACTCAATGTGATACCGTAGGAGTCAGAAATTGAAACTCCTTGGAACGAGTACTCACGACCAGACTTTAAAGCACGTGCCTCAACTTCATGGTAATATCGAAGTTGATTATCGGCTTCGGTTAAAGTTTCTTCTCCAGTAACCATATCAACAATTTTGAGTTGTGATGTTGCTGGCATATCTGTCATCCATCTTGCGATGACTAAACCATCTACCATGTCTTCTACGGCAAATTCAAAAATCTGCGGTGGTTGACCTGGCTGACACGGGTTAAATATTGTGCTGACAGGTAGGGAGTAATTCTCTTTTGTTAGTGGCTTCCAACCTCGTGCCAAAAGATCCTTATATGGTTGTTTTGGTGTGGAATCAGATTCTTTGAAGAAATAGTTATTACCTGATTTTCCGCATTCTGCCTCTGGCTGTTGGCCTGCTACCTTTTTTCTCCACATTGGTATCACTGAGATATGATAACGCGGACCCTGATAGTACTCGAACTGCATAAGTTTTTCTGTATCGCGGGTCATGGTTAATTCATGATCGCTACAACCCATTTGCGTCGGATGATCACCGTCGTTATCAACCACGATTTCATAATTCCCGTCGTCGCCTCTTAGTTTCCAAATCGCTCCGTCATCGGAGAGGATTGCAAGTTCGTAGGTTCCTTCTTCATCATCAGGGCCTAAGTGTAAGACCGTAGAAAGTCTTAAACCGAAATATTCATGCAGGATTGACCCGTCATCTCTTTTAATTAAAGAGCCAGATTCGGTCGGAAACCCTGTATCGAACATACGTGTAGGAACATTTAAACTTGTGAAAAATAGAAACTGGTCAGCTTGTACTCCACTGTTAATATAATCCTTTACATACTGATATCGAGGTTGGTCATCTCTTAGATAAAAAAGATTTGCTTTAAGACCACTGCCAAAATCAGGGTTGCTAGGGTGGCTAGGGCCGCCATCAAATGGATCACAAACCAATTTATTCAAAGAGTAAAGATTAACATCAAAGAGGGACAAATCTGAAGGGGCTCTTTCAACTACCTTTGTACATCCCATGAGTATCATGGCAAAGACAGCCATATATATTATACCGCTTACGTACCTCATAAATCCTCCAACGTACCGTTCCTTTAATTATAGCAAAGTTCGAAAATTTATTTAGAAAGTCGACATTTTTAATCAAAATAGGACTCTAGAATTTTGACAGTTTTTCAAACATTCTTAGATTGAGACAAACGCTGCACTTTGAAACACTGTGCTGGCTTTATATTCCTTTTAGAGGAAAACCAGCACAGGTATTAGACGGGACCTATTGGATTTGAATATAATTGGGGCCTCGATTGAGCTCTGGTCTTTCCACAGCCACGAAAACATTGCGAGGGCCATCAAGATCGTCACTTAAAATTTCAAATGAATACTCTCCAGTAACGAGAACTTTATAAAACTCTGAGTTTCTGAAAGCATATTCGCCAAGATCTTCTTTAGCATTGCCCAATACTTTATAGATGCGAACAGTTCCATTAACACCGGGTTGATCAAGATGGAAGCCTGCACCCATGTGTATGTACTGAATTTGTTTGATCATAGCTTCGCGATTTTGTTCGTAATAGTAAGGGATTTTTGAAAACGATGGCCACTTCGCGTTTGAAAGCTCGATTGTGAACTGAAGATCATTATACCAGTGATAGCTCCAGTCCTGCATTCCACCGTTTACCTCATACCACTCGTAACCGTTAGTAATTCCGTTATTAAAGCCGTAGGAGTTTTTAATGTAAGAAACTCGATTCGCGTAGTCCGTCGCTAACTCAACTATTAAATCATAGAATGGGTGAGGAGTCGCAACTGTGTCCCACGGATAGTTCACAACTTCAGCTCCACCATGGAAGTTATGTGAAAGAGCAAACTGTCTTTCGGCTTGGAATTTCATCACACTTTGTGTTTCTGGTTCGCGCCCTGCGGGGTCATCCGTGTTATCAGAAGTTGAGAAGTCAGGAAAATCTCTGTTCAGATCCACGTAGCGAGCGTTACCTCGTTGTCTTTTTGCCGACCCGTCAGGGTTCATGGACGGCATGATAAAAATTTCCGTTGTATTTATTAACTCTGTTATTTGCTGATCCTTACCGTAATTTTCAAGTAAGTCTTTTGCGAGTAACATCATTAGCTCTCGTCCAGTAATTTCATCGCCATGCATAGAAGAGATGTACTTAAATTCAGGTTCAATCTCGTCAATTGCCGCATTATCTGAAATTTTTAAAACCAACAGTGGGCGGCCTTCAATGGAACGTCCAATCTCTATGAGTTGGGTTAATGTTGGATACTGGTTATGGATATCTCTTAACTCTGCCTCTATTTGTTCAGGAGTTGGATAGCCCCAGCTGTTTTCAACTAAAACTTGAGAATCAATTTTTATAAAAGGGATTTCAAAGCGAGTTAAAAAATTATAAAGTCCCTCTGGACCGTAAACTTCAAAACCAGAAATATCTACGTGATCGAAAATCAAGTCTGTATTGACTGCGAGTGACTCAAGAATTTTTTTATCCGCATCTAAGACGTATGCGCCTTCTTTTGCAATATTTTTGGCATAAATAGTACTGCCTGTGAACGTCAGTAGAGCTATCAAAAGCAAACGAAACATTATCCCTCCCTGAATCAGTATTTCTGATTACCCATCAAATATGAGAGCATAAAAGAAATGCCTATTCAAAGATATTTAGGGTTTTTATTTGTAAAGATAGTACTTCTTGATTTTCTTTGCCCAGCCAGACTCTTCCTTCTGGAGCGCCACTTGTAGATCCTTTGGGGTCTGAGAAGAATCTGTAATCCAATTTTTTAAGTCCTCGCCCCCATTTATAACGTCAAAGGCTAATCTGTCGTTGACGTATTCATAAGGGAAATCCCTAAATAGCGTATAATCTGGATAAAGATTGTGGATGGCCTTTAACATTAAGCTCACAATCCGATAGGGCTTAAATTGAGTGGGCTCATAGAGGTTGTTATCGGTATGAATCTGGATTCCACTACAAAGCTGCTTTTCGTATTTATGGAAAGTAGGTTCAAAATGACAAGACCGTAACATACATCCTTTTAACCACGACTTTGCGTTTTTATTCATCCATTCAAGAACTTTATCAAAATCAATCTCTGCAGCCCCAATAATTTCAAGGGCCCTTGTAGTTCCGCGCCCCTCAGACAAATGCGTGCCTTCAATCATCACTGTTCCAGGATAAGCACGAGCCATGGTTAGCGTTTGGGCGTTGGGACTGGGGTTCACCCACGCAAGCTCAGCAGGCCAACCATAACCTGGTTTTTTACTAGGAGAATAGTTTTTCATTTTAATGATTTTAAGATCGAGATCTAAATTGAAATGATCTTTATACCAAAGAGCAATCTCACCAGCAGTCAAACCATACCGCATTGGCATCGGCCCAGCGCCGACAAAGCTTTCAAAACCAGGACGCAGAATAAAACCTTCAATCTGTCTTCCGATAGGATTTGGACGATCTAAAATAATCATTTCTTTTTTGTAACGAGCACATTCTTCCATTACATAAAGAAGCGTAGTTACAAAGGTGTAGATACGACAGCCTAGATCTTGAAGGTCATAGAGAACCACATCGAAGGTATCCATGGCTTTTTTGGTAGGTCTTCGAGATTTTCCGTACAAACTAAAAATAGGAACATTGTAATCTGGGTGAAAATCGTCGGGTGTCTCAATCATGTTATCTTGCTTATCGCCTTTGACTCCATGCTGGGGGCCAAAGGCCGATGAGAGTTCAATTTTTGAATGAAGAAGATCAAAACTATGACGAAGTTTATGGTCAACGGATGCTGGATGGCAAACTAGAGAAACCCTCTTTGTCTTTAAATACTTTAATAACTTTTTATCCTCTAACAGTACTTCTAATCCAAGCTGCATTTAAAAGTCTCTCTTTGATGAAAATCTGGTTGGTCTCCAATGTGCGCAAGCGCGTAATAATATTTTTTAGAATTTTTTAACTCTACAACTGAGGTTAATCCGACATCGAGCTTTTTGCCAATCATTTCTAAAGATGAAAGAGGAATACATGCAGACAAAACATCTGTTCTACCAGAATTAACATCGATTTTTATATTTTCAATTCGCATTTCCCAACTTGGCTTTGGTGATGAGTCCAGACTTTGACGATAATCTGTGAAATAATATAAGTTCCAACTCCCCCCTCGGGTAAAGTTTAGCTCCCAGTAATCAGCTCGTCCTGAAACGCTAAAAAAACATTCAAAACATGTGGAACGCCAAAGTTCATCTCTTCGCTTTGCTTCACGGCTTTCAAATTGAATCAAAGATTGAGGGTCCTTGATCTCAAAGCGCACATGTAATTCCTCTGCAACTTTTTTTGCGGAGGCAAAAACTTTTACGGAAAACGAAGAATCGTTAACGCCGAAGGGAATTAATTCCGTCATGTTCAATATTATGAACGACTGAGGCGATTTTGAGAACTTATTTGTTCGTTAAGAGTACAATAGTCGTAAAGGTAACCGATGAAGAACAATCCCCCTGTGAGTAAATAGATAAGACCAGTCACCCATTTTCCCATGTAAAACCGGTGTACGCCAAACACGCCCAAGAATGTGAGAAAAATCCAAGCTAGCGTGTAGTTAATATCGCCTTCTATGTATTGAATATCGGCTTCTTTATCCATGGACGGAATGAGGAACAAATCAACAATCCAGCCGATGAGCAATAACCCTGCAGTCAAAAAATAAACAATGCCGCTGATTGTGCGACCATAGTAAAATCTATGGGCGCCAAAAAAACCGAAAATCCAAAGAATGTATCCCACAACTACGCTATGTGTATTTGGCATTGCTTACCTCACTGGGCTTTGAAATTCACGGTCTGAGTTACCGCTCCCTGACCACCCATGACTTCTGGATGTTCGAAGGATGCATAGATTTGGTAATCTCCTGCGCCGTTGAGCTTAAAGCTATCAGTTCCTGTGGAGCTTCCAACCAAAATCTTCTCTTCACCTTGAAGTTTGTAAACTTCTACAACTAAGTGGTCCACATTAGGAGTTATGATTTTTAAACTATCACCATCCACTGAATGAGCTTCAATCAAACTGACAAATCTAAAAAATTTTCTCCACATGTTTTCTTTATCAACTGCACAAAAATCGACAGATCTCATATTTCTCATTAGGCAGGAATCATACGTCGGTCTGTAGCCTGAAGGTCTTCCGGGGCCAAAGAAAGTATTAAACGCTCCGACAAAGTGTTTTTCGTCGTTTAGGCTCACAGGATGAGCGTAAATATTTGCAAAGGCTAAAACATTATCGCCGTCTTGAATTTTTTCCCTAATTTCTATTGTATGTGTTCCTTTTTCTAAAGTTTCTGGTACTGCGAACTTAAAGAAGCTACGATCCTCAGACCAAACACCCGCAAGTTCTTTTCTCTCGCCATTTAAGAAAACTTCAACGTCATTAGGCGTTGCCCAGCCGACGGAGCTAATATCAATATCGTAGTTATATCCTTCTCCAGGGAAATTAAAGGTTGCTTTAAAAGGACCATCTTTTAAGTTTTTCCAAACATAGTTTCCTGAAAGAAACTGGCTTTCAAACACTTCAATCTGTGAAGTTTTAATCCAATTTTTCCAATGCACATTTTGGGTTCGAGAATGGTTTGCACCGCTATAAACTTGTCCGCCGTCATACTCTTCTCCGACTTCACCGAAATTATGTCCAAGTTCATGTCTTAAAACAATTGTGCCTGTCTCGACAGAGCGAGTGGAAATGGCGTATCGGCCGCCCAAGCCACCGTAGTAATCATCGTTAGCAATGAGGATGGGGTAGTCTGTGTCAGGTGCTAATGCGATGGCCTTTTCAATGGCTCTTGTGTTCCCTGGCATGATTCCACGCTTTGAACCCTTGGGGCTTCTGTAAAGTCCAAGAGCTGTGTCTTTTCTAACTATGTCGGTAATTCCAGATTGTCTCGATGGAACAAACACTGCGTGTACATTAAATAAAGAGAGATAGGATGCAAAGGTTTGCCCCTCAAACATATCTTTGACCATGCGATTGACATCATCAAAGAACTGTTCTTTTTGATCAGCGGTGTAACCATCGCCCACAAATGTGAGATCGACGCGGTTACGAACGTCGCCTTGGTTGACCAACGTTCTAACTTCCGCTCCATCCCAACGAGGAGTTGAAAGCCTGTACTGATAAAGTTCAAGCTCGCTGTAGTGGCGATTGAAGTACTCGTCGGACACTAATAATTCTTGATAATAACGTTCAGGTGTTTTTTCAGTTTCAGAAATAAACTCACGAATATGCCTTTTAATCCGTACATCTTCTTCCGAAGATTCAATAACAGGCTCAACACTTTCGATTTTTACAACAGTGTTATTGGCATCAACGATTTGTTTCACCAACCAATCCGCGTGCGCTGGTAAATAAAGAAATAATATAAAAAGAAAATATCTCATAGCCTCTCCCCCATGGTGAGTATTAAATCACCATAGGAAAAAGGTTATCAATGTTTGTTAAATTTTGCCTGATAAATATTTGGCACTGGCGGGAAAAATTTATCAAATATTATTTATTTGGACGGGCAAAAAACTCGACCAGGCTTGAGCGCAGCGTAGACATAAGTCCTTTGCCAGCTGGGATCTCTTTAATGGCTAACATATAAAATCTTGCTAGCGGTGCAATTAACGCAAGCGCTCCGTACGGCGCGCTGACTGCAAGTAATGCAAAGCCCACCCAAACAAGTAACTCAAATATATGGTTGGGGCGTTTGGAGAATGCCCATAAGCCTTCGGTGCAAGCCTTACCGTGATTTAAGGGAATACTATAGAAGAAGCGGTACTGATAATCTGCAACGATGGAGCCAAATATCGAGAGGTATGCAATTGTAAATGCGAGCAAATCAAATGAACCCGCTCTGTTTGTTGTGCCCAATGAAATTAAAAAGAAAGGAACAACTAAGAGAAAATTCAGTAAGGACTTCTTTTGCAAATGAACTAAGGCTTTTGAATCAAACGGGGCTGTTGTGGTTAAAGTCTTGTTACTAAGATAAGTTTGATAATAAATCTGGCTTGCCCAGATCATTAGAGTGGCTAAGGCTAAAAACTCTTTTCCCTGTAAGCCTGTCGTACCGAAGAAAAATATTATGCAATAAAGGAGTATGCTTGTGGGGAATATATAGTGCGTGATCGCAAAGTTATTTCTTTTGTTAGCAAAAAACCAGAACATCGTTGTTACGGCAGCAGTTGCAATTACGCCAACCATAATTAATAAAAAATAAGTCATCCACACATCCCATCGACATCGTTAATCGCTATCGCTTAAATAAGGAATATTTTGAACCAGAATGGATATGCTTGTCATTAAGGCAAAAAAAATGGCTAGGTCAAAGCCCAGCCATTTTTTAATATTTTTTGAGAAAACAAATTCTGTTAGAGTTGAAGCTCTCTCACTTTAAGTGGCCCATCGCCTCTTACAAAGTAATTGATTGCTCTTTGAGACTTGTACAATACGTTATTAACTCTCCAAACCATATTGACTTCCATCCCTGCAATTGGCGCATCATCGCGGCCCACGTTTAATACGCGAACAACTTCTGATTCACCTTCCAGTGTGTAAAGAGGTGCAACCCAGTAATCGTTTACTAAGAAGCCAACATCTGAAAGATACTGGCCACGCCCTTGGAAAGAACCATTATAAGAGTAAGTCATTAAAATGCTAAAGCGTACAACTGTTGCGTTAAAGCCATTTTTATAAGTTACAGAATATTGACGAGCTTCAACGTCGCTCCAGTTTGCCATGTCTCTCCAATTTGTAACGTCTCTTGGAAGAGCATTTGCTCTTTTTGCAGAAAGGTTTACGACTGGAGTTGATTTTTCAAACACGGCCCAAACTTTTGCGCCAAGGTTGATGATTGCATCAACGATTTTATCTACTTCTTTGATTGGATTTAAAATGTCACCCAATCCATCATCTTGGACACGAAGCGCTCTTTGTTGAAGAACTTCAGCACGAAGAGCTTGGTAGTCTTGCTTGCTGACAGCTTCTTCATGGACGGTTACAGATTTAATTTGATAGTACGGACTGTCTAGATCTTTGGCCTGAACTGAGTTGCTTAAAAGAATAGCAAGTGCAGTAGCCGATATAATTTTTAACATTACCCCCCCTTGGTTTTGTGCAAAATCTACACTGACAAGCGGAGGTATTTCATCATTAAAATGCACTTTGGAGGGTGCGGGGCGTTAAGCCTGCTTAACCTCTACGGATACTTCTCATATTTTGAGCTAAAGTCTTCTTACGAAGCCGGATCTCTTTGGGGGTGACTTCAATCCACTCGTCCTCGTCAATCCATTCGAGACATTTTTCAAGGCTCATTTCACGGACACCCTTTAATGATACTAAAATTTCAGCACCAGACGCACGAACGTTAGTGAGCTTTTTTTCACGAACAGCATTCACGTTGAGATCATTGTCTTTATTGAACTCTCCAATAATCATGCCTTCATAGACTTCTTGTCCTGGCTTTACAAAAAGTATTCCACGTTCTTCTAATCCTAAAAGAGCATACTCTGTCACGGTGCCAGTGCGGTCCGCGATCATAGCGCCGTTTGTTCTATGGAGCATTTCGCCTTTCCAAGGAGTCATGCCCGTTAAACGTGAACTCATAATCCCTTCACCACGGGTTGCTGTTAGATATTTAGAACGCATTCCAAGTAGACCTCGGGTAGGGATTTCAAATTCAAGTCTCACCCGGTTTTTAGTTCCTGTGGAAGTGGTATAAGTTCCACTATTTTCATAAGATACCAAAACACCTTTGCGTTCTTGGAACATACTGGTGACATCACCAGTATAGTCTTCAGGTAAATCTAAGTTTAGTCTTTCAAGGGGCTCAAGCTTTGTACCGTCTTCACCAGCTTCTGTTAAGACTATCGGTTTTCCAACCATAATCTCAAGGCCTTCTCGTCTCATTTGCTCAATTAAGATTGCAAACTGTAGCTCTCCTCTGCCCAATACGCGGAATTGGTCTGGAACACCAGTTTCTCCTAATTTCAAAGCAACGTTATGACGAACTTCTTTTAAAAGTCTCTCGCGTAGCTTTCGTGACTGAACGGCTTCTCCGTCCCGGCCAGAAAATGGCGAAGTATTTACTGAGAACACCATAGCTAAGGTCGGAGGAGTTATTCGGATTCTCTCAAACGCAGGCGTGGACTCATCTTGTACGATAGTGTCGCCAATTTCAAAGTCATCGCTTCCTGCAACGGCGACGATATCTCCCGCAGTCATTACATCACTTTCAACTTGCTTAAGGCCGTTGTAAGTAAAGACTTTTAAAGCCTTAAATGCCTCATTAAAAGGTTCGCCTTTTTCGTTAATACCTTTTCTTACAATTTTATCGTTGGCTTTGATTTTTCCTGCAGTGATTCGGCCAATGGCTAAGCGACCAACAAAATCATTCCAGCCGATATTTGAAACAAGCATCTGTAATGGCTTGTCCTCTTCCACTTTAGCAGGTTCAATTTCTGATAAGATGGCATTATAAAGAGGTGCAAAAGATCCCTTTTTTCTTTCTTCGATTAAATCTTCAACTTCATCAAAATTTTCTGTGACCCAACCGTCTCTTGCACAGCCATACAGGATTTTAAAGTCGGCTTGCGCATCACTTGCGCCAAGATCGATAAACAAATCAAATGTCTGATCGACAATCTCTTGAACACGCGGTGTACCTCGGCACTCTGGGCGATCCATCTTGTTGACAACTAGGATGACCTTTTGACCTTTTTCTAGTGCCTTTTGCAAAACGAATCGTGTTTGCGGAAGCGGACCCTCTGCACCGTCCACTAGCAACACGGCGCCGTCAACCATTCCTAAAATTCTCTCAACCTCTCCACCGAAGTCGGCGTGGCCAGGAGTATCGACGATGTTAATTTTCGTATCACCTTTTCGTACAGCGGCGTTTTTTGCTGCGATGGTAATCCCGCGCTCTCTTTCAAGATCCATAGAATCCATGACTCGATCGTCGAAAGCATCTCTTTCTCCGAAAGTGTCGGATTGTCGAAGTAAACCATCTACTAAAGTTGTTTTTCCGTGATCGACGTGAGCGATGATACAAATATTCCTTAGATCCATAT
>CAYXYF010000033.1:0-17160 GCA_964469265.1 uncultured Bdellovibrionales bacterium
CAGGAAGTGGCGGGAAGTTACTAAGGACTCTTTGGAGGAGTTATGAAGATAGGCAAGAACAACAAGAAGTTACATTTAGTGATTATAAATGTAATGCTCGTGTTGCTGATGATGACAACCGTTGCAAAAGCTGACGAGGTTGTTACCACACCTCAGAAGCCAGTAGCTGCTAAATCAGCGTCAAAGAAGGAACCTTCCTTTCTTGACAGACTGAAGGCAAAAGCTATTGTTTATAAAGAAAAGGCGATCGTCTATAAAGAGAAGGCTGAACAAGTCGTTAAAGAATACGTTGAAAGATTCTTTGGTGACGATAATACACGAATGCCTGCTTCAACTCCAAAACCTGAGATTCCAGCAGTTGTAAAAGAAAAGCTTGAAGAACTACCTTCTTACAAGACAGAGGGAGTCGAGCAGCAAACAGCAGAAATTAAGGCTGTTAAAGACCAGATTGCTAAAAAAGAAGTTTACCAAAAAAAGCCTGGACGAGCTGCAGACGCGAGTCTCCCTAAAGCAAAATCTGGGGTAGCTGTGTTTGATCTCTATGAAAAGCCAGATCCAAAGGCTCCAGTGAAGATTGGAAAGAATGGTAAAAAGATCAAGCCAAAGCCAAAAATGGTGAAAACAATCCCAGTGTTAGATATCGGGGTCGAAGATGAAGTTGTAAAATCAGATTTTACTTTTGAGTTACCAAAGATTTTCCAGGCAGACTTTTTAACTTTAAAACCTTTAAAGTCTCCTTCAGTTAAACCTGAATCGGAATTAACACCGTTTTATACCATGAAGTTCGCGAAGGCTCAAAAGCCAGTGAAACTTGAAGAAGTGGTATTAGCACTACCACGTGGAATTACTGCGGATAAGATTCACCAAACGGCAATCAAGATCGAGCAAGATACTCCAATCAGTTTAAAACCTTATGTTGAAATTACCGCAAAAGAAATCCAGCTTCTAAAAGGTCTATTGTTTTCAGAGTACGCAGATCGCTGTCATTTAGCCGCAGGATACTTTAGAGAACTTCGTGATCTTACAGGTGAGGAGAAAAACCTCAGAGATTACAACTACAGCACATGTCTTTACAAGATGGGCTTCCATACGGAAGCATTTCCGATGCTATCTGATTTCGTAAAAAGAAACTCAAAAGAGACAAAAGCCGCGGTGGAGACTCTTTTATCTGACGTAAAAAGGGAGTATGTACCACAAATCTCAGATGCTTTGATTCAAGTGAAGTCTGAGCACATCCCTGAAAAAAAGGTTGATGAGTTTAACTATTACATCGCTCTTGGAAGATCGATGAAAAAGCAACATAAGACAGCATTGTCGTATGCTTTAAAGGTAAAGCCTGCTTCGGAGAAGTATCCTGAAGCTCAGTACCTTGCAAGTGTTGCGGAGTACCTGACAGGCGACGTGAAGTCTTCTTTGGCACGCCAAGAAAGACTTCTTGTAGAAATTGATAAAAGAAAAGTGACGGGACCATTAAAAACGCTTATTAAGATGAACATGGGGCGTACTGCTTACAGAAATAAACAGTACAAAAAAGCTATTGAGGCCTATCAGTTCGTCGGAAGAGAGAACTCTTTATGGATTCAATCACTCACTGAACAGGGTTGGATGCAAATTTTAGCTGGAGATACTCCAGGCGCGATCGGGAATATGCACTCCATTCAAATTCCACAGTTTAAAGATATTTATAAAGCGGAAAGCTATGCCGTTCGAGCTATTGGATATATTAATATCTGTCAGTTCGGTGACGCGAAGAAGACTTTGGATCACTTAAATAAGATCTATAGTCCATGGGTCAGAGTTATTGGTGAGGAGCTTTCAAAGAAGCAACCTAATTATGCACTCTATAATAACGTCATTGATGCAATAAGAACTCCTGAGAACAAGACTTCGCTTCCTCAGCCAGTCCTAAGGGAGATTAGTAGACACAAGGACTTCTTGAACGTTCAAGAGTCAATCAATCATAAAGTAGATGAAGAAGCACAGTTTGGCTTTATCAGAGGCTTGATTAGAAAAGATCTTTCAACTGCGACTAGCAGACGGAATGCAGCTAACGCAAGATCAAAGAAGTTAGCTCAGCAGATCAAGTCAGCGTCTTCTGCTAATGACACTTTAAAATTTGTCACACAATGGAGAGCTGAAAAGTCTCATGAAGACGACACCATTGATTACTATAAATTTGAGATTGAAACTATCAAAGAGAGCTTAAAAGGCTTTAATAGCTTCACTCGCTATGCAAAAGGAAATATCGAGAAAGAAAAGTCATCGTTAAAGTCTTTAGCGGGTAGAACAATGAAATCTCGTTTGGCTTCAATGCAGACGCGGTTAAAGAAGTTAATGGAAAACAATGAATTCTTAACTTATGAAATCTTCTCTGGATCAGGTGAAAACATTCGATATGTCTCAGCCGGTGGAGAAGTTAAAGGAACAAAGTCCACTCGTAAAACTGCGAGTAAGAACCACGAAAGAGGAAAAGTATTCTTGTGGGACTTTGATGGAGAGTTCTGGGCTGATGAAATCGGTAACTATCGTTCGTCACTCAAGGACAACTGTCCAAACGCAAAAAATTTAACACAGCAAGTAAAATAAAGGTATAGGGGATTAGGTCATGAAAAAATTGTTAACGATATTAGTAGTAACGGCATCATTTGCAGCATACGCATCTGACTATGTAGAACAAAAAGTAAAAACGATCGGCTCTAATGCTGAGAATAGTAAAGAAAATTTAAAGCAGTATGAGAACAACCTTAAGATCGTTGAAAAGAACATTAAAGAAATGGACGCAGTTTTAAAAGATTTAACGGAGAAAGAAAAAACCGTGAAAGAAACGGTGAAGGACTCTGAGAAGAATACGCTAAAGCTTGATAAACAGAAAGAAGAGTTAGCGAAGTTGGTTAAGGCTGAAGAAGATAAAGTTAAGAAAGAAGAAGATCAGGTTAAGAAGCTTCAGGATAAAATTGCTGAGATTCAAAAGAATATCGAAGCAAGAAATCTTAACGTTACGACTTACAATCAGAAGTCAAAAGAGATTGATGAAGAGAAAGTAAAGTGGGCTGACCAAAAGAATCAGATTAACCTCATTCTTAAAGAAATTGATACAAAGAGAACTACTGCTTCTAATGAAAAAACAAAGTGGACAGAGAAAAAGAAAACTTATGATGTTGAAGTTAAGAAGTGGAGATCGATTTCTTCCGAGTCAAATTCACTCAATAAGAACGTGAAAAAGATCAAAAACTGATAAACTTTTAAACAGTGGACCGGTCAATGGTCGAGGTGAAGCGAAATTACTAAATTTGGATCTAAAGTCATCCGATTTAGAGTATGAAAGAAAAAGGCTTAAGATAAGGGGAGGCTTCTTGTGGATAATTTATATAGAGTATTAGTCGACTGGTACATTGTTGACGTCGGTATTGTGGGCATCGGTCTGATGGGACTTTATCTCATCATTGAAAGATCAAAGGTACTTTACTTTGACTACAAGGTGAACTCTTCAGCGTTTACCGATCAGGTTATGAAATTAGTTTCGCAAAACAAAATAGAAGAGAGTATTGCATTTTGTTCAGCGAACGAAAAGAAACCAATTGCACAAGCTATGAAGATTATCCTTGAGAGAGCAGATCGAAGTGATGAAGAAATTGGTAAAGCAGTCGACAGAGTTGCTTCTGAGATTGTTCCAAGCCTTGAGAAGCGACTAGGTTACCTTCCGATGGTTTCAAACGTTGCAACCCTTATTGGTCTACTAGGAACAGTATCTGGTCTTATTATGTCATTTAAAGCGGTGAGCTTTGCAGATCCTACACAGAAGCAAGCACTTCTTGCTGATGGTATTTCAGTTGCGATGAATGCAACAGCGATGGGTCTTGCGGTTGCGATTCCAACGATGGTGGCTTATGCGTTCTTAAACACGAAGCAAGGTTACATCTTCAATGAAATCGACGTAGCAACTCAAAGACTTACTGATTTTTTAAGAAGCCGTGGAATTGTACAAATGAATGAGCAAAATGCTTACCCTACAAATGTTGGTACTAGCTCGTCACTACATACGCCGCCACCAGCTCCGACGAAGAAAGCTTCTTAAGTTGTATATCTGATTCGGTTCAGCCGATCCAGGTAGTGGTAGAAATTTAGATTGAGGGAACCATGGGAAGATTTAGAGAAAAAGCAGAATCAACATTCGACATTAACTTAGCGCCGATGCTTGACGTGATCGTTGCTATTGTACCGATGTTATTACTGAGCGTTGTTTTCATGCGTGTGACTATGGTTGAAGCTCAAGTTCCTCAAATTGTTGCTGAGGCAATTGAGAATAATAAAAATAAACCAAATCCCGTGACCGTTGCACTTGTGATTGATCACAGTGCATTCAAGTTTGAAATAACTGATAATGGTAAGAAGTCCTCTATCAGTGTTGCGGCAGTTAACGGAATTCCGGATTTAGATGCGTTAGGAAAAGAAGCTGCAACCATTAAGAAGAAATACCCTGATGTTTTCAGAGTAGAAGTGAAACCTGCAAAGACTGTTTCTTTAGAAAAGATTATTTCTACTTTAGATACTATTCGTACATTAAAAAACGGAGACACGGTAACTATTAAGGATGAAAAGACTGGGAAAACTGGTGAGACCAACCTCATGTTCCCAGAAGTTGTATTCTCGGATATTCTTGAAGGATAAATATGAGTTTCAAAAACCGTAGAAAAAAATTGCCAGGCTCGTTTAAGATTCAGATCACTTCGATGGTGGACATGTTCGTTATCTTGTTAGTCTTCTTAATTAAGAGTTACTCGACAGATCCAGTCCAAATCACACCGAGTAACGACATTCGTTTACCAGCTTCTGTTTCCAATACTAGCCCAGTTGAAATATTAAAAGTTATGGTTTCTCAATCGGGAATATTTGTTGAGGACGTAAAAGTTTTAGATCTGGTCGAAGGCAAATTTAACCCGCAAGACATCGATAAGTCCGACAAAAATTATATTCCACTTCTTTTTAAGCATTTAGATGAACAGGCAAAAAAGACTCATGACATTGCTCAAATCAACGAGACTGTTCAATTTGAGGGCAAAGTCCTAGTACAAGCCGACAAACACCTAGAGTACGAAATGCTAAAAAAGGTCATGCACACCTCAGCAGTAGCAGGCTACTCCGACATAAAATTCGCCGTAATAGGCCCCGACTAAAAGGTACGCCGTACCTTTTTGTCTAGCAGCGCGGCTTCCGACGTCGGGAGTACTCTAACTGCGAGTATTTCAAGAGAGAATTCTTGTGTTTATATAGCAGGTGCACAACAAAAAGGTACGGCGTACCTTCTAGAACTCCCAGGATAGTATTAGGGGTGAGATGTAGTATTGGCCGTATTTATCGTATTTGAGGTAGGGCGAGACATAGTTTGCTGTCATTTGATACCAGCCGTATTTATAACTCAAGCCATAAGCGTGCCTGAAATCTAAAATATCATTTCCGTAAAAATCACTTTTTAACTGGTGAACGGCTTCGCCCTGTATACCAAATTGCGCTTTCTTGCCGCTAAACTTTAAGTTCAAACGAACTAAAGTTTCTGTCATCACTGGGCTTTCGTGGACGTACAACATCACCAAAGCGTACTTTGTAAGAAAGCCAACTCCGACAGAGCCAGAGAAATAATTATTATCAATCTTATCACCGTACTTAGAGCTTTCGTCCTTAGCTCCAATGACTTTATGAATAAATTTTGTAATTTTGTCGCCACCAAGACCTGCATAGTACTGACCGCTAAGTCCTAGTTCGATTTTCATATTTCCGTCGATGTAGGAGTAAGCTCCGCGGGACTCCAGTTGGTCAGCATACACTCCTGGTGGTGGATCAAGAGGGGGTTTTCCGTGTTTTGTTTTAATGATAGGAGTTAAGAGCCTCCGTTGAACAGAAAGCTCCCAGCCGTGCTTTTTATTCTTCGGCTGTATATACCAAAAAAGGTGTCCAGACGCAGTCATGAGCTTGTCTGTGTTTCCAAGATAATCATTATTAAAGACATGAAGGGTAAAACCTGACTTGTTGAGATAAAAGGAGCCAGCATCACCGATTCCCGTCATAGGCGTATTAGGCAATCCCCATGTGGCATGGACCTGAGTACTGATGATTAAAATACCTAGAAAAGTTACAAGTCCATTTACCATTTTTTCGGATGACTCCGCCTCGATTTCCGCCGTCTGGATACTTTAGTGTGGCTGAAGTTTTCTTTTTTTTCAATAGCCGCTTTCGCTTTTCCTTTAGACATGAGTCTTGCTCGCTCCACATCTTCCGAGTGATAAGGCTGATCTCGGTCAACCGGGATCTTTTTGCCAATGAGTTTTTCAATGTCATGGATAAACGCCTTTTCTTCACTATCACAAAACGAAATAGCAACACCTTTAGTGCCAGCTCTTGCAGTTCTGCCGATTCTATGAACATAGCTTTCTGAAATATTAGGAACTTCAAAATTAATGACGTGGGTGACGTTGTCGATATCAATACCTCGGGCAGCGATATCGGTTGCAATCAAAACTCGAGTTCTCCCTGCTTTGAAATTATCTAAAGCTCTTTGTCTTGCGCCCTGGGATTTGTTCCCGTGGATAGCTTCAGAGGAGATTTTATTTTTCGAAAGAGTTTCTGCCACGCGATTTGCTCCGTGTTTTGTTCGAGTAAAAACAATTACTCTTTTGAACTCTTTATTCTGTAATAAAGCTCTTAACAAGTCTCGCTTTTTGCTTTTTTCAACATACATTACGAATTGATCAATGAGCTCGACAGTTGTGCTTTGAGGTGCGACTTCGATTTTTACAGGATCAACGAGCATCGAGTCTGCAAGTGCTACGATTTCCTTCGGCATGGTAGCAGAGAAGAAAAGATTGTGACGCTGAAGTGGCAAAAGTTTTAGAATTCTTCTTATAGATTGAATAAAACCCATATCCAGCATGCGATCGGCCTCATCTAGAACAAAAACCTCTGTTTTATCTAGACGCACACATTTTTGTTCGATGAGATCAAGAAGCCGCCCAGGGGTTGCAACAAGAATGTCTACACCCTTTCTCAAACTTTTAACTTGGGGACCTTGTCCAACACCACCGTAAATAACTGTATGGCTCAGTTTGAGATTTTTTCCATATACTTTAAAGCTTTCAAAAATTTGTATCGCAAGCTCTCTTGTGGGAGTGAGAATTAAAGCTCTTGGATATTTCGGAACAGGTCTCCTATTTTGAAGCGCAAGATTTTGCAAAATGGGAAGAGCAAACGCCGCGGTTTTGCCCGTTCCAGTCTGAGCACACCCAAGAAGGTCTTTTTTCTCAAGTAGGGGCGGAATACATGCCTCTTGGATGGGGGTGGGCCGCTCGTAGCCAGCGTCTTTAAGTGCATTTAAAAGGGGTTCAAGGAGGTCAAGATCTGTAAAGTTTTGCTCAGACATTCAATGTAGCTCGATTATTTTAGAGTTGAAGGCACTTATACAACGCGATCCTACAATTTCCTAGTAAATAAAGGTCAGGATATGCTATATAACTAGGCACTATGAAGCATCTAATTGCTCTTTTATTTTTATTTTCAAGTACAACGGCTTTAGCAGAGATTTCTTGTGTGGTTCCCTATGGAAGCCCAAACATTTTTAATCCAGTTCAAAAACTTTTAATCGATTACCAAGAAAACAGATACTTTGTTCGATGGCCTGTTGAATCAGAGTGTGTGGGTGTTGAAGAAGAAGTCATTAGCTGTACCGTAGTTGCCAACAATAGAGAGTACGAAGCAATCTTCAACGTCGTCGTCGCTGCGGGATCAGAATACCAAGAAGCTGGAATGTTGTCCGTCGATAGATTTCTCTTCTGGAATTCGGAATCTCCTATCTATTGTAAGACTGTGGAATAACGAATTCGAAGTAATCGTCACGCTTCCTATCACAATCATTTTTCATACCGTTTTCAAATGCACTTCGGATTTCTATTTCACCAGAAGGCTCGGTAACTCGTTTGTTCCATGAAGGCTTTTTGATCTTTAAACGAGGAAAGGAAATCTTTCCGATATTGTAATGCTCAGAACTTCGAGTCATTTGTTGAACTGCCATCTTTGCCGTTAAGTGCGGATTTTGTGACATGATTAAGGCAATCTCGCGAGCAATAATTGGCGTTGCCATGGAGGTTCCGCTAAGTTTATCCACCAGTAAATCCGCACAGTCTTTTCTTAACCTTGCTATGAGGTTAAGTTTCTGCTTTTCCGTTAAAGCCAGAACCTTTGCGGGATCGCGTAGGTCAGCCATTTTGTCACTGAGGCACATCTCAGTGGGCATTGTAGATAAAACATCGACCCCATATCCAAGAATAAATGTGCCTTCAGACAAAAGAATATTTGAAAAGTTCGCAATATCACCTTCGCTATCGACGGCGCCCACGCAAACAATGTTCGGAGCATCGGCTCCGCACGGCATTCCCACTCGAGCATTCTGATCAATCCACCTTCCGTCATTGCCAGCAGCAACCACAAAGGCGACATGAGGATGAGCAAGTGCTAGCTGACGGAACCTCTCAGCTCTTTTGAGATGAGCTTTTGTATCAACATCAAAGATCTTACCTGTGGGATATTTTTTATCTACTATTTGCCCTAATGACATATTGATAACTCTGGCACCATCTTGAATAGCTCTTTCAGAGGCTTCAATGAGCTGGTCTAAAAACAATTCAGAAATATCCTGTTCAACAGGAATTCCATTTTTTAATTTCAGACTGAAGGGAAAGGCACGATAAGCGAGGAGGCCGATTTCAGGAGCATCGTAAGCTGCAAGTCCCGCAACGTGTGTTCCGTGGTAAGCCGCTCCGTTAACTTCTTGTGAAATATTTCGTTTAGGATTTAAAACGTGACTGAGATCTGGTGCTAGTGTCAGCAAGCTTTCAAGGGATTCAACTTCCTCAACAGATTGTTCAACCTCGGTCAAACCAAGATTTGGGTTGTAATCTGAAGTTCTCACCACATAAGGAGCGGCCCAAGTATCCTGCCCTGAGATATCATAGCCATATCCAATGGGACTTGAGTTTTGATCTAATTTAAAGTGTAAGTTTTGCGTCAGGTAAGGGTGGTTATAATCAACTCCTGTGTCGATGATCGCCACCAAAACTTTATGTTGATCATTGATTTTTTTAAAATCTCTATCAACGGGTTTTGGATTACCGAGTTCGTTTCGGTCTTCAGATATTATTGTTTGATCATCCATAAACTGGCATGAGCACAGAAGCACTGTCAGTAATACGATAGCTAGATTTCTCATTTGGATTCCCCTCTTGGGGGAGATTGTAGGCAGGCGGACTCAGATTCACAAAAATAAAAAAGGGCTAAGAAAAAACTTCTTAGCCCTTCTCAGGTAATAAATACTTACTGTTGGCTTACTTGTTCATCATAGACTGAACATTAAGCTTTCCGTTAGAAACGGACTTACCTTGCATTGCGGAAATTGGAGCTGCAGATGTCATAATTGCATCTTTAACTTCTCTCCAAGTCTTATTTGGGTGCTTTGACCAGTAAAGAGCTGCTGCACCAGCAACGTGAGGGGTTGCCATTGAAGTACCGTCCCAAGTCACAACGCCCATCCCGATGAAAGATAGATCAACAACTGTGTCTGAGTATCCCCCACCAGAAAGTGTAGAGTAAACTTTTACACCAGGTGCTCCGATATCAACACCTCTTGCGCCCCAGTTAGAGAATGATCCAAGTGCGTTGTTAGAATCAAGAGCTGCAACACTGATGATATTGTCATGAGTGTACGACGCTGGATAAGCAGGCTTGTCGCTAGTGTCGTTATCGTAACCTTTTCCTGTTTGGTCACCGTTACCAGCAGCTGCTACGAAAAGAGTTCCTTTGTCCATTGAGTATTGAACCGCATCTCTTAATGCTTGGTTCCCAGCAGCATCGTCTGGATCTTCACCAGAAGAACCCCAAGAGTTTGAAAGAACGTGTGCGCCATTGTCAACCGCATACTTAATGGATTTGATAGCGTCAGCAGTAGTTCCTGATCCTTTTTCAGAAAGGAAACGTAAAACCATGATTTTAGCGTTGGGAGCTACCCCTGCAATACCTTTACCGTTGTTTCCACGAGCCGCAACGTTACCTGCACAGTGTGTTCCGTGACCAGGGTTTCCGCCGCCCATTAACATATCCATGATAGAAGTTGTGAAGTCGTAAGGCTTGTTGTCATTAGAAACAAAATCCCAACCGATAACATCGTCAATGAATCCGTTTCCGTCATCATCAATTCCGTTTGCAGGGATTTCTTTTTCATTTCTCCAAAGGTTAGCAACTAGGTCCTCATGGTTGTAATCAACACCAGTGTCGAGAACAGCAACCACAATGTCGTCACCTTTTGCTTGATTCCAAGTCGACTTTACATTGTTGTCGACCATACCCCATTGTTTGCTGAACTCAGGATCATCGCCACCATCAACTGGAGTGACAACGCCAGGAAGTTCTGGATTATCTGGAGCTGGCTCGCCGAAATCAGGCATACCCTGGTATGCCTCGTATTCTTTAAGCGCGCGAATTGTCTCTTTATTTTGCTTAAACTGGCTTGCTGCATATAATTTGTAGTTTGGTTGAACGTGCGCGATAAGAGCTTTGTCGTTTTTAAGTGCTTGAATTTGCTCTGCTTGGTCCTTGTCCGTCGCCTTAATTAAAATCCACTCATCAAATGGAAGCTGTTCAACATTTGAACCAGAATCAGAAAAGCTGTTCATTAACTGAGCTTTTACTTTCAATCCCTCTTGTGTGAATTTTACTAAGAACTCTTCGCTTGCATGACTCGTCGTCGCTGCAAAAAAGCATAGTGCTAGAATGATATTTCTCATTTTCCCCCCTCCGTGGAATATTTAAGCTCTACAATCCATTTGCGTGCCTAAAATTTTTTCAATACCTAAGGCTACCCACATGCCCACAGATTTCCAAATAAAAACTATCACAAACAATTAAATATGAAGCATACCGTCTGACGCGATGGGTATACTGACTATATTTTTGGCAATCGTTGAGGCTTGGGTTTCGGGGGTTTTTAGACGTTCCATCGCGCCTAATTTACCTATAAGATTATGTTTTCTTCCTGTTCGGAAACATGATAGCTATGAATGAACTGATAACCAAATGAGAATTATGAGAGGGCATAAAATGCTTAATCAAACTTCTACGCCCAACACGGGATTAGAAATTAAAACAGTTGATCTTGAAGCGGAAACACAAGAATTTTTGCGTACTGGCGGATTCACAACAAAGCTTGATGATATCATTGCATGGGGACGAAAGAATTCCCTTTGGCCAATGCCATATGGTACTGCTTGTTGTGGTATTGAGTTTATGTCCGTGATGGGACCCAAGTATGATATCGCACGTTTCGGTGCGGAGGTCGTTCGGTTTTCTCCAAGACAGTCTGACTTACTTATCGTTGCAGGAACAATCACTGAAAAAATGGCTCCCGTTTTGGTTCATATTTACCAACAGATGTTAGAACCTAAATACGTTATTTCAATGGGAGCGTGTGCAAGCTCTGGCGGATTCTATCGCGCATACCACGTTCTACAAGGTATCGATAAAGTTATTCCCGTCGACGTCTATGTTCCAGGGTGTCCACCTTCTCCAGAAGCCGTTGTAGATGGAGTAATGCTTCTCCAAAATATGATTGAAACTCATCAGCCGAGACCTTGGAAGGACAATTGGAAGGTTCCGGGCTTTTTAAGATCTAGCGAAGGATAATTCAAAAATGAATCACTTAGAAGAAATCAGATCAGATCTGTCTGCAAAATTTCAGAATGGAAATCAGTTCAGTTTTACAAACTCTTTTGGAAACGACGTTGTCGAGGTTCCTAAGGATCTTGTACTCCCATTAATGAGACACTTAAAAGATTCAGGCCGCTTTAACTTCCTTATGGATTTGTGTGGAGCTGACTATCCTGAACGCGCTAAAAGATTTGAAGTCGTTTATCAGTTGTTTGACACAAACTCATTTCGAAGACTCAGAGTCAAAGCTCAAGTCGGAGAGAATGAAGCTATTGACTCTATTACGTCGGTTTGGATTGGTGCAAACTGGTTTGAGCGTGAAACCTACGATATGTATGGCATCGTTTTTAAGGGGCACCCAAATCTTACAAAAATTTTAACGCATCATCATTTCAAAGGGCATCCACTGCGTAAGGATTATGATCCAAACCATCAGCAACATTGTGCAGACGTATTGCCAATTCACTTTGATAACGACGCAACCTATATCCCTGATCCGAACAAAAACCTTGTTCCGATCAACATCGGACCTTCTCACCCAGCAACTCACGGTACTCTTCGGATTATGGCAGAGCTTGATGGTGAAACCATTAACCGTTCAAATGTAGAACTTGGGTTCCTACACCGTTGCTTTGAAAAGATGTGTGAGACACACTACTACAACCAAGTTATTCCTTATACGGACAGACTAAACTACTGTTCGGCACCTATGAATAACTTAGGGTATTGTAAAGCTGTAGAAAAAATGTTGGGCGTAGAGATTCCACCGAAGGCACAAGCAACACGAGTTATTCTTGCAGAGCTTAGTCGGATTATTGATCACATTGTATGTATCGGCGCCAATGCCGTTGATCTTGGTGCCTTAACTGGATTCTTCTATCTCTTTGGAATGCGCGAAAGAGTTTATACTGTTTTTGAAAAACTCTGTGGTGCAAGACTGACTGTATCTCTTTTAAGAGTTGGCGGGATTGCGAACGAACCACCAAAAGGTTGGTATGACGATGTTCTCAAACTGAATGAAGAAATCAAACGTGGAATCGATGAAGTCGATCGTTTGCTGACGAATAATAAAATTTGGATCGAAAGAACAAAAGGCGTCGGAGTTATCAGCACCGCCGAGGCCCTTGAATATGGATATACTGGTCCGTGCTTAAGAGCGACGGGCCTGGGGCTAGATCTTAGGAAGGTTGAGCCTTATTATGGTTATGATCAATTGGATTTTGATGTTCCGACGGGTACAACTGGAGACGTCTACGATAAATACCGCGTACGTCTTGAAGAGATGAGGCAATCGACTCGTATTATTGATCAAGTGGCAAGAAATGTTCCTGCTGGTGATTACACCATTCGCGATAAGGACATTGTTTTGCCTGAGAAAAGAGATGTTTACGGAAATATCGAAGGATTAATGAACCACTTTATGCTCGTTATTAAAGGCATTAAACCCCCAGCTGGTGAAATCTATGATGCGACGGAAGCCGCAAACGGTGAGTTAGGTTTTTATATTGTCAGTGATGGTGGTCCGAAACCATATCGCTTAAGAGCACGTCCACCATGCTTCCCGATTTATCAGTCGTTCTCACGTCTGATTGATGGAGGAATGGTTGCTGATGTGATTTCCGTATTGGGTAGTTTAAATCTTATCGCTGGTGAATTGGATAGATAGAGGGAAGGTATGTTTCAGTTAAGTCAAAATGGTTTGGAATACGTCAAAAAAGAATTGGCGAGATACGAAACAAAAAGGTCCGCAATCATCCCTGCGCTTTATATAGCGCAAGTAGAAAACGGCGGATGGATATCTCCAGATGTTGTAAAGCATTTAAGTGATGTCATGGATATCCCGATGGCGCAGATTAACGAAGTGCTAACCTTCTATACGATGTTTAATAAAAAGCCAGTGGGAAAGCATCATATTCAGATCTGTTGCAATATCTCTTGTGCAATGGCTGGTGGTCACGAAATGGCGGATTACCTCTGCGACAAGCTTGGCGTTGTCGATGGCGAAATGACAAAAGATGGTCGCTTTACGATTTCCAGAGTTGAGTGTCTGGGATCATGTGATACAGCGCCAGTCGCTCAAATTAACGTTGATGATTACACTGAAAATCTGACTTATGAAAAACTTGATCAAATGATCAATGAACTGAAGTGAGAAAAACATAATGGAAGTTAAGCTTTTATCAGAACATTACGACAAGCCTGAATTTCAAACTCTGGATGGCTATAAAAGACTTGGTGGCTATGAGGTGCTTAAGAAAGCCCTTAAGATGAAGCCAAAAGATATCATTGAAGAAGTAAAGGCCTCAGGGCTTCGTGGCCGGGGTGGAGCAGGGTTCCCCACTGGCATGAAGTGGAGCTTTCTTCCAGAAAACGGAGAGCCTCGTTACTTACTCTGTAATGCAGATGAAGGTGAGCCTGGTACATTTAAAGATAGACTTATGATGGAACGTGCTCCACATCAATTGATCGAAGGAATGATTATTTCGGCCTTCGCTATTCAATCGAAGAAAAGCTATATTTATATTCGTGGTGAATACAAAAAGTCACTTCGCATTCTAGAGAAAGCAATTAAAGAGGCCTATGATGCAGGTCTTTTGGGTAAAAATATTCTTGGTTCTGGTTTTGATCATGACCTAGATATCTACGGTGGTGCTGGCGCATACATTTGCGGTGAAGAAACAGGCATGATCTCATCGCTTGAAGGTAAAAAAGGCCAACCGAAACTAAAGCCGCCGTTTCCAGCTGTACAAGGATATTTGGGCAAGCCCACCATCGTAAACAACGTCGAAACTTTGGCCGCAGTAAAATATATTATTAAAGATGGTGCTAAAGAGTATCGTAAACACGGAACTGAAAAGTCTGCAGGGACAAAGCTCTTCTCTGTCAGCGGTGATGTCAATAAGCCTGGGACCTATGAAGTTCCTCTAGCGTATTCTTTAAAAGACCTTATTGAAAACGAATGCGGTGGAATGAAGGGCGGAAAACTTAAGGCCGTTATTCCGGGTGGGTCTTCTGCACCTGTGTTAACCGCAGAAGAGTCTTATCAAGTTGATATGGACTATGAAAGTTTAGCAGCGGCGGGAACCATGTTGGGTTCTGGAGCTGTGATCATCATGAATGAAACTCGCTGCATGGTGGACATGTTAAATGTAATATTACATTTTTATCATCACGAGTCTTGCGGACAGTGTACACCATGCCGTGAAGGTACTGGTTGGCTTGAAAAAATCGTAAACAGTATCTTGCTTGGCCGTGGAAGACCGCAAGACATTGAGTTACTTGATACCGTAGCGAAAAATATGAAGGGCAGAACCATTTGTGCCTTGGCGGACGCGGCGGCATTGCCGACAATTAGTTTTGTTCAAAAATTTAGAGATGAGTTTGAATTTTATATCCGAGAAGGTCGTTCGAAGGTGACTGGAAAACCTATTAAACGAAAACATTTACAAGGATCGCAGCATGTTGAAATGCACCATTAACGGTAAAGAAGTACAGGTTAAGCCTGGTTCAACAATTATTGAAGCATTCATGGAAGCAAAGGAGAGCATCGCTCACTATTGCTGGCATCCAGGGCTAAGTGTTGCAGGTGTATGCCGCATGTGTATGGTGGAGATTGAAGGTAATCCTCGTCTGCAGATTGCGTGTAACACGGCTGTGACAGATGGAATGAAAGTTAATAACACCGCTGAAAAAGTAAAAGAGTCTGTGGAATGGGTATTAGGCTTCCATCTTATTAACCATCCCTTAGATTGTCCGATCTGTGACCAAGCGGGCGAGTGTGGCCTTCAAGAATACTACATGCAATATGGTAAATATGATCCAGGCATGGCAGAGAACAAGGTTAAAAAGGCAAAAGTGGTTGATCTTGGATCTAAGATAGTACTGGATTCAGAAAGATGCATTCTTTGCTCTCGCTGCGTGAGATTTACTGAAGAAGTATCGAAGACAAACGAATTCGGAATTTTCAGCAGGGGCGACCACTCTGAGATCGGAACAGTGGATGGAATGCCAGTTGAAAACAACTACGCCTTAAACACGGTTGATATATGCCCAGTAGGCGCGCTAACGTCTAAGGACTTTAGGTTCCGTCAAAGAGTTTGGTATCTAAAAGACTTTAATACCGTCTGTAACGGATGCTCTACAGGCTGTAACGTAAAAGTTTACTTCAATGAAAACGGTCTATACAGAGTAAGACCAGTCTATAATCCTGAAGTTAATGGCTACTGGATGTGTGATGTCGGTCGCGATATTTATAAATTCGCTGATAGGGATGCAAGGCAGGTTCGAGCGCTTCGTAATAACGGGGAGCTTAGCCAAGACTTTGCAGGAAAAGTTGCTCTAGAGGTCTCTGAGCATCTTAAAAAACAAGACATGACAAAAACTGCTGTAGTTTTAACAGGGCAATATACCGTAGAAGAATATGAAGACCTTATTGATTTTGTAAAATCAAAAGGGATTAGCAATGTTTATCACTGGATTAATAACCCAGAGAAACTCGATGACTTTGACGGCATCTTGTTCCGCGGAGACTTAAATCCAAACACCAAAGGACTTCAGAAAGTTTTAACCGAAGCAGGTGTCAAGGTCCGTCCGTGGGAAGAGCTATATACAAATATCGAGAACGGCAAATTATCCACTATCTTGGTAGCTGCACCTGAAATTCAAAAGGCTTACCCTGACTTAGAAAGTGTTTTTGACCGACTCAATAAAGCGGACACATTAATTTGGTTAACATCTGGTTCAAACCCTATTTTTGAAAAAGCCAACTATGTGATCCCGATGAAGTCTTTCACTGAAAAGAATGGAACATTCATCAACTTTGCAGGAAAGGCTCAGCCGATTAAAAAAGGTGTTACAATTGTTTCTGAAGCATTAACTCTCAGTGATCTGTCGCAGTTGTTGTCTGGGAATGTTGCGGTTGGATTTGAGTCTAAACCGTTGGGAGCTTTGATATGAGTGAAGTAGGAAGGCCAAATAAATCTGCAAGCTGGTACCTACCAGGCATCTTTGTGGGTCTGGGCATTACAATGAAGAACTTGGTTCTGAATTTAATGAACAAGAACCGCATGCAGACATTAAATTATCCTGAAGAAAAGTATGAGTACTCTCCGCGCTTTAAAGGAACTCATATTCTCACGACCAAAAAAGACGGAAGCCTTCGTTGTACAGCATGTATGTTGTGCGCAACGAACTGCCCTGCAACCTGTATTTCCATTGTTGCAAGTGAGCACGAAGACCCTAAAGTTGAGAAATATCCAGTCTCCTATGAAATTGATATGTTGAGATGTGTTTTTTGTGGATACTGTGAAGAAGCTTGCCCAGTGGACGCCATTCGCATGGGGCCTGAATGGCAGGTCGCTGGTAAAAACGGTTCTAACTTTATTTATGGAATTCAAGATCTAGCATATCGTCCACAGC
>CAYXYF010000034.1:0-17073 GCA_964469265.1 uncultured Bdellovibrionales bacterium
AATATTCCCTACTGCTGCCTCCCGTAGGAGTCTGGACCGTGTCTCAGTTCCAGTGCGGATGATCATCCTCTCAGACCATCTACCGATCGCAGCCTTGGTGAGCCATTACCTCACCAACAAGCTAATCGGACGCAGACTCATCTTTTAGCGAATAAATCCTTTAACCCCTTGGCCCGCAGGCCTTGTGGTCTTATGCGGTATTAGTTCTCCTTTCGGAGAGTTATTCCCCACTAAAAGGCAGATTATCTACGTATTCCTCGCCCGTGCGCCACTCTTACTCACCCGAAGGCTTTCGTCGTTCGACTTGCATGTATTAGGCACGCCGCCAGCGTTTGTCCTGAGCCAGAATCAAACTCTTCACTTAAAGTAAAAAAGTTCGAACTACTCATAATCAATATAAAGTTGTTCTCGAATTCAAAATTCAAATAATTAGACTTGTTAGATGACGAATCATCTAACGAGACCCAAAAACATCACTGATTCTTAAAAAGCTATTTAGTTTTCAAAGAGCAAAACAAGAAGGTTTGAAATATTGTGTTTTCAATATTTCGTCAACGAGATTTTTCAATTATTTTTAAGTAATCTAAATATTCTCGAAAAGGTGAATCGTGTTGTACAGAATACCTCTGTAGCCGTCAACGATTTCATAAAATAATTTTTCAAAAAACCGTCTTTTTCTTAATGCGACGCGGCCATAAGTAAAATATCAACTGATTTCAGTAACTTATTACCGCATGCCCAAACTGCCCGAGTGCGCGTTTTGCAGGCAAAAATCTCTTGAGCGGTAAAATAATTCAATCTGAGATGCAATCGGTCGCTGCTCCAGAGCTTAAACAGCCCTTAAAACCTTCCCCAAAAGCCGATCACGCGAAAGAATGACTATACAACATAGTAATAAGAAAGTCTATCCCCTCTGAAGCTTAGCTATGCTGCTGGACCTCTCGCGCCAGGTTCGCCGATGCCTTTCTTTAAGTTGTCTGTTAAATTATATTTCTTTAATTCTTTTTAACGACTCAATAAAGGAGGTCTTTTGAAACCTACTCTCTATCATTACAATATCTGTCCATTTTGTATTCGAGTCAGACTTGCTGCTAACCATCTTGGTATCGACTATGACACAAAACTTGTTCGCTATGACGACGAGACAACACCCATGAAACTTGCTGGAGCAAAGATGTTACCAATATGGGTAAACGAAAATGGTAACGGTGTTAACGAAAGCTTAGATATCATCGCACTTATCGATACAGAAAATCGTTTTAAGACAAAGGAAACTGTTGGAACTCCAGAGTGGAAAGAGTTTGAACAACTCATTGGTAAAATTTCAGGTTACGTTCATAACATTGCTATGCCTCACTTCATCTATACGAAAGAGTTTGACGATAAATCTCGCGAATACTTTCAAAATAAAAAAGAACAAAAGCGTGGTTCATTTGAAGTCCTTATTAAAAATCGCGGACTCTTTGAAAAAGAAATGCAGGAGTATCTGCAACAGATCCAAAAAGCGATTGGCGATGGATATTACCAAAGCAAAGAGCTTAGACTCCATGACATTATCATCGCGTCCCACCTCTGGGGAATGTACTTAGTACCTGAGTTTCAGTTCTCTGAAAAGCTGCACGCATATCTGCAGAAGGTCGGGGCTGAATGTCAGTTCAATTGGCAAGAAGATTTTTGGAAGAATTAAAACAGTAAATGCAAGTAGCTCCTCTCTGGAGCTACTTACCTATGTCAGTTTATCGGACAGCGTTTCCGTTCATGTTTATATATGAAACCGATCCATTTGATGCTCTGATTGTAAGGTTGCAACTGTGATTGCCAAGCATAGTCGGTCTAAATCTCACATTAATAGAGCAGCTCGCGTACTTATTCAGAGTGTGGCAGTGATTCATGGTCGAGAAATGTGAGCAGTATCCAGAAGTGCTAATTCGAACAGCCTCTTGGCCGTTGTTACGAACCGTCACCATTCTTTGCACTTGGCCGTTTAACTTCACGCGACCAAAAGAAATGTACCCTGGAGTTACAGAGATCGATGCAAACGACGGAATAGAAATGAGCGTAGCAATGGCTACTAAAAATATTTTCATATGGTCCCCCTTAGACGCAAAAAATCTTATCGTAAAACGACTTCAAAGCAATCACTAAGTTTAAAAGTCATTGCTAGGGGCAGGGTTCGGGAAGCCAGGGACCTTGTATTTGTTTTACACCTAGAACATTTCAATTGCCAATTACCGTTTAATTCTAGATATTTGATGCGCAACAAAAAAATATGTCGTGTGGGGTGTTTATATGACTAGGCTACTGTTTTGCGCAGCTATACTTTGCTTTGCTCAACTCTCTTTTGAATCCGCTTTGGCTAGAACTTGGCCAGTAAAAGAATATAAAAGTGATAAAGCATCCAGTAACAATCATGTTTTTGGAATCTACGAACCAGTTACTGGATACAGCGACCCCGCATTTGATGAGGCTTTACGTTTAGAAAGTCCTTTTATAAGCCCCAAATTTGATACTTATGATGTGGCTGTGATCATCGATATAGATAATAAAATCGACGCTTCAACACATGCACAAGTTCGCGGCCAGACTATTCGAGTTTATTCACGAAACGACCTAGTTAATTCTTACAGCGATCAATTCCAGAATACGAACTATGACTACCAAACAGGTCTTATGTTTTACTGGAAAACTTCAACTGCAAGAGCAGGTAAAAATACTCCAAAAGGTTATTTCAGGCCAGAGTACTTCTCGTCAGATCACAAATCGAGTTTATATAATAATTCTGCAATGCCTTGGGCGGTTTTCTTTAACGGACACGTGGCAACCCACGGTGTTTTAGGCGGACCTATTTCTCTACTCGGACAAAAAGCTTCTGCGGGTTGTGCGCGTCTTGAACCTCAGAGAGCAAAAGATCTCTTTCATCTTGTTGGGCTTGCGGGAAGAGATTGGGTTGATACGATCAAGGATGACGGAAGCTTCATCCTTACAGCTGATGGAAGAATCACTCAGGAGACCAACTGGAAAACGTTGATCTCCGTCAGATAATTTCAATTCTAAACGACGATTAATATCGGCAGAAGCGAGGGTGAACTGAGCGCCCTTCATTCATAACGACGTTATATGGCGTAAACTGGAAGCAGTAAGTATAACCGTTGGTCGCGTAGGCCCATGCGTAGTAACTTGGGTTATAGCGCTCACACATTCTGTTGTTCACTGGGCGACCGTTATTCATAACGTATCCATACTTATCGAACTGATAGCAGTATCCCCAACCGTTTTGACCACGTCCCCAATCATAGAATGGTCTGTGATGGTTGTGTTCAGGTTGTGGCGTTACTTCACCTTTCTCGATGAGGTCACCTTGAAATACGTTGCCGAATTCATTAATAAGATCTTGATGACCAGCGTAGGCATTGAAACCGATAAAAATCGACAGTATGACTAAAAGTTTAACCATAGACTCCCCCTAAATGGTGTTTTGTACACACCAAAAGCTTCCTTTCGATATTAATCAAAGTCAATGTGCTTATTTAGAAGGCTTTAAAAAAGTGAAACTGGCGAAAAAGTCTATTGACGATACAGGCTAATTTAGCCTAAAAGATTTATTCCACATTTGTGGGGGTGTAGCTCAGTTGGGAGAGCGCCAGCTTTGCAAGCTGGATGTCGCAGGTTCGATCCCTGTCACCTCCACCATTTTTAAACCAAGCTAAAATTCATTTTTTTTATTGCTATTAAAGAGCCTCTTCTTTTGGCGTCGTATCCTACGCCGAGGCGATCTTTGAAATAAGATTTGCAAACCAGCTTTTCTCGTTTTTTAGATCGAAGCCAACTAACTCGCCACCGATTAAGATGGAGTTAAAGACTTGTCTCAAAATATCGACTTCTTCTGTTTTGCCAGAGCTTAGAGCTTCTTCTGCTGCTTCAAACACGCTGATAAGATCAGAGGTTGTTACAACCTTAGGAAGTTTATGGATATCGAATCCTTGAAAAGGAATCGGTTTAAAACCTATAAGTTCGTCAGTAATAAGAATCTTGTCTCCGCTCAAAAAATTGAGCTGTAAGAATGGCTTCTCTTGTGAATCATCGCGGATCAAAACTTCTTCTATTTGATCGAATTTGAAGGCGAGCTTCTTTCTATCAATCGTTTGCAAGATTTCCATTTCATTTGAGTCGTACTTTGTCTCAAGACCTTCGGCCTGTACTACAAAATCGATGATCACTTCTTTATGCTTCTGCTTATCAACCATGTTTAACCCTTATTAAATCCAACTTAACTTACAATGAGCTATTCGACGCCCTACTGGTGGGACTTGAACAAATTGTCCTTTCTGGTCCAAATCTAGTCTCCAGATCGGTAACAATTTTAGACACTTTTGCGAAGAGTGCTGTTTTTCATCTCAAAAGAAAACATTGTGTGTGAGTGACGCAACAACGCCCTTAATCATTGATGACAATGAGTCATTTTGTGGGCTAAATAATGATCTATGTTAGTGACTCGTTGGCAGGCGCCGATCATCCCATCAATTGAGCAGATAAAGATTATCTTTATCAATGAAGGTCTAGAACCCATCGAAGAATTGTTCCCTCAAGACTCAAAAATTCAAGAGCACCGCCATCCATTTGATGAAATACGAATGGTTGTAGAGGGAGAGTTACTAGTCAACGTCTCAGGAAATCAGCTCCTCTTACGAGCGGGCGATCGCATCGAAATTCCGTCCAATACTCGACACCACTACAGTGCGCACGGTCAAGGCGATTGTCTCTGCGTGATTGCGCAACGGCCTCCGCTTTAATACTATTGTTCCCATGAAGTTTTATATCTTAGTTGTCGTTGGGGTAGGTTTTCTTTCGTCTTTAAATGTTCATGCTAAAGAACAAGCTGTTCGGTTCTATACTAAAGGCAGCTTGGTTAATGCAGCTTCACTACCCAGTGAAACATCTGGGCTAGTAAAAGTTTTTCGAAATAAAAACCGTCACTACGGCGCAAATGAACTTATTCAGATGGTCACTGAAGTTGCCCAAGAGGTTTCCCAAGAACATCCAAAGAGAGACCGATTACAAATCGGAGACGTTGCAAACAAAAACGGTGGGTCCATCGGAAAACATAAGAGCCACCAAAATGGTCTTGATATAGACATCGTTTATTACCGCAATAATAATCGCGAGCAGGACCCTTCATGGATGGGCCAGTATGTTGAAAAGTTTGTTAAAAACGGAGCCGTCACATCCAACTTTGATATTGAGAGGAACTGGAAGCTCTTAAAGAAATTTGCGAGCTTCCCTCAGGTCGAGAGAGTTTTTGTGGATTTAAGTATTAAAAGAAAGTTCTGTCAGCTCTATAAAAACTCAGCAGATCCTATGGAGCAACGTGCTCTACATATTATGAGACCTGCAAGATTGCATGATGATCATCTTCACCTTCGCATCTCATGTCCTGAAAAAAGCACTCGTTGTGTACCGCAAAACCCGCCTCCCCCAGGAAACGGTTGTGGTAACTCCAGAATGCTTCTTGATTTCCTTGAATATGATTTAGAAGAAGAGGAACACGGTTGTTAAGACTTTTGGTTCTTTAGCCAAGCGATATACTCATTCATTTTTTTCTCAAAACCGTGTCCCCGCGATTTGTAAAACTTTTTATCTTTGAGTTGGTCTGGAAGGAATTGCTGCTCTTGCCATCCGCGCTCACTGTTGTGGGCGTAACTATAATCGTTACCGTATCCGTGGTCTTTCATCAGCTGAGTGGGTGCGTTTCGTACTGAAAGAGGAATCTCTAGGTTCCCTGAACGCCTCACCTCTCCTTGCGCTTCTCTGAAAGCCATGTAGGAAGAATTAGATTTTGGAGCCGAGGCAAGATAAACCACCACTTGCGCTAGATTAATTCCGCACTCGGGCAGACCAATAATCTCCACAGCTCTAAAACCGTCATTGGCTATAGTTAGCGCGCGCGGATCAGCGTTACCGATATCTTCGGATGCTAAGATAACAAGTCTTCTTGCGATAAACTTTGGATCCTCACCACCTTCTAACATTCTCACTAAATAATACACAGAGGCGTCGACGTCGGAACCTCGAATACTTTTTATAAACGCTGAAATGGTATCGTAGTGCGACTCTCCTGATTTATCATGATAGATAGTCTTAGAACCTAAAATCTCTTTTAGAGATTCCATCCCCATGGGAAGTAAGTCTGCACCGTTTGCAGACTTATAATACAAAACAACTTCTTCTACTCTATTGAGGAGCCTTCGGGCATCACCATCGGCTAAGCGCAATACGTACTCTAACGCATCTTCTTTAAAAAATTTTTCTAGATCTAAATCATATTGGTTAAATGCATTTGTCAAAATGTTTAAAAGAGACTCATCGTCATGTCTTTTAAATACGATAACTCTAGAACGACTAAGAAGTGCTGAGTTCACCTCAAAACTTGGGTTTTCTGTGGTAGCTCCGATTAAAATAATATCGCCCGTTTCAACATAGGGAAGGAGTACATCCTGCTGAGCCTTATTTAGTCTGTGAATTTCATCAATAAATAAGACGGTGGATTGTTGATAAAGCTTCTTTTTGTCTTTGGCAGCTTCACATCGTTCGCGAATCTCTTTTGCACCTGTTGCGATGGCGTTGAGTGCTATAAAATCTTTTTTTGTTTGATTCGCTATGATCTTAGCAAAAGTTGTTTTTCCTGTTCCTGGAGGCCCCCACAAAATTAAGCTCGGAAACTGATCGCTATCTAAACTTTTACGAAGCCAACCGCCTTCTTTTAAAATGTCTTCTTGCCCCATGAGTTTATCTAAGGACTGCGGGCGCAGGCGCTCAGCTAGCGGGCGCGATTGATCATTTGTTGTGTTGAGATCAAAAAGGTCCATGCTCCTTTTCTAAGCGATGGACCCGAGATATTCAAGCGAGATTCAAATCATGCCGAATTTTATAGGTTCTCTATTTCGGCGTCACCTTCACTAAGTAGGTTAAACGCTTTATCTTTGTTTATAACTCTTGGAGTAAGGAAAATTAACAATTCGTTTTTATCGAATGTCATTTTATCTTGACCAAATAACCAACCGATTAGAGGAATTTTCCTAAGCAGCGGTAACCCTCGATTTCCTTCAGTATTATCGGTGCTGTAAATTCCACCCAGCACAGCGGTCTGCCCGTTTTCAACTAACACCGTACTCTTCGCACTTCTAGAGTTTAGAGAGCGCGCCCCAGTCTCTGGAGCAATTTGGTCGATGGCGCCTGCAAACTCTCTGAGAATTTCAGTCTGCAGGATAACTCCACCTTCAGCCGTAATTTGCGGTGTAACGTTAAGACTCAGTTTAACAGTCTTATATTCAACTGTTCTTGTCACAGCACCTGTCGTTTGATCTTTAGTTTCGACGTAAGTTGGAAACTGTGTTGCCTGCTCAATAATTGCGGGTTGGTTATTCAGCGTCATAATTCGCGGAGATGAAAGGATCTTAACTTTTTCATCAGACTCAAGCATATTGAGTTTTGCTGAAAGCGATAAGTATCCTGTGTGAACAATGTTTCCCGTCGCAATGTCCATTCCAACGGTACCTGCTGATTCTTCAGCCCAGTTAATACCGATGGCTCTTGTTGCAGCGGTTTTACTTTCGACGATTTTACCTTCGATATAAACTTGTGGAGTTTGAGTATCAAGACGCTGTAAAAGCTTTTCAATTTTTGTAACGTTTTCAGCAATGTCTTTTACGACTAAGTTATTCGTACGTTCATCGGCAGTTGCACTTCCGCGCGTACTCAAAAAGCCCTTAGCTTGCCCCTCGAGATCTTTAGCCTTGGCATAAGACACAGGGAAAACCTTTACTCTGAGTGGCTCTAGCAGCTTTTGTGATTCTAATAATTGACGAGCAGAATCCGTCTCAGTTCTGATGCTAGCTAGTGTAGAAATTCTTAAAATATTTCCTTGGCGAATATAACCTAATTGCTTGGTCTGCATAATAACAACAAGGGCCTGATCCCAAGGAATTTGTCTTAGCTTTACAGAGATTTTGCCCTTGATCTCATCGGATAAAACCAAGTTAACGCCACTTTCTTCAGAAATGAAGTTAATAACATCTCTTAACTCACCATCGAGAATCTCAATAGAAATCTTTTTTCCATAATACTTTGTGTCGCCCATTAAAAACTCATCAAGAGTTTTAGAGTTTAAAGCAATAGGCTTGTCGACTGCTGGACCAACTTCTGCTGTCTCGTATGCAACCTGCTCTTCAGCGTCACGAGGAACATCTGGCAATGGTGTAGCAGCAACGGCCGCACCTGGAATCACAACTAAAGAATTTCCCTCTTGCACAGTAGAAACTGGCGTTGCTTCTTTTAACTGAACAATAATTCGAACTTTATTTGTGCCTGGACGCTGATAAGCGTTTATCATTCCCACTGGTCCCGAAAATTCTTTCGTATTGTATGGACGCTGGAACTGAGAGGGTAGCTCTGCATTATCAAGTTCAATGATATATTGGTTGTTAGCAGGATTTTCCTGGGTTTCGAACCTCGCTGGTCCACTTGTTTGAATCACAATTGTCCCGCCGCTCTCATTTGCACGGTAATCTAAACCAGTCACACGAACAAACTCGTCTGCTGCCGATAATTCATCTTCATAGGCTGGCGAGTCACTTTGCGCGAAAGGATCATCCATAGGTGGAATGTCCGCTTGATAATCTTCTTCCATTTGCTGTTCGCCTTCAATGATTGGCTCTGGAACGTCTGCAGTATCCATTGGGGGAAACTCTTCTTGGAAAGCTTCGTCTTCAAATTGTTGATCAGGGAACTCTGATGCGAACTCATCTACTGGAGGCTGGGCCTCACTTTGCGCCATATCTTGTTCAAATCCCTGATCCCAATCTTGATCAACATCATCTAATCCTTCTTCTGGTCCGGCTGCATAGTCAGGATTATCTAATCTCTCGTCTAAACCTTCTTCAAGAGCGCTCATCTCTTGAGCGAACTCATCATTTTCGTCTGAAAACGAAGTACAGCTCAGTTGCGATAAACACATTAAACCGACTAAGAAGATTGTGACTAAGCGATTTATAACCATTAATTTACCCCTTGTTGCATGCTCACATTCGAAAGTTTAAGAACTTTTGTTTGAAACGACTTTAATCCCTCTGGACTAATCAGTGGCTCCACAACAATGACTTCGCCCTCTCGAATTGCGGCAACGTAACCTCTTTCAGTTCCAATTTTTGAATTTTCAACTATTATGTGACTTTTCCCAGCAGGGTCTGCAACCAGCGCCTTGGGTTTACCCACGTCCCAAATTATTCCTACAAGTTTTAACTCCCCTAAAGCGACCTTTTGAAGTGGCTCTAAAGGAATCTCTGGAGAAAGCGCCAATCTTAACTCTGGATTTATATATGGCAGAAATGGATCTCTTCTGTCTGTAGGATTATAATTAATGTCTTCAAAAAATCCTTCCAATAAAGGATCCGTTGGCGCCTGGACAACTTCTGGCTGCTGTGGTTGTTCTGTTTGCGGCGGTTGTTGTGGTTGATTCATTTGATCTACTGGTGCCTGGAAATCATCTTGCGGTAGCACATTGGGCGCCGATTGCTCTGGAGGTAAAGTCTGCGCAACTGCTGCCGAGCACATAGCTATAAAAAGAGTCATCGCAATTAATCTCATCATTGCTTCCCCTCCTTATATTTAAATGCTGTTATCTTCCCGGTCATACGAAGGTTCGAATGGTCATCCACAATTTCTTTTATCGTCAACTGCATGTCCGTCGGATGAAGAATGGTATCCTGCTTGGATAGTCGATACATAAATAACGCCAGCTGTGAATATGATCCTTCAAACTCTACCTCTAATGGGACTTCGTCATAATAGTTCTTAGGTAAAACTTCTGCGGGCCGAGACTGAGTGATTCGCACCCCAGTACTTTTTGCATCCCGAGAAATATCAGAAAGTAAGCTGGTCACCGAAAGTGTCGCTGGAATCAAATCAGATGCCCGACTAAGTCCCATAGCAAGATTTGAAACTTCTTCTTTCATCATCGGGATTTCGTTGCTGAGGGTTTGCGCTTTGGCAAAATCATCTTGCTTTGTCTTGAGCTGAGTGTTGAGATTCGAAAGTTCCGTTTGAAGAGTTTCGACAACAGATAGGCTTCCCATATAATTGAACGCACCAAAGGCAACCCCAATTAAAAGAAAAATCAAAACTGGTAAATTTTCAATTTTTTCTTTCATTAAATATTCTCCAAATTGAATCGAATACTAAAAGCCTTCACAACACCCTGAGGTTCTGTCACTTCTTTTGAGTCAATCCATGTCACATCTGAGAAGTAAGCACTTTCTTCAAGGTTCTGCATAAATGAGGATATTGTAGTGTCTTCAATTGCACGCCCCTCAAGAGAAATAATCTGATCTTTTACGGACAACTTAGTAATCCAAGCTCGATCTGGAATTAACGTTTGAAGAGCATCAAGGGTACGAACATAGCCATATCTTTCACGAGAAATACTTCGAATAGCGTTCATCTCTGTCGTCAATTTGCCTTTTTCTGCTTTCAGTTGTTCAATGATATTGAGTTGAGGCTGAAGTGCCGCAACCTGCTGTTCAACGTTGGTGATTTGCTTTCTTATATTCTCTTTGTCATTTTCAAGACCATTTTCAACAAACCACGTATAGACATACACAGCTATGATCGGAACAATCAGGAAGGCAAAGCGCTGTATGATCGGTTTGTTGCTACTCAGCTTGCCAACACCTGTTTGGTACTCGCTAACGAAGGTAGAGTCTGGTATGCCGCCACCACTTTTTTTCTTTCCTGCATCTTTGAGTAAATTGACCTTAATCATCTGTCACCTACCTTGCGCAAGCCCAGACCAACTGCCACCGCAGCAAGAGGTGAAATTTGTGCTATGTATTCTTGTGCAATTACTTTCGTATCAACTTGGATATTTTCAAACGGGTCAAAAACCTCAACTGGAATTTGAGATAGGTTTGCAAGTGATTCCTTTAAGCCAATCATCAAGCTTCCCCCACCTGTCACATATATTTTGTCGATGCGACTATGAGTTGAAGTCGAAGTAAAGAAATCTAAACTTTTACTTAATTCATCACAAAACGATTCATGAGCCACTTGAATGATCGGTTTTAGATCATCGGGCGCTGGTCTTCCGAGAGATATATCCAGCTTAAAACCTTCTGCCTCTTCAATGGAAACGCCCATGCCTTTTTGAATGTCTGACGTGTAAGAAAAACCCCCAAGCGGAATATCACGCGAGAAGACAGTTTCACCGTTTTCAATAACAACAAAGTTCGTGATGCCACTTCCAATATCAAAGATTGCAGCCGTTTCAGAAATTTGAGTTCCTCTGTTTTGAACAAAGCAGTTCGCAAGTGCAAAACTTGAAACATCTAAAATGGAACACGAAATGCCTGCAGCCTCTACGGTCTCAAGATAGTTCATGATTAAGTCTTTTTTTGCTGCAACCAAGAGGACATCCATTGTATCCACGTTCGACTGTGTTCCAGTCAGAACATGGTACTCTAAATTAATTTCTTGAATATCAAATGGAATGTATTGTTCGGCTTCCCAGCGGATTTGTTCATCGAGTAGTTGCAAATCCATTTTCGGAAGACTTACTCTTTTAACAATAACTGCAGTACCCCAAGTGCCAACAGAGGCATGTTTTCTTTTTGAATTTATTTTTTGAATGAGCTCTCTGATAGATTGGCTCAGTGTAACTGGATCAGTAATCTCGCCGCCCGCAAGTGTTCCTGCTGGAGTAGGAAGAACACCAAACGATAAAACTTTCGTTTTACGTTGGCCGAGATCTAGCTCAACAACTTTTATTGAGTTCGTTCCAATGTCGAGTCCTATGACTTTTTTCGAATCAAAAAACATCCGTGTTGTCCCTACTTAAATCGTGCCGTACTGGTCATTCTTTGACCTCAAGATACACTACATTCTTAATTAAATCGCGGATTTGCAATAAGAGTCAATTTACCGAAGGTCTAGCGAGCAACAGAGGGTTACTTTGTGACTTAGGTCTTAGGACTTTAGGCTCTACAGCCACGGAAAAAACAAATTTAGATACCATTTGGCAATCACATCACCACCAGCAATGTATATAACAGCAGCAAGTGCGATGTATGGTCCAAATGGGATTACTGTTTTAAGATTACCTTTAGCTTTAGCAATTAACATTATCCCGACAATACTCCCGAGGATGGACGATCCCAAAATAATAAACGGAACACTCATCCAACCCAAGACGGCTCCTATCCAAGCTAACAGCTTAATGTCACCGCCGCCCATGCCTTCTTCTTTTTTAATGAGATAATAAACATAAGCTACCGCCCACAAAAACCCTCCTCCTAGCAACATGCCTAGCAGAGAATCCATAAACGCTCTTTCAGGGTTGAGCAGACCACCCAGTAAGCCTAAGGCAATTCCTGGTAAGGAAATTTTGTCAGGAATAATAAAGTGATCAAGATCAATAAAAGAAACTATAACCAGACCCAATAATAAAACTAACACTTCTAAAAGGAACCAGCTAAATCCAAGTTTCATAAATGCGATAGCAAAAAGGAATCCAGTTAGTATTTCCACCAGACAATAACGAAAAGAAAACTTTACACCGCAATGGCGACATTTCCCTTTTAAAATCAACCATGAAAGGATGGGAATGTTATCGTAGAAACGAATATTCTTTTTACAGCTATAGCAGTGGCTAGATGGCGTAACAACACTTTCATCTTTTGGAATTCTTAAAATAGCGACGTTTGCAAAACTCCCAAATAGGGCTCCGAAAATAAAAAAACAAAACGTCCAATAAGGGTTCATGACTTCATCAAACAAAATCTCTTCTCCTAAAAAGTACGATAGCCAAACTTAAGAAAAACAATATCCACCCTATGGCGTAAACTGTAGAGAATAAAACTGTCTTAGCTGGTACAAGCTCTGCATAAACGACTTGATTCATCCAGTTTAAATTTTCTAAATTCGGAAGCGTCCACTTTAAAACCTGACTAAAAGCTCTTAGAAGCTCGTTTTGCCCTCGAGAAACGATCTCCGCAAATCCATTCATGCCATGACCGATCAACAATAGTCCTACAACACAGCCGACAACAAGGATGGGGCGCACTACTACACCAAATAACAAAGTCATACTTAAAAGAACTAAAATCTCAAGAAAGATCCCATAAAAGGCAACGACATAGGAGAACGTCGGAACCCACTGGATGACAGTAAGCAAACAGAGTAAAACAAATGCCAAGCCAAGGAGCAGTGTCATTAACATCGCTGCGAAGCCTAGAAATTTTCCTAAGATAAATTCACTTCGACTTAACGGATAGGACATTAAAAACAGTATCGTTTTTTTATCAATTTCTCTGTAAACGAGAGTACTTCCCACAAACAGAGTCATACTGACGATGGCTAAAAATACGCCAGAGAATCCAAAATCAATGGTCAATCGAAGATTTTCATTGATGGAAAGTTGAGATAATAAAATGCTTAAGCCCAATAGCCCAAACGCAAAAAACAATAGAAGGTACAGGGCTTTATCTCTAATGAGTTCGATATAGGTATTTTTTGCTAAAGTCAAAATTGCATTCATAATTAAAATCTCTGAATAAAGTTTTTGAAAGCCTCTTCTAGGGACTTTTGATTTTGAATATTAACAATTTTGTTTTTCCCTCCGCGCAAGCGATCGATCTCTGTCTGGAGCGCTTCTTCAGACTCTACCATTAGAGATTGGAAATTCTCGCCAGCCTCATAAATGATTTCAAATTTTGGATTGAGTTTATTGATGAAAGAAAGTGTAGGACCAGTGTATTTCACTTCACCTTCATTTAAAATTACAATTTCCGGACAAAGATCTTCAATGTCTTGAAGTAAGTGACTGCTAATTAGGATAGAAACTTTCCTCTCGGATTGAATACGTTTTAAAATATCTTTAACTAGCGTACGCCCTGCAGGATCAAGATCAGACATGGGCTCATCTAAAATCAAAAGCTGCGGATTTCGAATGATCGCTTGAGCTAAACCCATGCGCTGATACATTCCCTTAGAATATTCACGCAATCGAGCACGTCTTGCCGTTCCTAAATCTACTAATTCTAGAATTTCATCAATTCTTTTATTTAACTCCTGTTTGCTGATATTTCCTTCATTGCCCGAAAGACGACTTGCGAACTCTAGAAACTCGCCCCCAGATAAATGATCATAAAGCTGGGGTTTTTCTGGCAAAAAACCAATACGTTTTTTTACCTCTCGTGAGAGCGGTTTAGAAAAATAACGGATTTCACCAGAGTCGGGCGTGATCAAGTCCAAAGCGCATTTGATTGTTGTAGTTTTTCCCGAACCATTAATTCCAAGAAACCCAGTGGTAATTCCACTAGAGAGACTAAAGGAAATATCGTGGAGCACTTGTTTGGGTTTTGACCAAGGCGTACGCCGAAACGACTTTTTTAAATTCTTTATCTCAAGAACTTTTTCCATAGAGTAATTTTGTTTGGTTTAAATACCAAAAGCAATAAACTTGCTGAAAAGCGAAGCCCCGCGTTGCGAATATTAATTCAAGGCTTTGAACTGAATGGAATCAGATCCCACGGTGCCTGTGATCGTCAGAGTCATGGGTGAGTTTTGAACCTCTGTCATAGGAACGGAAAATTTCACAATGTACGCTTTTGCAAACACCGTATGGTAAGGATAAAAGAGCGCAGCCTCATTGGCAAAGCCCACGAAAGTTGAAACGGTTCCGATATACCTTTTGTTATTCACATCAAGAAACACTCTCCAGATGGAACTTGGGCTATCTAAGTTATTGATTCTGTTTTCTGGAGAATAAAAACTGAGGAATACCTTTGTTTCTCGATTTAAACTTTCCTCAACTTTACGTCGCTCATCTTCAATTTGAAAATCATCCCAACTGAACGCGCGTGCTTTTTTATTCACCTGCCCGTGCTGAATTTTTGAGTTGAGAATTGTACCGTGCATCTGAAAAACGTTATTGATGCCACTATAAAATTCTGCCCGATCAGAAAAGTGTCTTACATCGAGTTGATAGTCTCGTTCTTCGGACTTACCCAAAGAGGCACATCCTACAAATGAAAATAGATAAAGTGTGCCCAATAAAATAATACCAATTATTTTTAACATTCGATTTCCTGTTTTGTAACCAACCACATAAACTTTAACCCCGCAGCCTCTATGGCCTCGCGACCGCCTTCTTGTCTGTCCACGCAAGTCAATACACCCAAGACATTGAGGCCAGATTGCTTTGCGCGCTCCGCTGCTTTCAAACTGGAGCCACCAGTTGTCACAACATCTTCTAATATAAAAACACTTTCATCTTTAGAGAAGTTATTTAGTCCCTCGACCCATTCATTGGTCCCGTGACCCTTGGGTTCTTTCCGAATATAAAAGGCGTTCACGGGACTATTCCAATCTAGACTCCGGAAGCTCACCACAGAAACCATGGGATCAGCTCCCATCGTCATTCCGCCCACCCCAGTTATTTGACCTTGAAATGGCTTTAACTTATCTAACATCAACATTGAAACAAGATCGATTCCTTTTGCGTTAAGTAGCGTTTGTTTAACGTCGATATAGAAGTTACTCTTTCGGCCCGAAGCCAAGGTGACTTCTTTTTTCTGATAGGATTTCTCTCTAAGAATTTCGATGAGGTCAGTTTTTGCTTTTTCTAATGATGTGTAACTCAAGATCGAACTTCCTTATTTTATATATTTTTTCAAAAATTTTTTCAGATCTTCAAAAACCAAATCACGTTCGATGTCATTATAAATCTCGTGGTGGGAGTTTTCATAGATCTTATATTCTTTTTCTGATGATTTCATAGCATCAAAAAAATCAAGGGCGGCTTTAGTGCTTACAATTTTATCTTTTCCCGAGAGCTGAAAAAATATTGGAAGCTTAATTTTATCAGCTTCTTGTTTGATAGATTCGCAGTTTGCCACCATTTCTAAGTAGAGCCGAGGACTCACACGATCATGGCGAAGCGGGTCCTTTCTAAACTCTTCGATAACAGCTTTGTCATGGGTCAAGTCTCTATCATTGATCTCATTCCACATGGTGATTGTAGGCAGATATTGAGCAAGATACCTTGCCCCAACTTTTTTAACCTCAGGGACGTTGACTGCCACATCTAAAAGCGGAGAACTTAACGCCGCACACACGGCATGGGTTTCTTGGGATGCCAAAGTTTTTAGGGTAATAAGTCCGCCCATTGAGTGACCGAGTAAAACAATGGGATCTTTGGAAATGTCGGACTGGATATAGTTTAAAAGAACACCGAGGTCGTCAGAAAAATCTGAAAAATCTTGAATCACGCCGCGCTTGCCGTCTGAGCGGCCATGGCCACGTAAGTCCCAGACAATAATTCTTAGGTTCTCCCCTTGTAGCCCCTCGACTAATCGTTTGTAACATTCAGAGTGTTCACCCATCCCATGAGTTACGACCAAAGTCGCAGCTGGCTTTGAATCCGTCCATGACTGAAAGAACAATTCAAAGTCGTCTTTGCCTCTAAAATAACCTTCGGATCTCTTAAACATAAACTCTTCCTAAGCGGTAAACAGGATGGCCATAAACAATCATCAACAGACGATTTGAGTATCGATAATTTCTAATGTATCATTTTCTAATGAGATTTGTACAGCTTGTAACACCCATCATGATTTCTTGTTTATTCCTACCGACCAACCTCTTTGCGCAAACCACTCCTTCGGGCCACGGACTGAGCTTCCACATCGGAACATTACTCCCTACGAGCCTCACGGAACAGGATGACCTTATGAGCGGAGTCGGCGGAAGGTATATATATCCGCTAGGTGGTGCGGCCCTTGAGGCTGGGTACACTGGCTCTAATTCCAGTGGAGTTAAATATCAGAACTTTGATCTAAGTCTTCGCGGAGACTTTCCGTTTCAAGACTTGTCCGTATTTGGCGTTGTGGGTCCAGATTTGTTAAGGTTGAAAAGACCAGGGTCCGAAGAATATAGCTATTTTGTGGGCGGCCACGTGGGCGGTGGGTTTCTTGCCCATTTGGCAGACACTTTGTTTCTAAAACTAGAAATGCGATTTAACTTCCA
>CAYXYF010000035.1:0-13727 GCA_964469265.1 uncultured Bdellovibrionales bacterium
CTACCAGACCCAGTTAAGGTGTGCCTATTCGGAGAGGATTTTTAGGGGTTTTGGGGTTTGTTTTAGCTTTACGCCGAATTCGTTGAGGGCGCGATTGTAGATTATTTCTGATATCTCTTCTGGATTGTCGCTCACCACGATCTTTTCAATATCTTCAGCGTCGAGGGTTCCCTGCTCGGCCATATGTGCTAATAGGTCCAGCGTGGGCTTCCAAAATTCTGTTCCCACTAAAGCCACTGTAAAGTTTTGCATTTTTTGAGTTTGAATTAAGGTTAGAATTTCAAAAAGTTCATCTAAGGTCCCGAGTCCACCAGGTAATGCGATAAAGGCGTAAGAGTATTTTGCAAGCATAAGCTTTCTTACAAAGAAATATCGGAACTCGATTTTGGCATCCAGATAAGGGTTTGTTTTTTGCTCTCTTGGTAAAACGATATTACAGCCAATGCTTTTTCCGCCAACATCTTTTGCTCCACGGTTAGCTGCTTCCATTAGACCTGGCCCACCGCCCGTCATTACCGTAAAGCCTCTTCTTGCAACTTCGGCCGCCACAGCTCTTGTGATCTTGTAGTACTTATGATCTTCAGAGAACCTTGCAGAGCCAAAAATAGTTACACACGGGCCTACAAAGTGCAGCTTTCTAAAACCTTTAATACACTCAAAAAAAATTCTTACCGCTCGCAAAAACTCAAGGAGTCTCTTCTGAGGGCCTTGCAAAATGCTAATCTCAAATTTCATAGAGCTGGTTTTATTCCCAATGCTCCGACTTCGCAAACGATTTTCCCAGTTTTCATGCTACTTGCCAGATTGCAAAGTTTGTAATATTGTCTTTCACTGTGAGTCCTACAAATTGTCCAAAATGTAATTCTGATAGCATTTACCAAGATGTAAACCTTTGGGTTTGTCCGATGTGCGCGCACGAATGGAATCCCGAAGAGGCTGCAGCTTCTGCACAAGCAGAAGCTGAAAAAGGCATTATTAAAGATGCCCACGGTACACCTCTTGCTGATGGTGACTCTGTTACAGTCATTAAAGATTTAAAAGTAAAAGGCTCATCTTCTGCGGTTAAAGTCGGAACGAAGGTTAAAAACATTAAACTCAATCCAGATGGTCCTGATGGCCACGATATCTCATGTCGAATCGATGGATTTGGTGCAATGAACCTTAAGTCTGAGTACGTAAGAAAGGCTTAGAGCTCGGCCTTCCAGCCTTCATAGATCATAACCATTGCTAAGGTATCAAGTTCGCAATATTTTTTAAGCGCTTTTGTAAGCTCATCACGTTCAAAATCTTTCATTTCCGTGAATTGAAGTTTTTGGTAAGCCGTCATCGCGGCTCCCCCATCGCTGAGCCGACTGTCTTCACTCGCTTCGCTGAGTAAAAGCTCAAGCTCCTCTATGGTTGCTTCTTCAAAAAGGCTGGGAAGCTGCTTATAAGGATCAATGACTTTTTGATTTTCATCTAGTTTAATCCACTGAAAGCTTTTAAAATTCAGACTTGGGATCTCACTTGTTCCGTAAATAGGCTTAGAGTATTTTTCTTTTAAAAACTTTGACGAGTTTAAGATAGCTGGCAGTACAAATTTAATCGAGTTTGATCCTCTGGTTGCAGGATTATAGTAATATTTAATCACAAGATCACACAGATCGACCATACAGCGATCAGCTTCCCACTTGTTTTTAAAGTCTTTTGTCGGTCGCGTGATGGTTCTAATAAATTCCATTAATTCTTCTTTGTCTGAAACATCCTCATCATTTAAAAGCTGCTTATAAATATGATTAAGAAAAGTGTTTTCATGATGAGAGTATCTAAAGATTGTTCCCTCATCTTGCTCAAGTTCTTTTTTTAATGCTCTTAAAAAGTTATAGTTCGGGAAGCCAGCTGCAATGTCTAAAAACTCCCCTACGTGTTTTACGCTCCCATCTTTGTCTACTGTGTGATGGGAGAACTGAAAAGCAACTCCCTCGTAAGGCCTTCGGTTTTTAGTAAAGGGAATTGCCGGGGCAATGGTTTCAAAATCAATAAAGTGTAATGGATATTTGAACTTTGAAAACTCAAATCTTAGCCCTTCCTTATCCATATAAGCAGTCATATCATTAGCGTTCGCTTTTTGAACCTGCAGCCATTGTCTTTGGCTTTGAGAAAGACCTCCTTTATCACTTTCTTTAGGAGCAATATCTTCCTCTACTAGATCTTTTAATTTTACTTTTTGCTGATCAATATACTTTTGAGTATTTCTTCCGTTCCAGATCTCCAAAACAAGAGGGTCATTAAAGTCTTCATCTTTAAAGTTAAGAGCTTCTTTCCAACATTCTTTAAAACCACTTCGCAGCTTTTCGCCATCAATAGAAATATTAAACTCACACTTCTTGCATTGCGGCCCAATGAGCGGAGCGATCTTCACATCGCTCTTATAGGCACCTGCAAAAAGCCAAATTTCTTTTTCGAAGCTATTTTTTCGAGGAGATAGGGCTTCATAGTTTTCCCACAGATACTGCACTTCATTATCTACAGACACTTTTGTTAAAAGCTTTACCGATAAATCCTCTGGTGTAAGTGTGTTTGATACCTCAATACCTTTTCTGTTGCCAGATCGTTTAATTCTAAACTTTTGATTCAGTCCATCAGTTGCACTTGTTACGGTTTTATCTGCGAGCATAAGATAGGCCGCAACTGTAGAGCTCGGAAAAGCTTTTGATACAACATACTTCTGAAAAGCCGCGTCTAGAAGATAAGATTTCCAGCCAGAATCAATTCCGCCTTTTTTCAAAAAAAAGCTATCCTCATTTTTGTTGTAGGATTTTGCTTTCACCTCAATAAGCTCAAAGTGATTTTTATTTTTAATCAAAATATCCACTCGAATAAATAGATCGTTATACCTCACAGCAGCTTCAAAGATCGTCACTTGATCTTGCTTGAGGAGCTCGTTTGTTTTAAGAAGGGCTTCTTCATAATCTAAGCTCTCAATGTCGTGCCCGCCTGGATAATATTTTTTAGCAAGCTCTCCAACTTGAAAGCCACCTTCTGCTAAGGCTTGCAAAAATGGATCGTCTAATTTTTGATCTGGGTATTGCGTTTTACCAGTGTAGTAAAGTTTTGTGGCACACTCTGATCCGAGCTTGAATCTGGATTTTGTGAGATAACGAGACTTTGACATGATCTTTATTATCGCTTTGCTCCTTATATATGTTGAACGTTAATTGATATTCTAGACTGACTGCGCCTGTACTTTGGGGCAGATTGGGAAATCCGTAACCTATTAATAGGACTCGATTTGTGCGCATGCGCCACCAAAAGTAACGGCGCACCTTTTGGGGTCTTGCATTGGTTGGAGGAAGAGTTTATATATTTAGGTACGGGAAATGTACGGTTCGGCCATGCTGATGAATAAGAAAGCTTATGACAGCTCTATTCAAGCCATCTATTGCCGATCTTCGCCAACTCATTGGCGCGGTGGATAGCTTTAGCACCAATACAAGCTCCTTTTCTCTCTACCCTAGCGGCATACCAAAAGGTGCTGTCACTGAAATTGCTGGCAGCGGTAAGACTCAATTTATTGCGCGCTTTTTAGCTGAGCACCCAGACTATAAAGCAGCTTGGGTTGAAGAAAGTATTACCATTAACCCTTATGCTCTTTTTCAAAAGCACGTAAACCTTAATAATATTTTATTTATTGAAGCCCAAAAAGAACTTCCGTGGGTTTTATCACAAGCCCTGCAATCTGGTTGCTTTAAAGCCTTAATCACCAACGTCTCTTTTGTTTCAGAAAAAGACTTAAGACGCTACCAACTCCTTAGCGAAAAGTCTCAAGCTCACTTTTTTCTTCTCTCTGAGAGCCTTCATAAGAGTTGGGTTCCAAAACTGCAACTCGATATTTCCTTTGAACACGATTTAACCATTAATGAACAAAAAACAAGAGGTGTAAGATGAGAGTCGTTTGTTTATATTTTGAAAAACCCCAAGACTTAAAAAGTATTGCAGAGATATTCTATAGCCTAACTCCGCAAATTGTATTGCGAGATAATAGTGCAATCTTTTTAGAAATCTCTAAGTGCAAAACCCTATACTCTGAAAAATATTTCATTCATCGTGCTACGGCGACTTTAAAGAAGCTTAATATCGATGCAAGAATTAGCATCGCAAATGATATTCCAACGGCTTTATCTTTTGCTGTTTATAACACTGTGGACGAAGTGGAAATCCCTATTGAGGCTTTAGATTTTTACTTTAACCCACTTTTAAAAGAAGACCCAAGCCCCGCCTTATATAAGATGATTCAAACACTACAAAGCCTCGGTATAAAAACATTAAACCAATTTAAAAACCTCTCCCCCAAAGAGATCAGTAACCGCTTTGGAACATTAGGAATAATGTCTTACCTCAAAGCCAAAGGAGACTATCCCATCGCATGGGAGGAGTTTGTTCCAAGCCAAGTTGTAGAAGAAAAATTTTACTTCGATGAAGAAAGCCCTGCCGATAATCTTGAGCCTATTTATTTTAGATTGCGACCTCTTTTAGATAAGATCACATTAAGACTTCGCGCTCAAAGTAAGCGCATTAAACAATTCGAGATTATCTTTAAGCAAGAATATTCTTTCGGAAACGAAGACCCCCACTACCGAGTCCCAATCCTCTTACAACTTCCACACCTCACTAATAAAATTATTTTTCAAATCACCAAAGAGCGCGTTGATCATATGATTTCCATAAAACCATTTCAGCATAGAATCTCCGAGGTCTCTATCTTGGTGACCGAGACAGCACCCTATTCAATGAAACAAAAAGACATCTTTGATCAAAAAAGAGAAGAAAATGATGAGAGTTTTTATAGCTTTGTTTCAAGGGTGGCAACAAAGCTTGGTAAAAAATCTGTTTTCTTTGCAGACCTTAAAGAAAGCTACTCTCCTGAAAAAAGCTGGCAAAGATCTTTTGATCTGCCTAAAACAGAGGTTGCTGACCATTTACCAGAAAGACCTTTAAGACTTTTACCACACCCGATCCCTGTGCGCTTTTTAGATAATAAAATTTTATATTCCAAGTACTGCGAAGAAGTCTTAGACCGCTCAAATAAAGAAATTATTTTAGCAGATTGGTGGGATAGCCCTCTTGAAAGAATGTATTACAAACTTTTTACGTCAAATGGCAAAAAGCTTTGGATTTATAAATCCAGTCATGGCCATTTTTTACACGGGATATTTGATTGAGTTATATTGAGCTAAGAGCAAAATCTAATTTTACTTTTTTAACAGGAGCCTCGCACCCAGACGAACTCGTGCGCCAAGCTCTTGCACTCAATTTAAAAGGAATTGCTATTACAGATATCAATGGCGTTTATGGAATGCCAAAAGGATATCAAGAATCTAAAGGAAAAGAAAGCTTTCACTATATCTCAGGAGCAGAGTTAGAGTTTTTTGATCATCCAAACATTACCGTTCTTGCCCAAACAAAATCAGCCTATGGCCAGATTTGCAGATTAATTACTCAAGCTAAAAAAGATCACGAAAAAAACCTAGGGAAGCTTAACTTTGAGGATTTTACAAACTCTAAGCACGCTCAAGAGTTAGTCGTTATTCCTAGAATAGAAAGTAAACTTAAGATCGATGTCTTAAAAAATACTTTTTCAAATCTTTATCTTCCTTTAACTTTTTATCTCGACGGAAAAGATAAAAAAAGAATTAAAAATATTTTAGAGTTATCTAAGAGCTATTCTATTCCCCTTGTGGCCTCAAACGATGTTGAATATCACATTAAAGAGCGAAAGCTTATTCAAGACGTTTTAGTTTCTATCAGAGAGGGTAAAACTCTTGAGCAAGCAGGTTTTTTACTCAACTCCAATGGTGAGCGCTATTTAAAAAACCACCAAGAGATGGAATTTCTTTATAGAGATTTTAAGGACAGCTTAAAAAACACTCTTCTTATTGGAGAAGGTTGCAACTTTTCACCAAGTGAACTTAAGTACCGCTATCCTTCCGAGTGGATTCCACAATCTCACACAGCCCAAAGCTATTTAGAAGAACTTGTCTGGAAGATGGCTCCCTTACGATATAAGAATCAAGTCAACGATCGAGTAAAGAAGCAACTCTTACATGAACTTAACTTAATTAAAAAGCTTCATTATGCTGATTACTTTTTAACTATTTATGACATAGTTGAATTTGCAAACAAGAAAGATATTTTATGTCAAGGGCGTGGCTCTGCTGCAAACTCTGCTGTATGTTATGTCTTAGGGATTACTGCAATTGATCCCATCCAAATGGATTTATTATTTGAACGCTTTATTAGTGTCGAGCGTGGAGAACCTCCTGATATCGATATTGATTTTGAGCATGAGCGACGCGAAGAAGTCATTCAGTACATCTATGAAAAATACGGACGCGATCGCGCAGCCATGGTGAGTGCCGTGATTACATATCAATTTAGAAGCGCCCTGCGAGAAGTCTCCAAGGCTTTTGGCCTTCCTGTAGGAACTCTTTCTGCTAAGAAAGTAGAAAACAAATTTGATAGTCTCATTGAAAATTTACCTCACAAAGAAACACTTCGAGATAAAATATATACCATCGCTCATCAACTTAAAAACTTTCCACGCCACCTCTCTATACATAGCGGAGGCTTTACCCTAAGTGCTGACCCCATTATTGACATGGTTCCAGTAGAGCCTGCTCGTATGGATGGGCGAACGATTATCCAATGGGATAAATATGATTTAGATATTTTAGGATTAATTAAAGTTGATGTATTAGCTCTTGGAATGCTTTCTTGCCTACAGAAGGTTTTAAAAAGCCTCAACATGAAGCTTTACGAAATTCCCCACGATGATAAAGACACCTATGAGATGATTCACCGAGGAGAGACGGTTGGAGTGTTCCAGATTGAATCTCGTGCACAAATGTCTATGCTCGGTCGATTAAAGCCTAATAACTTTTATGACCTTGTTATCGAGGTAGCCATTGTTCGTCCAGGTCCCATCGTAGGAAAGATGATTCATCCGTACTTACGCCGCAGGCGAGGTTTAGAAGAAGTTGATTACCCCAACGCTACAGTAAAAAGAATTCTAGGAAGAACTTTAGGTGTTCCGCTTTTTCAAGAACAAGTGATGAAGCTTGCCATCGAGCTTGCAAGCTTTACCCCTGGAGAAGCTGACGTTTTAAGAAAATGTATTAACGCATGGAGAACTAATCGTCCCATTGGTGAAATGGCAACACGCCTAATGAACGGGCTTTTAAAGAATGGAATGACCAAAAAGTTTGCAAACTTGATCTTTGAGCAGATCCAAGGATTTAGTCATTACGGTTTCCCTGAAAGCCACGCTGCCTCTTTTGCACTCTTAGCTTATGCATCTTCTTATCTTAAGTGCCATCATCCCGCAGAGTTTGCTTGCGCTTTAATTAATAGCCAACCCATGGGGTTTTATAGAGTAGACACTATCTTATATGAAGCCATTAGAAACGACGTAAAAGTGTTACCAGTATCTATATTTGAGTCCGAATGGGATTGCACAACTCCTGAGCCCAACACCATTCGTCTTGGTTTTAAAGTTGTTAACGGAGTTGCAAAAAGTCACGTCGAAGATTTAATCAGCGAAAGACGCAAAGAAAACTTTAAAAGTCTTGGAGATTTTATTAAACGCTCTAAAATCAGAAAAGATGCTTTAGAAAGGCTTGCCCTTGCAGGGCGCTTTCAAGATTTTAACCTCAATCCCAAAGATTCTTTGTGGGCCATTTTAGAATATCAAAATATGCTTCGGACTAAAACCAATGAGCAGCTTAGCTTTTTTAAAGATACTTCTTATTTAGAATCAGAAGCTTTACCTCAAAAATCATTTCCAGATCTTTTAGGTTTTGAAAAAATCCAAAATGAATACGATGCCTTTTCTTTGTCTTTAAGTGGTCACCCTATGCAAGAGCTTAGAAAAACAATGAAGCTTCCGCCGATGACTTCAAAAGAAATTAAAAGAACAAAAACAAACTCTAAGGTTATCTTTGCAGGCTTACTATTATTAAAACAAAAACCGCCCACCGCTAAAGGAACCTGCTTTGGCACTATGGAAGACGAGTTTGGGTTTATAGATATTATAGTTTGGCATAATATCTTAGAGCGCCACAGAAGTGTTTTTTTAAATCACTGTTTTTTAATTATCGAAGGTGTTCTGCAAAGAGACAATAGCTCTTTAAGTGTCGTCGTAAATAAGATCACACCCATTTGGCAAACTCCGACTATGGAGGGCACTCCTCTTAGTATTGAACCTGATCAGTATTTTTACGGATAATTATTCTTCAGTGTTTTCTTTTTCAACTAAGGTTTTTAAGGAATCTAAACCTGTTTCAAAGGGTTGCCCGATAAGCATGTCCATGTCGTACATCACAAAAGCCAATCTGCCCATAAAGTTATTTTTACCAGACATATTCCATTCAACATCTGTTGTGTTTTCTTTTGAGCTTAGACTTCTTAAAAATATCTCAGATGTATTTGTAACCTGGGAGGGCCAAAGAAATTCAAGCTTTACGGTCACGTACTCATTGGGAGCTGATTCAACAATCTCTAAAGTCCCTTCCCCGAGATTTTCATCACCCCTCCAGTGAACTTTAGAACCCACACCTTCTTTTGGTCCCGAGTATTCTAAATCAGCATCGGGATCTAGGCTTAGCCATGGAGACCACTTCATTAACTCTTCTGCGCTATTGACGTGAGCGAAGATTTCTTCTGGGGAAGCATTTATCTCAGCGTTACGGGTGACTTTAAAGTCTGCTGGTTGAAACGCCACATAAGCGAAGAAAACAGTTAAAACTCCAAAGAACGCGATAAAAAACTTACGAACCCACTTCCACATAAATCTAATTTCCTAAAAACTTTTAGCTACTTATTTAATAGTAATAACGGACTAAGCGCTTTCTTATTAAGAAGTAATAAACAATTCCAATAAATGACCCACCAAGATGGGCGCCATGACCAATCGGGAGACCGCTGCCCCCAGCTTGCGCCACAAGCCCCCAAATATCTAGTCCGATAAACGCCAGTGCGCCATAAAGAGCGGGAATCGGAATAATCCCCATAATAAGGATTCGCTCCTTTGGATATAACAATGAAAAAAGTAAAATTAGACCTGCAATCGCTCCTGAAGCACCGAGTGCCGGAAGCTCTGGTCTCCCCAACAAAAATGCTGAGACAACAGCGTGGCATAAGGAGCTGAATATACCCGCCAGCAAATAAAATCCTAAAAATTTATTTCTTCCAAGCGTTCGATAAATAATAGGACCAAAGCTATTGAGAACAAACATGTTGATCAAAATATGAAGAAGCATGTTGTGAGAAAAGACCGAAGTTAAAAGAACCCATACACGGCCTGATGCGAGCGCTTCCCAGCTCACTAAGAAATTCAAATACATGAAGAAGTTTGAGTTCGCACTAAACGGAATATTCCATAGTAAAAAAACTAAAATATTAATCGCAATAATGAACCGTATTGTAAACATTAACTATTTGTACATGAATACAATAAAAAGAACAATAGTTTTATCTGTACAAGGAACTTGAGCCCACAGACTGTAGGCTCAGGAGAGAAATTATTTTCTAGTTTTATCTCTTTTATTGTTTGTCTTCTTTGCAGCGCGCTTGCTCACTTCTTTTTTCTTTGCTTGCCTCTTCACTGCCTTCGGTTGCGGTACTGGTTCTTCTTCAGCGTAATCTGCCTCTAAATCACTACCTGCATCATAATCAAGAGACTCCTCTTGCTCATAATCTGTATGATTGTCTGCAAAGGAAGTATTTAAAGACATTCCGCTAATTAGCATTAAAGCGATGGTTGCATAAATAAGTTTCTTCATTCGGGTCATCTCCTTGTGTGTGATGATAGCTCTTCCATAGAGCCATATGATTTACACCAGTACAATTTTAGCCACAGTCCCAATTTATTTTCTACAGTTTCGAGGTCTAGCCTACTAAGGTAAGATGTGCCTTCATATATTTACTTTTAAGTCGCATTAGTTCGTTACTATCACTGGGCTAGACTGTAATTTTGTTTGTCTTGACAGAGGTTGCATTCTATAACTTTAGGGACATAAACAAATCGTCCTTAAGGAGACCCCATGCAGTGTCCGTGCGGAACAGAAAAAGATTATAGCGTTTGTTGCGAACCCTTTATAAATGGAAGCACACTCTCCGAAACCGCTGAACAACTTATGCGTTCGCGCTACACAGCCTATGCAAAAAATAATATCGATTATATTAAACAGACATTGGCACCCGAATCTCTTTCAGAGTTTGATGAGCCAGCTTCAAAGAAGTGGGCCGAGAGTGCAACGTGGTTGGGTCTTCAAATATTAGATACAAAGAAGGGAACCGCAGAAGATAAATCTGGAACGGTCGAATTTATTGCGAAGTACAACGACGGTACGGATACATTAGAGCATCACGAAGTATCAACATTTAGAAAAAATAAAGGCAAGTGGGTTTTTGTCGATGGCGACGCACACACACATAAAGAGGGTGAGCCTCACCACCACCATAAACAAGAGACCGTCGTGAGAGACTCACCAAAAATCGGAAGAAATGATCCGTGCCCTTGCGGAAGTGGAAAGAAATATAAAAAGTGCTGCGCTAGCCTTTAAAGTAGTTCCTGATTTTTCTAACCACAAAGATTGCTCCCACGGCCATAGCAATTTGCCTCCAAGGAAGCTCTTTACCTTTATCAATTCCGCGTCGGACAGTATGAGCTCTCCGAGAGGGCTTATCGATCTTTGTCGCCAAATCATTTAAGGAGTCGCGAAGTTTTGAAACACTTCGGTGCGCATTCGTTTCAGCTCTGTGCATGTCTAGTTCGTCATTGGAGTTCATGGGCCTCTCCTTTAATTGTGTTTTTTAAATTGCGAAGTTCCGCGGCAATTATTCTCTTTTCTTTTTCGATGGTTCGCTTGGTGTTCGAAAAATCAAGGTCCATTTTCTTAAAGCGTCGAGCGGCGCTTGAAATACCTATTCCTCCGAGGACTGCTAAAGCTCCACCCACAATCAAAGCACTGAGCCAGTACTGGCCGCCCAATAAAATACCTAACCCAATGACAAGAAAGGCTAATAAAGGGACTGTACTAAGGGCGATTAGTACTGAGTAAGCTAAAAGCTTCTTAGACTCTTCTTCGATTTTAGATTTCGTTTTTTTAAATTCTGAAATCACAAGATCTAAGTCACTTAAGATAAGCTCTTTAGTTGAACTACTTATATCGCCTAAAATCTCTGTGTAAGATTTGCCTTCGTCTTTTTTTAGTTCCTCATGAAGTTGATTACGTTGTGAATCTGGTCTTCTCGGAAATTTTGACTCTATAAATGGGTCCATACCTCTTCCTTTCAACATTATTTAAATTTGTTCTGCACGCTAGAAGCATACTCTGCGAGCGCGAAGCGTTCTAGCCATTCAAAGACTTATGATGATTTCTATAAATCCAATTTTATTTTATGTAATGTTGTTCAAAAAACATTTTCTCACCTCCAGCTTTCAAAGTTTCTGCTAAGAACGGCTCAACAAATAAAGAAAAAGGAGAAGAAAATATTATGAAAGTTTTTTTAGCTATCGCCGCACTGACAATTACTCTATCAAGCTGCTCGGTAAAATACGACGAAGAGCTTCAAGAAAAGTACCAGCGCTCAAACTTACAAGACGGGTCCTCTCAAAGTGCCATCACCAGTAAATGTGGCCGCTCAAATTTAGCTTTGGGCGAGCGAGAAAAACATGAATTTTCTGGCAATAAATTTATAAGAACAAAAATACTTTATTCTGATATTCCCTGCGAGAATGAGATCGGAACCATCGTACACTCGGGCACATTCGGTAATGATAACAATCCCGTTGTTGAGGAAGTTTTGATTCACGCCAAGGAAGAAAAATTCACAAAGTACCTTAACGAAAACTCTATCTGTAACTTTTCTGCCTATCATACAGGACAAAGAATCCGCTTTAGAGGACAGTTAGTTGAGAGTTGCCCAAAGAATGAAGTTCCGACAGACCACTTCCGAGCAGTTCATCAATTGTTAAGTGATTTAGTGGATTGATAGTCCTTGGATAAAGATGTGGCGTTTTTTAAAAAAGACAAATTCAATTTTGTTGATATTGGCATAACCAACAAATTAGGTTCGAAAAAAAGATTCCCCTGCTAACATCCCGTGATCAAGGACAACAATACGCTTTTTAGCTAAACAGCAATAAGGAGAAATATCTAATGAAAACCAAGACACAAAAAATATTAGTAAGCTTTGCGCTTCTAACATCTTTTTCACTGATTGGCTGCTCGGAGGACGCCAAAGAGGCTATACAAAACGTAGCTGATGCCCCCACTCTTCAAGGTGAATTCACCAATAAGTGTAGTTCCTCAATGCTGTTAGATGCTTCAGAGCAGACCAGCTATAAGTTTGAAGGCAACCAGTTCACAAGATCACAGGTTTTCTTTTCTGAAGACGACTGCGTAAATGAAGCTGGAAGAATTGAATACGTCGGCGACTTCACTGCTGAAGAGAATTATGAAGACACTGCAACCGTAGGAGGAGATCTTAATATCGAAGTCACTGGAGCAAAGATCATTCCTAAGACTGATGGACTGGCTACCGCATTAAACGCCATTAATTTTTGCGGTGTTAATAATTATGAAAGTGGTAAGGAAGTAGAACTAACTGGTGTACAAACACGCGGTCTTTGCCCGATTGATAATGTTCCAGCAAAGCTTTACACCACTTATAGAACAGATGACATAAACCTTTATCTTGCGGATACAGATCTAGGTTCTATGGCCAATGTTGATCTTCGTCGTAATGATGACATTAAGTACCGTCAGTACTATACGGATGAAGAGGCCGTTGCAGCTAAAGAAGAAGAAAATCGCCTAAAGGCTGAGGCAGAGCAAGCAGTGGATGAAGTCCAATCTGAGACAGAACAGGCTGCTGACCAAGCAAGAGCTGAAATTGACGAGGCTGCACAAAACATCGAAGAAGAAGCTCAAGAGGTCGAACGCGATACGCGTGATATGGGCGATCGAGCAGCTGCGGAAACTCGAGAGGCCGTTAATGAGGCCGAGGCAGAGATCAGATCCGAAACCGATGATGAGTAACCCTTCTTTTGTCCGAGTTGCCTAAGCTTTTAGCTTAGGCAATATCGCACCCTACGAGGCTCAAGGTCGTAAAGACTTTGGGCTTTTTTTAATTCTACTATTGATAATGACTCTAATCTCTCTTACGCTCATATAATAATTTAACACGACGAGGTCAGTATGTCGGAAGATTTAAAAGCCGAAATTGAAAGATTAAAAAAAGAAAATGAGGCTTTAAAAAAGCCTGCCAGAGGAACCCTTTCAATGAAAGTCAGCGAAAAGGGCGCACTGTCTGTTTATGGAATGGGAAGATTCCCAGTGACCCTTTATAAAGAGCAGTGGTTAAAGCTTTTAGGCATTGCAGATGAAATTAAAGCTTTCATTGCAGAAAACGAAGGTAAATTAAAGACCAAAGATTGAGTCTTCAAATTTTGAGTTTTTGAAATATCTAAAAAACGAAAAGCTTGTTCCTTATTTTTTGAGCTATTATGGGCCCTCACAAGGAGGGTCTAATGAAGAAATCCATTACAAAACTAAGTAAGTACGATTACTGCGAATGGGAAAGAGTTCCGCTCTTTGGTCACTCATTCCCGCTAGATGATTACTTTAACGATAACCTTGATCACTTCTACGACGAAGATGACTATTACGATTATGACGATCAGC
>CAYXYF010000035.1:13827-16953 GCA_964469265.1 uncultured Bdellovibrionales bacterium
TGATGCGCCTTTTTTAAATCCCAAATAAATCTTTTATTTAAGACTCAGTTTCTCGAGTTGTATCTCTTCTTTGGTTGCCTGTTGTATCATTTCTGTTAGGGTCGTTTTGATTTGACCCCTGGTTTGTACCACCTTGCTGTCTTTGTCCTTCGTTGTTATTTTGTTGATTCTTGTTGTTGTTGTTATTTGGGTTTTGCTGATTGTTATTAGGCATATTTTGCTCCTTTTTGATTAAGTTTAGAAAAATAAAAGAAGGTAGCCCTTGGCTACCTTCTTTATTCGTTTAGACGCACTATTGGTTATTACCTTTAGATTGTCCTCTTTTATTCGAACCGCTTGAACGGTTACTTGATGAACTGCTTGAGCTTCCACCTTTTTGGTTTCCGCGCTGTTGATTATTATTTGGCATTTTGCGCCTCCTTTTTTTGGCTAATCGTATCAATCATATATTGCATCAGTTATGCCAGGGCCCAGAGGGCAAACTGAGTTATTAGGAGAACGGATGTGTTTATTTTTGACCAACGACATAGGAATATGCCCCAATTAATTTATTGCTTCTAAGATTTGGTGTACTATCATTTAAATATAAAACTTAGGAAGGAGTCCGAATGAAAATTTTGTCTGCATTTTTACTGACGTTTGTAATGGCTTTATCACAAATCGCTTATGCTAAAGAGTATAAAGGGGTTAATTTTCCTGATGAGATCAAAGTAGGAGAAACAACGCTAAAGTTAAACGGCGTGGGAACTCGAACAGCAATGAGCATTATCTCTGTATACGCTGGGGGCCTGTATGTGGAGAATCCGTCAACAGATGAGAATGTCATCATCGAGTCCACTTCACCGAAATTAATTGATATGTATTTCCTTATGTCCCTAGGCAAGGACAAACTCAAAGAAGGTTGGAACGAAGGGTTTTTTAAAAACGCTGACAAATCTTATAAATACAGAAGTGATCTTAATAAATTCTTTGATATGCTTTCCAATATGAAAAAAGGCGAACGCATTAGATTGACACTCTTTCCAGACAAACTTGAAGTTCAAGTCAAAGATGAACCCGTTAAAACAATCGAGAGTGCAGAGTTTTCAAAAACAATGCTTAAGGTTTATATCGCAAAAATTTCTGACACAGGTTTAAAGAAAGGTCTTCTCGGACTTACGAACAAGTAGAATTATTCTTTTTTAAATCTGATATCAAACTGAAGCGCGATGACGATAAAACATCGCGCTTTTATTTTAAGATTTCGATTTTAACTTGAACTCACTCTCTAATTTTATAAAAATAAACCATATGAGACTTATTTTACTTTTATTTATTGGTCTTCTATTTGTTAGTTGCTCCTCGGCACCAAAGAATTTTTCTCGGCCTGAGGATGCCTCTCGCAACACAGATCCATTGCTTCTCCTACCTGAAATCGATAAACAAATTGAGCCTCGGGTGCTGGATGAAAATTTATCGCGTTTTTATGTCGCGCAAGATGGGCTACACGTTGCGGCCATCCCTATTACTGGCGCTCTTATTGATTCCGTTTCTTTCTTAAGAACAGAAAAAGCTGACTACAATCGTTTTGAATATAAAAAAGTGTCGCAAGCTTACAGAGCCTTTTTATTTAATAAGGTGTCTTGCTTTTATACTTTCATAAAATCAAACACACAAAACCAGGCCAATATCTCAAATTTTGATATTTATGTTAAAGGTCATGAGGGAAAAGAGTTTAAAGCACATTCTAAATCCGAGCACGAACATGTCGCGTTTATTCAAAGACTCAATACAATGTTTCCAAAAACCTACGACAAGAACAAACCTCGAAGCATCGAGGTGAACAGTTTATATACTCAAGATTTAATCTGTTCTGATAAAATCGACTTTACAAAACCTTTTTCATTAAGGTTTGAGCACGCGGCCCACACTATCGATTTATTCTGGCTCTAATTATTACTGTATGGAAAGAATTTGATATTGTTTAATATTATCGCCAGCTTCTACCATCGCCGTATCGCCAACTTTTAATCCCAAGAGCGCCTGTCCTAGGGGGCTTGTCGGAGTTACGACTTGAATTGTCTCTCCGTTAAATTCAATGGATATCCCACCACCCTTGGGCATTAAAAAGATCTTACTTTTACGCTCTTGATACTCGACACCGACCACTGCGGTGGCTTCAATAGAAGTGCCATCCGTAAAAGATTTTAACGGAAGGTTTCTACAGATTGTAATTATGCTTTCGATATCTGCAACTCTTTGCGCCTGTGCTCCAGCAAGATAGGAGGCCTCAAGGCCACGAGTATCATATTCATTCTCTGCTTTACTTTCTTCATGGGTGGCAGCCTCATAGGCAGCCTTAGCGGCTTCAATTAGTACAAGTCGCTCAGCCTCTAACTTCAGGCGTATTTGCTCAATTAAAGCCTTTTTGTCCATATGACCTCGTTTATTAAAATTATATACACAAATTTTACGAAAGCAACATTATGGCCTAGGCTTTGCTCAATCTATAATTAAAAAAGGAGGTCCCATGCCACAAGGAAGCAAAGAAAACTATAGTAATAAACAAAAGCGAATGGCTCGACATATTGAAAAGTCTTACAAAAAGAAAGGCGCATCCAATAAGAGAGCAGAACGGATTGCATGGTCCACCGTCAATAAGGAAACGGGCGGAGCTAAAAAGAAGAATAAAAGCAAAAAGACGCAACACTAATGGCCAGCAAACTCAATAGACACTTCGGCTTTTATGCACTTCTTATTTATGGCGTAGGAGATATCCTGGGTGCTGGCATCTATGCGGTCATCGGCAAAGTTGCAGGCAGTGCGGGATCCTACACTTGGGTGTCGTTTCTAGTGGCGATGGCGATTGCGATCCTCACAGCACTAAGTTATGCCGAGCTCTGTGCTCGGCACCCAAAAAGTGGTGGGGTTGCCCACTTTGTACAGATGGCTTTTAAAAATAAATTTTTAGCTTATCTGTCTGGTTGGATTTTAATTACGACATGCTTATTTTCAATCGCTGCTCTGGGGGTCGTCTTTGCTGGATATCTTGAAAATATCAATGTTCATTTGCCAAAATATTTTGCCGTTGGAATTATGCTAAGCCTTTTGGGCTTAATTAACTTCCGAGGAATTAAACAGTCTTCT
>CAYXYF010000036.1:0-16525 GCA_964469265.1 uncultured Bdellovibrionales bacterium
ACCCTGATCAGATTCAAAGGGTGATGACAAATATAATGGAAAACGCTATAGATGCGTTGAAGGGTTCAGACAGTCCAAAAATTGAAATTGTCACTCAGTATGATAATCAGTTAGATATCGTTAAGATCAGAATCAAAGATAATGGTTGTGGAATCGAGGCTGACATCAGAGATCGGATATTTGAACCGTATTTTAGTACCCGAGAAGCAGGGACAGGTTTAGGCCTTGCCATCGTGAAAAGAATTATTGAAGACCATCATGGTTTTATTCGAGCATTTTCGAACCAACCTAAAGGAACGGAGTTTGTGATCGAATTGCCCGTTGTCAGGTTGAATAAAACTGGTGCAGAGGAGAGTCGAGAGTATGAGAGAAAAGCATAAAATTTTAGTTGTCGATGACGAAAAGCCAATTTGCGAGGTGCTTTCGGCAGAACTCTTAGATGAAGGCTACGAGGTGGAAGTCGCACACAACGGTGAAAAAGCTTTAAAAGCCATCGAGGTCTTTTCTCCAGATGTCGTCTTGTTAGATATATGGATGCCTGGGAAAATTGACGGCATCGAAGTTCTTCAAATTGCAAAAAGTAAATTTCAGAATCCTGAGTTCATTATTATGTCAGGTCACGGAACGGTTGAAACTGCCGTCAAAGCAACAAAACTTGGGGCATGGGATTTTGTCGAAAAACCTCTATCCAGTGATCGCATTTTTATTCTTATCAAAAATATCTTAAGCTACCAGCAGGAAAGAAACGAAAAGCGTGCCCTTCTAAATAAGCTTCGTAAGAACTTTGCTATCTTTGGACACTCACATCCAATCCAAGACTTAAAAAGAGCGATCGCAAAAGTTGCACAAACGAGCGATGCGTGTCTTATCCAAGGGGAAATAGGTGTTGGTAAAACTTTAGTGGCACAAAACATTCATTATCTCTCGGAGCGCGCAAGCCAGCCCTTCGTAGAAATCAATTGTAAGTTAGTTCCTCAAGATCTCGTTGATATGCAAATTTTTGGTTTCGATAAAAAACCGCTCATTGGCGTTGATGAAACCCAAAAAGGTAAAGTAGATCTAGTTCAGGGCGGAACCTTGTATCTTAAAGAGATTTCTTATTTAAACAAAGACACTCTCACAAAGATTGCAAAGCTCATTGAAACAAAACAGTTCCAAAGGGTCGGAAGTCCAGAAATTATAAAAAGTGATATTCGTGTAATTGCCTCTGCAACAAAACCCTTAGACCCGAAGACCGCTGCAATCTTTGTTGGTGAGCCTCTTGAAGTTCCTGCTCTAAAAGATCGTAAAGAAGATATTCCTGTTTTGGTTCAGCACTTTAGTGACATTTATGCCAACGAAAGCGGAACAAAAACTAAAAATGTAAGCGATGAAGCATTAGAAATTTTAACGGCGTACAAATGGCCAGGGAACGTGCGAGAATTAAAAAACTTTATTGAGCGCCTCTACATTCTGATTGATAAAGACAACGTCGAATCCAAGGACCTCGCGGATGCGGGTTTATTGGTGAGTCTTAATCAAGGTGCTATTACGGCATCGAACTTAAAAATCGCAAGAGCTATTTTTGAGAAACAATATATTCTTAAAAAATTAGAAGAAAACCGCGGCAACGTGAGCAAGACTGCTGAGATGATAGGTCTTGAGCGAAGCCACTTGCACCGAAAAATGAAAACATACGGGATTGAATCATGAAGTGGAGCCAGACACATATATTTACTCTAAGAGAGCCGCCAGCAGATGCCGAGCTGATTTCGCATAAGCTTTTAATGAGAGGCGGTTACATAAAGAAGATCGCTCCTGGCATATTTGTTTACCAAGACTTGGCTCTACGAGTGATTCGTAAAATTGAAAAAGTCATTCGCGATGAGATGAACAAGCACGCAACGGAAATCCTAATGCCTATGGTTCAGCCTAAAGAACTTTGGGAAGAGACTCTACGCTGGGATCAAGTGAAAGAACTTCTTCGTTTTAAAAATCGCGCAGACCAATGGTTTTGCTTAGGCGGTACCCATGAAGAGGTTGTAACAGATGTTGTTCGGTCAGATGTAAAGTCATACCGTGATCTGCCGAAGTTTCTTTATCAAATCCAAACGAAATACCGAGATGAAATCAGGCCACGGTATGGTCTAATGCGAGCGCGTGAGTTTATCATGAAAGACGCATATTCCTTTGATAGAACACAAGAAGAGGCCTACGAGAGCTACGAGAAGATGTATACGGCCTACAATAACATCTATAAAAAAATGGGGCTTGAATACCGAGTTGTGCAAGCTGACGCTGGCAACATCGGCGGAAGCAAAACCCATGAATTTCAAGTTCTGGCCGAAGCAGGCGAAGACCAACTTTTGGTGGCAGGCGATATTGCATACAACGTAGAGATTGCGCCGCTAGGACATGAAACTTCTAAGCCTCTTGATGTTGCTACAAAAAAGAAACTTTTCAAAGACGCTTTGGTGCATTCGAAAGTAGAAGTAACGGGGGGCTTCGAAGAATTTGAGACGCCGAACCTAAAGACCATAGACGATCTTTCGAAAAGCTTAAATATGAAGTCTGAGGACTTAGTTAAGACACTCTTTGTGAAAGATGGAGACGGAAGAATTTATTGCATTCTTATGAGAGGTTCAGATGAGCTTAACCTCTACAAATTTAAAAACTTTATCGGGATTGCAAACCCGCCAGAATTTTTAACAGATGAAGAAGTTAAAAAACTGACAGGGGCAAGTCCTGGAAGCTGTGGCCCCCATGGTTTAAGTGTTCCAGTTTTTATGGATAGTTTTTTAGATGGAAAAACGAACTTTATAACTGGTGCTAATAAAGACGGTTACCACGTAAAAAACCTAAATCCTGGAAAAGATTTTACCGTAGTTGCGACGGCAGACCTTCGCTTGGCAAAAGATGGCGACAAAGCCCCCAACGGCGAAATTTATAAAGCTTATAAGGGAATCGAAGTCGGCCATATTTTTTATCTCGGTACAAAATATTCTGAGGCCATGAATGCAAAATATTTGGATAAGACTGGTAAAACACAATTTGTCGAAATGGGCTGTTACGGAATTGGAGTGACGCGAACCCTACAGGCGGCAATCGAACAAAACCACGATGAAAATGGAATCATTTGGCCAAGAGAAATCGCGCCCTACCATGTTCATATCGCGGTTCTTGATCCAAAAGATGAAAACGTCATGAGCACCGCTCAAAAACTTCACGACGCCTTAACCGAAAAGGGTTTTGACGTCTTACTAGATGATCGCGACGAGCGTCCCGGAATCAAATTCAAAGACGCAGACCTATTGGGAATGCCGCTAAGAGTAAACATCGGCAAAAAAGGATTAGAAAACAACGAAGTAGATCTAGTGGTTAGGAAGACAAGGGAACAACTAAAAGTTTCCCCAACCGAAATTCTACAAAAAATCCTCGCCCTTCTTTAAAAGCTAAGAGGTACGCCGTTATAATTGACAATGACCCGTCCAAAAGACAAAGAAACCCTCGAACATTTAAAGCAAATCCAAAAACTAAAAAAGCACTGAGTTTTAAGGTCAGTGCCTTTCGATACAAACTTTGGATTGAAATCCAGAGAATCAGTAGCATTATTATAATGTTTTAACAGAAATAAAAGCTCTACCAGACTTTTTATCACCAACCGGACGTATCACGGTTTCAGTCCGTAATCTTAAATCATTTATATTCTTTAAATATACAGTTGAAAGACCTAGGGTTGTTCCTACTGTGACTTCATAATACCCATCTTCATATTTTATTATATTGATTCCAAAAGCATATAAAAAGCCATCTTTTTCATATGTATAAATAAATTTTCCACAATAAATATTACTATCCCCGCACTCCCCTTCGAGTTTTATTTGTGTCGTAAATTCATCTAAAGAAGAAGCAACATCATCTAAATCGTAAGCTCTCGTTCTAATCTTTAAATTCACAATCTCCGTACCTGCGTAACCTAAGTCAGATAAACAAAAAGTAATTAAAATTAACGCTATAAACTTCATGATTTTCTCCTTCGAGTATTAAGTTAAATGTCCACAGGCATCTTTCGTCAATGAATTTAATCTTTTATACCCAATCTATTGCCTCAAAACGCATTGGTCTCTTGATCCTTTAAATAGCGACTCATCCTAAATCCAAACCTTTCAATAGCAGCCCGCTGGTTATGCGCTCGACATAAAAGTCTTAGGTTTAAAACGTTTGTTTTTCCGCCCAATGCTAATGGTTTGATGTGGTCGTATTCTAAAAACCTTCTGGCATTGCAATTTGGGTGAGTGCATTTGCCTTTATCCCGCATATACACCTCGCTCTTTATAGTTGATGGGATATAGCGGTTCGGACTAACGCTCATCCCATCCGAACCGGCCCATCGGGTAAAGTCTCAAGAACCTTGTTCTTTGTATGTAGCTCTGATGATGCCGCACCACAAGGTGCCAGCGCTGGTAGTGAATCGGGTTTAGTCATCTGATTAGTAGACCGAGCGTCTATTTTAGGTGATTTAGCTTTTTTTAATTCAGCTCGTTTAGCACTTCGCTTGGCTTTTTCAGCGGGATCAATCTTTTCTAAAGTGAACTTTGCCATAACTTCGATCAGTTCCAGATCTGTCATATTGGGATTTGAATTGGATAACAGAGCCTTAATTTTATCGAGCTTTTCAATAAGGTCCTTATTCAACACGACTTTTAGTTCTGTCTTCTCGGGAGTTAATTCTCTTCGTTTTTCTTGAGGAATACTTTGTGGTGAAATTGCAATGAGTTCTTTAATGCATTCTCTAGTCGATTTGTTTTCAAGCTTTTGTAAAACCTCTTTCTTTTGCTCTATGGAATACTTTTTACCAATTTTAGCTTCTTGCCTAAAAAATGATTGGGCCTGTGCAACACTTAATAAGTTCAATTCGCCAGAAACAATTTTTTGTTCAATCTCAGGAATAAGCTTCATTGCTCTCATGGTATCAATTCGTCTTTGAGCGCTTGAACCCGAATACTTAAGGACTTTCACGCAGTATTCAAATAAAGAAGGATAATTTTTAGAATAGAGTCTTCGGGGTTCTACTTCAGCGAGTAAATGTAGGATTTGAATTTTAAGTTCATTCTCTTTAAGAACCGCGCCTTGAAGCGTTTGTTCTAAATCTCTATCTGTTAAGTGACGGTAGTTTATAATTTCCTTTATGTTTTTTTGTATATTCATTTCTCGCAACTCCTTTGATCTCCCTCAAATTTGATAATGAAATGACTATAGCATGGGTTTTAAAAACTGAGTTTTGCAAGGTTTTGAAATAGCAAATGCCAATATCTATATTGTACGTAACTCGCAATTAGCGGCCATCCGTTTGTAACAGCTAGGGAAATAATTAAAACAAAAGCTAAACCGCAGAAGTGCCCATGCAGTCCATGTTAATAACCAAAAATCACGTCAACCAATTTATATGTTTATTTAAATATATTTTATTCATTTAGCTAATGCGAGATAAACAAAATGAGTATACTTCTTCTTAGTGCTTTCGTTAAAATATAGTCAGTAGCTGAATCGGCAAGATGGAGAAAATTAGAAGGTACGGGGGCATGGGTTGCGAGGAAAGATAAAGTTTATTTTGAAAAAGACAGTAGGGCGTCGTTAGTCGAAGATTTTGCAAATCACATTGAGCATTACTTATTTAAAAACAAATCTTTAAAAGAAAATGCGCCAGAAACTTTTAAATGGATCAATGAAACTTTTGGTAATGGTTTTAAGCTTCAGGAGAAAAAATGAGATATATATTGCTGACTATGCTATCGATTTTTTTAATAAGTTGTTCAATTCTTGAAAAAAACAATAATTATAAAAAGGATTGGGATTTATTTTTAGAGACTGAGATTGGTAAGGACTCCTCAGAGATTATCGTAAAAAGGTTTGGCAAGCCTGATGAAGTTGATAATAGGTTGACGCTCCCGGAGCATATGGAGGCGAATGAAGAACAATGGAGTTACATGCGAAGCGGAACCCCGAAAATTGGAGTATATTTTAATAATGGGATATTAGAAGCCATCAGTATGGACGTCTGGGATGGAGAAGAAGTAATTGTTCTTGCTAATCTGCTAAATAAATTCCATGGAAAGTGGAGAGTCGAACAAGAACCTGTGACTATTCCTCATGCAATGCCGTTTCTATGCTACATGATAGATGATTCTTCGGGGAAACAAATCGAAATTCATGGATATAAAAAAATTGTAGAATCTATTTCGAAATTTAGCCTTAGAGTCTTAAAAGAAAGAAAAAAATATAGAAAGAAATCTAAAGCTTATCCCGATGTAGACCCAAATCGCTGCGACTGGCTAGCGGAGTACTTAAAATCTAAAGGTTTGCTTGCGCGAGGTACGCCGTTATAATTGGTGTCGCAGCTGCGTTAAATTTGCAGTTGCTAAACAAAAAGGTACGGCGTACCTTTTTGATAGACGGGGTCTCTTTTAAAGATAGCTTGTTGCAACACGTATCTATGATTATTGATGATACAGAGATGGCAAATATTCATGTGCTACTTACAAAGTTTAATGGAAAATGGAAGGTTGAGAAGGAGCCCGTAACCCTTGTAGATGCTATGCCATATATGTGTTATTTATTCGATGATTCTTTAGGTAAGGGGATTGAAATAAATGGTTATAAAAAAATTGCAGAAGTTGTCCACCGTAATGCCTGCAACTCAGCTCCACATCTACCAGCGCTGGTAGTGTATTCGCGTCATAGTTACTGAAGGTCTTCGGATTGAAATCTAGGGGCTTGGGCTAAGTTTTAGCAGGTGCGAAACAAAAGGGAAGGCCGTACCTTAGTATCGGCGGATGCAGCGGATGCCGAAAGTTAAGTAATGCTTATTATAGTCCCATTCTCGAGAAGTGAATGTCCAAACTGAGCTGCTTGATAATTCAGTGGACGACCAGTAGTAGCTTATATTGAGTTTGATCTTATTTTCTTTTCCCCCAAAGTCTCCAGCGCATTGAGGGCTTTCGAGTGGGTCGGTTGGGTCTAATGTCTTAGATGACTTACAGGCAAGAAAAGTGAGTTCTGATTTACTCGGTAAGTACCAATCGTCGTGGCCGCCATATTCCATATCGTAACAATATTTTGCGGCAGAGTTCGCGCCAATGTTGGGATGAGCTACGATTGCAGCCGTATTAATATCACCTAGAACGAGCGATGGCGCAGCCTGGGTGGCAACGTTTTCTACATCAGGAATATCTACGTTGGTGATACTTGATCCTCTCCAAGATTTACTGAGAGCAACGTCATCGCTTCCATCACACGTCGGTGTTGCAGAGTCCGTACAGCCGCTTGGTGTGACCATATATTTGTAACCGCGGAATTCGCCCAAGCAAAGGCCGCCCCCAGTGCATGGATCTCCTGTATTCACTTTGGATCCGTCGGGGCATTCACACTTTGAAGATGATTTCGTTTTCCAAAAGCTAAACATTCCAAATGCGTCCGCATGAGGTGTGCAAAAAAGAACGCTAATCATTAAAAGCAAGTATTTAGACATCATTAAAATGCTTATGCATTGTGCAAGTCCTGTCAACTTCTATCCTAGACAGGACCCGCGTTGAAAGCGTACCTTTTGGATATGAGCCAATTTCTAGGAATGAAAAATCCGATTTTTGTTGCACTTGATTTAGATGATGAAGTCTCCGCGATGAAAGTCGTGGAAGCTACCGCCGAGGATGCAGGCGGTTTTAAGATTGGTCCAAGGCTTTTATTTAACTCGGACGTTGGAATTATCAAACGGATTGCAAAGTATGCTCCTGTTTTTTTAGATTTTAAATTCTATGATATTCCATCAACGATGGATTCTGCGGTGAGGTCGGCATTTGAGGCGGGAAGTCGTTTTGTTTCGGTCCATACGACGGCTGGAAGTGAAGCGCTCGGTTTGCTTTCAAAAACTGAAAAAGAACTCTCCCAAATTCGCCCATTTAAAATATTTGCTGTAACGATTCTTACGAGCTTTTCGGAAAAATCTTTGCCACCCAATTACAAAACCGAATCCATCGAGGATCAAATAGTTTCGTTAGTTGAAATGGGAGTCGGCGCAGGAATCACTTCCTTTGTATGCTCTCCTCATGAATTAAAAACTTTAAAAAACAAGTTCCCTCAATGTGACTTTATCACTCCAGGAATTCGATTAAACGATTCAAAATCCGATGATCAGAAAAGAACGATGACGCCAAAAGAAGCGCTTCAAAATGGAGCGGCTGCACTGGTGATCGGCCGTCCGATTCTCGCAGAGACAGATCCAGCAACAAAACTAAGAGATATAATTAAATCTTTAAGTGAGAAGGAGCCTTGAGGGCGTCGATGTTCCAGATCCCTCGAGCCATATATCAGTAGACTAATTGTGATAAAAGAAGTAATCTCTCTTCCCTATGAGAAGAGTCGTTGGTTTACATTCCGTGAGTGAAGTTTTTAAGGTTCGTCCAGATAAGATAAAAACGCTTATCTTAAAGCGTGATTACGAATTCACTCCCGCATTAAAAGAGTTTCATACGCAAGCAACCAGTAGAAAAATTACTGTTAAGATCACTTCTGTGAATGAAATTGATAAAATTTGCGACGGTAACCAAGGTGTAATGGTCGAAGTTGTGGGTGAGCCAGAGTTTCCTTGGGAAAAGCTAAAAGGCGATGATCCTTCATTGGTGCTGGGCCTTGATGGCTTAGAAGATCCGCAAAATCTTGGAAATATTTTAAGAACATCGTGGTTGCTCGATACAAAAGGTCTGCTGATTACCGAAAGTAAATCCGTTGGGCTAACCCCTGCCGTTTGTAAAATTGCCAGCGGGGGAGCAGAGCATGTTGGAGTTGAAACCTATAACCAACTCTTTCAACCCTTAAAACTGCTCAAAGAACAAGGGTTTTGGGTCTACGGTTTGAGCGAAAAAGCAGAAAAAAGCATCTGGGACATCGAATTTCACCATAAATCTGTGATAGTTGCTGGTTCCGAGGTCAAAGGAATGCGCCCCCAAACACTCAAAGAGTGTGACGAGTTGATAAAGATTCCCCAGATTGATGCTCATGCGAGTTTAAATGTGGCAACGTCGGTTTCCATCGCCACAGCTGAGTTTTGCCGTCAACATATTAGAATATAAAGCTTTTTGCAGAAAATAGCGGGTTTTGTGAATAGTTTCAGTTGCCCGTAAAAGAGTCGAATTGAGATGGCCACAAGAGGGTTGGCGAATGCGGCCTTAAAAAGTGAGAAGTATCGAATAATCTCTTTGACTTAAGGGTGCTATTTATTTACAAAAATAGACTTTGAACAAACAGGCAGAGTTTGTACGGCCACTTTTCGTGCGCCGCTTGTAAAGAAATTTATAAGCGAAATCTCCTAGAGGTTCAAATTTAGTGTGCTGGTTTAGCTCAATTGGTAGAGCAGCTGATTTGTAATCAGCAGGTTGCGGGTTCGAGTCCCATAACCAGCTCCATTTTTTTGGAGAGATACCCAAGTGGCCAAAGGGATCAGACTGTAAATCTGACGGCTTATGCCTTCGAAGGTTCGAATCCTTCTCTCTCCACCATTTACTAAGTAATGCGTAAATGGATTGGGTAATGTTTAAGGTGAAGGATTTTTATCCAGATCGAGGCGCGAGGATTTTTGGAACCGGAGCATAGCTGTAAGCTATGTGAGGATTGCAAAAACCGCATGCAACGAAGAGCTGGGTGAAAAGACAAACCGACTGTGCGGGAGTAGCTCATTTGGTAGAGCATCAGCCTTCCAAGCTGAGGGTAGCGAGTTCGAGCCTCGTCTCCCGCTCCACTTTTTCCAAATAGGAAGACAGTGGAAGATCGACTAGAAAGAAAAAATACTAGTCGAGAAGGATTTTTATTCAGACCGAGGCGCGAGGATCTGAGGAACCGGAGCATAGCCGTAGGCTATGTGAGGATTCCGAAGACCACAGCAACGAAGGGCTGGATGAAAAGCCGAGCGACGCCCGCGTAGCTCAGTGGTAGAGTGCACCCTTGGTAAGGGTGAGGTCACGAGTCCGATTCTCGTCGTGGGCTCCACTACTTGGCGACATGAATTTAAAGATAGATTTGAATCAATAGATTCAAAATTTTTTTTGAGTAAGAAAAAAGATTAATTATAGATTGCTCAGCAATGACGAGCAACACGAGGAGGAAATAGGAATGGGTAAGGCTAAATTTGAAAGAAGTAAGCCCCACGTTAACATCGGTACTATTGGTCACGTTGACCACGGTAAGACGTCGTTAACAGCAGCAATCACGAAGGTTCTTTCGGAAGCTGGTGGTGCAGAATTCAGAGCATACGATGCAATCGATAATGCGCCTGAAGAAAAAGAAAGAGGGATTACGATCTCTACAACTCACGTTGAATATGAAACTGCAAACAGACACTATGCTCACGTTGATTGCCCAGGTCACGCCGACTACGTAAAGAACATGATTACAGGTGCTGCACAAATGGACGGAGCAATTTTGGTTGTTTCTTCTGCTGATGGACCTATGCCACAAACTCGTGAGCACATTCTTCTTGCTCGTCAAGTTGGTGTTCCAGCGATGGTTGTATTTATGAACAAAGTTGACATGGTTGACGATAAAGAATTGTTAGACCTTGTTGAAATGGAAATCCGTGATCTACTTAACAAGTACGATTTCCCAGGTGACGATATTCCAATCGTAAAAGGTTCTGCTTTGAAAGCTCTTGAAGGCGACAAAGGAGACATGGGTTACGGTGCTATCTTAAAATTAATGGAAGAAGTTGATAAGTATATTCCACAACCAGTTAGAGCGACTGATAAGCCGTTCCTAATGCCAGTGGAAGACGTTTTCTCAATCTCTGGTCGTGGTACAGTTGTTACTGGCCGTGTAGAAAGAGGTAGAGTAAACGTGAACGACGAAATCGAAATCGTTGGTATCACTGACACAGTTAAGACAACTGTTACCGGTGTTGAGATGTTCAGAAAACTTCTTGATTACGGTGAAGCAGGTGACAACATTGGTGCTCTTCTTCGTGGTACGAAGAAAGAAGACGTTCAACGTGGTCAAGTTCTTGCTGCTCCAGGCACAATTAAGCCGCACAGAAAGTTCAAAGCTGAAGTTTACGTTCTTTCTAAAGAAGAAGGTGGAAGACATACTCCATTCTTCAACGGTTACCGTCCTCAGTTCTACTTCAGAACTACTGACGTAACTGGTGTTGTTACTCTTAAAGAAGGCACTGAGATGATCATGCCTGGTGACAAAACAGAAGTTAGCGTTGAGCTAATTGCTCCGATCGCAATGGAAAAAGAATTGCGTTTCGCTATCCGTGAGGGTGGTAGAACAATCGGTGCAGGTGTTGTTACTGAGATTGTTGAGTAATAACTGTTTATAATCGAATTTAAAGGCTTCGGGGACCACTGTATCTTGGTCCCCATTGCTGTTTTAAGTGGCAAAATTTTTTTTAAAGCTTAAAGCATTTTAGAAACAACTCAAACACTACGGCCGTAAGCCCTAAAAAATAGGTAACCCGGTGTAGGAGATGAAAAACCAAGTACGACGAATTGTTCTTGGAGATACTCAAAGAAGATTAAAGGGCAGTAGCTCCAACGGTAGAGCAGCGGATTCCAAATCCGCGTGTTGGGAGTTCGAATCTCTCCTGCCCTGCCAGATTTTTTGAGAATTAAAAAGAATAACGATGAAGTACTTAATCGAAATGGAGTTGAGCGAATGGATCAAACGAATAAAAAAATCATAACAGTTAGTTTTCTAACTGCGGGTGCACTTGCAGCGTATGTTCTAAGTGCAGTCATGCAGCTTCTAGAAGCTTCTGTCAGTTTTTTCGCTAGACTCGCTGAAAACGAACTTTTTACTCACGGGCTTCCAGTAGCTACGGGTATTCTCGTTTTCGTGTACCTTCAATTCAATTCTAAAACTCACAAATGGGCTGAAGAAGTCATTGTTGAGATTAGAAAAATGGTTTGGAGAACACAGAAAGATACAGTCGCGGTAACCATCGCGGTTTGTATTATGGTGATAATCTCAGGATTAGTTCTTGGTCTTCTAGACTTCGTGTCTGGAAAGGTCATTAACTACTTCATATCACTCTAAGGGAAGGGGAATATATTGTGAGTAAAAATTGGTACGTAGTAAACATTCACTCTGGATTTGAAGCACAAGCGAAAGCTTCGCTTCAAGAACGAATTGAAAGACACGGAATGAACGAACAGTTCGGTGAGATTCTTATTCCTTCAGAGAATGTTGTTCAGTTAGTTAAAGGTAAAAAGCAAACGCGATCAAAAAAGTTCTTTCCAGGATACATGTTTGTTGAAATGGAAATGAATGAGCAAACTTGGATGCTTGTAAAAGGAACCAGCAAGGTCTCTGGCTTTGTTGGAAACAAAACAACGCCTTTACCAGTTCCGCCAGAAGAAGTAGCGCGAGTTACGAAGCAGGCTGAGCAAGGTGCCGAGAAGCCTAAAGCGAAAGTGGATTTTGCTGAAGGTGAATCTGTAAGAGTTGTTGATGGTCCTTTTAGTAACTTCAATGGAACTGTTGAAGAGATCAACATGGAAAAAGAGAAGGTAAAAGTATTGGTAAGCATCTTTGGTCGTCCAACGCCTGTGGAACTTGATTTTATTCAAGTTGTTAAGAGCGATTAATATAGAAACTGATTAAAGACTTTTAAGGAGTATTAAAAATGGCAAAGAAAATAACTGGTCTTGTAAAATTGCAAATTCCTGCCGGTAAAGCGAATCCCGCTCCACCAGTAGGTCCTGCTCTAGGTCAGCAAGGTGTAAATATTATGGAGTTCTGTAAGCAATTTAATGCTAGAACTCAGAAAGCTGGCGATACTATCATTCCAGTGATCATCACTGTATATCAAGATAGATCGTTTACTTTCGTCACGAAAACCCCACCGGTTCCTGTGATGCTTAAGAAAGCATGTAAGCTTCAAAGTGGATCAAAGATGCCACAGAAGGATAAGGTAGGAAAAGTGTCAATGGCTGAGATCCGCAAGATCGCAGAGATAAAACTTCCTGATTTAAACTGTACAGATGTCGAAGCAGCTGAGCGCCAAGTTATTGGAACAGCAAAAAGCATGGGCATTGAGATTGTAGGGTAGAGGTATAAAATGGCTGGAAAAAAATACGCAGAAGCGGCAAAAAAAATAGATCGCGAAAACAAGTATTCAGTTGAAGAGGCATTTGCCCTAGCACTTGAAACTTCAATCGCAAAGTTTAACGAATCAATTGATGTATCAGTAAACCTTGGTGTTGATGCAAAACAATCTGACCAACAAGTTAGAGGAGCGATCAGCTTACCTCATGGTCTTGGTAAAGAAGTTAGAGTTGTTGTATTTGCAAAAGGTGACAAAGAAAGAGAAGCAAAAGAAGCGGGAGCTGATTTTGTAGGATCTGATGAGCTCATCGAAAAAATCCAAGGTGGATGGTTAGACTTTGATAAAGCTATCGCGACACCAGATATGATGGTTCAAGTTTCTAAAGTTGCAAGAGTATTGGGTCCAAGAGGCCTTATGCCGAACCCTAAGGTTGGAACTGTGACTTTTGATGTTGCAAAGTCTGTTCAAGCTGAGAAGAAAGGTAAACTTGATTTCAGAATTGAAAAAGCTGGGATCGTACAAGTTTCTGTAGGCAAAAAAGATATGGGTGCAGACAAACTTAAGGAAAACTTCCTTGCGTTTTTAGGTGCTGTAATCAAAGCAAAGCCTGCAACAAGCAAAGGAAATTATATCCAGGCAATCACAGTGTCTTCGACAATGGGACCTGGAATTAAAGTTGATGTGAACAAAGCGCAAGCTTCTGTTCAGTAATTAAAAGTTAACATGCCCTTAGGGTTTTACTCTAAGGCTAATACCGCGGTCAGAGACAGAAGGTCTGAGAAAGTTGATGAGGTAATGCTTCTACAGCGAGGCGCCTTCCGAGACAGGGTTAAACTACTCCCTGATCGCTAGTTCGTGAAAGGAGGATAAAGATGGATAAGGCTAAAAAAGGCCAAGAGATAGCTGACATTTCTGAAAAATTCAGCCGTGCTAAGGCAGCATTTCTCGTGGACTTTAAAGGCATGAACGTTGAGCAAGTTACGAATCTTCGTAAAAAGCTTTTTACGATCGACTCAGAAATGAGAGTTGTAAGAAACACTCTTGCTAAGCGTGCATTGAAAGACTATCCCGCTCAAGAAAAAGCTTTATCCGAAGGATTCGTTGGTACTAATGCCATCGTATTTGCCTTTGGAGATGCTTCAGCTTCGGCGAAAACACTAGCTGAATATGGTAAAGAAGTGGAAACACTCGATATCAAGCTAGGTGTTATGGATGATCAGGCTTTAGATCAAGATATGATTAAGTATCTTGCGACATTGCCGCCACTAGAAGTACTAAGAGCGCAATTGCTTGGTACGCTTGCAGCCCCTATGCAGAAATTTGTTTCTACATTGGCAGCTCCAGCTACACAATTCGTTTGCCTATTAAAAGCTTACGAAGACAAACAAGCACAAGCTTAATGCTTAACTGAGTTTAAGTAAGAAGAATTTATTAATTAATTATTTGTTTATATATTAGGAGAATAAAATGTCATTATCACAAGACCAAGTTGTTGAATATCTATCTGGTTTACCAGTAACTGAAATCGCTAAACTTATCACTACACTTGAAGACAAGTGGGGAGTTAAGGCATCTGCTGGAGTAGCTATGGCTGCTGCACCTGGTGCTGCTGCCGCGCCTGCTGAAGAGAAAACTGAGTTTACAGTTGTTCTCGCAGAGGCTGGTGCAAACAAGATTAACGTTATTAAAGAAGTTAGAGCTCTTACAGGTTTAGGCTTAAAAGAAGCTAAAGACCTAGTTGAAGGCGCTCCAAAGCCAGTTAAAGAAGGCGCTACTAAAGAAGACGCTGAAAAAATGAAGAAGCAACTTGAAGCTGCTGGTGCAAAAGTAGAACTTAAATAAGTTTGAAATTAATCTGAATTTTATAGGGATGCGATCTTTTGGATCGTATCCCTTTTTGTCCTTTAAAAAGCTTTATTTAATAAAGCTATCATAAAAAAAAGTGGTTAGCCTTTTCCCGAATAAGGTAATTTTTAGTAATGTTCGCAGCCCATTTAGGAGAGTAAATAATGTTATCCCTTACAGGATCAAATTTACGCTTACGTAAAAGTTTCTCTAAAAGTAAAAGTTTAATCGAAATACCAAACCTCATCGTTCTTCAGAAGAAGTCTTATGAAGAATTCCTCCAAAAGGAAGTCGATCCAGACAGAAGAACTGACGAAGGCTTGCAAGGGGTTTTTAAATCCGTATTTCCAATCATGAGCTTTAACAACACTTCAAGCTTGGAGTTTGTTAGCTATACACTTGAACCACCCAAATATGATGTGGACGAATGTCGTCAGCGCGGAATGACTTTCGCAGCACCTTTAAAAGTGACTTTGCGATTGATCGTTTTTGAAGTCGACGAGCAAACTGAAGCAAGAAATATCCGAGATGTAAAAGAACAAGAAATTTATCTTGGCGAAATTCCTCTCATGACTTCAAACGGTTCGTTCATTGTGAACGGCACTGAAAGAGTTGTGGTGAGCCAGTTGCATAGATCACCAGGGGTCTTCTTTGACCACGATGATGGTGAAAATTCTGCAAGTGGTAAACTCATCTATACCGCAAGAGTTATTCCTTACAGAGGTTCTTGGTTAGATTTAGAATTCGACCAAAAAGACGTTTTACACGTACGTATCGATAGAAGAAGAAAGTTTCCAGCAACTATCCTTCTTAAGTCACTTGGTTATACAACTGAAGAATTACTTGCTTATTACTACGACGCGGACACTGTAAAATTAAACAAAAATGGAAAGATTACTCGTAGTTTTGATATCGAGAAGATGGCGGGCCAAAGAGCATTAGTTGACATCGCAGATCCTAAAACGGGAGAAGTTTTCGTTAAGCAAGGCCGACGTATTACAAGAGCTGCTGTGAACAAAATCATGGCGCTTGATCTCAAAGAAATCGAGATCGACGTTGAAGCTTTAATGGGTAAAGTTATTTCTAAAACTATCGTTGATGAGTCCACAGGAGAAGTTATCGTAGAGGCGAACACCGAGATTACTCCTGAGGTATTTGCAAGTGTAAGAGATGCGGGAGCAAAAGAAATCAAAGTTATCTTCTTTGATGGTTTGTCCGTTGGCCCTTACCTAAGAAATACGTTGCTCGTTGATAAAGTTCAAAATAGCGACGAAGCACTTATCGAAATCTATAAGAGACTAAGACCTGGGGAGCCAGCAACTATTGAAGCTGCAAAGGCATTCTTTGAAAGATTGTTCTTTGATCCAGAGACTTACGATCTTTCTGAAGTTGGTCGTATTAAGATTAACCACAGATTTAAAATTTCAAACGAAGAATGTCCAGTTAGTCACCGAACACTGACTAAAAAAGACATTATGTCGGTTGTAAAAACACTTATTGATCTCAAAAACGGTCGTGGCCAAATCGATGACATCGATCACCTTGGTAACCGCCGTGTAAGATCTGTTGGTGAATTGCTTGAAAACCAATACAGAATTGGTCTTGTTA
>CAYXYF010000037.1:0-1164 GCA_964469265.1 uncultured Bdellovibrionales bacterium
CACAGACCCAGCAGAAGCCGAGTTCCAGTTTCCAGCAGTTGTGCTCGTTGCGGTTGAAGAAAACACACCGCTTGATCCAACGTCCTCAATATAAAGCGAAGCTAGTGATCCTAGTGGCGTTGACACTACGCCTGTTTCACCGGCCAAAACAGTTTCAACAGATAGAACATCACCAGACTGTGCTGGGATAACGCCTGACCAATGAATGCTTGATGAAGAGTTTGCAATATATCCTTGTGATGCTACACCATAAGGGATAGTCGTTCCGTTTAAGCGCACTAGGACTTTAACGCTTGTTCCGCCATCAAGGGACTCCACCGGAACGTTCACATGCACAAGATAATTACTGGTCGCATTTAACCAGACGCCCAAACCATTAAAGTTTGAGTAGTGGGCATCTGCTATACTTGTTGTCCATTGCAACGGGAATGTTGTTGTTTGATTCAAGTTTGTAGAGTCTGATGTTTGTGTTGCGGTTCCAAAAAAGATATTTCTTGCAGTTGGAATAAATTCAACCGCAGCCGTTGCAGTGGCAGTAATATTACCCACACCGCCGGTCCCAGTCGTTGTGACATCAATGACATCATCGACATTCAAGCCTGGTAAAAGAATGGAAATATGATTTGAGGATTCACCGTGGGCCGCCTGATTACTAAAGTAAGCACTCTCGGCTCTTGCGGTGTTTACCGGAACTCCGTTCACTCGAATATCATTTCGAATCTGAGCTGCAACAGCACTTGTGTTAAAAGGGACAGTTAAGTGCACCATATAGTCACCCGCCACTTTAACTTTTAATTGTTCAGGGTTAGCTGTCAGTGAGTGTTCATAGTAAGTGGAATGAAACTCAGATTCGCTCCACTCAATAATACTTCCTGCAGATGAATTAAAGTTTGTTCCATCCACGGTCGCAGTACTTTTTAAGTAAGCCATTCCCACGGGAATTGAATAAGCCGTATGGGTTAAAGATGTAACAGAGCAAGAGGATTCATTACCTGCGGTGTCTGTAGCTGTTGCCCAAAATTGTGTGGGTTCGTTGTCTAGAACTGTTACGGTTGCCGTAAAGTCTCCATCGCTATCTGTTGTTGCTGTTGTAACAGCGGTATCGCTGCAATCATTTGTTTTGTGAATGCTAATTTCTGAATCAGCCTCTGCTGTTCCGATGAG
>CAYXYF010000037.1:1264-16241 GCA_964469265.1 uncultured Bdellovibrionales bacterium
AATCATTTGTTTTGTGAATGCTAATTTCTGAATCAGCCTCTGCTGTTCCGATGAGTTCAGCTTCATTGATATCAGTCATTCCAACAGGAGTTTTAGAGACTAAAACGGGAACATTCGGTGCAGTGGAATCTTCAATATACACCACACTTGTAGACGAACACTCCGATACGTTTCCGGCACGGTCAGTGATTTGTCCCCAGTACTCATTACTAGTGTCGTCCACAGCAGGCACAGTAATACTAAAATTTAAAGTCGCAGCATTACTAGCCGTTCCCGACGCCACTTGCGTTGTACAAGAATCGTCGGTGTAAATTCTTACCGTTGATAAGCGTTCAGCTGTTCCACGCACTCGTGGTGAGTTATCGTTTGCAGGCCCTACTGGTAGAGTAGAAATCATTATGGGTTCTATCCCTGTTGAATCCTCAACGTAAGTCAACCCATTGGAGCAAGGTGAGATATTTCCAATTAAATCCGTTGCCTGCGCTCTAAAAACCGTTGTGGTGTCGTCGTTAACAGGCACGGTGATGCTAAAATTGCCATCTGCATCTGCAGTTCCACTCGCTAGCACTGTGCCAGTGCAGTTTGAAGTGGAATAAATACGGACCGTTGCATTTTCTTCAGCAGTTCCTGTGACAACAGGTTCATTTTCATTTGCAGGGCTTGTCGGAGACACCGATTGAAAGACTGGCCTTATTGAAGAAGAATCTTCAACATAGGTGACGTAAGAAGTTGAACACGGACTGTAGTAAAGACCATTAAAAGAATTGGCGTAGATATCGGTCGTAGAATCATCCGGCACCTGTGCAATGGCAGAGTAATTTCCAGCTTCATCAGCATTACCAACACCGATCTGGTTTGTGCAATTGCTATCGGAATAAAATTTAACGATGACCAGCGGCTGAGCCGTGCCCGACACGACTGGAAGATTATTGTTTGCTACCTCGTTGGGAACGATAGATAAGACTTCAGGGCGCTGAACAAGAACGCTGTTTTCAGGAGTCGCGTCTTGCTTTCGATTTTCACTGCAAGCTACCTGAAATAGTACGAAAAGCACTATGAGACTTCGAATAAATAAAGCCCTATCCATAGCTTTAATTATCCCACTGTTTATGGCAGACACAAAGTCATGATTAACTTACAACCAGACGAAGGGCTTAACTCTTATAATGATATTTCTCTGACCAATCGTTGGCGTCCGCACCACGGTTCCAGAGTGAGTTTTCAGAATTTAAAGTAGCCCGGAAAAGGAAGCGAATATCAGACCAACGTTCTTGTTCAATAAGATCTTGAGGGACGCTAACAACCCTGCGGTCTCTTTCAAAAACAAGACATTTGTTTTTGTAAGTCACTTTTAAATTATCGACGTGTAAAGTTTCAAGAATTCTTCTTGCTTGCTCTTGTCTTTCAACGGGCATTTTTGAGTCTATAAGATTTGCCATTTTATTTTCCTTTTAACTTTGAAATTGCAACCCAAACAAGTGTTGCACTTGTCCCTGCCAAGAGAGTTTTAACGAGGCCACCAATAACAAACGGATAAAATCCTTTTGCAAGTACGTTTTCTAAACCAACAAAAGTCGACAGCCACAGTAGTCCTGGAACAAACACTAAGAGTTGGCCCAACAGCATAATTGGAAGGCTTTTTACTAAAGAACGATCCCATCCTTTTTCAGAGAGTTTGCCAACAAAGTAAGAAGCAAAGATAAACCCAACAAGATAACCTGCCGTAGGCCCTAAGAGATACTGAATGCCACTTGCACTTTCTGCGTATATTGGGAGCCCTACAATTCCTAGTAACAAATAAAAAATAACAGAAAGCGGCGCTAACCTCGATCCGAGCATCGAACCCACAAACAGTATAGAAAGTGTTTGAGCAGTGATCGGGACTGGCGTAAACGGCAGCGGAATGTATACTTTCGCACTTGCAATAATAAGCAAGGTGCCTGCAATTACGGAAACTGTTTTGGTAAAAACACCTGAAGAAGACTTTTCAAAAAGGGATTCAACCATTGATGGATATAGGTTTTTTGTGATCATCGCACTGGACTCCTCTGAATGACATCTACAGTATGTGTCATCAACTCTAGTGGCAATATTAAGCATGATGCGTTAACAATAGATATGCGGTTTTTCATTCTTGCGATCTTTCTATTCTCTACACCCGTTCTTGCGGCTAAACACATTCTTATTTTGGGCTTGGACGGAGTCAGCTACCAGACAGCTCTCAAGATGCACCAAAAGGGCGCCTTTAAAGATTTTCAAAGCCCCATCCCCATGGTAGCAACCTTTCCTTCGATTTCTGATCCTAACTGGTCCCATATTATTGGCGTAGAGCCTGAATTTGGATACACCAAGGCGGGCTTTAATATGGCCAAAAATCCTGATGGCAGTATCGGAAAAGAATATGGCACCTTAATTGATCATATTCTTAAACCCACCTCCTATGAGGCTCAGTTTAATTTTCGTGCAGAGAGTATTTTCGAACATATAATGAGCATGACATGGACGACGACATCTGCACTTTACTGGACGGACTCACTGCTACGCTACCTAACAGCAAAAGAGCATCCAAAGGATGTCTCTAGCGCGTTAATCTTAAATACCGATATCATTTCCCACGTTGGTGGTGAAAAAAAAGTTAAAGAGTATTTAAAGGAGCTTGATAAAAAACTAGTTCAACTTCGTAAAGTTTTTAAAGAAAAACATAAACGAGATTTAGAAATCGTTCTTGTTAGCGACCACGGAAATCATTACAAAGTTCCTACACCTATTGATTATAAAAAGCCCCTTGCAAAAGATGGTTTCAATCAAACCTCGACTATCAAAAATAAAAAAGACTTTGCCTTTGTGGCACCAGAAATTATTGCTTTTGGAGCGTTTTATTGTTTGCCAGAAAGTCGTATGGAGCTTGCAAAGTCTTTTTCAAATATCAAAGGTGTCCATGTTGCTTTAATTGATTTAGGAAATAATCAAATAGGAATTTACGGTAAAGAAAGTGAAGCCGTTGCAACCTATAATCCCAAAGCCAAAACCATTTCCTATAAAATTATAAAAGGAAAAGATCCATTTGGCCAGATCGAGCTATTTCAAGGAAAGCCCCTTACTGCCGACGAATACTTTCGAAGAACTCTTCAAACCGACTATCCCAACGCTCTTGTGCGAGCGTGGGAAGGATTTTATAAAAACAGTAAACAAGCAGGCTCCGTTTTGGTAAGTCCAAAGCTAGGTTATGTCTTTACGAACATGACGTTGCAAATATTAACCGCTGTGAGTGGAGTGCAATCTACCCATGGATCTTTTCATCGAGAAGAGAGTTTTGGTTTAGTCATGTCAACGCTTCCTCTAAAAGAAGAAGCATTAAGACCTCAAGATTTTTTGAAAACGATTCAAAAACTATAGATTAGCGGCACAGATAATAAATTGTACCATTTCCACTACAATCGACACGACACCCACCTTGAACTGGGAACGACTGACATAATCCCCCATTTTCATAGGCAACACACTCGTCAGGGCATGAGCCCCAACCTGCTGGAGGATTAGATGGCACCGATGGTGCTGCCGCCGATGCCACGGGCATGTCGACCTTAATCATTTGGTGGATGCGTTTATCGGATTGGCCGCGACACTCATCAGAAGTTAACCACGGAGGGCAAAGTGAAACCTTAAGACAGCCACCAAGCTTTCTATCGTGTCCAGAACATCGCTTACATCTTTCGTCAGTGCTAGTTGGAGAACAACCACTGGTTCCGCCAATACGGCCAATGGTTGTTTTCACCTTTGCATTGGGACAGTTTTGAGGTGGATCAACCACATTACAGTCAGTGCTTCCACCTCCCCCAGGACCAGGAAGCTGCATTTGAAATGGTCTATCGGGATACGGATCAGGATCTTGGTTTGCCGAAGCTTTTTGCGGAATGAGCCAGCCAAAAAGTTTCGGCGGCTGAAACTCAGCCTCTAAAAATGGATACATCGTTTCTGCTAAAACGGGAGCATTTTGTACTATAGTTGTATCGTAGAATTTATCAAGACGATGAAACCAGTTTTTAATTCGATTGGGTTGAACATCGTGGCTTTCGTCCGAAACAGCGACCATCACCGACTCTTGAGGTTCCCAAGTATCAGCTACAGCGTTACAGTAAGAAGGCAAAGATGTTCCACCATCGGAGTTGTATGCGCAGAAATAATCTGCACCTTTTGTAATTTTGTTGAGATTTGTATTCTTCACACAAAGTGAATGAGATAACGAGTTATCTGCTCCAGTAGGAGTCGGAGCCATACAAACCTGAGTACAATCTAAGTAGCGTGCCTCAGTGCCAGGAGGGCAAGTGCTATTGCCAGCAAGGTAAGCATGACGTGCTTGCGCAACTCTCTTACCCATGTCGTCCATAATGTATCCCATCTGGTGGTTCATACGAATTCTTTGTTGGAAGCGCGCACGGTTTTCGAGGTAAACGTAAAAAGAACTTAAAGTTGCCACCATGATTGTAGATAGAACTATGACCGAGAGTAGCGCTGCCATGCCACCGCGTTGGTTTGTTATAGTTCTCATAAAAACTCCTTAAGTCTTTACTCTTTAAGTGATGACTTTAAAATATACTCTACCTTTAACTATCGGAATAAATTAATATTCCCTAAACATTGGTCTCGGTTTTTATTTGAAAAATCGTCTCAATATGAAACGAATTAATTCCGCGTTGAAGGAATAAAATAATCATAGAAATAAACAGATCCAAACACACGCTCTTCTCTACCAGATCGACCAGTTAAGCTTTGATCTGTTAAGCCATTATTCTTCATATTGATTTTAATTGTTTGGATAATGTCTCTGTATGGAGCAGCTGGAGGTCCCCCAATGGGCGCGCGGTAGTTCCACATCCCTTTATTTGCACTTCTAAAGTAACGAGTTACAGTTTCCACCGTTATGGTTTTTACTCTGAAACGTCCACCCGCTGGTGCCCAGCCTGAAGGAAGACATTTTAAAATATTTCCGTTGGCGTAGTTAACAACTTCAACAGCGAAACCGTTAGAACCATTGCAATTCACCCTCTGCACTCTAAAGTTGTGAAGCCGTGTTAAGAACATATCGTTTGCAGACGGAACCATCGGACTTGCAGGATCTGTATGAATATCAAAGATAATTGCGCCAGAACTTTCATCAGGAAGGATTGCATTGGCCTGCGAGTTTGTGTCTCGTAGAAAAATTCCTGTCTGTCGAATATCACTTCCACCTGCAGGAAGTTGATTTGCACCTGTGTTGTAAAGGGCTGCTTCTCTATTAAAAATCGCAAATCGCGTGAAGGCTCCCGTATCTCCAGAGGCAATGCCAGCTTGGGACGGGTTTAAGAGTTCAAAGTTTATATCAATTTGGCCTGATCCGCTTCCTAAGAGCGAGGTATCGATAGCGCTCATGGCATTCATATCTACGGCTTGAGAGAGAAATCTTCTTAAGTAATAGTTCATTAAAAGTGCGTTTTCTTCAGCCTGGTTTTTTTCGACAAGAATTGTAAACTGCTGCATGGCAAATACGAATACCGAAGCAATACCAGCTGACACGATCAAACCAATCGCTATGGTAACGATGAGTTCAATAAGGGTCACACCCCTATTGCTTTTAATTATTTTTAGCACCTTTTTGAACGATGTCTTTTTTCCGTTCAAGTCGATGCTGTCTTCGAATTTGAGCTGCTTCATACCTACGTTTCTCATCGGCAGTTTCGGGCCGTAACTTGGGAACTTCTATAGGTTTTAAGTCAGAATCAATAGCAACGAAGGTTAGATAAGCTGTCGCAGTATGAAACGTTTGGTTTGTAATAGGATTTTCGGCATCGATTCTTACGCCAATTTCCATGGAACTTCGGCCAGCGTAGTTGCAAGATGCCTTTAAGTTCACGATCCAACCTTTATACACAGGTGCAACAAAGTGAAGAGCGTCGATACTTGCAGTAACGACGGTTGAATTGCTATGGCGTTGAGCACAGATTGCGGCAGCAATATCTATCCAAGACATGATAACGCCACCAAAAATACTACCAAGAGCATTGGTGTGTGAAGGAAGAACCATCTCTGTCATGATGACTTGAGATGATTGAACAGATTTTGAGTGAGTTGAACTAGACACAGCAGTCCCTTCGCTGAGCATGTCGACTTGGACGAGAACCTCGTCCAAGTACTATGTTCATTAGGGAGTAAGCTTAGTAACCGAATCCTGAACCGCTACCACCTTTAAGGCCACCAACAGTAGTGTTCCCAGAAGGAATAGTGTTTTGAATGGATTGGTTTGAAGCAGCAGACTCGTTTGACGAGCTAGCTGGTGCTGCACCGACGTTTGCATTTGCAGCAGCAGGAGCTTCAGCAAATGAGAAGTGCGGCATACACCATACAATAAGTTGTGCTCTAGACTTTAAGCTCATCTTTTTGTAGATGTTAGTTAAGTGAAACTTCACTGTCTTTTCTGTAACGAAAAGTTGATTTGCAACTTCCTTGTTGCTTAGACCTTTAGTTACAAGTTCAGCTACTTCTGCTTCCCTGTTCGATAGACCTTTTTGGTTGATAAGTACGTCTCTGAGCATCCTTGCTCCTCCCCTTTAAAGTTAATAACCGGAAATCCAATTCCGCTATTTTTATAATTTGGACTTTAATCGCCTCTATTAAAGTCTGAACTATTTGAGTTCCCAAATCAAATTAAGAACTCGCCCCTTACCCTAAAACTAGACTCAATAAAAGTCTGGATAGGTTAAGTAAATTGTTAAAAATATTTTTATCCCCGACAAGCGTTTTTTTAAGATTTTTTAAGAAATCTGGTGCCTTAACGCAATTCTAATCGAAATTGAAGATAGTAGTTTACAGACCTTAGTCTTTAAGGCCAAAATATTGAGTCGCATTTTTTTCTGACTCACTTTCCTATTAATTCAGATTCTTTTTCCAGGTTTCGATCTTATTGAGAGCCTCAAGAGGGCTAGTCTGTGCCGTCGGAAACTCCGTAATTTCATCAATGACACTCTTCCATTTTTCTGTGCTTTCATCCAAATCCCCCTCTGTAGGACTTAGAATTGGGGTATTGAAAAGTGGCAAGCTTTGCTCTTGTAAGTTTTCTTTTTGCTCTAGTAATTTGCGCGCAAGATTTGTAACTTGCAATGGCAAGCCCGCAAGTTTTGCCACTTCAATCCCATAGGATTTATTGGCTGGTCCACGAGTTAACGTATATAGAAACGTGATTTTCCGAGTGCGTTGGCTTTCTGCCACTTTCATGTGCACATTTTCGACCTGCGGAAACTTCGCTTGTAGCGATGTGATCTCGTGGTAGTGAGTGGCAAATAAAGTCATCGAGCGAACATGAGTGACAAGATACTCTAAAATACTTTGAGCCAAGCTCATCCCGTCATAAGTGCTTGTCCCGCGTCCGATTTCATCAAGGACAACTAAAGACTTCTCTGTGGCATTCTTTAAGAGATAAGCCGTCTCCGTCATTTCCACCATAAATGTTGAGAGCCCTTCACTCAAATTATCGCTAGCACCAATCCGCGTAAAGATTCGATCAAAGATCGGCAACTGAGATGGGCCTGCAGGGATAAAAGATCCTATTTGCGCAAGAATTGCCGTTAAAGCAACTTGTCTCATCAAGGTAGACTTCCCAGCCATATTCGGCCCTGTTAGTAACAGGCAGCCGTTGGGCGCAATGGAAATATCATTGGGAACAAAAGAATTTGTCGTTAGTTGTTCAATAACAGGGTGTCGTGAACTTTTAAGGCTTAGTGATCTATTTTGTGTAAATGAAGGACGAGAGTAATTCATTTCGATCGCTAGCCACGCAAGACTGCTGAAAACATCAATTTCACTCCAGATATGAGCAAACTTTAAAAGCTCTTGGGCGTTTTTGAGGATATGCGCTCTTAGTTCTTCAAAAATTTCATATTCAAGTTCTTCGCGTTTTGCCTTTGCAGAAAGAACTTGCTGCTCAAGCTTGTGCAGATCATCGGTGATATATCGTTCTGCATTTGTGAGGGTTTGTTTACGCACATAGTGTTTTGGAACTTTGTCTGAATGCACTTTTGTGACTTCGATATAGAATCCAAAAACTGAGTTATAACGAATTTTAAGAGAAGGAATCCCCGTCTGCTCTTTTTCTTTTTGCTCCATTTCACTTAAAAGACTTTGCGAGTCCTCAGAGAGTTGAATCAAACGATCAAGGTTTCCATCAAAACCTTTGCGAATAATATGCCCTGCTCGAGTTGTTTGTGGCGGTTCGTCGACAATGGTTTTTTCAATACGTTCAATCAGCGATAACAACTGCGGTAAAGATTTTTCTCCTGCCCGCGCAAGTCTTGAAACTTGCACACCTGCTGCAGCAGAGTTTTTTAAAGACACAAAATCCCTGGCATTGCAATTTGGATTGGATATCTTACCAAGCCTGCGCTCGATATCGCCCATTTCACCTAACATTTGTCTTAAGCGTTTTAACTCTGGCAGATGGTCTATCCAAAACCGCACCTGCTCTTGGCGTTCTAAAATTCTTTGTTGCTCTTGAAGTGGAAATAAAATCCAGTTTTTAAGTTTCCGGCTACCAGCGGCGGTCTTGGTTTTATTAATAGCGGTAAAAAAGCTTCCCTTAGACTCGCCTCTGTAGGTTTCAAAAATTTCCAAATGCTTAATGGTTTGAAAGTTTAGTTCTAAGCGTTGAGAAAAAGATCTCTCTTCAAAGGGCTGAAGGGTTTGCAAGATCTCTTGGCCTTGCATGGTCACGGCATAAGAAATCAGCCTTGCAGAACTCGTTAAGGCAGCTTCTTCTTTAATGGAATTATGTTCAGTCACGCAGGGACGTTGGACTTCGGTTTTTTCTTTTAGGTATTTATCGTAATTTTCTGAATCCAAAACAATTTCTACAGGGGCTAAGATGTTAAGCAGCTTTGTTCTTTCAATTTCATTGGTGTATTTGTAGTAGAAAGCTTCACCCGTTGTGGCATCAAGAAAAGAAATCGTAGAGTTATCATAACTGCAAATGTAGTTGTTCGAGATTTGATCTAAGGTGTCTGGATCATAAACCATACCTGGAGAAAGAATTCGAGTCACAGCTCGCTTTACAATCCCCTTTGCTGCGGAAGCTTCTTCTACCTGATCACAGATTGCGACTTTAAAATTATGGCTCAGAAGTTTATTGATATAGTTAGCAGCACTGTGATGGGGCATCCCACACATGGCAGTGGCTTCTGGACTATTTTTGTTCCGTGCTGTTAGTGCGATGCCAAGAATCGGGGCAGCGGTGATAGCATCTTGATCAAAAAGCTCATAAAAATCCCCCATGCGAAAGAATAAAATCTTATCCATATGGACAGATTTCACATCCCAATACTGCTTCATCAAAGGTGTTAGCTTTTTATCCGTTTTTGCCATTACTCCCCAATCGATTTAAAGCCGCCCGAATCTCGGACACACTAAGAAGTTTCCACAAAACTTTCAACAGGTACGCCGTACCTTTTTGTCTAGCTCCGCGTCACCAAAAGGTCCAAGTTTGCATCTGGCATTCCCGATGTCCGCCTCAGCTTCTATGGCCCTGGGAATGATGAATAAAGTGGCAAGTTGGGGGATGGAGTTCTTCTGAAAAATCTTCACCTTAAAGCTTTGGTGTTTGATTACTAGCTGCCACAGAAGCGATAACCGCCTTATCTAATCCAAAGGGGAGTTTTATGGGCCATTTATTCTTGATAATTACTATTTGCATATCAGTCTTCATGTCTGAGGCGCGTGCTTGCGGCGGCGACGACTTATCTGATTCAGAGATTGCTGAGCTTTCATACGTGCTTGAAGCTAAAGAGAAAATGGCTTCTGTTTATAGTACACCAGTTGTAATCGAGAGTATCATTCGGTCTGGTAATGAAATTTTGAATCTCGACAAAAAATCCACGGTGCGCGCGATGTGTGCAGCAAACTTTATAAATGTCTATTTTACATCCGAAGAACCCAGTGAGCTGCTTTGCAAAGTGACTTTTCAAATCCAGGGCGGTCAAGCAGACTTCAGCGGTTTGATCAATGGCCTTTTCTGCCGTGAAAACACTAACGCGCGCGGCGAACTAATCGAATAGACCAGGTACGCCGTACCTTTTCGTCCAGCTAAGCGTCATACTTCCACCGCTCAGAGCGCAATTAGAAGCCGACAAAGATCCCTCGTCTCGCCGTCCTCAGAAAACGAAGTCCGTCCCCGTTTTTTGACGCGGGCCTAGACAAAAAGGTACGGCGTACCTTGGAGGGTGGATAGGAGTTTTTTGTAGATGTTGCCGAAGGCTCCGTTGGACATGATTAGGATGACGTCTCCTGGTTTGGCGTTGGCTTTTAGGAATTCTACTATGCCGTCCACTTGAGGGATTAGGTGTGCTTCCTTGCCTTTAGATTTCAGTGTCTCAATGATGGCCTCAGGAGAGAGGCGCTCATCGGCTGCTAAGGCTTGCGCATTAAAAATTTCTGGCAATATCGTGCAGTCCGCTTTTTCAAAAGCCTTTATATAGTCATCTTGAAAAATGTTTCTCCTTGAAGTCGCAGACCGAGGTTCAAAAAGCGCGAATACCTTTTTATCAGCGAACCTCTCCTTCACTGCCTCGATGGTTAAACTCACCGCCGTCGGATGGTGAGCAAAGTCTTCGATGACGGTGATATCATTGGGTGTGCCAATGATTTCTTGTCTGCGTTTCACGCCTTCAAAAGTAAGAAGGCCATCTTTTGCCTTTGCTAAATCCCATTTAAGAGTTCTTGCCAATGCGTAGGTTGCGAGGGCGTTTAAAATATTATATCGCCCGATCACTTTTAACTTTAAGCGGTCAATAATCTTTCCTTGAAATGAAACATCAAACTCACAATGTTCACCAAAAATTATGTTACAGGCTTGATAGTCCCCATTTTTTAGGCCGTAAGAAAATTTGTTTGTAACTCTGCAAAGGTTTGCGGCTTCTACAACTTCTTTTGAATCCCCGCAGTAAATTAGATTTCCGTTTGGCGGGATTAATGTCATCAAAGTGTGGAACGCTTTCTTTACATCATCCATGTTTTTGTAGATATCCACGTGATCAAACTCAATGGATGTTAAGATTACAGATTGAGGTTTGTAATGCACAAACTTTGGAACTTTATCAAAAAAGGCCGTGTCATACTCGTCACCTTCGATAACAAAAAAATCTCCGTCAGGAAGTTTAAAAGAATAATCGTAGTTTTTAGGGATTCCACCGACTAAAAAACCTGGCTTCTTACCTGCTTTCTCTGCAAGCCATGTCATCATTGCAGTTGTTGTTGTTTTCCCATGGGTCCCGCTCACCACAATAGAGTGCCGGTCTTCAATAACAAAATCTCCCATGGCTTTAGGAAGAGAGGTGTATGGAATGCTTGAAGCAAGAAGCGCTTGGGCTTCTTCGTAGTCTCTGCGAATGACGTTACCCACAATCACTAGATCAGGTTCAGGAATTAAATTTTCTTTTTTGTAACCTTCTTGAATCTGAATTCCCATTTTTTCTAACTGAGTAGACATCGGAGGATAAACGTTTTGATCACTGCCTGTCACCTTCGCGCCGAGGGATTTAAATAACCCCGCAAGGGATGCCATGGCAGTACCACAAACTCCCATAAGATGAACATGCTTTGATTTAAAACTCTGCCCCACAGTTTTTCTCCTTAGCCAATGAGTGATTTGCCAATACATTCGTGAACTGCAATTCGCAGCTCACGAAATTGCTCTGTGTTCTGCCTTCCAAAATAAACTCGATTTGAGAGTACACTGACAATAATATCATTTTCTGGATCAAACCAAATCGACGTTCCAGTAAAGCCAGTGTGACCGATGGTTTTGTCCGATAGAATTTGTCCGGCTGTTGAGTTTGCTCCACTCTTCATCATAAAGCCTAAAGCAAAATCCCCGATAGTGGGAGCAATTGCACGATTAAAGAAGCTCTGAACTGTTTCAGAAGATATCGGTGAATCCTTCTTTGAAAAATCCCCATAATACAACTCGCGAAGTTTTAACATCCACTTTGATAGGTCTTCAATTGTGCCGAATAAACCAGCGTGCGGCGCTACTCCACCCAGAGCATAAGCGTTTTCATCATGAACCTCTCCTTGCAACCGTCTTTTTCTCCAGCCGCATTCTTCCGTTGGTGCATAGTTTTTCTGTTCATAAACAGGTTTGTTATCAATATGAAAGTGGGTGTCGTGAAGGCCAAACTGCCCTTGAATTTTTTGCCAAATTTTTTCGAGAGGCATTTTATATTCTTGCTCCAAAATATAACCCAGAAGAAAAAAATTTATATCGGAATAAGTTGCCTTCGTTGAAAGCTCAACTTTTTCATTGGCGATCAGTTCTTTCAAAAATTCCCAGCGCTGCTCACGAGTGTCTCTGATCTTAAGAGACTTATAAAAAGGCTTCCACCATACGAATCCTGACGTATGCGTGAGTAATTCCCGCACGTTCACCGACGTGTTTAAAAACCACGGTAAGAACTTTAAAACTTTATCTTCTAAAATACGCGCTTGATTTTGGTAAAGTGGCATAAGGGCCGTTACCGTAAAAAGAACTTTAGTTAGTGAAGCAAAATCATAATAAGGATAAACTTCGCCCTGCTCGATATCAGCAACGAGTCCTCCCCTCTGAAACACTTGAACTTTTATTCCTGGAGTGACATTTCCTACAAATAAATCTAATTCTTTTTGAATCGCTTTTTCGATCACTAAAATGTTCCACCTGTTTTTACAACCAATGTTGATTTTTTTCCTAAAAACAACTCAGCAGGCGTGGCAAAGGGCAATGTTCGTACCAGGGCTCCATGACCTGACTTCACACCGCGAACAACTGGAAATGGAGAATTCTCGGCAAAGCGTTTCAATGCCGTCAAAGTAAAATCTTTACCGTCGCGCTCTTCACCACCCACAAAATCTCCAAGAACAATGGCCTTAATGCCATTAAAGACCCCCGCAGCTCTTAAGTGTTCAAGGGATCTTTCAAGAGCATATCCTCTCTCATCAATATCTTCTAAAAAAACAATTTTGTTTTTAAATTTTGGCGCATAGAAAGTGCCGACGGTGGACTCAACAATACATAGGTTCCCACCCACAATCTCAGCCTTTATGGATTTTGATTTTAATGCAGCCTTATTAAGTGCTTTTAGCTGATTGAATACCACGGTGTCGGTTTTTCCAAAGATCACTCGCTCAAGGTCTTTTCTTTCTGCGCGGCTACTTTTCTTTGGTCCGAGCATAGAGATCATCGGTGCATGAAGTGTTGGCCACTTCCATTTCTGGTTAAGAAACATATGAACGAATGTCGTGTCACTGATTCCAACAAAGATTTTATTTTTCTTAGGCTTCTTCCACTTGTATAGCTCGTGCATTAAACGAAATCCACCTGAGCCCCCACGCAAACACCAGACCGCTGAGCTCTCAGTGTTATAAAAAGCTTTCTTCATGTGGGCTAAAGTTTTTTTCGTATTGTTTGCATAAACAAAATCAGGGCGAACGAGATCTTTTGGTATCCTCACCTCAAGGCCTAGGTTTTCAAGGTACTTTACTCCTGCCTTTAAGTTCTCACGAGAACAGAACGAAGACGGAGCGATAACGTCAACAATATCACCAGGTTTTAAGTACTTCCATTCAGCCATCTCTCTATGGTGTCAGGGGACCTAAAACCTGTCAAAGCATTATGTTGTGGCTTTATATTGCCTTAGTACTGATCAAATCCTTTAGTATCAATCTGGCAACGGTAAATGACAGAGACGCGATATTCACGTTTTCCATTATACTTTTTTCTTTGGCACTTCCCGAACCGACGAATATTCGGAGTGGTATCAAGACTCAGACAATGGCCGCGAGCAATAACCTCAGCCTCATTTTTAGCAGCAGCACAGCTGGATCTAGAAGTTCCAATATCTGAAAACGCCATGGCATCTATAGACGCCACCGTAAAAATAATAAATCCAAGTGCGAATAACTTTCTCATAACTTAAATCCTCTTCCTTTGCTCATTCTAATTGTGCAATCGGAGGACCCCGCTCAACTCAAAAATGTGCTTATTTTGGAGACTCGCATGAGAACTTTCTTCAATACTGGCGACCATAATCGTCACTTTATTCTTTGAAAAAGCCAATATTTAAGCAGCCTTGGCACTATTACAGGTTCATCTCAAGGCTGTTGCGAGGAGAGGGATAAAGTACTATAAGTGGGCCATATATCTTGGGGCATAAAATTTGAATACAAATACTCGTAAATGGAGTTGAACATGCGCCCCTATTTTTTATTGATTGTCTTCATGTCTTTAGCACTGCCAGCACACTCGAATCCGACGACGGCCACAGCCTATCAGCCTCCCAACTATTCCCAACTCAAGCGCCTATCGAACTGGGAGGTCGAACAAGAACTCGAAGTCTTTATCGGAAAAAAGGACAACTGGAGAAACACGTCAAACATGCTCCATCGATTCCGATCTTTTTTGCCATTCAAAAAAAAGTTAACTGCAAAGCACGAAGCCCAAGAGCTTTCTTATATCTATGCTCAAAATTCCAGAACTGCTTTACAAGAATATACTCTTCGCGCCCTTCAGTCTCGTCATAGTGAAATCAGACAAACAATTACAAATATCAAAGGTGATAAGCGCCTAGTTTACGAATCCTATTCCCTCGATCCAAGGACTGATAAGCTCGGAATACTTTTTTTCTTTAAAGGTATTCAGTACGGAGATACGGGATTAGAAAAAAGAAAGTTTCAGCACTTTTCATTGGCTTTTCAAGGTTTAGCCCATCAAGTTGAGCAAGCATATCGTTCGGCCGCTCGGATGAATATGCCTCTGGTTATTGAGTTTGAATCCTCAGCTTTCCTCAGAGAGTCCCCGCTGACAAGAACGTTTTATAATCTTTTACTCAATGACTCTTCGGGTTTAACGCGCGTCCAATCCACTCCAAGTGGTGGAAAGCTAGTTGCCTTATACCCTGCTCGTGCAAAAAAAGTTGTTGCGAAT
>CAYXYF010000038.1:0-8446 GCA_964469265.1 uncultured Bdellovibrionales bacterium
CAGGGTCGATTGCAGGATGCAATCGATCAATCTTGCCGGAATCGCCAACTAAAAATAAAAAGCGATTGGGCGTATTGCCACGATCAAAGACCATTACGCCCATTAAGGGAGTGCTTCTATCTCTCTTCAGTTTTACGGGCGGCCTATGTCTTGCAAGTTTAAAGGTTAGTCTGACTTTAAATTATCAACTAAGGAGAACCATATGGCTGATCTTAAAGAACTCTACTTTGCAACAATTAAAGATTTGTATGATGTCGAGCACAGAATGATCGAGTCCCTACCGAAGATGGCTCAACAAGCAACTTCGGATGAATTGAAGACTGCCCTTGAATCCCACCTCACAGAGACGCAAGAACAAGTTCAAAGACTGGAACAAATTTTTTCTCGTCATGACATGCAGCCTGAAAGAGAAACTTGTAAAGCAATGAAGGGACTCATTGCCGAGGGTGAAGAAGAAATGAAGGAATGGAAGGGAGAAGACCATGTCAAGGACGCTGCAATCATTGCTTCGGCTCAGAAAGTTGAACACTATGAAATCGCAGGTTACGGCACGGCAAGATGTTATGCAATGATGTTAGGTCTTAACGAAGACGTTAAAATTCTAGAAGAAACATTGCATGAAGAAAAATCAGCAGATTCCAAACTCACCGACATCGCAATCAGTGATGTCAATCCTGATGCAATTTCTGGAGATACAGAGCGAAGAGCGGGCATCAACCCTAGCCCACGAAATACTGTAGCCCCTTAAGCTTTTTATTCTGGCCAAGGCCAGTCGTCGTCTGGCCTTGGCTTTTCTCCGCTGGGTGGATCCGATAAAAAGTATTCTGGATTTTGCGAACGGGTTACAAATGATCCTGGCTTTACAATTTCCCAAATATAACGTTCTGATAAGACCCTAGTCTCACCTCTTTCTGGCATAAGATATCGCTTTCTGAAATTTGGATAAACCCACTTTGTACTATCATCAAGTGTGATGGCAAGTTTTCCGACTTGATTTTCATCTAACCGATATATGGTTCCTTCATTTTGCTGTCCCATTTGCATTTGTCTCATAAACTCGGGTTGTAATTCTTCAGGGTCACAAAGTCTATAGCGTGCATACCGCCCAGAAACTTCAAGCTTTGCATTTTCAATTTGACGATGGTGCCAAGCCATAGCTCCACCACCGATAAGTGAAAACACAATGGAACTAATGATTGTATTTCTTGTCTTCTGCTCAGAGGAAGCTCCACTTCCCGTTAATGTGCTTCCTGCTACGGCTCCTACAGTTGCGCCAGCAAGTAGACCGCCTAGTACTTTATTATTGTAATTACTTTGGCCAGTGGCGCAGCCCACTTGGAGAACTACTAACGCTATGACAAGCCATCGCAAACTATTCTTTTTCATTTCTAGCACTCCTTTGATTGATCTCGTATCGCTGAGTTAGAGCGACAAACACTGGCTCACCTGCTGGCACCACTACATACTCCACACTTCGTGAGCGTATATCGTGCAAGATATTTTCTGCGACTTGAAAAGACGCCGTACTTAAACCAGATAAAACCTGATTAGAAACCGTCACCTCAGGTTGGCTTCCGATAATGGTCGGTTCACGAGTCCGCGCGGCCTCTGTAAAACCACTTAAAAATCCGAAGGCCAAGGCCGCACCGTAGTTTTGAAGGTCATCAGAAAAATACAGACCGTCAATTTCAGGTAACGCATTTCTTGATAGAGCAAGACCGCTTATTCTTGTTTCAATCCCTGCTGGTAAAACCAAAGTGTCAAACTCAACAATGACTCCTTTTAAAATTGTATTCAAATGCGAGCGCCCAATAAGCCGAGACCCTTTTGGTATTCTTCGGTCCATATCCATCCGAAACTCGTGAGTGGTCTCCGCTATGACAAAAGTTCGTTGAACTGAGGTTTTGATCGGCGTAATGAGTCTTGCTCGAAAAATGGCTCCTGTGGGTATATATAAGCCTTCATTGGACATCTCTATTACAGTAAACCCTTCTCCTGGATCAAAACTAATAATTTGATCTGAATAGTCAGGCACTGCAGGTGCAGCTTGCGCAACTCTTCTTTGTGGAACAGTTTTCTTCGGCCGCGGAGGAACACTAGCAGCAGTTCTTATTCCTTTGATTTCCTCTTGCAAATTTTTTGTTTCGTGCTCCAACTTTAAAAGTTCAGTGACTAATGCAGCCTCTTGTTCTTTTTGATCTTCTATCTTGGTGTTTTCCGAAACCCTCCAAAGCCCAATACCAATTAAAACAATTGCGATTAAAACCACTGTTAGGCCCACTACAATTTGAGTGAGCTTGTTTCTTTGATTTTTCCAGCTTGGTGACGGGCTATCGCCCTTCAAAAGGTCGTCAAGGCTCATAGAACGCACCTTTCATTGAAGGTCTGCCTGACCTTTACTAAGTAGTCCGCTTTGGATTTTTCAACAAAGCGAAGATCAAACATCAGTTGATTGTCGTTTTCAAAGTACACAAACAAATTTGTTTTAAAACTTTTATCTAAAAGTTCCGCCAAAGCTTTTGGTGATGGCAACTTACCTTGACCATTTCTAAACGCGTTGAGCTCATTGGACTCTACAAATGGAATAATTGCTATGCTACGACTTGAATGTTCCGTCGTATGAATTTTAAAATGTCTTTTATCAGCATGGAGAGTAACCTTAGGCTTTTGCTCTAAGACAATCTGTGTTGTCATTCCCAAACCCAAGTTCACTCGTATCGGATCACAGGAGGTGCTGGTAACAACGCGCATACCTGACGTTTTTCGAGCATCGACTCCCGTCGGGAGGGCTAGAGTCAGCAACAAAAAGATAATGAAGAAACGGTAACTACTGCTTCTCATCATCGCTCCTATGCAACTCTTCATTGGCAAGTTTTGATAACTGAATAAATCGCTCGTTGTCTTCTTCTTCGGTCTGGTCGTGTTGAGCTTCAAAGGTATCTCGCAGACGCTCATTTTGATGTTCCAATTCTAGGATCTTTTGACGATGCTTATATCTTTTTCTAAATTCCATTGCGGCGTGGATGTTATGCGATTGGTGATGAACTTTTTGCGCTAACGCTGGCGCACCTGCAACGGCCACTCCTTTTGAGAGAAGAGTTGTCCCTAATAACATCGCACCCGCTTTGACAAATGGCGGTGCAAACGAGTGTCCTAAACTCTCAGCAAATTTACGCGTCATGGATGGAACAAAAAGTATCAACAAGCTTAAGATTATAGAACGCAGGAAGATACTCGCCTCAATGCTTGGTCCGTAACTTTTTTTACTAACTATCTCTGGCATAATAAATGCCACAAAAAGAACCAACATGGTTTGCCACAAAAATAAAATCATCAAGTCTTTTGCAAGCTCAACAAACGTATCGATTTCGTCCGTAAGGATCCCTTTGGCCAAAACAAAGGGGCCCAAGACCGCATAGAGAAAAAAGAAAACAACAAAGAACGAGTAAATTATCCAGTAGCTCAAACTTGGAAGAATAGAAACAATAGCTTTCGCACTCCATCCGAACAGACTCTGGACATTCTCAAAACCAGGGAAGCCAAAACCATCCCACTCAAACTGGAAGATATCTTTAATCAAAAACGTATTAAAAGTATCAACCAATCGTTTGATTCCTAAAACAACAGAAGGCCACGCTACAATAATGGTAATTATAACTGGGATATTCCATAGCTTTCTTTCAAGGTTCGTGTCATCAAAACGCTTTAGCACCATGATTCCCACTGAAATAACTAACAAGAGCACCATCATCAAATAAGCTGGTCTAATCATCTTTGGCAAAAAATCGACGAACCAATCACTATGGAACCCAAAGACCCCATCAATGATCGGAAAAATATCTACAATTTGAGCAGCCGCCAACAAATTCATCTATTCTTCGCCTCTTGCAGTTTTTGGTTTTGGATTTCAGATCCTTTCAGGAGAGATTCCAAAAGTTCTGGCCGTTCGCTTTTAAGTCGCGCCAGTCGCAATTCTTCTCGGATGGCATGTATAGCACCTAGTAGTTCCGTCATTTGCGCTGAAAGCCTTGTGTTGGTTTTCCATTCGCCAAGCTGTGCTTGTGCGTGAAGTTTCGGTACAAATCCAGCCTCAGCCTTTTGAAGCGCTGTCTCTAGCTGTGTTTGATTCTCCAGATCTCCCTGATTTGCTCTAACACTTTCTTTTTGAAAGCTCATAATCTTATCAAATTGTTCGCTGGACTCCTCTAAAGCAGGATGCCCTGAAGATTCACGAAGGTCTTTTGGGTCTGAGTATACTTTCTGAAAGTCATTATTGGATTGAAGCTCTAACATTGCTTTTTGATAAGCATCCGTGCCACGGTACTTCTCTAAAGACGTGTCAATTCCTGCAGAGAGCTTGTTTAGGATACCATTAATTTTTTCTAACGACGCCGTGTCGTGTTTGCTTTGTTTTAGAATTTCTTTTAACGACTCAATCTGCGTTTCTGATTTCTCAATGAGTTCCTGAAGTTGGATACTCTGAGTTGAAATGGGTAAGGATTGCTGAGCGCTAACGTGAACCGCAGTAAAAACAAATAAAATAAATATAAATCTCATAGTTCAGCTCCTTTGTTTTGAGAAATGAACTTTAAGAAATTTTTCTGAAATTCTTGGTCTTGGTGGTCGAAGTCCGCCATTTCACGGGTGTCTTCAGGTGCCGTGGTTGCAAGCCAATATTCAAGTTCACTCGGAATATGTCGAATTACAGTTTTGTCGGCATCTCGTATCAGAAAAATATCTGAATAAAGTCCCTTTTCTCTTCTTAAAGATTCAATTGCCCACTGATCGATTTGATTTAGGTCTAAGGATTCGGAGTAGTTTTTAGGATTTCCGCGTTGTTGTAGGATGGCCTTAGAGTATGTATTTTGCAAAATGCTTGATCCAGCAAGATTTGATGTCACCTTCTCTAAGTCTTGGACCACGATAACAACGCCCGCGTAGTATTTTCTAAGTGTTGAGACTAGCTCGTCAACAAAGTGCGGTTGTGCTTTCAATAAAGAAAATGCAACCTCATCCAATACCACCCAAGAGAAGATACTCTTCTCCGTTGCTCTAATCTTTGCCCAAAGGCTTGAGCAAATAATAAGTTGTACGACGCGCGATAAATCTTCAAAATCCGTTAACCCCTTAAGATCAAAAGTGAGGATTTTATTATCCATTTTAAGCGGTTTATCTGTATCTATAAACTGACCGAAGTAATTTTCTTTTTTCCATGGTTCAAGCAACATGATCAGTCGCTTGGCTTCTTCTGTAGGATTTTTTTTCAGTTTCTCAATGATGTACGTGATAGGATTTTTCGGAAGGGTTTCTTTTTGAAATAATCCGTCTAAAACCTCTGATAAGAGGTGTCTGACCTCGATGGCAGGGAGCTGGCCATCTAAACGAGTCATTTCTAGAAATATCTGGAAGATGTGCTTTCTTCTCATCCGTTCTTCATCAGAGTCTGGACTTTTTTTAAGAAAGAATGGACTAATCTCAAAACCTTCACCAGGCTGTAAGCTTTGAACTTCGCCGCCTAAAAATTTAGTGAGCTTATTGTAAGAGCCCCCGATATCAACAATAAAGATATTCGGGTTAATACTTGCACTTTGAGCAATTAAAGAATTCACAAAGAAACTTTTTCCTGCGCCACTGGTTCCACTCACGAGCCAATTGTAATTTGCAAGTTGTGGATCAACAGGATCTATAGCATATAAAGAAGAATTTCTTGTTTGGAATGTCACAACAGACTTCTGATCGCCCTTGGATGGTCTAAATAAAGGTAGAAAGTGAATGGCATTGGAGCCCAAAACGGTGTGCTCTTGAATATTTTCTCCTGCAAAACTTGGAATGCACTCAAGATAGCTATCAAAGGTACCAAGTGTTGACTCTTCTAACTCGCAAAAATCCATTTGGGATGCTGCCCGCATCACCACGCCCATGGCCGTTCGCTGTGCTGTGGTCATCTCTTTTGAAAACCTTAGGCCGACTGTCATGCTGAGTTTAAAAATACTTTCGCTTTTATCAGCTAGGCTTCGCAAAACTTGATCAATCTGATCCATTTGGCTTTCAACACTCGGGGAAGGAGCGCTTTTGTTTGCACTCTTAGAACTTAAGAGATTTCTTTTCCGCTCCAACCTTGCAATGAGTGGACGTGGATCAACCACTTTGAGACGAACGCATATATCCATGGGATATGGAAGGCTTGTCAAAGACTGCATCATTCCGAGTTCCGTATGGGATTCTGGAAGCCTGCTCAGTTCTAAGGCCCTGAAGGAATCATTTTCGATTTGAATATGTCCAGCCTCGATCCGAACATAGGGCCACTCACCTTGTGGCGATTCCACCGAGTCAAGGCCGTGGGCGCTGGCATGGAGTTCACGAAGAATCGCAGCTTTGTCCAAGATTCGCACCTTTGATCCAAAGGAACTAAACTGAGTTTGCAGGAGAAGCTTTTTTTGGTTAAGACTGATTTCATCAAAGGTTTCTTTTGTCCAAAAGCAAAGTAAAATCTTTTGCGAAAACAGATTGGGTTGATTGTCGCTCATCTGTGAGACCTGATCTGTCAACCGATCTAGCATTATCCTTCGGCCATAGGGGTTATTGCTTAAGAACATCTGATCAAGTTGCTCTTCAATCCACTCACTAAACTCTACCCGTTTGCGAAAGATAAATTGGACCTCGTCACCTTGAGAAAACTGAAGAACAGATCTCCAGTCATTATGAAGCAATTGTCTTTGCTCTGGAGAAAGAAATGAACCATCGACGCCTTCTAACTGAAAGAGTATGCCAGTTCTGTTATCGTTTGAATAAAGAGCACCGCTTTCTCCTACAGTCTTAACTTTCCAAAAGTTACGCAGAGAAATACCGTCATGAGATGAGGATGTAGGTTTTGGCTCTTTGAAGAAACCGAACATTAACTCTCCTCTTTTTTCTTATACCGAAAAACCCTCGGTAAGAGTTCTTTGGGAAGTTCCCAGAATCTAAAAAGTTTTTTTAAAAAATGCTCACCCAAGGAGTACCGAAACCACTGAATAGTTCCGCCCACTAAAACTGTTAACATCAGCGGCCAAAATTTACTGAGTCCTATGAAAGACGCAACCTCGCCTCCTACGACAAACAGTACGACCAACATGACGAGCTCCTGAGTGTTAAAGCCCAGGATTTGAAAAGGTTTATCTAGATTTCGATATACAACTGATCTCATAAATCCTCATAATCTGAAGTAGGCAATAATCATTTGTGCTGCATTGACGACAAGAAGACCGATGATGCCGTAGATTAATCTGCTCATTCCAGAAGCTTCACCTTTAGCAATGAGAAAACCCGCCCAGACAATAAATCCGAGTATGAGTATATTAATAACTCGAACAAGATTGTTAATCGTTGTACTGATTTGTCCCTCAAGTCCACTTTGCGCGAAGAGACAATCTGGAAACACCATCACCAGAACGGCGAATATCATAAATATAAATAAGGGGTTGCGTTTCATTTTCTCACTCCATCGAAATGCAACTAAATTAGGCTAATTGCTTGGAGAAGTATGCTACAAAAGGGGCTTCAAAGCCCACTTTCAATTGTGTTTTAGATGTGTAGTTATTAACGATATTTCTAAATATATTTTCTCGCACTCAAAGTTTGTGTCTCATTTTAAATAATGTCTCGGTTTGAGACGTCTCGCTTTAGAACCTTCCAATTTCGTTCTGTCGTACTTTTTGTTTACATCTGACTACTAAATTTCGGCGCATTCAATTTTAACTGCAAACCAGTTGGTCTCTACGTTGCAATTGTAAGTCCTATCGCAACATTTCTAAGCCGGGGGGTTTATGGGGTCAGGGATTAAATATATCTTAGTTGGTATTGCAATGGTTGGTTTGGCTTATCTAAGCAACGATCGCACCGAAGAACTTAGTGTTCATGAACAGGGTGTGATGAGCCTATCATCAAGTCAAAGCGATACACTGCCAGCAGATACACAAAAAGTTAAAGAGTCTTCTGTAAAACCGAAAACCTCTACAACAGCTGCCAAGGAAAACATAGTTCCTTCTCCTTTATTTACTACAAACAAAGATGAAGAAACCCATCCGATTTCTTTAGAGTCCTTTATGGATCAGAATATCTATGAGCTTTCGACTCTTCCTGAAGTTTCTCTCAACGTGAACGGAAAAAAATATAAGATTACACGCTCGTCTATGAGCCAACGTGCAACGGAAAACTTCACTTGGGTTGGTAAAATCGACGGTGATCCAAGCTCTCTTGTTGTTATGACCCAAGTCAATGGAATCTACGAAGCCAGTGTTAAAACAAAGTCTGACTTTTATAACATCAGTTATGATGAAAAATCTGATGGATATAAAATTACAAAGATCAACCGCCTAAATTATGGTGACGATGCTCTACATGCAGATCACGACCATAGCCACGAGACTCACAACCATGGGGATGAAGAAGAACCACGTATGGCAGC
>CAYXYF010000038.1:8546-15802 GCA_964469265.1 uncultured Bdellovibrionales bacterium
TCAGACTTGAGTTACCAGTGGAAGAAAGACGGATCAAACCTTTCTGACGGAAGCGGAATCACTGGTTCAAAATCAGCATCTTTAAGAGTTCAAAGTGCACAGACATCTGATGCAGGTAAATACCAAGTCCAAGTGAGCAATTCACACGGTTCAGTGCTCAGCGGACAAATCACTGTGTCTGTCGGTCAGGTACAGGCTCCAGTAGCAAATGCGGGCTCTGATCAAAGTGTGTACGTAAACAACACCGTCACTCTTGATGGAAGTAGAAGTAACGATCCGCAGGGATATAACTTAACTTACAACTGGGTACAGGTCTCGGGTCCAACAGCAACACTTAGTAGAGCAAATACTTCTAAGCCTACCTTTGTTGCTTCAGCTGAGGGGACGTATGAATTCAGACTGACTGTTAGTAACGGACAACTCTCTTCACAAGATACGGTAAGAGTAGTTGCCGAAGAAGTTAATCTCGGAAGCATTAAGCTGGGTATCTATTTAGCAAGCCAATCAAAATCTTCTACGAAATATACTTTACGAATTGATGGTACAGTTGCGGACTTAAACGAAGTCAAACAAGTTTACTACTACTACTACAAAACGAATGGTACTTATGTGAATTCGCAGCGTTCGACAAGTAGAGCTAAAAACTTTGGCTTTAGTAAAATGATCAAAGAAACCTTCCTTGTGAAGGCTGAAGTCACCAAAAAAGATGGAACAAAGTTCTTCCTCGATGGTGTGTTAGAGCGACTGCACTAAGATCGCGATTTAAAACCTAAAATACCTAAAGCCACCCTATTGCAATTAGGGTGGCTTTTTTATTCCCGCAGCGCTTCTATAAGACTATTTTAAAGCTATTTTTTATTGAAACCTCAGTCCTCGTTAACTAGAGTCCCTATTAACTAAGGTGGGGACCTTGAGAATCAGTTTAGCTTTAATTTTAACGAGCTTCGTGTGGGCTTCCGTTGGGTTTGCCGTTGAAGATCAACCTCTATGGACAAAGGGGCGGCCTACGCCCGTTGACGGCCTTAATAATCCTTTTAACTTCGCACCTATAACTCTTGAGCGATACGCCTATGAAGGGAAGATCCACGCACTGAGCTATCCTGTTTCTGTAACGGGAATTTTACTGCCCTACTACCCTGTTAAAAAGATTCTAGAATCGGATACGGATAGCCCAATCCGAAAAATAATTTATAAATTTATTAAAGGCGCGGCCAACGTGAGAAGCTTTGATGATATGAACCGTTGGTTGGGGCTTCATGAGTTTCCGAAGGAAGAAGGCAAAGGCCCTTACGAAGTTCCGCGGCTAGATCCGATCTTAGAAGAGCGAATGGGTTTCACCCTTATGCAAAGAGATGGGGCCTTAGGCTTTACTCACTCGTGCGCGACTTGCCACAGTCATAATTTATTTGGTCAAAAAATCATCGGCCTGACAAATCGCTTTCCGCGTGCGAACCACTACTTTGTTAAAGGTAAAACTGCATTTCATGCTATAAACAACGTGACGTTTAGTATGGTAACCAATCCCACTAAAGCAGAACTTAAAATGCTCAGCGAGACAAAGGAAAGTCTTCGCTCCGTGGATGCCACCACACCAGCAGCACTGGGTTTAGACACTTCTCTTGCTCACGTTGCTATTTCGTTAAGCTTAAGACTCAAAGACGAATACGCTACGAAAAACTTCTTTCAAGCACACTTTCCGCGCAAAGAACCACTTAGAGATTTTGTTGCAGACACAAAGCCTGGTGTCTGGTGGAACGTAAAATACAAAAACCGTTGGTTACTAGATGGCTCTGTTGTGTCTGGTAACCCCATTTTCACAAATTTATTATGGAACGAAATTGGACGCGGCACTGACCTTCAGAAACTTGAAGTTTGGTTAGATAACAACACTGAGGTTGTTAAAGAGTTAACAACGGCCGTTTTTAATAGTGAAGCTCCCCGCATGACAGATTTTTTTGATGATTCGCGCTTTGATATTAACCGTGCAATCCGCGGTCAAAAAATTTTTGAAGCTAATCAGTGTACGAAATGCCATGGAAACTACAAAAAAGCATGGGAGCTTCCTAAAGATGAATTCTTAAAGTTATCTTTTAAAGACAGGCTCAATACCATTGAAGTCCAATATCCAGAGCAGACTCTTGTTAAGAATGTCGGCACCGATCCGAACCGTTGGATGGCAATGAAGTCGCTAAAGCAACTCAATGATCTTGCGATTTCTAAAAAGCACGGAATTGTGATTGAACTCCAAGAAGGCTACGTACCGCCACCTCTTGTTGGAATCTGGGCACGATGGCCATACTTACATAACAATTCAATTCCAAACCTTTGCGCACTGATGACACCTCCAGAGCTTCGGCCAAAATCTTATTATTCTGGAGAAGCCAACAATCCTGAAACGGACTTTGATTTTGAATGCAATGGTTATCCGCTTGGAGACGCTACCCCAAAAGCTTGGAAGACAAGAGCACACCTCTATCAAACTGGAAAGCCTGGAATGACAAACGTCGGACATTATAACCGAATTTTTCGAGACGAAGACGGAAACGAAAAACTCACCCGACAAGACAAATTAGATCTCATTCACTTCCTACAAACTCTATAAACTTGGGGACGGAACACCATTGCGGGGTCTAGTTTCGCCGAAGACAGGGCGCTCTTTACGCTGCAATTTTTGACTTTTCAGAGTCCTTGCATATCATTCTTATATGAAGATGTTTTCTCTTATCTTTATTATGCTCTTTTCTCTCTCCGCCCATGCTACAGATGATGAGCATTTGGATTTTAAGTTCTCTCATGATCGCTTTTTTAGTCCGTCCGTTTCTCCATCCGAAATCTATTCCAGAACGAAATCCGTTCTTTCCTACTACGGATCTCCCGAACTTGATAAGGGGCAAGGAAATTTAAACCGTTTTCAAGGACAGCAATCCTTTGAAAATCTTAAACATATTCTTAAATACTTTGATGTTCACAATACTTTTCCGAAGCTCTTCAAACTCACTCCCACGTCTTTGCAAGGGTTTGATGACTTTCGTGGTTTAAAGCATAAAAACTTTGAAGTTTCACTAAGGCCGCAGAATAAACTTCGCATGCTTTCAACGAGCGGATCTCTTCAAGGACTCCGAATTGCCATAGACCCAGGCCATATGGGTGGCGATGACTGGGATAAAATGACAGGAAAGTTTGTTCGCGGTCCGAATGGCGAATACCTGAGTGAAGGGGTTATGGCGCTTCAAACCGCCATCTTGCTTCGGGAAAGGCTCACAAAGCTTGGCGCAATAGTTGAACTGACCCGAAACGACTTGGTCCCCGTCACAGATATGGATTATGACAATCTTCCACTGACTGAGTTTGCAAAGCGCGAATTGTTAGAGCACGTTAACTCCTCGTGGTTTTTGAAATTGCTCGGTACAGGTTCTGGAAAATCCTTATACACAGCCTTTGACAATAGCAGCGAACGAAAGCGCCTATGGGCACCAAGATCGCGATACAACTATTTTATTTTAAAAGAAGACCTATGGGCGCGTGCTGAGCGCATTAATAAATTCAATCCAGATATTGTTTTAGTAATTCACTATGACATTCTTCCAAGCGTGGGAGACGATGGACACGGATTAAATCCCAAAGCACCGAACCAAACAAAAATTTATATTAGTGGTGCTTATTATGACATTGAGTTTGGGTCCCGTCTTGCGCGCGAGCAATTCGCAAGAAAGCTTTTGGATCAAGAGCAGTGGGAACATTCTTTACTTCTCAGCAAAGAAATTGTCGGCGAGTTTCAACGACAGATGGGTTTAGAGTTCCCTACAGCCTCACAAGGTAGTATTCCAGTTGCTCCAGGAATTTTTTCAAGAAACCTGACCCTGCCGAGGTTTTTAACAGCACCTGCCATTGCGTATCTTGAGTGCCTCTTTTATAATCGACCGCAAGAGTTCTATGCATTTAGGGATACTAAGTATCCGCTTATAATCAACGGAAAGAATTATCCTTACTCCGACAGACTTGTGCAGGTCGTAGACTCCATCGAAGCTGGGGTTATCAACTACGCTACATCAAATAGCCGTTAATAGCTTGAAGTAAGTTTTGAACGTCATCAGAGTTGATTTTATTAAGCCCATTATCGACGTACACGAATCCTGTTTTATAGCTATAAAAAATATGGCCTTTGCCAGCTTGAATGATTGCTTCGTCGACTTCTTTAAAAAGATCGTGGACAAAAGTAAAGTGTTCCCAATCGCCGTTCAAAAAGAACTGTATTCTATGAAACGGAATCTTTGTTAACGGAAAATGGTCTTGAAATGAAACACGATAACGGTAGTCGTCAATCGGCGTGACCTTAATTTCGTCCACACATTGAGCGCGTTGGTAACGAACGTTATCACTTAATTGAAAAAATATTTTATATGCGCAGTCTGCAAATGCCGTTGAGGATCCGAAAACAATTAGAGCAAAGACTAGATTTTTCATCATCCCTCCCAAGAACGTGTGGCACATAGTTATCGAAAAGTCTTGGGACTGTCTAGACTATTCATTTATTGCACGATACCATCTTGACTCTTTTTAGGTTCAATTTCATCCTTATTAGATATGAAACATTTTGTTATAATTTCTATAGTTTTTACGACATCTCTTCTATTACAAAACTCCACGGTGCGAGCACAAGAAACGAAGCTTCCTCCTAAGAAAGCTAGCGAAACCGAGGCCGCTGACACTCCATCTGCAGTTGCGATTAATGAGGAAAAGTTCACAGCAATTGTTCAGTACTCAAAAGGAAATACGCAATATAATTTCAAAGACGTTATTTTGTTTGATGAAACCATTGAAGTGCCTAAGGGCTCATATCTCAAAGTCATCACTCAAAAGCGATGTGTTGCAGTTTTTTATGAAAACACTCGTGTCCACACTCCAGCCAACAAAACCAGCCCGTGGGAAGTTATAAACGGCTCAGCTCGGTGGATATGCCCTGAGCAAAAGATCGAACGTGTTGTTTATAAAGATTCAGAACTTCAAGTTCAAAACGGAGAGCTCCTTTTACTCAATGATGAATTGGCTGTCGTAAGAGATAGTGTTCTGTTTAACAATCGGATGCTTAAACCTAAGACGATTTATCGTTATATGAACGCAAAGTGGTTACCGCTTAGAAATCAACCAGATCCATATTTTATTTGGCGAAAAAATAGATCTTTTGATCCACCTATTGAAAGCTCGCTACATTCCCTTGAAAAACCCCATGATCCTTTCGTGACGCGTGTTTTTTTAAACGTCGCACCCATCGGAATGTCAGGTATTTACCATCACAACTGGGAAAGCCAATTTAGCGAGCACAGAATGGACACACACGCTTTTAGAATCGGCACAAGCTTTCCTTATAAAAACAAATCATGGTTCGTATTTTTAGAGCATAGCAAAGCAGAAGAAGATGACCACAAGGGCTACTTTACACCAATTGGGGCAAGGCACCTGAGCTTTGAACAGACCACCTTAGCGGTTGGCTTACGGCATTCGCATATCAAGAGCACCTCAAGTTATTATTACGTGGGGTTCACTAGACAGGAATTAGAATATGGAATGAATACACAGTTCGGAGGATTAGATGCTGAAATTCTATATCCTTACAACCTCAGCGTGGGTGGTGGATACCAAAAAATCTTTTGGCCAAAGAGTTGGATATCACTGATGGTGGGAGTGGATTTAAAAATCACACAAAGTTTATCGCAAGGGAAACTGCGATTTTTCTATCAGCCATGGAATAGTAACGAAAATCCGCGCGGTGCGATCACGCAGTTCTCGAGCTTTGTTTATCTCGGCCCAGTATTTAATTTCTAAATTAAAATACGTTTTTAATATCCTTTAAATCGCCTGGAATTTCATCTTTTGGTGGAATCCAAGTCTCAGGCTGACCTAAGATCTTCACGGCCTCTGGCGAAGTAAATTCTACGTCCGCTTTAACAAGTGGTGATGTGTGCTTGATGTCTGCAATGGTTTCTTCTTTAATCGGAGTAACTATTAAAGGAGAAATCACTGGCGGGGCTTCTTCTCTTTGAGCTTCTGGGTCCGCCTTGTTCTTATCAGTTAAAGTTAAATTTGGGGCTTGAGATGAATCAGCAGAGGAAATTTCGACTTGGAAACCCGACTTTACAATGGCTCGCGCCTTTGTTTTTAACTGTTCAACTTCTACTTCGCCTTTGAGGGTGGCCTGACTAGTCAGTTCTTTATTTGCATCGTGCTCGACATAAAAATCTGTTCCACGAACACCCACAACCGCACTTGGCGTTCTTACGCGAAATTGTGTCTGCTCAGCACCTTGATTTTTCTGAAGCTCTTCATTTTTTTTGCCATCAAAGAAGGTTCTCATCTTTCCGTAGGTTAAATTCAAAAGGCTTGGATCATTTGTCCCTTTAACAACTTTTGAAATTGAAAGTCTTGAGTTCGGGCTTAAAGTAATCATCCCAGAGCTTAATTTTAGTTTTGCACGGGAACCCGCTTGAGTAACCAAAACATCTGTACACCGAAGAGCAAAGGGCGCATTGATCCTTATGGCAACACGGTTGGCATCGGATCCAGTATTGGTTCTTAAAACTTCAACTTTTCCCATGGTATGGGTAACGGCACCGCATTCTTTTGCTGCGTGAGAATTGCTCATAAAGAGCATTGTAAGAGCCAAAAAAGCAAAAAACCTCATATTCCACACCCTTTCCATTTGATGTTATATGAGGTTTTATTGTTACTGGTTTTATTTAACTTGTCTAGTTTGTCTGAACATGAAGGTCGACATATCCAGTCGACCTTAAAGCTTAAAGATTATTGGCAATTTACTGGCTGTTGTCCGTACTGATCTCTAAAGACGGTATAACCAGAACAGTTTCGAGTTTGTGCAGAACACATGACCTGCCCCATTTGTCCGCCGTACTGTTGGTGCGGGTACCAATAGATACCGTCACAAACTTGACCGTAACCGCCGCCACCAGGGAATCCAGGTTGTCCTATCCCACTGTTTTGGCAAAGGTGCATTTGTACTGGCATGTTACCTGGCCCGTAACATTGTCCATTAGCCATATAGTATTGCTGATGTCCGTAGCCTCTATGTCCTTCGTTCTTAGAACTCTTGCTACAGTTCACTAAGAATACAAGCATCGGTAACATCATAAGTACTTTTGCTAGTTTTAAGTAATTTGTCTTTTTCATATCCTTCTTCCTTTTTTCGTTTTTCCTAACAACTCTAATAAAAGCAAGGGACACGCCACAAATGCCAACTTTCC
>CAYXYF010000039.1:0-15532 GCA_964469265.1 uncultured Bdellovibrionales bacterium
GGACGATATGTTTTGATACCCATGATTATGCCCCTTCAAACAATCCGATTTTTTCACCAGCTGGAAGCTTAACAAAAGCTTTCTTCCAGTAACGAACTGCACTTAACTTTGTTCCAGTTCTTCTAGCTCTGTTACGGCAAATTTGTGTTCTTACATCTTCAACTTTCACGTTGAAGGCTTTTTCAATTGCTATTTTAATCTGACGCTTGTCTGCTCTTCTATCCACTTCAAAAACGTATGTATTCATCGCTGAGTACACTGTGTTTTTTTCTGTAACAAGAGGACGTTTGATAATGTCAAACATGACTATTCCCTTTCTCCACAGCGAGCCAAAATTTTCTCAACAGAAGATTCTGTTACAATAGCTGCGTCGTATTTCAATAAATCAAATACATTTAATCCATCGACTTGCGTGTATCTGTAGCCTTTAAGGTTTCTGCTCGCGCGTGCGAACTTGTCGTCACCAGCTCCGTCGATTAGAAGAGCTTTATTAACACCGAAATCCTTAAGTCTTTGTGAAAGTTCTTTGGTCTTACCATCTTGAGAAGTCATGTCCTTAACAACAAAGAATCTTCCTTCTTTATGTAGGTAAGAAAGAGCTGATCTTAAGCCTGCTCTTCTTAATTGCTTTGGTAAGCTGTAAGAGTAATCTCTTGGTTTTGGTCCGAAGATCACACCACCACCTGGCATTAAAGGAGATCTGCTTGAACCTTGTCTCGCATTTCCTGTTCCCTTTTGCTTAAATGGCTTTTTACCACCACCACGAACTTCTGCTTTAGTGAGCACCTTGTGCGTTCCTTGTCTACGGCAAGCAAGCTGCCACTTGACTACAGTTTGAAGAATGTCTTTTCGCACTGCTGCCCCAAAAACTTCTTCAGGAACTGATATGCTTCCAACTTCTTTTTTATTCCAGCCTAATACTGATAATTTCATTGCCATAACCCAGCCTACACTTTCATCAATCTAACAAGGGTGTTCATTGCTCCAGGAACTGGCCCTCTTACCAAAATCACGTTTTCATTTGGGATCACGTCCACAACTTGAACGTTCTTTACTGTTGTTCTTTCGTTACCGAATTGACCTGGCATTTTTCTACCTTTAAGAACTCGTCCTGGCCATGTTCTCATACCAACAGAACCTGTTGATCTGTGAAACTTAGAGCCGTGAGCAGCAGGTCCACCACCAAAGTTGTGTCTTTTCATTGCGCCTGAAAAACCACGCCCCTTCGAGTTTGCAACCACCCAAACTTTTGCACCTTTTTCGAGTGTATCGATAGATACTTTTTGACCTACCTGAACACCTTCTGGAAGTGCTTGTCTAATTTCTTTTGAAAAGTAAGCAGCATTCTCAAAACCAGCTTTTCTAAACAATGCTAATTCAGCAGCGTTAGAAGTTCTTGCAGGCTTTGGTTTGAATGCAACTTGGACAGCTTCGTAGCCGTCTTTTTCTTTTGTTTTTACTTGTGATACGATCATTGGATCATATTTCAGAGCGGTTACAGGAATAACAGTGCCGTCTTCACCGTACACTGTCATCATACCCATCTTAAAGGCATACAAGCCTTCAAGCTTGAGTTCACTGCTCGTAGGAGCCGCCGCTACATGCTCAGTTTGCTCAGTAGCGTTTTCATTTTGTGTTGTAACTTCTTGATCAGTCATTTCTATCTCCTAAGGCCTTAAACCACTGACAACTTAATTTCTACGTCAACACCTGCTGAAAGATCTAATTTCATCAGTTGATCAACTGTTTGTTGGGATGGTTCTAAAATATCGAGCAATCTTTTATGTGTTCTGATTTCGAATTGTTCTCTTGATTTTTTATCAACGTGTGGAGATCTCAATACCGTGTATTTGTTGATACGAGTTGGAAGAGGAATCGGTCCAGCAACACTTGCGCCAGTTCTTCTTGCTGTATCCACGATCTCTTTTGTCGATTGATCAAGGAGTTTGTGATCGAAAGCTTTTAAACGAATTCGGATTTTTTGACTTTGCATATCCCTTACCTACTTACTTTTCTTAATCGTTTCTAAAAAATAATTGCTCTATTTATGTTTTCAAAAAACATTTACGGACCAACTGCCTTTAATTCAAACCGTCGTCCACAAAATAAATTCCACCCGGTGATGTCTTGCCCCCTGTTGAAATCTCTAAGGATTTGCAGGGAAAAACACCTGGGTAGATTGCATTTTTGACAGCAGTAAAGGCTATTAACCCGTACGAAGGTGCAAATATGCCTTTTTGCGACGGAAATTGTCAAAGAGAAAAAACTATTTTTTTAAGATTTTTCCACTTTGAATAAGAAGTTCAAAAACAATCCAGAAACCTGACAGTTTTCGAGGAGCAAATTCTGCTAAATTCGACCCAACCGAGTCAGAATCTCCTCTTGGATTTTGCTTGGGACAGGAGCGTAGTGACTCGGTTCCAGCGTAAAAGTGGCTCTTCCTTGGCTCATTGAGCGAATATCCGTCGCATAACCGAATAAAGTTGCCAGCGGTGCCTCAGCCTTTACGACCTGCGCATTTCCGCGGCCATCCATGCGATGCACTTTGCCGCGGCGCGAATTTAAATCGCCTATAATTGCGCCAGTAAACTCCTCGGGAGTAATTATTTCAATTCGGCTAATGGGCTCAAGCAGCTGCGGGCCAGCTAGCTTTGCAGCTTCTTTAAAAGCCATGCTTCCTGCAATTTTAAAGGCTACCTCTGAGGAGTCAACCTCATGAAAACTACCTGATAATAGGGTCACCCTAACATCATTTACCTGATAGCCGGCAAGAACACCATTTTCCATGGACTCTCGTATGCCCTGCTCGATGGCTGGGATAAACTCGCCCGGGATGACGCCTTCTTTGATCGCGTTTTTGAAAATAAACCCTGTGCCTTGCTCAAGGGGCTCAACCTTAATCTGACAGTGGCCGTACTGACCATGGCCACCTGATTGGCGGATAAATTTTCCTTCAGCCGTCGCAGGTTTAGTGATGGCTTCTCTGTATGAGACTTGCGGCTTACCTTGATTGACTCCGACTTTATATTCGCGTTTTAACCGATCAATTAAAATGTCTAAGTGGAGCTCACCCATTCCAGAGATAAGCTGCTGACCTGTTTCAGAGTCCGTTCTTACAGAGAAGGAAGGGTCTTCTTGTTGAAGTTTTTGTAGAGCGCCCACAAGTTTATTTTGATCATCAACGGATTTAGCTTCTATCGCTACGGAAATCACGGGCTCTGGGAATTTAATATTTTCAAGAAGCACGGGTCGTCTCGTTGAACAGATCGTATCGCCTGTTGTTGTGTACTTCATTCCAAGAACTGCACCGATGTCCCCAGCTTTAAGCTCTTTAACTTCTTCGCGGGCGTTGGCGTGCATTTTAACGATGGTGTTGATGCGCTCTTTTTTATCTTTTCCAGGATTGAGTAAATAACTTCCAGGACCGATCACACCAGAGTAGACTCTGACGTACGTAAGAACTCCGTAAGAATCAGTTACTAGTTTGAATGCAAGAGCAACGGGCTCTTCATCAAAGTCTGTCTTACAAGTAATTGTCTTATCGTGATCTTTTGCATCCATGGCCTCAATGTCAGGAATATCAATAGGGCTTGGAAGATAGTCTATCACTCCGTCGAGTAACGGCTGGACGCCTTTGTTTTTAAAGGCAGAGCCACAAAATACTGGAAATGCCTTAAGAGCAATCGTTGCCTTACGAAGAGCGGCTTTCAAATCAGAAACAGGAACGTCCTCGCCCTCTAAGTATTTTTCCATGACCTTGTCGTCAAGATCGGCGATTTTTTCAATCATGAAGTTTCGTGCAGACTCGGCATCTGCTTTAACGTCGGCTGGGATTTCTTTTTCGCTATACTTCGCATCAATACCTTCAGCTTCCCAAATGATCGCTTTCATATTCATAAGATCAATCACCCCACGGAATTGATCTTCAGAGCCCAGGGGCATTTGAACAGGAACTGGGTTTGCGGCAAGTTTTTCAACAATGCTCTCGTAAGACATTTTGTAATCGGCGCCGATGCGATCCATTTTATTTACGAAGCAAATTCGTGGCACATGGTATTTGTCAGCCTGTCTCCAGACGGTTTCAGATTGAGGCTCAACACCGTTGACTGCATCAAATACAGCAATGGCACCGTCAAGGACTCGAAGTGAGCGTTCAACTTCAATCGTAAAATCCACGTGTCCAGGTGTATCGATGATATTGATTCGGTGATCTTTCCATTGGGTTGTAGTGGCAGCAGAGCTGATCGTGATTCCGCGCTCTTGCTCTTGCTCCATGAAGTCCATGGTAGCGCTTCCTTCATGAACCTCACCGATTTTGTAATTCCGGCCTGTGTAATAAAGAATTCTTTCAGTTGTTGTCGTTTTACCCGCATCGATATGGGCCATGATCCCGATATTACGGGTCCATTTTAAATCTTCGCGAGTTTTGGGATTTAAAAACGACACAGAGCTCTCCAAATACAAAAGTAAACCTAACCGATAGAAATTAATAAAGAACTCAGGTTATTTCAAGCCCTTGTTTGCTTTATTTAAGGCTAACGAGGATTGTTTTGTTATAAATTGCTAATGGTTATTTTGTGATGGCAAGAAGCACATACATCATCCATTGGAAACTCTGGTTTGCCCTTAGAAATTACAAAATCGACATCACATTCTGGGCACTTAGCCTTTGCAGCCTCAATATTAGATGGTCTGCTATTGACGACAACCATGGCCACTGAAGCGATCAAAAAACCCGGAACTAAAATAAAGTGTAAGATTGGCAGGAAGATACTAAAGATAGCGGCCGCAAAACATCCTCCGCCATATTTCAAAATCCGACGAGAGCGTTCCTTTTCATCATAGCAACGGGTGATCACAAGCCCCGTGGTTTTCTTTTTAGATACTGTTGCTATAAATTCAGCAGGGATTTCCTCTTCGACATAACTCATAGAATACGCTCCTTAGAAAAACCGTACTCTCGTTGAAAGCTATGGTCAAAAAAAACTGAAAAAATCTCAGAGTGGCACACCAACCCCTTGTGTCCATAATTCCTTCCTCCGATGGATTTTGCGTCCATCTCTTGGCCGCAGAACACGTTGGAGCCAAAGAAAACTACTCTAAAAGGTCCTTAAACTTTCTGACCACCTCAAGTGCCAGCAGAGCTAGACTTAAAATTGCTTTAAGAAAACTTACAAATTTCCGAATAGTACATAACGTTATTATGTATTTATTCTTCATTCGAACCTCCTAAAAAAGCGGAGATTGAAGAATCTTAAAGGGATTGGTTATGCCAATCCCTTCTTTATAGATGAAACTAATTTAATGAAATTAAAAAGAATAAAGCTGAAACAAATAGCCGTCCGAACCTCGGACAGCAGTTAGAATTTACAGAAAACTTGCAACTACTAGTTGCTTCAGTTCCGACGCTGGCATTGAAATTTGCGTCAATTCCTTTTCAGATCCCTTAGCACAGAAATACCGTTTACCCTTGGGGTCCATCACTGTTGATCCAGCCATGCTTCCACTCACTTCTGGCGATGAAATTATAATATAATTATCATCTCTGAACCGAAGATCACTTTCCGCCACCAACACTGTCAAATCGTTGGAAGAACCACAGGGATGACTATCGCCTGATGTGAGAAATACGGTGGTCGACGCCGAAAGATTTACGAAGGAATCAAGATATGAAAATTTATGAGAAAACATTAAAGGGGCTATGACGGTGCCTTCAGTAATCTCAGACAAGTACATTCCACTAGGCATAAAGTTCGATTGAATCCACGAAAAGGGAAACGCAATCCGTAGATAACCTACGTCATCATAGTTTCTCAAATTCGCGCCCACCGTATCGCCTAAGCTAACATTTAGTCTTTCTATTTCAACCTGGTATAAATCCGCCACTTTTTGATCGATATCTTCTGGGACAGGAGTCACGCTTTGGAAAAGTAAAGCTGTCGGATGAACTCCATCAACTAAAGACATATAAAATTGCCGATCATTTGAAAACTGTTTCCTTAGTAGTAAAGTAGCAAGATTGCCGATCTCATAACCCTCTTCATCAAGGAGACTTTGAACTCCAGGTTCGAAGCTCGCAAATTCTTCGCGAATCTTAGACAGAAGCGATTCTTCTGAAATCTCACAATCATTTTTCGCAATAACCTTTGCAACTGTCTCGACGTAATTAGCGGTCCCCTCATAACCGTCCGTTGCATTTACAACTTCGTAAGGAAATCTGTTTTTCCATTCATCATACCAATAAGCGGCATGACCTAGAGCTGCATTGTATTCGCTTTCATCTATACTTCTAAAAGCTTTGAGAAGATTGCGAAGCAACATACTTCGTAAAATACGTGGCTCAGGATTCAAGGGAAACCTCGTTCCTCTTAGGCCTGATGACTCAAGAGAATCCAACTGACCCTGATCATGGAAAAACTCATGGACGCCTAGCTCAAAAGTCTCATCCGAGTCGGTTATATCGAGTGACATTGTCGGCTTACCGTTGAATTCAAAAAAATTATATATGCTCCCCGAAGCCTCTTCAGGAAGTTCCGTATTTTCTAATTCCGTAATTTGGTTTCTCTGAGCATCCCACAACCAAAAAACAGAAAGTTCTGGATGAACAAATATGACTTGAAAACTTTCCCAAGAATATTCGGGCCAAATCCGATCCGGACAAACAACCATAGTCTTATGAAACTGACGTGAAATAGAACGGGCCTTATCGAACGCCTCAGTTTGAACGGTTGATCCGGCGGCTACTTGCCCACAAAACAGAAAAAAAATGACTAAACTGAAAAATAGATTTTTCATAAGAGATGAATACAGTCGAAGAGTCAGCATTTCAACTATATGCAGAATAACTATAATTAGGTAAATTACTAGAAACTAAGGCCTTACTAAAATTTACATCACTTGGCCATCGCTTTTATGGCGCTCTGCTAGACAAAAAGGTACGGCGTACCTTTTAGTACATGTGGTATCTGGTGCAGAGGCGTCCATCATTCAAGAATTCGGTATCTGATAACACTTCGATTGTAGAGTTTTTATTTCGATATACTCGGTTATTCTCTTCAGATACTTTAAATATGAAAGTCCCTTGATAGGCGCATATTTTACCCTGAACGTCGAAGGGCTCAAAACGCATAAGTATTTTGTCCAAGTCGTGACGTATTTGTAAATCACAACCTCTCTTTCCACAGTCGTATAGTCCTCGTTTCAAATAATCTGAATGACTATTCTCATCTTGTGCAAAAACCCCTGAACTTGAAAGCAATAAAACCAAAAACACCTTTAGCATATAAACCCCTTAATCTTAAATGCAAAAAAGCCCAGCTAAACCAGGCTTTCGCAGATTGTGTTTTTATCAAGAAACACGATCTTTTATCTTCGTAGATTGTAAATTTCTGAAGATTTTGGTCTGTGGCAAGACGCGCGGGAGGGAGGTATACGCGTTAAGGTATCCGACCGACCAAGCAACGCAGTCCACAGGCCAAAAGGTTCGGAAATTTTACCAGTTGTAGTGGGCGAATGCTTTGTTTGCATCTGCCATTTTGTGGACGTCTTCTCTTTTTTTGATGGAGTTTCCGCGCTTGTTGTATGCGTCGACTAACTCACCAGTTAATCTTGCTGCCATGGATTTTTCACCACGTGCGCGAGCGTATTCGACGATCCATCTCATAGCGAGAGTGAGTCTTCTGTTTGGACGAACGTCAACTGGAACTTGGTAAGTTGCTCCACCTACACGGCGTGAACGAACTTCAAGAGAAGGCTTCACGTTTTCAAGAGCTTTTTTGAAAACTGTTAGTGGCTCTTCACCAGGAACTTTTGTTTTAATATCTTCGAAAGCTGAATAAAGAATTCCTTGAGCGGTAGTCTTTTTGCCACCTTCCATAAGAGTGTTTACGAATTTAGTGATGGTGACATCATTAAATACTGGGTCTGGGAGTACTTCTCTTTTATAATTACCTTTACGACGAGACATTTATTTTTCCTCTTACTTAATTAAGCCGTTTTCTTTGGCTTTTTAGTTCCATATTTAGATCTACCGTTTGCACGACCTTGAACACCTTGAGTATCAAGAACTCCTCTAACAACGTGGTATCTAACACCTGGTAAGTCTTTTACTCTTCCACCACGGATCATCACAACACTATGCTCTTGAAGATTGTGTCCGATACCTGGAATGTAAGAACTCACTTCATAACCATTGCTGAGTCTTACTCTTGCAACTTTTCTTAGTGCTGAGTTTGGTTTCTTTGGAGTTGTTGTATAAACTCTTGTGCAGACACCTCTTCTTTGAGGGCATTTCAATAAAGCTGGCGATTTCGAGCGAGCTTTTTGCTTCATTCTTTCTTTTTTAATCAACTGATTAATAGTAGGCATTCTTTCTCCACATATTGGTGTAATTGAGGGAAATTATACAAATTAATCCCTCACGTCAAGTTTCAAATACCCTATCTTTGAGCTCCGAAAGGACCTGTTTTAGGGCAAATTTTTCAAAATCTTGGGTACCCAAAGGGCACCCAAGCTCCATTTCTCTTTAAAATCAAACTTTCTGGTTTGGGATAAAGCAGATCTCTGCTTTATTCCCAACGTCTTAAGTTTGTGGTTGCTGCGAGCTTCCCATTGCAAATGGCAAGCTTGTAGCCACTTCTTCATCTTCAAGATCGACTCGGATTTTCCAGTTTTTATAGGTTTGTAGACCTGTACCAGCTGGAATCAAGCGACCCATGATGATGTTCTCTTTTAAGCCTCGTAAGTTGTCTGTCTTAGATCTAAGAGCTGCTTCCGTAAGAACTTTTGTTGTCTCTTGGAAGGATGCTGCTGAAATCCATGACTCTGTGCTGAGTGAAGCTTTAGTGATACCAAGAAGTAGTGGTTCAGCGGTTGCCACTTGGCCACCTTGAGCACTTACTCTTAGATTTTCTGCTTCAAACTCTGGCTTCTCGACCTGCTCACTAGGTAAGAACGCAGTGTCTCCAGCATCGATGACTCTCACACGACGTAACATTTGTCGTACGATTGTTTCGATGTGCTTATCGTTGATGCTAACACCTTGAAGTCTGTAAACCTCTTGGATCTCGTTGAGCATATAACCAGCAAGTTCTTTATCACCAAGAACACTAAGGACGTCATGCGGGTTAGTTGGTCCATCCATTAGGGCTTCACCAGCTCTAACGAACTCACCTTCTCTAACGGCAATGTGCTTTCCTTTTGGAATTAAGTATTCTTTTTGCTCACCAACTTCTGGTGTGACAATCACACGCTGTTTACCTTTTAAGTCTTTACCGAATGAAACGTAACCATCAATTTCTGTGATGATCGCAGCTTCTTTAGGCTTACGAGCTTCAAAAAGTTCTGCAACTCTTGGTAGACCACCCGTGATATCTCTTGTCTTAGAAGTTTCTCTGTGAAGTTTTGCAATCACTTGACCAGCAGTGATTTCCTCACCGTCGCTCACGAGAAGTTGCGCTTCTACAGGGATAACGTATTGAACATCAACATCACGACCCGCGAACTTCTTAGGGTTACCGTTTTCATCGACAACCATAATTCGTGGCTTCATCTCACCAGACTTGCTCTCAGTAATAACTTTTGTCGCAAAACCAGTAACAGGGTCAACTTGTTCAGCCATAGTGACACCCTCTTCAATATCTTTAAAGAGGATTCGACCACCAGTTTCAGAGATGATTGGGTTTGCATACGGATCCCACTCAGCAACGACTTGACCAGCTTTAACTGTGTCGCCTTCTTTGAAGTTAAGGATTGCACCATAAACAATTTTAAATCTTTCTCTCTCACGACCAGTACCATCGATCACAATAACTTCACCGTTTCTATTCATAACGGTAAGTTTGCTGTCTCTGTTTTCAACGGCGATAATGTCGTTGAACTTGAGTGTACCATCATAGCGAGTTTCGTGAACTGACTGCTCAACGGCACGAGTTGCTGTACCACCTAAGTGGAACGTTCTCATTGTTAACTGAGTACCAGGCTCACCGATAGATTGAGCTGCGATAATACCAACAGTTTCACCGAGGTTAACCATGTTACCACGTGATAAGTCACGTCCGTAACACTTCATACAAACACCTCTGAGTGTTTTACAAGTGAGCACTGAGCGGATGTGCACAGACTCAATACCAGCGCTGTCGATTTTAGCGATGTCGTCCTCAGTGATCTCTTCACCAGCATCTACGATGGACTGGTTTGTATACGGATCAAGGACGTCTTCCATGCACACTCGACCGAGAATTCTCTCGCCAAGTGGTTGGATGATCTCTCCACCTTCCATCAGAGGAGTAATCGTCATTCCATCAGTTGTACCGCAGTCTTCTTCAACCACGATGCAATCTTGGGCAACGTCAACAAGCCTTCTTGTGAGGTAACCAGAGTTTGCAGTCTTAAGTGCTGTATCGGCAAGACCCTTACGAGCACCGTGAGTAGAAATAAAGTATTGAAGAGTTGATAAACCTTCACGGAAGTTTGCAGTAATCGGTGATTCAATAATCTCACCTGATGGTTTCGCCATTAGACCTCTCATACCCGCAAGCTGTCTAATCTGTGCTGCGGAACCTCTCGCTCCAGAATCTGCCATAACAAAGATCGAGTTAAAGCTTGCTTCCTCAATTGATTTTCCATCAACGACGAAAGTTTCTTTCTCGATGTTCTTCATCATTTCTTTTGCAACACGGTCAGATGTTTGAGCCCAAACGTCCACAACTTTGTTGTAGCGCTCACCGTAAGTGATTAGACCCTCATCATACTGACGACGGATTTCATGAATTTGTTTTTCAGTATCTGCAATCATCTGCTTCTTCGCATCTGGGATAAGCATATCGTCGACACAAATCGAGATACCTGCCTTCGTTGAATATCTAAAGCCCAATTGCATAATTCTGTCTGCAAGAAGAACAGTCGCCTTCGCTCCCGCAACACGGAAACATTTATCAATAAGCGATGCGATTTCCTTTTTAGTCATAACCTTGTTAACTACTTCAAAAGGAACTTCTTCAGGCACGATATCACTTAAGATCGCTCTTCCAACGCTTGTTTCATGGCGCTGACCATTGATACGAACTCGAACACTTGCTTGAAGGTCAACTTGCTTATCTTCATAAGCATGGATCACTTCATCAACTGATGCGAATGCACGCCCTGAACCTCTTGCTCCTGGACGAACACGAGTCATCCAGTAGATACCCAACACGATATCTTGCGAAGGGTTAATGATCGGGCGACCGTTAGCTGGTGATAAGATGTTGTTTGTAGACATCATCAAAACACGAGCTTCGACTTGAGCCTCGATTGAAAGCGGAACGTGGACAGCCATTTGGTCACCGTCAAAGTCTGCGTTAAATGCAGTACACACTAATGGGTGAAGCTGAATCGCTTTTCCTTCGTGAAGGAGCGGCTCAAACGCTTGGATACCAAGTCTGTGAAGAGTTGGAGCACGGTTTAAGAGAACTGGATGCTCTAACACCACTTCAGAGAGGATGTCCCAAACTTCAACTGTTTCTTGTTCAACTAATTTTTTTGCATGTTTAATGTGAGAAGCAAAACCCTTTTCAACAAGTTTGTTGAAGACGAATGGTTTAAACAGCTCCAACGCCATCTTCTTTGGAAGACCACATTGATGAAGTTTTAAGTTTGGTCCTACAACGATCACTGAACGACCAGAGTAGTCCACACGCTTACCAAGAAGGTTTTGACGGAAACGACCTTGCTTTCCTTTAAGCATATCAGAAAGTGATCTCAGAGGTCTTTTGTTCGGACCCGTGAATACTTTACCGCGTCTTCCGTTATCAAATAACGCATCAACAGACTCTTGAAGCATTCTTTTCTCGTTACGAATGATGATTTCAGGAGCGTTTAACTCTTGAAGTCTCTTCAAACGGTTGTTTCTGTTAATTACTCTTCTGTAAAGATCGTTTAAATCAGAAGTTGCAAATCTGCCACCATCGAGTGGAACAAGAGGTCTTAGATCTGGTGGGATAACTGGAATAACTTCCAACATCATCCATTCTGGTTTGTTAACTGAATCTTTAAAAGCTTCAACAACTTTTAATCTCTTAGTGAGCTTCTTAGTTGCAGCTTCAGAAGTTGTTTCTTTGATTTCTTTTCTGAGTTTTCTAGAAAGGAACTCTGGATCCACTTTTCTTAAAAGCTCACGAACAGACTCTCCGCCCATTCCTGCTTTGAAGTTTGGTCCAAATTCGTTAAGAGCTGTTTGGTAAGCCTCTTCAGAAAGAACTTGTCCTTCTTCTAGAGTTGTCTCCATAGGGTCAGTGACAACATAAGCTTCACAATAAAGTACTCTTTCAACGTCCTTTAAAGTCATATTTAATGCGTTACCAATTCTTGATGGCAAAGATCTCAAGAACCAAATGTGCGCCACAGGAGTTGCAAGTTCGATAGAACCCATTCTCTCACGACGAACTTTACTTTGAGTGACTTCGACACCGCACTTTTCACAAATAACGCCACGGTATTTCATTCTCTTATACTTACCGCATAAGCACTCATAGTCTTTGATTGGACCAAAGATTTTTGCACAGAACAAACCATCACGCTCTGGTTTAAATGTACGATAGTTAATGGTTTCAGGTTTTTTTACTTCACCAAAGGACCAGCTTCTAATCATTTCTGCTGACGCAATAGAAATACGAACAGCGTTAAATGCTAGAGGATCTTTTGGTTTATCGAAAAAATTTAAAAGATCTTTCAAGGGAATCTCCTCCTGATTTAGCGCTCTCTTGTGAGAGCTCCAAACCAATTTAAAATTAAATTAAAATTACTGTTCCAATGGTTGAGCTGGTGTTTCATCATCATCTTGGTCTGTTAAAATATCAGACTCTACAAGCTGAACGTTTAGCGCCAATGACTGAAGCTCTTTCACCAATACGTTGAAAGACTCAGGTAATCCTGGCTCCAAAACGTTTTCACCTTTTACAATGCTCTCGTACATTCTGGTTCTGCCTGCAACGTCATCAGACTTCACAGTTAAGAACTCTTGTAGAGAGTACGCAGCACCGTAGGCCTCAATTGCCCAAACTTCCATCTCCCCGAGTCTTTGACCACCAAACTGAGCCTTACCTCCGAGTGGTTGTTGAGAAACGAGTGAATATGGACCAATAGAACGAGCATGGATCTTCTCTTCAACCAAGTGGTGAAGTTTTAACATATACATAATTCCAACCGTGACCGCTTTTTCGAACGGCTCACCTGTTCTACCATCAAACAAGATTGCTTGTCCGCGGCTTGGAAGTTCTGACAATGCCAATAAATCCTTAATCTCATGCTCTTCTGCACCATCAAATACTGGCGTCGCGACGTGGATACCGTCTTTGATGACTGGAAGAAGCTTCTTAATAGACGCATCATCAGCGCCTTCAATTGTTTGTGAGATTTCATCGTCTTTATAAATTTTCTTTAAGACTTCTCGAGCACCAGATGCATCGAACTCTTCAAGATATTGTTCAATCTGTCGGCCCAAATGATGAGCTGCCCAACCTAAGTGAACCTCAAGAATTTGCCCGATGTTCATACGAGAAGGGACACCAAGTGGGTTTAGAACCATATCGACTGGAGTTCCGTCGGCAAGATATGGCATATCTTCTTCTGCCATGATCTTAGAGACGACACCTTTGTTACCGTGACGTCCAGCAAACTTGTCACCAACCTGAAGCTTACGTTTAATTGCAACGTAAACTTTAACCATTTTGATAACTCCTGGAGGTAGCTCATCACCACGGTTTAAGCGGTCGATTTTCTCGTTGAATACCATTTTTACAGCATCCAACTGGTTTCTTGCTGAATCGATAATCTTAGTCACTTGATACTCAAGTTCTGTCTCAAGTGGGATGTAGTTTAATAATTCAAATGGAATAGACTCTAGATCTTCAGCATCGATTACTGCCTCTTTATCAAGAAGCTTTTGAGAACCGTCTTCGCTCACAAGAACGCCTGTTGTCTTTTTACCAACGAGGAGATCTTTTAATTTATCCAGAGCGTTGTTCTTAATAACGTTTTGTTCAACGTTAAGATCTTTTGCGAGTTTCTTTTTCTTCTCAGTAATGATTTCCTGAAGTCTTTCGTCTTTTTCAATGCCTTCACGGCTGTAAACCTGAGCATCGATAACAGTACCGTAAACGCCAGATGGAACTCTAAGTGATGTATCTCGTACGTCACCTGCTTTTTCCCCGAAGATTGCTCTTAAGAGCTTTTCTTCTGGAGAAAGCTGAGTTTCACCTTTTGGTGTTACTTTACCAACTAAGATGCTTCCTGGAGAAACTTCAGCCCCGATTCTGATAATACCGCTATTATCAATATCTTTAAGAGCTTCTTCACCAAGGTTTGCAATATCACGCGTAATTTCTTCTTTTCCGAGTTTCGTATCACGAGCCACACACTCAAACTCCTCAATGTGAATTGAAGTGAATGTGTCTTCCTTGATCATTCTTTCCGAGATCAAGATAGAGTCCTCAAAGTTGTAACCCATCCAAGGTGTAAACGCGATCAACACGTTTTGACCAAGAGCCAACTCTCCGTACTCTGTTGAAGGACCGTCCGCAATAATATCACCTGGCTTAACTCTATCTCCAACCTTCACAATCGGTCTTTGGTTAAAGCAAGTGTTTTGGTTTGTACGTTGATACTTTGTTAAGTTGTAGATATCGACGTTAGCACCTAGGCCGCCACCTTTTGCAAGACGACGAACAACGATTCTTGAAGCATCAACCGCTTCAACAACACCGTCATTGTGTGCGACAACGCTTGTTCCAGAGTCTTGTGCAACCAACTTCTCAACACCAGTCCCAACAAGTGGAGCTTTTGATTTAAGAAGAGGAACCGCTTGACGTTGCATGTTTGATCCCATGAGGGCTCTGTTCGCATCATCATGCTCTAGGAACGGAATTAACGATGCTGCAATCGACACCAACTGAGACGGAGATACGTCCATCAAAGTCACAGTGTCAGCTTCAACGACATCATAATCCCCGTTGTGTCTAACGTTAACTGCCTGACCAACTAGCTCTGAGTTTGCTTGCGCGATAACCTTACCTTGCTCTTCTAATGCAGAAAGGTAATGGATATCCTCAGATACTTTTCCGGCTTCAACTTTTCTGTAAGGCGTTTCAATAAATCCGTAATTGTTAATACGAGCGTAAGTTGCAAGGGATGCAATCAAACCAATGTTCGGACCTTCTGGAGTCTCAATCGGGCAAATACGACCATAGTGAGTCGGATGTACGTCACGTACTTCAAAGCCCGCTCTGTCTCTTGTTAAACCACCTGGTCCAAGAGCAGAAAGTCTTCTTTTATGAGTAATTTCAGAAAGTGGGTTTGTTTGGTCCATGAACTGAGAGAGCTGACCAGAACCGAAGAATTCTTTAACGACGGCATTCACTGGTTTAGCGTTCACAAGATCGTGTGGCATCATAGTCTCAATGTCTTGTAGAGACATTCTTTCTTTGATTGCTCTTTCCATTCTAACAAGACCAATTCTGTATTGGTTTTCAAGCAATTCACCAACAGATCTTACACG
>CAYXYF010000040.1:0-14898 GCA_964469265.1 uncultured Bdellovibrionales bacterium
TCATGCCGCCTGGGGATTCGGACGCGTTATTCCACGATACATCGATTTGTCTGTCATGATCCATAGAGAAAACTTTCGAGCACGATGCTTGGTGTACAGTCACTCCCCTACCTCTCGAAATAAATCCGATGATCGGATCACCTGGGATAGGTTGGCAACACTTGCCATATCGTACGAGTAAATCCGACATTCCATCGACGACGACAAGAGAGTCGGACTTTTTACGTTTCGTCGCTGCGCTCTTGAAAACTTTTTGCAGAAATGTTTCTGATGTTTCTTCTGGGGGCTTCGGTGGAGCAAAAAGATCGGCAACTTCATGGGCTAAAACTTTTCCGTAGCCAACTTGCATAAAGAGTTCGTCAAGCTCTAGGACCTTCATTTTTTCTTTAATTTTTTCTAGGTTTTGGCCCTTAAAATATTTGTCAGGAGAAAGTTGTCTTGAGCGCAATTCCTTTTCAAGGATCTCTTTACCAATCTCTGTTGCGCGCTTTCTTTCTTCAGTTCGAATGAAGCTTCTAATTTTAGATTGCGCACGAGAGGTCACGCACATCTTTAGCCAATCTTTTGATGGCTTCTGAGAGGCAGAAGTCAAGATCTCCACTGTGTCACCGTTTTTTAAAACGTGTTTTAGCGGCACCATACGGCCGTCGATTTTAGCTCCTACCGTTGTTGCGCCAACATTCGTATGAATGGCGTAGGCAAAATCAAGAGGTGTGGCGCCTTCTGGTAATTCAAAGACATCGCCTTTTGGCGTGAATACATAAATTTCAGTGTCAAAAAGATCAGTCTTAATGTTTTCTAAAAACTCACTAGAGTTGCTTGTCTGCTCGCTTAAAACATCTTGAATCCAGTTAAATTTATCGATGGTTGTTTTATCGATGGATCCACCCAGTTTATAGTTCCAGTGTGCAGCAATCCCCCGCTCGGCGACTTCATGCATTTCTTTTGTGCGAATTTGAATTTCAATTCGCTCGGCTTCTGGGCCAATCACTGTTGTGTGTAAACTCTGATAGTTATTGGTCTTTGCCATTGCAATAAAGTCTTTGAATCTTCCTGGCACTGGACGATACTTGCTATGCACAACTCCTAAGGCTTCGTAACATTCAGCAATGGAGCCTACGACAATACGAAACGCTAACACGTCGTGAATTTGTTCAAATTCAATATTGCGTTCCTGCATTTTTTTATAAATGGAATAAAGATGCTTTGGGCGTCCTTGGACTTCAATGGTCATTCCTGATTTGACCATCTCTTCTTTTAAAATTCTTTTAACGTCTTCGATATATTTTTCTCGAGCCTTTTTCTTCATCGCGACTTTTTCAGCTAACGAGTAATACATATCGGGCTTAAGATATCTGAGGGCTAAATCTTCAAGTTCGGTTTTCCATGCACTAATACCCAATCTGTGAGCAAGCGGCGCATAGATGTCTAAGGTTTCTTCAGCGATTCGCGCTTGCTTTTGGTACGGCATATGACTCAACGTACGCATATTGTGTAAGCGGTCTGCAAGCTTTACGATAACGACGCGAACGTCTTTACCCATTGCCACCATCATCTTACGAACATTCTCTGCTTGCTTGGCATGCGTATTCTTGTAAGTCATCTGAGAAATCTTGGTGACTCCATCAACAAGAACGGCCACGTTCTTCCCAAAATGCTTTTCGATGTCTTCAAGGGTAAGCGTTGTATCTTCAACTGTGTCATGAAGAAGGCCTGTTGCAATCGTTGCAAGATCAAGCTTTAGCTCTGTAAGAATGCCCGCCACTGAGAGAGGATGTGAGATGTAAGCCTCACCGCTGCGTCTGATTTGACCTTGATGGGCTTTTTCAGACATTTCATAGGCGCGCTTTATAAAATCGACATCGGCAGAAGGATAATAAGCCAGGATTCGATCCACGAGATCGTTTAGAACTTTAACAGGCTTTTGAGTTCCATCTTGATGAATTGTTTGAATCGCCTTTTCTTCAGCCACTTAAGGTCCTTTTCACAAATCTAAGGTTGCCATCACCTTGATCGGAAAAAACCTCAAAAAAATGAATAGGATAAGAGGTCTAGTTGACGAGTTATTTTGTGAGGTCTTTACTAATTTCCGCCAAAGCACGTTGCTCATCAACACCATCAAATCCCACTGTACCATGAGCTACTTCTCTGAGCGAAAGAACGATCTTGCGATTGTTTCTTGCATTAAGAGTAGCTTCACCACCCTTAATGAGCTGTTTTGCACGCTTTGCCACCAACATGACGAGCGCAAAACGATTTGGAAGGTTCTCTAAACAATCTTCTACAGTAATTCTTGCCACAATAAAGCTCCTAAGAAAATGATGGTTCTACACGACTGGCGCGTATCAAACCGTTACAATTAACCTTTTTGCATGACGTCTTCAATGATTTTTTTGAATTCACCATAGGCTTTGTCAAAATCATCATTGATAATCTGAAATTCGAACTTTGGAGCGTGCTCCATCTCCCGTTGCGCGTTCTGAAGACGTAGCTCTAGATCCTTAGAGTTCACCCCATCCCGAATTTCCAGCCTTTTACGCAGCTCGTCGAAATTGGGCGGAATGATAAAGACATAGACTGCATCTGGGAAAATTTTCCGAAAGGTTTCAGCACCTTGGACGTCGATATCCATAATCAAATAGCGGTGCTTAGACCACGCTTTTTCAAAAACATCCTTAGGAGTTCCGTAGCAATTATTGTGAACCACAGCATGCTCCACAAAGAACCCCTCACTTCTTAATTTTTCAAATTCTTCCTTCGAGACAAAGTGGTATGGGTTGCCCTGCACTTCATTGGGTCGCATAGCCCGAGTCGTGTATGTGATGATGTCGTCAAGGTTTTCAAACTCATCGATAGCTTTTTCACAGAGGGAAGACTTTCCTGCTCCACTCGGTGCTGACACTATAAATAATTTTGTTCTTATCCGACTCACTAAATTCTCGCTATTCAATATTCTGGGACTGCTCTCGAATTCTCTCAATAACTGATTTCGAGTCTACCACAGATTGAGTGATTTTGAACATCTGAGATTTTGATCCAATTGTGTTCATCTCTCTTAATAACTCCTGAGTATAGAAATCCAGCTTCTTCCCGATCAGCTCCTTAGAGCCAATTAATTTCTTTATCGACTTGATATGCTCTTTGAATCTAAAAATTTCTTCAGATATATCTAGCCGATCCATCTGAGTAACAATCTCCTGAGCAAGTCTTTGGTCAGAAAGAATGTCATCCGTTTTTATGACTTTCGACTTATCCGAATGATGTTTTTTTAGCCCTTTGAACTGCTTGTCGGAGTGGTCTTTGATGACCTTTAGATTCTTTGTCAGAGCGTCAAGGTAACTTGTTAGTTCCTTACGAAGAGCTTCTCCTTCTCTTCGCTTCTCGAGCACACAGCTTTTCAAAGCATTATCCACCAACCTGATCAGTAGTTTTACTTCTTTAGCGGTAACTGGAACCTCATCATTGACCACAAACAGATTTGGAATGTTTGCAAGAGTTTCCGTTGAAACTGATGTCTCGATTTTAAGTTCATTTGAGAGTTCCTTAAAAGCTTTTAACCATTTTTTAGCCAAATCTTTTTTAACGATAACTTGGCCTGATTCTTTTAAGGGATCTTTCTTTCGGTTCACATAAATACTAATGGAACCACGTCGAAGGGTACTGGCTGCACGTTTTTTGATTTCATTTTCATGTTTGATGTATTCCGAAGGTAGGTTTGTTCGCACCTCAAGGAAGCGTCCATTCACACTTTTAATTGAAACTTCAATCTGACCAAAATCAGTCTTCTGAGCGGCGTAGCCATAGCAAGTCATGCTTTTCATAGGGCTCTGATCCTACAACTGTTCTTTAATAAATTGAATGATTTTTTTTACAGTTTCTGAGAAGTCTCCCTCAGCAACATCAAACCATGTCACTTCTTTGTCCTTTTTAAACCAAGTCATTTGTTTTTTGATCAATCCCATAGTGTTTTTTACAATCTCACCATGCAGCTCATCATGCGGGATCTTGCCTTGGAGATGTTCAACCACCTCTTTGTATCCCACACTCGAAAGTGCATCCCACTCACCTAGCCCACGAGCAAGCAGCTCTTCGACCTCAGTAACAAGTCCTGAGTTCAACATGCTGGTCGTACGAGTGATCACTCGCTCACGAAGAAAATCTTTATTAGAAGTTAAGCCCACTTTTATGTAAGGGTAGGGAAAAGTGACCTCAGAGAAGTCTTGCTTAAACGACGAAAATGCTCGTCCCGTCCCTCGGTAGACCTCAATAGCTCTTGAAATACGATAACTGTCACGGGGACTAATGGTTTCGGCACTGATGGGATCCACGGTCTGAAGCTCTTTATAAAGCACCTCAGCGGGCTCGGACTTCACCTGATCTTTAATAGCTTGTGGAATTTCCCCGACCTCAAACATTCCGTGCAGTAAAGCCTTAATATAAAAACCGCTTCCGCCAACGATATAAAATCTTTTCACGCCAGCTTCTGTGCGCTCTTTTAAAATCTCTAAGACATCTTTTCTAAAACGCCCTGCCGTGTAGTTATCACCCTCTGGGACGTATCCCACAAGATGATGTCGAGTATTTGCCATTTCTTTTTTTGTAGGTTTAGCAGAGCCGATATCAAGGGATTGATACACTTGGATGCTATCGGCATTGATGATCTCACCGCCCAGCTCGTTTGCAGCAGCTAGGGCTGCTGCTGTTTTACCTGAGGCCGTGGGACCGACAATAAAAACAACTTTTACAGGTTCGCTCATTACACGATTCGTCCAAAGTCTCTATCAAGCTCTCTAAATGTGAACTGTTTAAACACAGGTCTTCCGTGGGGACAAAAACTGGATAAAGGGAAGTCGTCCATACGAACCAAAAGCTCTTTCATTTCTTCATGAGACAAAGACTGCCCTGCCCTCACACTGGAATGACATGCCATTGTAGCAAAGATATCAGAGATTCTTTTTTCAAGTGAATAAGAAGCACCCATCTCTAGAGCATCATCGGCCATCTTTGATAGAATTTCTGTTACAGCTTTGTCTTTTACAAAGATCGGAGCTGAATTTATTGAAAGAGTTGAGGGCCCCGCCTGTTCAATATCAACTCCGATACGCTTCAGATCTTCTTTTAAAGAAAGAATTGCTTCAAATTTATCGGGTTCAAAATCCATAGTGAGAGGCAATAAAAAACTCTGCACCTCAAAGTCGCTTTTGTTAAACGAGAGCATTAGTTTTTCAAAGTTCACACGCTCGTGGGCTGCGTGTTGATCTACTAAAAACAACGCATTTCTGGATTGAGCTAGTATGTAAGTTAAATTCACCTGCCCTAGAACCTGAAGACTTGCCCACATGGAGTTCACTTCAAGCTGCGTTTGCTCAGGTGTACTTTGTGTTGTGTAAACAAGCGGTGTAGGCTCTTCGAGTTTTATCTCATAGCTTTTTTGCTTAAACTGGGCGCGATTAAAATCAAAAGACGTACTTAAGGCTGCTGCCTCTTGAGCCATCTCAATGGGCGCAACAGACTCATAGTAACGTCCGACTTCTTTGTTCTCACCTGTACCAGAGCTTTCAGAGAACATGCTCTTTAGCCAAGGAGCCTTCTCTAAGGATTCTCTCAAAGCGCCGTGCACGACTCGAAACGCACTTCCTGCATCCTGGAATTTAACTTGGGATTTTGTCGGATGAATATTTACGTCCACCACTTGCGGATCACAGTCTAAAAACACAACGGCAAAGGGATACTCTCCGTGCATTAAAAGATTTCTATAAGAATCAAGGATGGCTCTTTGAATTGCACGGTCTTGGATCCATCTTTTTTGAACAAAGATCCAAAGATTCTGTGAAGTTTTGGCAACCATGTTCGGTGATGAGTGAATGACGTGAGCTTTCATCTGAGAGTTCTCTTTCACGCTCTCAAACATTTCGTCAACATCCATAACAACTTTTACCCGCTCAAGGTGCGAGGAGGCCTTTGGATAAAAAGCTTTCAAAACGCCTCTTTGTTTTACCTTAAATGCAATGTCAGGATGGCAAAGCGCAAATGCTTTTACCACCTTCATAATTTGCGTCACTTCTGCTGAGTCAGACTTTAAAAATTTTTGTCTTGCTGGAACATTAACAAATAATTCATCCACAGTAATTTGTGTTCCAAAATCACCGCCCACCTCGTGGACCTCACTGAGATTTCCAAAATCAGATTTTACTTGAATTGCATGGGCTGAATCTCTTGTTCGAGTCACGATGGATAACTGGCTCACAGCTGCAGCGCTTGCTAAGGCCTCACCCCGAAACCCATAGGTTGAAAGATTCCAGATATCAGAAAATTCGCTCAGCTTGCTGGTTGCGTGTCTGTTTAAAGCCAACATCAAATCTTCTCGGCTCATCCCAGTTCCATTATCTTGAACTCGGAGAAACTTTCCGCCCTGATCAACGTCAATATCAATCTCTGTTGCACCAGCATCGATGCTGTTTTCAATAAGCTCTTTAACAAGATTAGAAGGGCGCTCAAGAACTTCGCCCGCTGCAATTTGATTGATTACTTCCTTCGAAAGAATTTGAATAGCCATAGGCTATGTCCTATTCACTTTTTGCACGAATGTCGAACAAGAAGCGCCGCACAACCCTTAACTTTTAAAACTCATACTGTATAGCGCCGTTAACGGACATGTAGTTGGATTTCATCGCGTAATACTTAGGCTCAAGCTTAATCACGAAGGAGTTAAATTGATAGGAAATGCCCCCTGTGATCACACCACCTACCATGATGTCAGCAAGGGTTTGTTTTGATCCATTGACCTCAACAAGGAAATCAGAATAGCTAACGGAAAGACCCGCTCCCATATAAATGCCAAACGCACGTCTTGAGCTTTCGCTTAAAAGATATAACGCTTGCACATCGCCCATGAGCAATCGCCCTTGAAGCCCCTGACTGGGTGGAGTTTGTCGATTGTAGTAAGAAGGAATGCCACTGTGATACATGAGGTTCGTGTCTAACAAAAATGGCCCCGCTAAAAACTTAAGGGGCATGGTATATTTTAAACCATAAACTAAAAGCCCCTCACTCTCATTTCTTTTATTAAACACCTCGGTATAGTTGAGCATTCCTGCACCTAACCCAATATAGTGTTTTGAAAGTAAACTCTTAGAGTGGCTCGCAGATCCCGAGCGCGAAATAGCGTTTGATCTTGGCATTGCTTTCGCTTGCGATTGGGTCCTCACATCGATATCTGCAATATAACCGATTATGCCCTGTTTAAATTGCACTCGATAAAATGGTCCAAACTTTTTAGACGAAATTCTAACTTTACGTCCCGAACTGAAGTATCCGATAACGGGCGCATCAAAGTCGCCTTTTTTATAAACCATTGCTCCGTTGGTGATGACAACTGCATTTTGTGCAGCTTCAACAACAGACACAGAAAGCAAAAAAATAAACAGAGCCGTAAAAAACTTCATGACTAAATTGTATTAGATTATCCTGCTTTTTTTAAGTCTTTTTGGCTCTCAAGGGTTTTAACTAGAAATTCTTCGACTAGATCTAAGCTTTTTATAAGATCACTTTGTTGTGAGACAACAACTTTTTCGAAGGCCTCGTCTACAGAAGTAAGCTTTTCTGATGGGTTGAGTTCAAATGCTTCAATCGCTTTTTTAAGATCTTGAAAATTAGACATACAACCTCCATGTCATTGTCTTTTAACTAACCACAATGAACTTATCGGCAGATTGTGTCTTAATTTAAGAAAAACTCGACTAAAGGACAAACAGAATATGCATTGCACGGACTTTTTAAAGCTTAACGTCTAGGTTATTTGCTTTATGCAAAGGTTTAACAGGAGTTTTTGTATCTTTCTTTTTAACAATGAATGGCAGATCAAGCTTCGCTTTAGTGCCCATTAGAACATAAGGATCGTTTTTTCGTCTTTCAAGATGTGCTTTTACCTGCTCACATGCTTTCTCTTGAGATTTTATATAGAGCAAAGGATCAAATCCGCAATGAGGACAAGCCATGGCGAGGCGGTATTTCAGTTGCACGAAGAACTCTAACAACGATAGACCCATTGCTAAAAATACAAACGCTTGCGGCTGGATAGACTGATAAAATAAAAAAGATAGTAACAGGGCTCCCAATACGGATAGGCCGATTTCATAAAAACCAATGTGCTTTTGCAAGCTGATACGTCGCTCTGTGCGGCAGAACGCGCAATAGCATTGTTTTAAAAATTTTTTCCTACGCGAGAGCATTCTTATATTGTCTCAGAGCTATAATTTCTTTTCAACTCGCCAGTAATTTGGTCTAGTCTGTTTATCCCAAATGTACCCGTCTAGCCCAAGTCATGGTCTAATATCTAGAGAGATTAATGATTCTATTAAGAGGGCCTATGAAATTTTTAAAAGCGTTAGCTCTAATGACTTTTCTATTTTTAGTAAATCCAAACGTGCATGCCTATGACGACTATGATAATTACGAAAGCTATGATTCGATTGTTGGCGATCTATCTAGCAGGACATCTTCTCCCTCAGAAAAAGTCTTCGATATTGACTCTTTAAAGCTTCATGCAGGATTTGGTTTCAACAACACCGTTGCACGCTTAAAACCCGTTGAAAATGCGCCTCGAAGAATTACCCTTCAGGGTTTTCAACTCTCATTGGGAGTTGATATGTTCAGTCCTAACTTCATTACAGAAGTCGGTTTAATTAATTATAACTCTACGCTGAAGAATGAGCATACTTACAAGATGAGAGAGTTCGACCTTAAAACTTATTACAGAAATCATATTAACCGAATCATTGCGATTCGTGGCGGGGTTGGCCTTGGTGTGCGTTATATTGACATCAATAGCCCAACGCATTCATCCGATTACACGAGTCCTGTCTCACAAATACTTCTTGGAGGCGAAGCAAAGCTTGGGAAACAACTTAGTTTTGTAAGCGAGCTATCATATAAAAGCTCTCTGACAAGCAACTCTCCTGAAACATCTGCAGTAGATTTAACTTTTAGAGTCGATGGACATTTCTAGACCCAGTTAGAGACCAGTATTCTGTTGTCAATAGTCTGAAAATAGAATTTACTATTTGCAAATGGCAGATTTAAGCCCGCAACAACAATTGAGTGACAGAATCTTAGGTATTCTTCAGTACTTTAAAACTTACGCAAAAAACCCCTTATACGCGATAAAAAATATTCCAAATTGGGATTGGATTACAGTTCTGATAGTTCAGCTTTCGCTGAGTTTGTTAATGGGAATTGTTGCAGATTTTTTTTCAACCAATAACTTATTTATCTTTAAAGGCATTTTTGTTTTTCCGCTTTCAAGCTTTCTTTCGACTTTCTTAGGGACAGGGTTTTTCTACTTTTTATTTCTAGTATTTTTCAACCTCGAAGCAAGCTTTCTCAAGTTGTACACCATCGTTTTTCTGTCTCATGTTCCGTTTTTGATTTTGCGAATTATCAAAGTATGGGTAGCGCCAATTGAACTCATAGGCTTTGCAGCAACAACCGCACTTCTCACCGTAGGATTTGTCGAAAACTTCCAATTACCGAAGAAGAAAATGATTAGAATATTCGGAGCACTCTACGCTCTTTACTTCGTAATGTGGATGTTCCAACAGATCTACCAAAGTAAAACAAACCTCGATATGAAAATAAAACTCAAACGCGGCACCGAAATCCACCAAAACAAGTCCATAGAAGACATCCAAAAAGAACTCACCAATTTCTAATAATTTGCGAAACAGAAATACGTCCGTGCTGGATTCTATGATCGTCATCGGATGGAAGGGGATATTTTATTTTCCTTCAGAAGCCTGCGAACAGTCCTCACGGAACGAAATTCGCGCCAAGCCTATAGCTTGTCACGAATTATCGCAAAGCTGCGGAACTTGGTTCTGAATGAAAATAAAATATCCCCTCCCACGAAGGTTTTCAGTTTCATATTGAAAGAAACATTGGGAAACCTTATCGAGTAGGCAAGTCATAGTGAATTGATTTGGTTTAGCTAAGCCTTCTCTGACGCGCTCTTACTTCCGACGCCGGTACTGAAATTTGCGTCATGATTATTCGGTTCTTGTCCCTCTAGTTGCTGAGAATAACTCTTCCCTCTTTTTTTAGGTTTTCGATATAGTCCACTAAATCTTTCAACCCGCGGTAGTACAGGACATCTTCCGCGGATGTATATTCAAACTCTGAAGCCCTAGCACTTCCGCGTAGGCGCACCGTTAGCGATGAATTACAATTCAGGACTTCAAGCGATTGCTTCCTAGATAATGTTATATCTGCATATTCCCCGTAAGTTCCAAAATCTTTCGACCAGTCTTCGAAAGCTTTCCGAGCCCGGACAATAGGCTTTTGTGAACCGCACATTATGTAAGCCTTGTTAAAATAAATAGTGCCCGATGAATAGAGTTTAAACCGAATTTGGACTGATTTAGATCTAATTCCCAGATAGGGTTGCATTGAGCCACCACGTTTTTCACTGAAATTACTGATCCAGTTGGACTTAACCCATGTCACATCCTGAATTTTATCGAAGCTAATTTCCAGTGGATTATCCGTGAAATCCTTTTTTGGAGCCGTACACCCAGACAGCAGAAGCACTAACGAAAAAAAAAGGATGGTGACTCTTAACATTTTTTCGTCCTTTGTATAAAATATTGATAAATTTTCATAGCTCGATCGACGCCCATAGCCTGAAACTAAATAGTTATTAATTTATTTAAAGTTTTTGCGCTTCAAATTGATACGAGGAAATCGGCTAGATGGAGCTGGTATTAAATTTTAGATTTGCTACTGAACAAGTTGATCGTTCGAGGGGAAATTTAAAATCGTTTCGGAACCAAGTTCCGCAGCTTTGCGATAATTCGTGACAAGCCATAGGCTTGGCGCGAATTTCGTTCCGTGAGGACTGTTCGCAGGCTTCCGAAGCGATTTTAAATTTCCCCTCGATGACGAGGATAGGCTTGTTTACTTTACTCCAGTGGAGCCGAAGCCACCAGAGCCGCGGTCTGTTTCGTCGAGTATGTCGACGACTTGGAATGATGCTTGTACTACGGGACACAGAACAAGTTGGGCGATTCTTTCTTGATCTGGGATCTCTACAGTTTCTTGTCCGTGATTGATGATGATGACTTTTACTTCGCCTCGATAGTCGGCATCGATGGTGCCTGGAGTGTTAACAAGAGAGATTCCCTTTTTGATAGCTAGGCCACTTCTTGGTCGCGCTTGGATTTCATATCCAGGAGGAATCGCAAAAGATAGTCCAGTTGGGATTAAAGCTCGTTCCCCTGGCTTTAACGTCACGGGTGCGTCTAACTGCGCTCTCACATCAAACCCGCTAGCAAGGCCCGTTTCGTACTTTGGGAGTTCGCCTCTGAAGTGTGTTAGTTTTTTAATTTGAAGTGGTATCTGTTGCATATGTTTTTCCTCTAAGATTTGGGTCCCATCGTTAACATCGCGATTTTATCTAAATCTAGGTACTGGTCAATAAATTGATCGATGTCAGAAAGCTGAGTGCCCTCGATGGCCTTTAAAATATCATTGGTTGTTCTATACTTTTTAAAAGCCATTTCATTAAGACACATAGAACTCATCCGAGATTCTAGATCATCATCATTGATAAGCAAATACCCCTTAATCTGCGTCTTATAGCTCTCTAAAAGCCTCTTACTGAAGCCGTTTCTTTTTAACTTAGTTAATTCTTTATAGATAATATCAACGACGCGATCTTTTTTGTTGGGCTCGGTGCCCGCATAGATCAGTGTCATTCCAGAATCCGTCGCATTGGAAACTGCACTATAAACCGAATAAGCTAACCCGCGCTGCTCTCTAATCTTTTGAAAGAGTACAGAGGTTACACCACCACCCAGTGCGGTATTAACAATAAAAGATGCAAACCTTAGCGAATGTTTCAGATGAGGTGATTCAAATCCCAAGAGGATATGAGTCTGTTCAATGTCGCGGTGAAAGTTCTGCACAAAGGGATGAAATTTAGGTTTGCGCCTTCGTGGTTTAGGTGCTGCTTTTTTTAACTTGCCCAAAACAGGCTCAACCACTTTGACAACGTAGTCGTGGTCTACGGCTCCGCATACGCTAACAATAATATTTTCACCGCGCATGATGGATTTGTAATAGTCATTTACATTTTTTGGAGTCATTCGCGAAATTGTCTCCGGAGTTCCTAAAATAGACCAACCCATGGGGTGACCGCGATAAACCTGATCACTAAAGAGATCAAAGACGTATTCTTCATGATTATCAAAATACATCGCAATTTCTTGCTCAATGACACTTTTTTCTTTTTCAAACTCATTGGCTGGAAATGTAGCATTGCAAACAACGTCCATTAGAACATCTAAACTAAGTTTTAAATCTTTTTTAAGTGAGGCTGCAAAAAAACAAACGGATTCTCGTGTGGTAAACGCATTTAAGTCACCACCTCTGGATTCCATAATTTTTGCAAGTTGATAGGCAGATCTTTTTCGAGTCCCTTTAAAAACCATATGCTCAAGCAAGTGGGACATGCCCATAAGCTCTTTTTTCTCGTCACGAGCGCCGCTACAGATCCAAATTCCTGATGAAACAGCATGAGAATGCAAGTGGCGTTCAGTGATAATCCGAACGCCATTTGAGAGAGTCGTCTTTTGGTATTGAGCCTTATTCATGCTGCTCTAAAGAAACCTATTGTTCTTTACTTAGAATCGCTTTTCGAGACAATTTGATACGTCCAGCTCTATCAATATCAAGAACTTTAACGTCGACCTTATCACCTTCTTTTAAAATTTCAGAAGCATGACGAATTCTCTCATGTGCAATTTCAGATATGTGCAACAGACCTTCATTGTTCGGAAGAACTTCAACGAATGCACCGAAATCAACAAGCTTCTTTACTGTTCCAGTATAAGTTCTGCCGATCTCAGGACCATCAGTGATTGCTTTAATCATCTCTACTGCAGCCTTACGAGACTCTGGAGATGTCGATGAAACTTGAACAGTTCCGTCTTCAGCAATATCAACCTTTGCGCCTGTTTTTGCGATGATTTCTTTAATGACTTTTCCGCCCGGCCCGATAACTTCTCTGACCTTTTCAGGACGAACTTGAATAGTCTCAATTCGCGGCGCGAACTCAGAAATATCTCCGCGAGATGTATTTATGACTTTTTCCATCTCTGATAAAATATGATTTCTACCGTCTTTTGCTTGAGTCAACGCTTGTTCCATAACCTCAAAACTTACGGAATCAATTTTAATATCCATTTGAAGAGCAGTGATACCATCTCTAGTTCCTGCGACCTTAAAGTCCATATCTCCTAAGTGATCCTCGTCTCCGAGAATATCAGTCAATACGGCGACTCTGTCGTCTTCTTTGATCAAACCCATTGCAACACCAGCAACGTTTCCTGTCACTGGAACTCCAGCGTCGAGAAGCGCTAGCATCCCTGAGCACACTGTACCCATGGAGCTTGAACCATTGCTCTCTAAAACTTCACTCACAATACGAATGGTATAAGGGAATTTTTCAGCATCTGGCAAAATTGCAGCAAGGGATCTTTCCGCAAGGTACCCGTGACCGATTTCTCTTCGGCTAGTTCCTGTCATACGGCCAACTTCACCCACACTGTATGGCGGGAAGTTATAGTGAAGCATAAAATGCTTTGTCACGTTTCCGTTGATCTGCTCGATGTTTTGTTCATCAGAGCCTGTACCTAATGTTACAGTTCCAAGAACTTGCGTCTCACCTCTTGTGAATAAGCCAGAACCGTGTGCTCTTGGCAATAAACCAACTTCACAAGCAATTGGGCGAACAGTAAGGGTGTCACGTCCGTCAATTCTTACCTTGCGATCAAGAATCATTGAACGAGCACTTTTGTATTTAATATCTTCAAAAACTTTAGAAATATCTTTTTTACGTGCTTCAAGCAAATCACGCTCAAGACCTGCAGTGAATTTCTCTTTGGCCTCTTGGAGCGCACTGGCTAAAGCGTCATAGCGTTCTGCTTTAGCTCGCATACCTAAGGCTGCTTCAACTTTTGGAGTTAGGAAATCTTCAACTTGACCTTTAAGATCAGCCTCAACTGTTTTTGGTGTAAATGCGCGCTTCGGAGTTGAACCTGTTTTCTCTCTTAATTCATTTTGCGCGTTAAGTATCGGCATCATCGCTTCGTGTGCAAATTTTAGAGCGCTTAGAATATCTGATTCCGAAATAAACTTACTTTCACCCTCAACCATTAAAAGGCCGTTTCTAGAACCTGCCACCGTGATATCGACATCAGACTCTAAAAGCTGCTTTGGAGTTGGGTTTGCGATAAACTCACCGCCAACTCTTCCGACTTTAACGGAAGCAGTCGGTCCATTAAATGGAATATCACTAATATTTAATGCCGCCGAAGCTGCCGCACCAGCAAGTACATCCATCGGGAACATGCCATCTGAACTCAACACCGTTGCGACGATTTGCGTTTCAAAGTTGTATCCCTCTGGGAACATTGGGCGTAGCGGACGATCTAAAAGTCTTGCAGACAAAATTGAAAGTTCGCTTGGTCTTGCTTCTCTTTTGAAGTAGCCACCTGGAATTTTACCAGTTGCATAGAATTTTTCTTGGTATTCGATAGTGAGCGGAAAGAAGTCAAAGTCTGTTTCTTTTTTCGATGAGACGACAGTCACTAACACCATGTTGTTTCCACAACTTGCTAGTACCGATGCATCCGCTTGTTTTGCTAATCTACCTGTTTCAAGGGAGATCGTATTGTCTCCCACTTTTGCTGTAACAATTGTTTTGGTCATTGAAATAATTTTCCTTACTTTTCTGGCTTAAGGAATTTTAAGCCTTATTAAATGATGATTACGAAAGCTAAATAGCTTTGATTACTTTCTGATTTCAAGTTCTTTGATAAGAGAAGTGTACTTAGAAAGATC
>CAYXYF010000041.1:0-14104 GCA_964469265.1 uncultured Bdellovibrionales bacterium
TCTCAATAAATTCAAGATTGATATTGTCTGAGCTCATCAATATGATTCTGTCATAGATCCAATCTTTTATGGAAGGAAATTCGTGGTCATTGTCGGTTTAGATCCAGGAAGTCGTCATACGGGTTACGGGGTGATCTCTTTTGATGGTAAAAATATCCAATACATAGCTCACGGGGTAATTTCTAACAATCCCAAGAAGGAATTTGCGTCTCGCTTAGCAGTTATCGGTGAAGAGCTATCGCGAGTTTTAAAAAAGCATAAGCCGAGCCACGTCGTCGTTGAAAAAATATTTTTAGGAAAAAATGTGGACAGCGCTTTTAAGCTCGGACACGTGCGTGGCGTGGCCTTTTGTGAAGCCACTCGGTTGGGTGCAAAAATAGTCGAATACTCAGCACGCGAAGTAAAAAAAGGCATTACAGGTTACGGCGCTGCTGAGAAGGAACAAGTTCGCTTTCTGGTGCAAAACTATTTAAAAATTCAGCAAAATATTCCAGTGGATGCTGCAGACGCGTTGGCGCTTGCCATCTACCATTCGCAGCGCGCAGACATAGTTGCAAAATTATCTCGAAACATGGCAGAGAACGTACTATAAAAGTCTCATACGGGGGCCTTACTAATGATTGCGTATTTAAATGGCAATATAATTCAAATGGACACAGAGTCTGCAGTACTTGATGTGCAAGGTGTGGGTTACGAAGTTTTGTGCTCCGTCAATACTTTGGATCATTTGGCGGTGGGTTCGCCAGCAAAACTTTTCATTCACACCCACGTGCGTGAAGATGCACTGGTGCTGTTTGGATTTCAAACCGCCAATGAGAAACAACTCTTCCACTCACTCATTAAAGTCAACGGCGTGGGACCTAAGCTAGCAATTAAAATTTTATCGGGAACAAGTATTGATAACTTCCTTGAAATGATTGAAGGCGAAGACGTAAAAGGTCTTTCAACATTGCCAAAAGTTGGAAAAAAGACTGCGGAACAACTTGTGCTGTCTTTAAAAGGAAAACTGAAGCTCATGGACGAAACCACAGAGAAGACCTCAGTTAAAGGAGTGTCTAAGGAAATTTTCTCAGCCCTTGTGAATCTTGGTTTTAAAGAATCAGATGTTCAGAAGGTGATTGATGAGTTACCAAGAGACACAAGCTTTGAAGACGGAGTGAGAAAAGGTCTTTCGTCTTTATCGGGGAGTTTATAATGTCAGAGAGAATTGTTTCTTCTGAAGACTTAAATGAAACTAAATTTGAAATAAGTCTTCGACCAAAAAGCCTTGATGAGTTTCCAGGTCAAAAAGCTGTAACAGATAAACTGAAAATCTTTGTCGAAGCTGCGATGAAACGCAAAGAACCTCTTGATCACACTTTGCTCTATGGGCCTCCAGGTTTGGGTAAAACAACTCTGGCTTATATCCTTGCAGAAACACTCGGTGTAGAGATTCGAACAACGTCAGGCCCAGCGCTGGATAAAAAAGGAGAGCTTGCTGCAATCCTCACGTCGCTTCAGCCAAACTCGATTTTATTTATTGATGAAATTCACCGTCTCAACCGCACCGTCGAAGAATATTTGTATTCCGCTATGGAAGATTTTTATATTGATATTGTAACGGGAGAAGGTCTTGGCGCAAGATCGATGCAATTTCAATTAGCTCCGTTTACTTTAGTCGGCGCTACAACCAGAGCGGGGCTGCTTGATAATCCGTTTCGCGATCGCTTTGGAATCACCGAGCGTTTGAACTTTTATGCCGAAGAGGACTTGATGCAAATTATTATGCGTTCAAGCCGTCTGTTAAAGACTCAAATCGTTGAAGCTGGGGCGACAGAAATCGCAAGACGCTCACGAGGCACGCCACGGATTGCAAACAGACTTCTGCGAAGAGTTCGTGATTATGCACAAATCGAAGGCAATGGAACTATTGATGAGAAGATTGCTAAATATGCTCTAGATAAAATGGAAGTCGATCATCGTGGCCTTGATGATATGGACAGAAGACTTTTACAACTGATGATTGAAAAATTTGATGGGGGCCCAGTGGGTCTTGATACGCTCTCAGCTGCTCTAAGCGAGGAGCGAGAAACTATTGAAGATGTCTATGAGCCATATCTTATACAACAGGGATTTTTGCAAAAAACTCCGCGAGGGCGCGTAGCAACTCGGTTAAGCTTTGAGCACTTGGGATTAAGTATTCCAAAAACAAGATCCAATCTTGAATTAAATCTTTAAGATCAAGTTTAAAAAGTCCGTAGTCTCTGATTGATCATTAATGCGATATTGGGCCAATGTCTCTTCTCGTCCGACTTTGACAGTAATGCCTTCTTTACCGATGGCTCGGAACATATCCTCATCGGTGACATCATCGCCGATGGCAACGGGGATATGATCTTTGTTTTCACTCCGAGCAAGATAAGAAGTAATAAAGCTTCCCTTATTGGTCTCAAAGGCTCTGACTTCGACATTCTTTTTACCTACCATAATTTTTGCAGGATAATTTGAGAGGCCGCCGCCCAGTTCTTCAACTAACTTTTTTGCCTGGTATTCGGCAAAAACAGTTGGGGCCATACGGTAGTGCCAGACGATACAAGCGTTTTTCTTTTCAATAAAACTTCCTGGAACACGGCGAGTGTAATTGGTCATAATGGTTTTAGCGGCAGACATCCAAGGTTTGACATTTGAAAATACAAAAGATTCCCATTTGTTTCTTTCGTGAGAATAGTAACTAGCGCCGTGTTCGCATGCGAGATCCACAGGGATATCTTTAAATTGATTCTGAAGGTATTTGCTATTTCTACCACTGACGATGACAACTTTTATGTTTGGTTTCTTAGAAAGCCTTTTAACCAACGATTTCAGTGTTGATGTGATTTGAACGGCCTTTGGATCATCGATAATGGGTGCAAGGGTTCCGTCAAAGTCTAAAAACAGCGCGATCTTTTGTTTGTGAAGTTTGGTGGTGATGGCGTTTTTGGTTTCGTCGCTTTCTTCTCCGTTAAATAAAGACTTTGCGCTGGCTTGAATTTTCGGAGTCATGTTGAGCTGCTGTAAAAAAGATTGTGCCCATTGAATACTCGTGTAGTTTTTCAAAAACTGAAGGGAGTTTTCGTGTTTCTGAACTCGATCTTCTTTGGGCAGCTGTAAAGCTTCATACAGAGCTTCGGCTGTTGAGTGGGTGTCCCATGGGTTGATTCGAAATGCTTCACTTAAGATAGAGGCTGCGCCTGTAAACTCACTTAACACCACGGCACCAGGATCGTCTTTGTCTTGAGAGGCGACGAACTCTAAGGATACAAGATTCATCCCGTCTCTTTTGCTGCCAACAAATAAAACATCACTCATCCGATAGAGCGCTAAGAGATCAGTTTGATCAACAGAATTAAAAATATACCGAACAGGGACGTATTCCATATTTCCGTATTTACCGTTGATCTCTCCTACGGATTGCTCAATCTGGTGTTTGAGCTGTGCGTATTCTTCGACGTTGATGCGCGAAGGGACTGCCAGTTGAACAAAACAGACTTTACCAATGAGTTCGGGGTGATTCTCAAGGAGTTGCTTAAAGGCTAAAAGTTTAAGATCAATGCCTTTTGAATAATCAAGCCGGTCCACACCAACAATCACCTTGGTTTTGTACACAGATTTTAGCGCGTGAACACGCTTCATAACGCGAGATCGACCAGCCTGTTCTTGGAGCTTATTTGTTTCAATACTCACGGGAAACACGCCTAAGCGGACCTTTCTTTTTTTATGTTGTATGGAAAGAAAGTCTGACTCCACTCCTAAGATGCTCAATACACTGTTGTTGAAGTGTCGTAAGTAAGAGTAATCATGGAAGCCGATCAAATCGCTGTGGAGAAGGTTTTCAAGAATTTCTCGACGTACGGGAAGTTGTCTGAAGATTTCAGAGCTTGGAAATGGTATGTGTAGGAAAAAGCCGATCTTAATATTTTTCTTCGATGCACGAAGGAGCTGCGGTAACAAGAAAAAATGAAAATCGTGAATCCATACGGTGTCGCCATCTTCAAGGATTTTAAGAAGGCGGTCAGCAAATACTTTATTGACCTTGATGTAGTCTTTCCAGGCAGAAACGTCAAACTTGACGCGATTTCCTTCGTAATGGAACAGGGGCCAAATAACATCGTTACAGAAATCATTATAGTAAGAGTCATAAAGCTGTTTAGGGAGAAATATTGAAATCACATCTTCAAATGGAAAATTATCTTTAAATTCCTTAGCGGGTATGTTTACTATGCGTTCATCGGTAGTTGCTCCAACCCAATAGGTTGGGCAATTATTTTTTACGCCGAGAAGCGCAGTCACTAGGCCGCCAGAACCTCGTGTGATTTTACCAGCTTCGTCAAGACTGAATGGCAAACGGTTACTGACATAAAAACACCGGTTCATTTGGTGGCCACCTTTTTAAACATGAAGAGAGGAACAAACTCGAATGCAGCATAAGTATGACATGGGAATAATCGGAAATTGTGAAGAGCTTGCTTACATTGATAAAACAACAAATGTGAAGTGGTTGTGTTGGCCACGTTTTGACTCCTCCTATGTTTTTGGCTCGTTGCTTGAAGAATCTCAAGGTGAGTACTACGTCAGACCAGCAACAGATAATTATAAAAGTAGACAGTTCTACCTTGAGAACACAAATATTTTATGTACCGAATTTGAAGGCGATGACTACAAATTTAAAGTCTATGACTTTGCACCGCGGTTTCTTAACTTCGAAAGATACTATAAACCATTAATGCTATTTCGGAAAGTAGAAATTGTTGAAGGCCAGCCTAAAATAAAAGTTGTTTGCAATCCTGTGAACGGAAATACACATGAAAAAATTCACAAATCAAAAGGCAGCAATCATATTAGGTACTTTGGATTCAAAGAAGAGGTGAGGCTTACTACAAACATTCCACTCACTTATGTACTTGAGGAAAAAGATTTTGTCGCGACTCAGAGCTACTATTTAGTTTTATCATGGGGGATTCCACTAGAGGCTCCTCTTGAAACAACATTTGAGAGTTTTTTTGAAAAAACCAAAACATACTGGCATCGCTGGGTAGAGAGTTGCGCAATACCAACTATTTATCAAAAAGAAACAATTCGCTCAGCCCTCATATTAAAACTTCATCAGTACGAGGATACGGGCGCAATCATAGCTGCTGGCACCACGAGTTTACCAGAAAGTCCAGGCAGCACAAGAAATTGGGACTATAGATACTGCTGGATTAGAGATTCGCATTACACATTGGACGCACTAGCATCTTTAAGTCACTTTGATGAAATGGAAAAGTTTTCTACCTTTATTGAGCAAGTTGCATGCATTAACCCAGAGCTTATCCAGCCCGTGTTTGGTATCGACGGAAGAGAAAACTTAGACGAAAAAGAAGTGAATCTGACAGGGTATTTAGGTAATAAGCCAGTGCGAATAGGAAACAATGCTTTCTTGCAGATTCAAAACGATGTCTATGGACAGATTCTTTTGTCGATTTTCTATCTGTATTATGATCAACGCCTGATTAACCGCAAGAAAAGGTTTCCGCGTGAGTTAGTTTTACGACTTTTAAATAACATTGTATCGAAAATGGATGAACCCGATGCGGGACTCTGGGAGTTTCGTACAATTGGCTTAAAGCATTGCTACACATACTTGTTCCATTGGGCGGGCGCATCGGCTGCTCTCAAGTTGGGTGAGTTATACAAAGCGGACGATGTTAAAGACCTTGCAAAAAAAGTTCGTGATGAATCCTCGCGAATTATTTCTGAATTCTATGATCCGAAGCGAGGCTATCACTCTATGAGTCCAGACGGAAATTATATGGATGCAAGTCTTCTGCAGCTTATTAATATGGGTTACCTTGATCCGAAGTCTAAGGAAGCAAAGCTTTTAGTAGAAAATATAGAGCGCACATTAAAAATAAAAGACGGCTATTTGCTCCGATACAACCATGAAGATGATTTTGGAAAGGCTGAGGTCGCCTTTTTGATATGCAGTTTCTGGTATGTTGAAGCTTTGGCTAGAATCGGCCGGATTGATGAGGCCATAACTTACTTCGAAGATTTACTAAAGAGCGGCAACCACCTTGGGTTACTCAGTGAGGATGTCGACCCACACAACAACAGCCAATGGGGGAACTTCGCTCAAACCTATAGTCACGTTGGTTTAATCCACTGTGCCTTCGTCATAGACCGTATAAGAAACCAGCACCCCTATATATAAGTATATAACTTATAGCGACATTAACCTCAACCCGCTCTCAAAGCTTGATATTTACCCAAAATCAGTGCAAAAAAGAGAAATCTAGTGGGTGGTGTAGCCAAGTGGTTAGGCAGCGCTCTGCAAAAGCGTTTACGTCGGTTCGATCCCGGCCACCACCTCCAAATTTTTCTTTATTGGCCAGCCACAGTTATTTATGGAACCTCATTCGTAGACTTCGCATTTGATTTCGCCGTATTCTTCTCGACAATCGAGCCCACATTGAATTTTGCCGTAAGCCTCGATGCAGCTATGATTAGTTTCGAGGGAGCCCTTCAGTCAAAGTACCAGGAGTACTTTAATCTACTTCCGACGTCGGAAGCCGCACTGCTAGACAAAAAGGTACGCCGTACCGTTTTGTCTAGCACCTGCTAAATGTATGGCTTAGACCCGTCCAAAGCTAACGCCCTTCCGTGGTTGTTCATTCTTGAGGCGCGAGCCTTCTGGGCTCGGTCCTTCGGGTAAAGTCTCAAGAATTTTTCCATTCGTAGAATCCACTTCCGACGTCGGAAGCTGCACTGCTAGACAAAAAGGTACGGCGTACCCTTTTTCAATCAGCGCTCAGCGATGGAGCGATTCGGATTTCGTAAAATGCAGAGTTATTACTGAGCAGGTAGCGCGGTAGTCGAACTATAATAAAAGTATTAAAATAGAATCTCGCGATGTATTTTCTTAAAAAAGATATTAGGATGAAAACATGTGTGCCCAGTACGAAGTCAACGCTAGTTATAAAGAAATCGAAGATTTATTTGGGATAAGTATTCAAGCTCAAGGGGAAGAGGTTGATGAGCGGATCCTTCCTTACAGGAAAGCTCATGTTTTAACTCATAAAGGATTGAGAAGGATGAATTTTTCTTTGATACCTTCTTGGCTTAGAGAGCCTAAGGCAAAATTTGCTACTCATAATGCAAGAGTTGAAACAATCGCAGAAAAACCTACCTGGAAAAAACCACTTGCTACAAAAAGATGTTTAGTGCCATTAACAGCTTTTATTGAGCCCATTTATGCAAATGAGTTTGCAGGCAATATGGTAAAATTTATTCCAAATGATAAAGCAATTCTTGTTGCTGCAGGAATTTATGATGAATGGGTGAATAAAGAAACTGGTGAGATTATAGAAAGCTTTGCTATCATTACGACGGATCCATACAAGTACATTGCAAAAGTTGGCCACGATCGGAGCCCGCTCTTCATAGGTAAAGAAAGATTTAAAGACTGGATAGCTCCCCAAAAATTGGATACCGATTACGCCATTGAATACTTAAAGGAATCAAAAATAGAACCCAACTTTCACGCAGAAATTGATCGACCAATGAAACCGGGATGGGAAAAAAGGAAGTAGTCATCCCAGCTCACGCGCGGCTTCCGACGTCGGAAGACGCGCTGCTAGACAAAAAGGTACGGCGTACCTATTGGAGGGTGCCTACTAGTTTGTTGTTTCTTAGGCGGCCGGTGAATTGTTTTTCTGTTTCACCTTGATCGATTTTAAATGTGATGACGTGGCCTTTGACTTCACCGCTGGTGATGGGGACGCTTTCTCCATTGATTGTGGCATTGCCCTTTATGTTTTGGAAGTCTTGTTCAATTCTCACATGTATGGTTTCGTCTTTGTTTCCCGTATCGACGGCCCATGTGCCCTTTGCCTTAGCAGGGACCACCCAATAGTAAATTGTTTCACCAGTATCTAGTGTTACTTTGTCGTCGGGTTCCCAATCGCCTAAGTCAAATGCGTGGGAGACGATTCGTGTGCCAGGACGAAGCTCATTAAGGAGTCTTGGTCGTAATTTCATATTTACGCTATCAAGTAAGTACATGGTCACAACGGTTGCGTCTGAAATTTTTGTTTTAAAGATATCTTCAGCTTTGAAGGTCGCTTTATCTTCCACGCCCAATTTCTTTGCGGCACGTTTGCTGTACTCAACCCGGCCCTCATGGATCTCAACGCCGCGGCCACTAGCACCTTTTTCTTTAGCGGCTTTTAAAACTATCCGTCCATCGCCTGAGCCTAAATCGACGACGAAGTCCTTCGGCCCCACTTTGGCCATTTCAAGCATCTTATCTACGACGTTGTCTGGAGTCGCGACATAGGGAACGTCTCCACTATAGTCGCTAGGGACTGAGTCTGTAGCAGACCATGCGCTGAGCGGAAATAAAAAGGCGGCGGCTAAAGTAAATAGTTTAAGGGTTTTCATGGAGGAGATCATTTTAGGTTTCCTTTCCTAATGGGTTTTATATGGGAACAAATTGCTCGTAAAAATAAAGTAAATTTAACGGATAATCTCACTAAGTTTGTGAATTTGTTGTGATGTTTTTTTCACATCCAGGCTAGTGCAGCGTTTAGAGCGTACAGGGCTCGATGAAATTTTACATATTGTGAACAAAGTTCTCAGGGAAAACCTTCTAATTAGGCCTTCGGGCTTAGGTGTTTTGCAGATGGCCTTATAAAATCACCATAACTTTTGTGGGGAGAAAGTTAAGTGGGGCAAGTTCTTTTTAAGATGCTTTTTCTGTTGAGTCTGATTCTTGCGGGCCAGAATTCGTTTGCTTTACAATGCGCAAGTCTCTTTTCTTCGTCGTCACAGTTGCATGCTGTTCAACGGAACAATTTTTGGTCCCAGCTGTTATCAAATGTTCAAGACCCTCGAATGACTCGTTTAATCGGAAAGATTGAGGCTTGGTCTCGCCAAAGTAAGGAGCCTGATTTCAATTTAACTCTTGAGCAAGTTAGCTCGCGTGATCGCTTAGCGACATTACTTTACGTTTTGGGATCGACTGCTAGTGGTAGAGAAGTTATTAACAAAAATATTCGAAATTTAGACAGATACTTTGATGAAGTCACTGGTGACATTGCAACATCAGTAATGGTTCGAGTGCGAAAGATGGACGGTATTGGGTATTTTGAGGTCACGCAAGAGGGAGGGCAGCTGCGCTTAAACAGAAGTCTTAAAATCGGGACTGCGGCGGTTGTACTTGCTCATGAATTGACTCATGCCTATGATTTTTTAAGTTCGAGATCGTTTAATAAACTGCCTGAGCTCAACCAACGAACTTTGGTGACAGAGTATAACGCTTATCTTGCTGAAAAACTTGTTATCAATGAGCTATTGCAGAGGGACTCTTTCAAAGAGTACCAACGAGCCGTTAGAGATGATGATCTTAACAACTTATACACCAAAGACTTTAGCGGAGCTGACTTTATTCTGATTATGAAAAACACCAGAGGAATTTCCGCACAACAAACCCAAAAATTTTTAAGCCAGCAGAAATATCCCAACTTCTAAAATACCTTACGGGCAGTGGTGGGTTATGAGCTGGTGGTTGTCTGCGGTGTTATAGCATGAGGTTGTTGTTTGAATAAATGGTGTGAGGCTTCCGTTCTCACACTTTGAAATTTTGCCGTAGGTGGATTGTGCAAGACAGGAGCAGTAGTAAACTCCATCGGGTACGGTGATTCCGTCGGTCGTGGAACAAGAGTTAGCGCCGCTAGTGTCAAAAAGTTCTTTTCCGATGTTGTTTTTTAGCGCAAGCTCCCAAAGGTCTGCGAGTAAAACATAAGCTTCACGCTTGAGATGAATTTGATCAAAGGTGTACTCCTGAAAGTTAGAGCTAAGGGCGCCATAGGCATCTACGACGGTTAGTCCAAATTCTAATGCCACTTGGTCAACCAGCGCATTAAATGTTTTTATTCTATCAAAAGAGAGTCCATCTCTTTGCGTAACCATGGGTTCAAAGGATGTGTCTCCGTAGGGCGGAAGGTTGCTGATTGTGACTTTGATGTTTTTATTCATCGCTTTACTGATAAACCATCTAAGGTTGTTAATACTTTCTGTTTGTTGTGGCAGGTTTTTTAGCACGTCGTTGGTTCCGAGCCATAAGAGAATATGCGTGGGTTGTTTTCCAGTGAATTCCTCAAAAGAGTAAAAGGCTGCCGTGTTGCTGGAGTCGACGAGATCTTTACTGCAATTGTCATAGTTGCCATTGAGGATCTCTTCGAACCTTGATTTTGCATCTTGCGTTGTCTGTCCGCCGATACCGCAATTGAGAATACTCACGTTATCTTCGAATTTATCTTCAAGAAAGGGGACATAACCTTTAGCCCCCGTGTTTCCGACCTTTTTGGGATTGGAGCCACGAGTGAGACTATCACCGAAGGCGACAACGATTTTTTCTTCACCACTGCTCCACTCTGAGGAGCTATAAGACATCACAGACATGGGCGCGCAGTTTTGAAAGGCGATGACTAATGCCGAAAGCGGCAACAATATAACAACAATTGCTTTTTTAAAACCCCGCATATCCTTTTATCGGATAGAGGAGCGAACTTCTTAATGGAAACGCCAACCGATCCCGAAACCCACTGCTGCTTGGTCATTTAAGTGCGATGACATGTATTTTCGCACACGAAGATCGTAAGAGACTGCGCGGCCCTTCATTGTGGATTCGAATTGAAAGCCAAGAACAGTTGAATAAATCGCTGAAAAGTCAGATCGAGGGTGTCTGGGTTGATCGTCGATGTGTTGATGAATGTACCAAGGATAGAGTGAACCGATTTGAAGGGACCACCAAAAGCGGCCGCCGATGAGTCTGCGATAGCCTAAATCAAAGGATAAACCCTGTAATAAAAATTGATCTAAAATTGTGGCGGATTCTTTATAAAACTTGTGGTGCCCGATGGTGAGCTCTGCCATGAGGCTGCTTTTTTCATTCAGATCCCCAAGGATTTGAAAAACTAAATCAAAACTTTGACTTCGACCCAGCTTCGACTGAGTATCATTATTGTTAAATAGATTTTCTTGGAAGGTCGTTGAGGCACGGGCACCCGCGAGGTATGAAATTCTTCCTTCGATGGGCTCGTAAGATGCAGAGACTTCGCAAATAGGGTAAGCTAGAGACGCTATGGTCAAGAGGCTTAAAAATTTCAAGAATCGTATTCGAGTTTTCATAAAACTTGGTCTCGCTATTCTAATCATACCTTCTTTACTATATGCACAGAATGATTCCATCGAGCAAGAAAACAATCAAGACCCAAATTCAAAGGGAGTCGTCCGAAAACTTCTGAAGGTCAATAAAGAAGCCTCACAACAGCTAGATAAAGCCGCAGACATCATTGATAAAAAACTTTCACCAAGGGCCAAAGGAGAGTTTGAGGTCAATAAAACACATATGTATTTTGTTATCGGTGGGGACTTTGATGATCGCGGCAATGCCGAGCCGAACTTTCGATACGGATTGCAGCTTCACCTGCCTCGGTTTGAACATTACTGGAAAGTGAAGTTTGCAAACCAAGACGAGAAGCGGGAGCGGGGACAAAGCTCGATGACCCGAGAGCGACGAACTCGGACGACAGATGATGATATCTTTTTAGGAGTAAGTTTTTCTAGAAACTGGAACAAAGTGAATATCGATTATAAACCTCAACTCGCTTTTCACAGGAGCTTAGGATTAGATCACTCCATTGAGGCAAGCTCGGAGTATCAAAGAGGAAGGTTTACAATTAAACCTTCCCTAGAAATTTTCGGTAACCATAAAGAAGGTTTAGGAAATTCTGGCGTCTTGAGATTCGGTTTCCGATTACTGGATAATGTGAGCCTATTTCAAAATAACGATGCAAGGTTTTTACATGAGGTTGATGCGCTCAACATGAACCACGTGATAGGTATTGGGTATAATCCTAATGATCGTCTGGGTGTTTCTTTTAACTACTTCCGGGGTTTTGAAAACCCAGGCCACGCGGGCTTTGCGCTTTCTGCCTATGGGTATTACATTGGCTCACAGTATGTGATCTACCGAAATGTTTTGACTCTAGAGCTCCAGCCTTACGTGGTGTATGAGCGTGCTTATGATTTTGAGAAGACCTATGGCGCCTTGGCAAACTTTAGGGTGCAGTTCTAAGCTTTAAGAAAAAATTCCAGTTCTTTAAATATTTTTCCGTTCACTTGAATACTTAATTTGTGTTTTCCAGTGTTATACACTCTTGTTGTGACTTTTTTGAGCGAGTGGCGCTTGGTGATTTGCACAGTTGTCTTAGGTAAAAGATCGAAGGTTTTAAGTTTAAAAACTTTGGGAGCGCGGGCTCCATTCTTTTTTATGAAGTGAATGGCGTAATCCACTATAAGTTTTTGCTTTTTGTTAGAAGCCGAGGTGATTTTTGTTTGAAACTCTAATGTGTCGCCCACTTTTAAACTCATCGGAGAAGAGCGCGTGAGGCTCAATGAGATTTTAGCAGAAGCATTGGCGCCCATGAGTTGCAATGCTTTGGGATGGCCTTTTTTAATTAGCGTTCGAAGGGCGTGTCGCTTAATCCAATTTATTTTTTCAGTATGTTTTTTTGGGCAGTCGCTTTCCCATTTTTTAAGAGTTTGAATGACGAATTCAGGATGATTTTTGGAATGATCGTTAAGATGGTTTGCAACGCTTTTTCGAACATATATTTCTTCGTCGTATTTTAATTTGTCTAAGAGGGGAAGCGTATGTGTGGGATCGTTTTTGAATATTTCAATACGCTCTCCCCATGGGAGTAAAGGCCTTGAACCTTCAGAGACCCATCTTCTAATATGAACATTGGGGTCCTTAGACCATTTGCTGAAAAGCTTTAGGACTTTTTTAGGATCTTTGTTAAAGAAGGGGCGCACGCAAAATTCGGCTGTGAACTTGGTTGTCATGTCATACATCACCGTGAGGGATTCATCAAAATTGTCTAAACCATACTGACTAATATATTCTGAGAATGGCCAAAGCGAAAAACCCGCAAGTTCCTCTGAAAGAATAGTTTTATGGATAATTTTAAGCGATGTAACATAATCTTTTGGAAGATGTGTATAGAGTTGATCTGTTATAAGTTTCACTCGGCCTTTGAGTTCCAAGCGATCAAGCGGGGGGATCAACTTTAAGAATGATTTAGAATCGAAACTTGAGTAGTGCCGTGAGACCTCTTGAGCAATAGATCTCACGACTGGGGGATTAATCCAGTTTTTAAAAGCGCTCTCAGTGCTTGTTTCTGACTTACGGGGCATGGGCAAGTATAATCAAAAGTATTTTTTTGATTTAGTAGCAAGAGTAGTTGTAGTTCTGCCAACCCCAAACAATGCCTGCTGGTGTCTGGACTTGAGCATAGCCAGAACAATGTACTGACGCGCCAGGAATTACTCTCCATTGGCAGGCTTGAGATGAATAGTTTGGTCCAAATGCATAAGTCGAGCTATAGACTTGGCAGGCAATTCTGTGAGTGACATAAGGCTGTCCCCACGCGTTTCTTGCATAGCAATCTGTGTATGCAGAACAACCACCCGTTGTGTTGCTGTACCATTGCGCGTTTGATTGAACTGAAAATAAAGAAACGAATGCCATTACGATTAAAATCGCCTTCATACCCACATCCTCCTCAAGGATTTTTAATTGATTTGAAATGGATATTTATAGCTGATAACGCGATTTGACAACGACGTTCGAAAGCGATGTAAAAGATTCTAGGACATGAAAAAGCTGCCAGCAGGTGGCTGGCAACTTTTATATTCTATTGGAGTTGTACGCTCCCCATTATGCGATTCGGAGCCATGGAGGCCTTTGAAGAAGCTTTTACAGCAGGTTTAGCTGCAACCTTCGGAGCCGCTTTCTTTACAACAGGTTTAGCTGCAACCTTCGGAGCCGCTTTCTTTACAACAGGTTTAGCTGCAACCTTCGGAGCTGCTTTCTTTACAGCGGGTTTAGCCGCGACCTTCGGAGCCGCTTTCTTTACAGCGGGTTTGGCTGCAACCTTCGGAGCCGCTTTCTTTACAACAGGTTTAGCTGCAACTTTCGGAGCTGCTTTCTTTACAACAGGTTTAGCTGCAACTTTCGGAGCTGCTTTCTTTACAACAG
>CAYXYF010000042.1:0-12503 GCA_964469265.1 uncultured Bdellovibrionales bacterium
GACAGACAAATCGATGTATCGTGGAATAACGCGTCCGAATCCCCAGGCGGCATGACAAAAATCAGAATCGTCTGCCAAGATGCTCAGGGTCTACTGCAAAAACTCTCAGAACCCTTCGCTACCCAAGGCGTAAACATCTACAACGCAAAAATAAGAACCAACAAAGACCAAAAAGCAATCTGCATCTTCGACGTCAAAGTCAAAAACATAAACCAATTACTAACAGTCATCCAAAGCCTACAAAAAATCAAAGGCGTAATAAAAGTAGACAGAGTAAGCGGCATCTAAAAGGTACGCCGTACCTTTTTGTCTAGCGCCGCGTAAAACTCAAACTACCCCAACTGTTTAGCAGCCGCGAAACAAAAGGGAAGGCCGTACCTTATGAAACTCTGTTTCTATCGAATGCGCCTGCGCGGAAACTCAAACCGGCCAAATTTGAAAATCCCCAACCGCTTGTCTCTTAAAACTATTGCACCGTGCACCGTTGGTTTAATTTTTATCCTACTGTATTCATCGAAACTGATGTTAGGAATTCTAAGATTGCGATTGATGGTCACTGGAAATTCCAGGCTTTCGTAATATCGGAGTTTTTGAAAATAAATCTCATCAATAGTAAGGGGAAACTTAATCCCGCGGATGGAAGTTAAACCTGTTAGGTCTACACTACCAACCTTTTCGGGCAAAGTGAGATTGTCTGGAAATTTTAGTCCTGAGAGAACGAGCTGACCTTTTACAAATCGAGGCAATTTTAAGTCTTGCGGCCTTTCTATTCTCTCAATTGCAGACAGATCAAGCTTGCCATAAATTATATCTGGAAACTCCGCGCCTTTACTTGATTTAAGACTTTGCATTTTGACATCCCCATAGACTTTAGTTGGAAGTTTTAAACCCTCTGCCATTGTTAAATCGTCCAGATAAATATCTCCCTTATGCTCTTTGGAAAACTGAATGTTGCGAACAGAAATCACATTATCAAAATAAACTTGTCCAATCGTTAGCATCGTCGGCAAAGAGACATTTTCAAGATGTCTTTGATCGCGGGGGATTCTTATGTCACCAAAGTGGATTTTATATTTACCTGATAATATTTCATTTATCGGTGAAGATCCTATGGTGACCTGCCCTTCCAAAACATTAAATAACAAGGAAATATCTTTCTTTTTATCTCGTTTCGAAATTATTTCATATATCCGAGGGTCTTTCCCGTAACCAAAACCGTCAATCTGATGATCGAGTTCATAAAGAAATCTGAGGTCATCTTTTGTAAGCTCCTGTCCTCGTCGGTTACGACTATCGATTTCGGTGAGGACCGCCATATCATGTGCTTTCTTTTGATATAACTTTCCTTCTTGCCCGAAATCGTCCATTTTTTGAGTTACGATATTTGTTTTGCTAATATCACTATCTAAATTCTGGGTTTTTTCAATTCCGCGAACCTCTGCAATTCTTTTGTCTTCCATTCGAATAGCCACGCGTGGAATTGTTGGTTTACCAAATTGGTCTAAAGAATAGTAAACATGAAAGTCGCCTCTCTCAATCTGACTTTTCGCGGTGGATTCTCCAGCAGTACACCAGCCAGTGTTTTTACCTTCAAGAGAGCGAACCAGCGGCATATGGTCGCTTCCTTTTGAATATACAATCCAACGCCCTTCGGTAGTTTTTAAGAGCTCACCAGGTGAACCTGTTTTTGAAAGAGCCAATGCTCTTGCATACATTTTACCGAAGTTCATTCCGTCTAGTAGTTTTAAGAAAGCAGGGTCTTGAATCTGATCAAGGGATTCTTTATTGAGCTTTTTAACTACAGCGTCCATGACGTACGCCAGTGCCTCGCGGTTTAGTTCTGCAAAGGGCGCAACTGTTGATTTATCTCTATTACCAAAACTGTGAGTTTCTTTATTGTATGTCGAAAGCTTTACTATACCTTGAAAAGCCCAAAACTTAGCCCACATTGGATAACTCGAAGAATCCTTTGAAATCAAATACTCAACCCAAGTTTCTAACGACTTTTGCTGATCTTTAACCAAAACTTCAGTGAGCTGACTTCTCATTTGAGCGTCTATCGTGATATGGCCATGTCCGCGCTCCCGCGCAATTCGCACCTGAAGATCAAAATAACTTTGAGGAACTTCATTTGGTTTAATCACATGTAGTCTAAAGTAGGCGTTCTTCAGCCGATTGAGAACAGCAGGGTCCCGGTCCGCTCTTTTAGAAACTTGTTCAAGATGGTTTAGCCAATTCGAAATTCTTTGGTCAGGCTTTTGAAGCCGTTGACCTGTGCGGTTCTGAGTCCTTTGCGCCATTGAAGATACAGGCCTTGAAAGTTGTAAGCCTTGATTGCGCTGGTGAAGGAACTGAGCGCCGATAATATTAGTGCTGAGTGAGGTACCTGATGCGTTGGCGAACAGCGAGCTACAGGCTGCACCATAAACGGTAAAACCCGAAAGAGAAATCGCAATAAAAACGAAAATAACCTTACTACCCACCATAAATCTAAAGATTTAATAGCAGCAATCGTGCCCACGTGAGAATCAATACATAAAGCCTTATAATCTTTACCTGTTTAACTATTTTTCTAAGCGACAAAACTGCGCTCTAACCTTCGCAACTTTGTAACAATGTTGCGAAGACGAAGTTTCTTTCAATGACGCAAATTTCAATACCACCGCTGGCAGTAAAGTACTTCCGATGTCGGAAGTATCCGAATATCGGACACGTGTTTTTTCGATTTTAATAAATTATATTTACAAGAGTATTCGTACAAAATAAAAAAAGGGTTGGCAGAACCAACCCTTTGAGAATCTTGAATCTCCACAAACGAGGAGGTTCAAAATGTCGAAAAACCCACACATAAGGTTTTTCGGTATATTTTGGCTGTTACTAAGTTTTTTTAAAAGTAGTTATTTTGCTGGTCTGCCATCTTATTGCTTCAAGCAGACCGAGGAGTCGATGTCGCTGAGGACGTCTTGGACTACGGCTAGGAAGTCGGCGCGGGTTTCTTGGCAGATGTCGTAGAACTCTGTACATGCAGATGCGTTTTCACCAAGGGCGTACTCTTTTGGTTGGATATTACGTACACCCACTTTTGTTTGATAAACAAATGCATAAGGTGGACGATAAATCATTGCACACTCAATATCATCTCTTGTTGGTTTGTATAAACATACTGATGACGAGTTTGTGACATCAGCTAACGACTGTCTTTTAGCGTCCGTTAAACAAAGGACTTCTTCTACATAATCTTTATCATCCACAGCAAGACCGAAATAAGTTTTGTTCACTAAACCGTTTACGAGATTAATGTCGTATCTAAAAGTAGTAAATCCGTTATGGGTTTTAAGAAGGGTAATGTGGTCTGAGCCCATGAGATTTGCAGTGGAAGGTTTTTGTTCAACAGTTCCTTGAAGTGATGGTGGTTCAACCTGAGTATTTGTCTTACCGCAGTTTTGAAATCCAATTAAGACTGCTGCCACAACAATACCTGTGAAAATGACACGGCTTTTATAAGCACTCTTAGAAACTGTAGCCATCAAATAACCTCGCATTTTTGGTTGATATATTAGTATCGGTTTGAAACGTCTCTAGCTTGAGCGTTTTTTGAGCTTATAACTACCCAAAAACACTGCGATTTAGTTGAAAATGAAGAATTCGTTCAGGACTTTAATCCCGCGATCAAGGTCCCGATAAGAGGTTATGAGAAAGCATTACCGATTATGTCACCGCTGTTATCACATGAACTCAGGTTCTCACGAGATTGAAAAGTGTGAATGTTGCAGTCGATTTTTTATCAAATACTTCTTCTGCGATGATCTGAATCAGTTTCTAAAATCTGACAATATTAACGAGTTGCGCGTAGAGTACAGGAAATCCAAACCAATTATTGGAATTTCATTTGTATGGAGAGAAGATTCGGCATAACTTTGGGATATGTCGACGCAGAAAAAAATCATTACATTAAATGATGTTCAAGAAGCCAGCAAAGTTCTAAAAAATTTAATTAAGCGAACGGAGTTGGATTATTCCGTGAGCACTTCAAATTTGACAGGAACTGAGGTTTATCTAAAATTTGAAAACACCCAGCTGACGGGAAGTTTTAAGATCCGCGGTGCCTCTTACAAAATCTTTAGCCTCACTGAAGAAGAAAAAAAACGTGGCGTTGTTGCAAGTTCAGCAGGAAATCATGCGCAGGGAGTAGCCCTTGCAGCTTCTCGACAAAAAGTAAACTCAAAAATTGTAATGCCAACAAAGGCCCCACTTGTCAAAGTGACGGCAACAAAAAACTACGGTGCTGAGATTGTTCTTCACGGAAATTTTTATGATGAGGCCTACGAAAAAGCAAAAGAGATTGAGGCCTCCGAGGCAAGAGTTTTTGTTCACCCTTACGATGATCCATACATCGTAGCAGGTCAGGGCACAATCGGTTTAGAAATCTTAGAGGATCTTCCTGATGTGGACTCTGTCATAGTTCCTATTGGCGGTGGGGGCGTGATCAGTGGAATTGCAACGGTCATCAAAGCATTAAAACCGAACTGTAAGATCATTGGCGTTCAAGCAGAAGGCGCGCGCGCTATGAAAGACTCTTTTGATCAGAAAAAGATTTCTGAATATTCTGAATTTTCGTCCACCATCGCAGACGGAATCGCTGTGAAAGGTGTTACGCCTTATATCTTCGATAACTACGTCACAAAGCTTGTTGATGAAGTTGTCACTGTAACTGAAGATGAAATTGCTGAGAGTATTGTGTTTTTAATGGAGCGTGCAAAAGCTGTTGTTGAGGGTTCAGGTGCAGTCACACTGGCAGCCGCAAGAAAAATTGGTAGCGATAAATTAGGAAAAAAATCCTGCGTTGTTTTGACTGGCGGAAATATCGACATGAATATTGTGGCAAAGGTCATCGAGCGTGGCCTTAAAAAGAATGGCCGTCTCACTCAAGTAGCAGTTGCGGTGGATGATTCTCCTGGAATGCTTTCAAAACTGACCAAAGTCATTGCAGATCATAAAGCAAATATTATCCAAGTTATCCATGATCGAAACTCAACAGGGTTATTTCTTGGAGAGACTTCGATTGAGTTTGTGTTAGAAACAAGCGGCTGGGAGCATACTGAAGAAATTCGAAAATCTTTATCAGCGATTGGAAGGTTGCAGTGAAGATATCCAAATTTATCCAAAACCTAAGACCTTATGTAGCAGGCAGGTCCATTGAAGAAGTGCAAAGAGAATATAACATTACAGACATTGTAAAGTTAGCCAGCAATGAGAATGCACTTGGTCCAAATCCAAGAGTTTTGGAAGCGGCCAAGAAGGCTCTAGCAGACACACATAGATATCCTGACGCTTCATACATTAAGTCAAAAAAGATAATTGCAAGTCACTTTAAGGTTGAACCCCAAAATATCAGCTTAGGAAATGGTTCCAATGAATTAATTGATATGCTGATTCGTGTATTCTGTGAGCCCAATCAAGACGAGATTTTAATTTCAGCGGCCTCATTTGTAGCATACAAAGTATGTGCTCACGTGAACCGAGTTAACGTGACCGAGGTGCCCCTGAAAAAAGACTATCAAATTGACATTCAGGCCATGGCCGATGCACTCACCGATAAACATAAAATTATCTTCTTGCCGAACCCAAACAATCCAATTGGAAGGTACGTCTCTACAAGCGATCTTGAGCCGCTACTCAATAAGATAAAAGGCCGCGGAGATGTTCTCTTAGTTATTGATGAAGCTTATAATGAGTTTGTCAGAGCAGACGATTATCCCAGCGCCATTAATTTATTTCGCGAGTTTAAAAATGTAGCAGTGCTGAGGACTTTTGCTAAAGTCCACGGGCTTGCGGGGTTGCGAGTGGGTTATATGATTGCGGATCCGTTTATTGTGGACCTAGTAGAGCGAATTCGTCTGCCTTTTAATGTGAGTGTCATTGCAGCAGCGACCATTGACGTTGCGCTCAATGATCTTGATTATATTAAGAAATCGCAACAGATCGTGTGGGAAGGCATGGATTATTTTGAAGCTGAACTCACAAAAATGGGGTTGGAATATTGCCCTTCGCAGGGTAACTTTATTTTCTTTGACTTAAAGCAAGACTCGTCTTTAATTTTTGAGAAGCTAATGAAGTTAGGCGTGATTTTACGCCCAGTAAAAAATTATGGATTCCCCAACCATATGAGAATGACGGTGGGGACAATGGCAGAAAATAAAAAAGCCATTGAAGCTTTAAAACAAGTATTATGATAGAAAAGTTAAATCGTGCTACAAACACGCTTCGCCGAAAAAGAGATTTACCCATGAGCTTTGTTATTACAATTGATGGACCTGCAGCTTCAGGAAAAAGCTCTGTCAGCCGTGAGCTTGCAAAGCGTTTAAACTGTGACTGGGTTTCAACGGGCTCTTTCTATCGCGGCCTTGCTTATGTGGCTCAACAGACAGATGCCAATTTAGAAGATGAACAAGAAATCGCAAAGCTTGCACAATCAGATATCTGGAAAGTCGAAATCCAACCCGATACATCCCATGTGTATTTTAAAGGAAAAGATGTCACTCCTGAGATCCATCATGAGTCTGTAGGGCTTGTCGCAAGCAAGATTAGTCAATACCCAGAGGTCCGAAGAAGACTTCTTGGTTCCCAACGGGAGTGCCGTTCAGAAAGAGGCCTTGTTGCGGAAGGACGAGACTGCGGCAGTGTGGTTTTTCCAGAGGCTGAGCTTAAAATTTACCTTGATGCCGACACATCAAACCGTGCCGAGAGACGAGCTCAACAAAACGGCTTGTCTAAGGAAGACATCGAAAAATTACAAAAAGTTAGAGATAATCAAGACTTAACACGAACCGTAGCCCCATTAACAACGCCTGAAGGGGCTCACGTCATTGACACCAGTACAATGACTTTGCATGAGGTTGTTGATACCATTGAAGAGTTATCAGGGCCTGTTTTAAAGAACTTGCATCGGTAAATTCTGCTCTTTGTATGAATCGCGTCTAAAAACCTTTGACTCCTAAATACAAGGCTCTATAACCTTTTCCAACGCTTTGAATCGGATAGCTCTAACACCTCGGTTTTTCGATGTGTTTTGTAATTGTCCGTTACCCTCAAGGCGAATTTATTTTAGGACACAATACTTAATATTTGGCGAGTATTGTTTAAGTCCGCAGGAGGTTTATTAATGCCAAACCAAACAAACAGCGAGGAGCATAAAATGAGTAAACAAGCAGAAGCTAGAAGAAAAGTTTTGGCTGCTCTTGATGCCCTTGACGCAGAAGTTGAAGGCTCAGACAGTGCTTTCAACGGAAATGAATCTTTCTCAAAATTATTTGAGGAGTCAGTTAAAGAAGCAACATTTGCACAAGGTGATGTTGTACCTGCAACTGTTATTGAAATTCAATCTGACTATGTATTAGTCGATATCAACTACAAATCAGAAGGCTTGATTCCAATTCACGAGTTCAGAACTGGGGCGGGTACACTTAGCATCGAGCCAGGTGATAAGATTGAAGTTTACATTGAAAAAATTGAAAACGAAAACGGCATGGCTGTATTGTCAAAAGACAAAGCAGATATGCTAAAAGCATGGAACGACATTTCTCGTGCGGCTGAAAGCCAAGAGCAAATCGAAGGTGTTGTTATTGGTAAAGTTAAAGGTGGCTTAGTTGTAGACATCGGTGTGAAGGCGTTTTTGCCAGGTTCACAAATCGATATCAGACCAGTTCGTAACCTTGATCTTTATGTTGGTAAGAAATTTAAGTTCAAAGTTATTAAGTTTAACAAAAAACGCGGTAACATTGTTCTTTCAAGAAGAGCGATCCTCGAGGAAGAAAGAACGAGCCTTAAAACTCAAACTATCGACACTATGAGAGAAGGCGCAAAAGTAAATGGTATTGTGAAAAACATCACTGATTACGGTGCGTTTATTGATCTCGGCGGAATCGATGGTTTATTACATATCACAGACATGAGCTGGGGCCGTGTAAAGCATCCGTCTGAGTTGATTAAACTAGGTGACGAAATTGATGTTGTCGTACTTAAGTACGATCAAGAGAAAGAAAGAGTTTCTCTTGGTTTAAAACAACTTCAAGACGACCCATGGCAAAAAGTTCGTGAAACATACACTCCTGGAACAAAAGTTTCTGGTAAGATTGTTTCTCTTGCTGAGTACGGTGCATTCGTTGAATTAAACGACGGTATCGAAGGTCTTATCCACGTCTCAGAAATGAGCTGGACAAAGAAAGTAAAACATCCTTCTCAAATTTTAAATGAAGGCGACACTGTAGAGGTTCAGGTTCTAGAGGTTGACTCTGAAAACAGAAGAATTTCTTTAGGTCTAAAACAACTTCAGCCTAACCCATGGTTAGAGTTAAAGGACACCTACCCACCAGGAACTATCATTGAAGGTGAAATTAAGTCTGTCACAGAATTCGGTATCTTTGTTGGTATCGAAGACGAAATCGATGGTCTTGTTCACATCTCTGACTTCTCATGGACGAAGCGTGTAAATCACCCATCTGAAATGTTTAAGAAAGGTGAAAAAGTTCGCGCGGTTGTTTTAGGTGTAGATATTGAAAACGAAAGATTCAGTCTTGGTATTAAACAACTTGATGGAGATCCATGGGCAGCTATCGACGATAAATTCCCAGTGGGTTCTCAGCATGATGTTAAAGTCACAAAAACTGCTGACTTTGGTGTCTTCGTTGAGCTTGACGCCGATATTGAAGGTTTGATCCACATTAGCGAACTTTCAAAAAATCGTATCTCTAAGCCAGAAGAAGTTGTTCAAGTTGGCGACACCATCAAAGCTGAAGTTGTCACAATTGACAAAGAAGCTCGTAGAATTGGCCTAAGCGCTAAACTTGTACAGCTAAGAGCTGAAAAAGCAGACGTCGGTGAATATATGAAGAAAGCGAAAGCGACTTCTAAGACTAGCCTAGGTGATTTGTTTGGAGATGCTCTTAAAGGTGGAACAAGCGAAGAATAATCACTGTGTGATTATGCTCAATACACTACAGCATTTAATGAAAGCCCTAGATTTTTCTAGGGCTTTTTTTTATCCTCTCATTTGAGCTCTAAAACAGAGAAAGGTTTTTGATATGAAAAAGTTTTTCCAGTTCGTAGGTATCTCCGTTGTTATTGGTTTTATTATATTTATTGTTGTTGTCGGAGGAACTATTTCTTCGGTCATGAATCCTGAAAAACGCGTGATCGGAAACGCTATCATGAAGCTTGATCTCGATGGCGTCATCATGGACGGGAAGAAGTTTTTAAAAGACTTAAGAAAGTACAGAAAAGTTGACGAGATCAAAGCCATCGTTGTGCACATGAATTCTCCAGGTGGAGTTGTTGGACCGAGCCAAGAGATCTATTCAGAGCTTAAAAAAACTCGCGAGGTTTACAACAAACCCGTCATTGTTAGTGGCTCAGGGTTAATGGCAAGTGGCGCCTTCTACGCTGCTATGGGAGCGGACCGAATCATTACCAACCCTGGAACTCTGATGGGTTCAGTGGGTGTTATTATGGAGTTTGCAAATCTTGAGCGTCTTTACGACTGGGCAAAAATTAGAAGGTTTGTCATTAAGACTGGTGCCTATAAAGACACAGGTGCTGAGTACCGCACTATGCGAGATGACGAGAAAGCTTTACTTCAAAAACTTATGGATGATGTTTTATTGCAGTTTAAAAAAGCAATTGCTGAGGGCCGTAAGATGCCGATGGAAAAAGTTGACCAATATGCAGACGGCAGAATCTTCACTGGTGAGGAAGCTGTAGAGTTAGGTTTTGCAGATCAAGTAGGAACACTGTCAGATGCCATCGAAGTTGCTGGTGAAATGACAGGATTAGGAAAAGATCCAAAAATTTTTGAACCCCCAAAGGAATACGAGAGCATCATGGAGTTCTTGACTGCAAATCAAGAGGGGTCGGTAAAAGCAATGGAATTGATGTCAAATCAGTTAAAGACATTAGGGCAACCTCTTTATTTGATGAAGGGAACTTACATTGAATAACAACAACAGTGGCCTTGGAGCACGTATTTCGATTCTTTTTCGACCAGACCGATGGAAGTACATCAAAAGAAAAGACTCTGATAAAGAATGTGTGTTTTGTCGAGCCGCCAACGATGAACCAACTTTTGATACGCTCACAGTTTACAAGTCAGAGCATTCTATGATTGTGTTAAACAAATATCCCTACAATACGGGGCATTTGTTGGTAATTCCGCGTCGTCATAACGGAGATTTCTTAGCGATTGGAAAAGCGGAGTTTGATGATTTAAATCAGACCTTAAAAATCGCAGTGAAGGCTGTAAAAGACGTCTATGAATCCCATGGAATCAATATTGGATTAAATCTTGAGAAAGCTGCGGGTGCGGGACTTCCAGACCATTTGCATTACCATATTGTTCCACGCTTTAGAGGGGATATGAACTTCTTTCCTCTTATTGCGGAAACTAAAGTTGTTCCTGAGGCCCTTGAAGAGACATATCGTAAAATGAGAAATTACTTCGAGCGCGTTTAAAAGGATTGTGAATTATGAGACCTGGATTTGAAATTGATCATATTGGCATTGCGGTTGAATCTTTAGAGAAAGGGTTTGAAATCTACAAGCACATGGGTTGGACGTCCATGGACACGGAGGTCGTTGCCTCTGAAAAAGTGAAAGTGGGTTTTATCCAGTTTGAAAATAACGTTGCAGTTGAACTCTTAGAACCTACGGATCCAAGCAGTGTTATCGCAAAGTTTTTGGCAAAACGTGGACCTGGAATCCACCATATTTGTTACCGAGTTAAAAACATTGAAAAAGTTATGGAAACCCTTAAGAATGAAGGGGTGCGACTTCTTGATGAAAAGCCGCGAATGGGAGCTCATAACTGCAAGGTATGCTTTATTCATCCTTCTAGCAGTAATGGGGTCCTTGTAGAACTCAGCGAAAAGATTTGATGACGCAGAAAAGGGGACGGACGCTATGAGAGCTCAAGGCGGTCAGCCAATGGTTTTACCACTCACGAAAATGGTAAAATATCTTATTATCATAAATATCTCAATTTGGCTGGTCCTTCAGATCATTATTGAAGGTTATATTTTTCCATCGCTCAATTTATCGCTCTATTTCGGACTAGTACCGCAAAATATTTTCTTAAACTTTTTTGTCTGGGAATTTGGAACTTACATGTTCCTTCATGATGTCGGAAATCCAATGCATCTTATTTTTAATATGTTCACCTTATGGATGATCGGTGGAGAGCTTGAGTTAAAATGGGGCTCTAAAAACTTTCTAAAGTATTACCTTGGATGCGGGATCGGTGCGGGTATCGTCTATTTCTTAGGGGTTGTGGGATATTATTTTGCCACGGGCCACATTACTCCACTCCAGATTCCAGTCATCGGAGCGTCGGGTGCGATCTTTGGAATTCTTCTTGCCTATGGAATCCTCTTTGCCGAGCGCCAGATGCTTTTTATGTTTATTTTTCCGATCAAGGCAAAGTGGTTCGTCACGATCCTTGGCGCAATCGAGCTATCTATGCTTATGAGCCGCGGGATAGGCGGCAGCAAGGTCGCCAACCTAGCGCATCTCGGGGGCCTCTTGGTGGGCTTTATATACCTTACAGTATGGGCCAACATCCAAAAGGGCAAAAGCGGCGGAGGCGGCTCTGGCGGCCGCAAGAAGCGGTCGAATTTGAAGTTGATAGTAAACAATGACAAACCAAAATACTGGAATTAACCGAGCTCTTTTGGTCTTACTCTTCGTTGCTTGATGTGCGGCTTTAGTTTGTCTTCCGATGGCGGGAAAAGGCAAAAAGGCTTGATATCTTTCGCCATATTGCGTATAAAATTGGGATTCAAATAATTATAGAGGTGAAGAATGAGTTTAAGTGATGCAATGAAAAGATTAAAATACGATAAGCGTTTAACTGAAAATATGCTTAAGTATGGCGAAATCACAGAAGACGAAGTGAACAAGCACCGAGAGTCTTTACCTGATGATACAGAAAATGCGGAAACTGTGAATATCTTTGAAATTGATAACGAAGATCGCCCACAGTCCTCTCAACAATCACACTAATTTTAATTGGGTGGATTTAGACTTAAAGAAAAGCCTGCTTATGAAGCAGGCTTTTTTTATTTCTTAGAGGTAGTAAGCTTTTGTCCGCTAGGTGTGCAGCAATCAAAATTAGCAGCCTCAAACTGAGCTAAGGCCACCTCAGAGCTTGTCGCTTCAAACTCCTCTGCAATGATCTTTAGATCCCCAATCGTAGTTCCTTTAATGTAGAGGGTCTTGTGTCCAAAATCTTCGTACTTATCTGATTTATACTTTTGAATAAATTGAACAATCCACTCATCTTTAAAATGGATAACTCGGGGCTCAGAGATTAAAATTTCAATGGCGCCATAGGTGGTTGCCAAGCCAGATTTGTACTCTTTCCATCTGTCCCAGTTCATTCCCTTTGTGCGGAAGGATTTATCATAGTAGCTCATATAGAGATCAAGATTTTTTGAAGTCCATCCTTCGAGCCACTT
>CAYXYF010000043.1:0-12253 GCA_964469265.1 uncultured Bdellovibrionales bacterium
GAAGGAGAGCCTATGATAGGCTTAACCTGACTACGATCTGTCAGCACACTCGCTCTTTCTAGAAGATAGTTTAAAGTTTTATCTTTTTGTTTGAGTTGAGATTCGTAGGTTGCAATCATCCATGGACAACCACCACATTGTCCAAGCTCAAAACCTTGATAGGGACAGGGAGGTGTTCTGCGATCAGGAGAGGGTTTTAAAAGTTCTACCAATTTAGCAAAACCAAAAGACTTATCGACGGACTCTATTTCAAAGATAGCCTCGTCCCCTGGCCAGGCATTGGCTACGAAAAATATTTGGCCATTAGGATGCTCCACTACACCTAAACCTTTAAACGAGAGTCCTTTAACAGAAGATTGAAATTGATCGCCCATCTTGGATCTTCTAGCACGAATTTTAAGTTCTAGGACATAAAAACTTAAATCCATGTAAAACGTTTCTAAATTTTCTAAGTGATGCTATATTTTACTCTATGAAAAACATTGTTGTACTCACTGGCGCTGGGATTTCTGCCGAAAGTGGTATCAAAACTTTCCGCGATAGCAACGGCCTTTGGGAAAATCACAGGATTGAAGATGTCGCAAGCCCCGAAGGGTTTGCCCGCGATCCTAAACTTGTCTATGACTTTTACAATCTTCGACGAAGGCAGCTTCAAGAACCAACCCTTAAGCCCAATGCAGCTCACCTCGCTTTAAAAAAACTAGAAGATCAATTCAAAGCTGGCTTTCTTCTTGTTACTCAAAACGTTGATAACCTTCATGATAGAGCTGGACACAAAAACATATTGCACATGCATGGCGAGCTTTTGAAAGCGCGCTGTCAGAAAAATCACGGCGTTTTTGATTGGACTGAGGACCTTGACGAATCTTCAAACTGTCCGGAATGTAAAAAGCCCAACTTGCTCCGTCCACATATTGTTTGGTTTGGAGAGATGCCATTTTATATGGAACAGATATATGATGCTCTCTCACTTGCTGACATTTTTATATCTATTGGGACTTCTGGGCATGTCTATCCTGCAAGCGGATTTGTTGCGCAGGTGCCTTCATCTTGTTTAAAAATTGAAATCAATAATCAGAATACAAATATTTCAGAAAGCTTTGATAAACACTTTGTCGGACCCGCAAGCATCGAGGTTCCTAAGGTTATTGATTTGATTTTAAACGGGAGCGTTTAAAAGCTTATTTCTTTTTAGGGTTCTTAGCGGCCTTTTGCAGTTTTGCAGAGCAAGTAATTGTCTTAGTAGGCTTATCATCTGTAAAGAGGGACCGAGTGTAGAAAATCTTATTACCTTTTTCGACTTTCAGTACCGTATTTACAACCGCTTTGCCGTCCTTCTTACAAACTTCTTCACTAGTTTCTTTAATCACTGGTCCTTCGTAGGAACTTGTTATTGAGAAGGTGCAATCGTCATACTGTTCCGTAAGCACATCCTTACCTAGACCTGTAATAAATGCCCTCGCTCCATACATGACTGAGATTTCACCCTTGTATTCCAAAATCTCAAGTGGACCGCTTGCACACTCTTCAGGAGAGTTTTTTGCGAGAGCATACTCACCTTCAATCAAGCCAGTTTCTTTGATAAATTTTTCTTTGAGGCTCAATTTTTCAGGCGAGTCAATTTTCGCTGAAGGCTCCTTGGCCACCACCGAAACACAGATCAAACATGCTAAAATTAAAAAATACTTCATAGCCATAATCCTTTTTACCTACAACCCGGAAACTTTCTTATCAGCTGAGGAATTTCTTGATCACTTTCCCTCATTTCCTGCCAATATTGCAAACCGCCTCCAACTAACGGAACCCCTCTTTTCCAACGTGTATCTCGTATTATAGAGGCGCTACATCTAAATTGGAAACCAATATCGAAAACCGTTTCTCCGTTTTTGTGATCGGTCGTGCACTCAATCCCTCGCTTTGGATATTTACGTCTATGATAAGACTGTTCCATTTGAAGTAAACCAACTGCTCTTTCCCAATGGTTACCAACTCTTGTCCCTCGTACATTCGCCCTCGGATTACAAGAAGACTCTTTTTGTGTCATTGACATCACCGTCCAAACCCAGAAGCGCTCTTTTGTTTCTTGATCGAAGAATTGAAACTTTGGGCAAACGTTAGAAACATCTACATTATTTGGGCCAAAAAAACATTCATTACAAACGGTTTTGAAATTTTCTAAAACTTCTCGTCCCCATGGGCCCACAGAACCATCTTCTCTAATGTATTGCTTGCACTTATTATTTATTCTGGTGTCCCAAAGCGGTCTTAATGCGTCGGCCACTTGCCGGTTCGTGACAATGGTTTGGCTTTTGGGCAACCGTTCTAAGACTGGAGTGACAGCTTCAATGACGGAATCAGCAAGTTCTTGCAAGCGAGAGCGCTCCCCTGTCCCGCAATTAGCATCGCAAACTTCTCCCTCAGTAATTGGTGTGGGTAGGTCTTCGCTTGGTTCTTTAATGGGAGTGGGCAAAGGAGAGTTATCCACGACGAATTTTGAATTTTTAGGTACACCGGCGATGAACTCTCCATTGTCTCGGATAAACCCTGTTGCCGTAGTATATCGTCCCTCTTCAAACCGAATAACAGAACCATGAGGAGTAACGATAGAGGCCATATTGCAGATCTGAACTTGAGTTCCCTTAGCGGGTCCAGGAAGATTTTGATAACTTGAGCAAGTAAAAATCGAACCTACAGGAATACACATGGGACCACTACAGTCTTTGCTCGAGTCATAACCGTAGCCATCCATATAGTAATCCTTAGCCTTAGTCACTTGATGTCGACCCGGCTGAGGATACCCTGTCGCATATCCCACACTGGAGACAGCTATCAATAAGAAAAATATTAAGCCATTTCTCACAAAGAACTATCGGAAAAACTTCACAATTTCTCGCTAGACCAAAGCCCTTAAAATCTAGGTTTTCTCCAATTTAACAAGGGCCGGCTGCGTAAATTTAGATCAACCCATCCCTTCGTAGTAATGCTTTTGGATCAGGCTCGCGGCCTCTAAATCTTTTGTAGAGTTCCATCGGATGTTCTGTGCCACCTTTGGATAAAATATTTTCTCTAAATGACTTTGCAACTTCTGAGTTGAATAAGCCTTTTTCTTTAAACAACTCAAAGGCATCTGCATCCAGAACCTCAGCCCATTTGTAAGAGTAGTATCCAGCCGAATAGCCACCAGCAAAAATATGAGCAAAGCTACAAGAGAAATTTATACCCGGAGTTGGAGCAAAGAGCTGCGTGTTCTTTGTCGCATTCTTTTCAAATTCTTCAACGTCTAGTCCCCTTAGATCTTCTTCGCTTAAGGTGTACCAGTTCATATCAAGGAGGGCAAAGTTGAGTTGTCTTAGTGAGAAGTATCCTGCCTGGAACTTTGAGGCTCTTTTAAGTTTTTCGATAAGTTCTGTTGGAATCTTCTCTCCTGTTTTGTAATGAACAGCAAAGATATCTAACACTTCTTTTTCAAGTAAAAAGTTTTCCATAAACTGGGATGGCAGCTCTACAAAATCCCAATAAACGTTGGTTCCGGAAAGCGACTTGTACGTACATTTTGAAAGTAGTGCGTGAAGTGAATGACCAAACTCGTGAAAGAGAGTAGAAACCTCATCAAACGTTAAAAGTGACGGAGCATCTTTTGAAGGTTTTGTGAAGTTACACACGATACTCACATGAGGATTATCCATAACACCATCAAAAGTTAACCCCTGTTTATTGTAATCTGTCATCCACGCACCAGCCTTCTTTGTAGAGCGAGGAAAGAAATCACAATAGAATAAACCGATGTAATCATTAGTGACTGAGTCATGGACCTCATAAACTTTCACATCGGGGTGATACACACTCACCGCGTTGTTTGGCGTAAACTTAAGTTGATAAAGTTTTGAAGCAACTTCAAACACACCATCAATAACTTTTTCTAAAGAAAAATATGGGCGCAGTAGCTCTTCATCAAAGTCATATTTTTTCTTTTTAAGTTTTTCTGAATAGTAAGAAAAGTCCCATGGCTTAAGATCTGAAATCTTATCCGTTACCGCTGCAAATTCTTTAACTTCATCTAAATCTTTTAATGCCGCAGGCTTGGATGCTAAAAGAAGATCGTCTAAAAACTTCATTACCTTACTAGGACTTTGAGCCATTCGCTCTTCAAGAACATAATCTGCAAAAGTTTTGTATCCAAGAAGCTGTGAACGCTTTAACTTAAGCTCCACCGTCCGCTTAATAACCTCCTGATTAGACCACTCATCATTGACACAGCGTGAACCAAATGCCCTCCACATTTTCTCTCGGCCTGATCTGTCGGTCGCATACTTCATGTAAGGAATGTAGCTTGGAGCATCTAGAGTAAATAACCAAGAGTTCTTTAAACCCTTCTCCTCTGCGGCTTCTTTAGCGGCAGTGCGGGTTTGCTGGGGAAGACCTTCAAGCTGACTTTCATCTTTGATTACGTATTGAAACGCGTTGGTTGCCTTCAGATTGTTGTCTGAAAACTTTGGACCCAACTGGGATAGCTCCTCATCGATTTTTCTAAGCTTTTCTTTATTGTCAGAGCTAAGATTTGCACCGTTTCTGATAAACGCCTTATAAGTGTCATCTAAAAGTTTTTTTTGCTCTTGTGTATACTTAGACTGGTCTCCTTCATAAACCGTAAGCACTCTTTTAAAAAGCTCCTCGTCTAAAAAGATATCACTACTAAAATTAGAGCACATGGATGAAATCTCTGGGGCAAGCTCTGCATGCTCCGGAGTAGCCTCAGCACTGTGAAGATTAAAGTAGACTGTCGTCACACGATCTAAAAGATCTGAGACGTGCTCTAACGCAAAAATAGTATTTTCAAATGTTGGAGTCTGTTGAGACTTAATTTTCTTTAAATTTTCATGCCCCTCTTCAATTCCTTTTTTTACTGCAGGAACATAGTGTTCGGTCTTTATTTTATTAAACGGAACAGAGTTAAACGGGCCAAGTTCATTTTGTAAAAACGGATTACTCATATTTATACTCTCACTTTGTTGTCGATTTTTTTGCTTTATTATTTTCTAAAAATTGAATCACATCGGCCGCTTGATCTTTTGTCGAAGCACTGCGATCAAGCCATACCACTTTGCCAGCTTCGATTAAAAATGCCTGCCTTTTAGCAAATCCTAGTAAAGACGGAACACCAAAGGCTTCAATAACTTTTTTGTCTGGATCTGCTATAAGATCAAATGGTATAGAATACTTTCTTTGAAAGTCCTTTTGGATATCGCGCTCATCTGCACTTACTCCTAAAATTGCCATTCCATTTTTATTGTGAAGGGTTTCATAGGAATCTTTTAAAGAGTTTGCTTGAGCCGTACATCCCGGGGTGTCTGCCTTTGGGTAAAAGTACACCAATACATATTTGTTTTCTTTATAAAGTTTACCGAAGTCTACGGGCTTACCGTCTTGGTTTATTGCCGTTAAAACGGGCGCGGGAGATCCAACCTCAATAGTGGCCTTCGCCGTTGTTGCCACAACCAACATCAAAATAAATGAAAATGTGTGGAGTGCTAATTTCATAATTGATTTTCCTATTAGTAAATCTACCATGTATATAAATGGAGGAAGGTGCCTTTTAAATGGCAGCTTTTATTTTATGATAAAGACAATAAGTTTACTACTCATTTCCAATTTGTTTATGACCTTTGCTTTGCCGCTTTCAAAAAACTTTCTCTATGCATCATTTTCTCTTGTGGGCGCGGCTTAAGTTTGTGGAAGTTCCGTTAGTCCAGGCTCTTCATAGCCATCTTCGTCGGAAGGTAAAAAGCCCCCCGCTTGCAGTTCCCACATTCGTGCATAATGCCCACGACGAGCAATTAACTCATCGTGAGTTCCGTCTTCCACAACTTGCCCTTCATGGAAAACGATTATTCGGTCCAACTGTGAGATTGTTGAAAGTCTGTGGGCAATAACAAGCACTGTTCTGTTTTCCATAAGTTGCTTCAGACTACTTTGAATTAATTTTTCTGTGTAAGAATCGAGTGAAGACGTTGCCTCATCCATTAAAAGAATCGGCGCATTTTTTAAAAATGCTCTTGCAATAGCAATCCGCTGACGTTGGCCCCCTGAGAGCTTAACCCCTCTTTCTCCGACAAGAGAGTTATATTTTTCAGGCTTTTCGATAACAAACTCATGGGCGTGGGCAGCTCTTGACGCTTTTAAAACTTCTCCATCGGAAGCATCAAGGCGACCATATCTAATGTTCTCCATCAACGAGCGATGAAATAACATAGGCTCTTGTGGAATCACACTTACGCAAGCTCTTAATGAATCTTGGGTTACGGTCTTAATATCTTGGCCATCAATTAAAATTTGGCCACCATTAATTTCGTAGAAGCGCAGAATTAAATTTAAAAATGTTGATTTTCCTGAACCTGAAAACCCTACCAGACCCACTTTTTGACCAGGTTTAATTGTAACGTTTAAGTTTTCAAAAACCTTTTTTCCCTCTCCATACTGGAATGTCACGTCTTTAAATTCGATTTCGCCTTCGGTTGTCTTCAAAATTTGAGCTGAGTCGGCATCAACAATGTCATGGGACACAATCATGATACGAACGCCGTCTGAAATATTTCCGATATATTCAAAAAATTCTAAAAATCTACGGCTTAAACCGCGAGCGTCGTTAATAATCAAAAGAGACAAAGATGTAATCATTGAAAACTCACCCACAGTGATAGAGCCCGTCTGCCAAACTTTTAATGCGTAAACAATCATAGCAACTTGTAAACCTAAGGTTGCAGTAAACTGAAACCAGCGCATTTTTTCCATAAACCAAAAGGTCTTTCTTGCCATATCCACTTCATGAGTCAGGTACTTGCCTAAGTGGCGACGCTCAAAAGCAAGCTGTGTGAAAAGTTTTGTATTCATGATATTTGTCACGGCATCGACGATTTTGCCGCTTACGGTACTTCGAGCCTCGGCAAAAGATTTTGAATACTCTCTGCATTTCTTTGCAAGAAGAAATGAGACTGCAATATAGAAAATTATCCATCCCGCTAAAAATAAACCAAGATCCCAATGAGCGTTTAATAACAAATAAAGAGAAAATGAAAACGTCACAATGATCGGCCAGAAGTCGAATAAGATTGTCCACATACAATGGTTTACACTCATTGAAACTTCAGAAATCCTGTTTGATAAAGACCCAGAAAAGTGTGAAGAAAAAAACCTTTGCGAGTGATACTGCAAATAATGGTAAAGATCATTTCTTACTTTCTTTCGTAGAGATGGACCAATAATCACCAGCATCGCTCCACTCGCTCTAGAAAATAGCAATACACCTAAACTTAAAGACGTAAATAAAATCAAAGGATCTTTGTATTGAACAAAGATGGAGACGCTGGGATCAACAGGAGCTTGGGTGTAGACATCAATAATTTCTTTGATCGCAAACGGAATCATGATCTGGCATCCAGCTTGCCCCAGTTCTAATAAGAACATTAGGACTAAACCCCAGCGATAGGATCTCAAAAAATAAAGAACAAATTTTAATGGGCTATTCGGGAGGCCTGGAGCCTCCCTCGCTTTAGAAGACATGAAAGTTATATTACTATAACTTAAAACTTAACTCCACAACCATATGGCTTAGATGAAGAAACCTTAATAGGCTCACCTTTTTTTGCACTCTTTAAGGCTGCATCAACATAGTTTGTAGAAGTTGGAATGACCTTTGGGTCAGCAGAATCATTACTATCGATTGCGCCATTATAAATCACCGCACCCTCTGGATTAATTACAAACATATGCGGGGTAACCTTTGCCGCATAGGCCTTTCCTATTGCTGCATCATGGTCTAAAAGAATCGCTGTTGAAGCAATTTTCCATTCTTTTGCTTTTGCATTGGCCTGCTCAGCAGTCCAGTGTCCTTGCTCGCCCTTTAAAGATGAAGCCACGGTAAACCAAACAACATCATTTGCTGTGTGTTCCTTTTGAAGCTTTTGCATGTTGCCAGCATTATAATGTTTCTTAACATAAGGGCAACCTTCGTTCATCCACTCTAAAACTATATACTTTCCTTTATAATCAGAAAGCTGATGAACTTTACCGTTTGAATCGGTAACTTTAAAGTTAGGAGCTTTGCTTCCAACCTTTGCCGCAAATGAAGCCGAAACAAATACCGAAACTAATGCAAATAAAATTAAATTCTTCATCTCTGTAATCCTCCTTTAGGAATATAAAAGTTTAATTGCGAAGCATTTTAAGATCAACGATCCATGGATAAAAGTTTGTTTAGATTTTCCAAAACAATATTCTTTGTCAAAATCTCAGGCAGGACAAAAGGCTGCGTTGATTGATCCGATGGGTACAGAATATACAATGGAACACTGTTTCTTTGAAACCTACCCAAAGCTTTAGTGATCTCTGGGTCTTGGTTCGTCCAATCGGCTTTCATAAGAGCAACGCCCGCATCTTTAAAGGCTGATTGAATTTCAGGCGTATTTAATACCACCTTCTTATTCACCTGACAGGTAATACACCACGCTGCTGTGAAATCGATAAATACAGGGGTGCCTTTATCTCGCAACGATTGAAGTTTTTCTTCCGAATATGGAATCCAATGATCATCAGCGCTAGTTTTAGATGATGGTAAAGATGTTTCCATCTCTTTAATAAGCCAGTACCCTGAGCTTAACAAAATCACAAGGATGGCAGAAAGTTTAAAAATGCGCCCCCACAGTGTTTTTGCAGTAAACACTTTTTGCATCCAAAGCACAGAAAATATGGATGTTAAAAACAACAGCAAGAAAACCAACACGTCGCTTTGCACTTGCAGCGATAAGACCCATATCAACCACAAACACGTTAAAAGCATCGGGAACGCTAAGGCTTCTTTAAAAGTTTTCATCCACGGACCAGGGCGTGGCAATTTTTTTATGAGGCTCGGAAAGTAGCTTAAAAGTAAATAAGGCGATGCCATTCCAAACCCCAGCGTCGCAAATATAAATACGGCTTGAAACGACGGCAGTGTTATTGCAAATCCGAGAGCTGCTCCCATAAAAGGTGCCGTACATGGCGTTGCAACCAATGTTGCTAAGATTCCAGTATAGAAGGAGCTGAGATAACTATTTTGTCTGCTCGCGCTTGCGCCAACACTCATTAGCCTTTGGCCAATTTCAAAATATCCCAAGAGATTTAGTGAAAGTAAAAAGAACAGCGCAATCATAAAGATCACAAAATATGGTGATTGCAGTTGAAAGCCCCAGCCCAGCTCTCCACCAAGGGCTCGCAAAATCAATAGCACACCACTTAAAAGCACAAATGAAACTAAGACTCCCGCGGTGTACATCCATCCGTGGTTTGAAATTTGCGAGTCAGTTTTATGGCTTGATTCTACAAAACCTAAAATTTTAATGGATATAACTGGAAACACACATGGCATAAGATTAAGAATAAGCCCGCCAACAAACGCAAAAATGAGAGCTAGCAAGTACGGCATACTACTTGACCCCTTCGCACCTGAGGTCACCTGAAAAGAAAGCCGTGGCTCTGTTGTCTTTTCAAGAGTCAAAACTCCTGTGATGGCTTCGGGTGCTGAAGCAATATAGTCACTCTTATTGAGCGTGAGGTTGAGCTTCCCGTCTTTAAACCGCACAGACTGAGAGTCCGCATGATTAATTAAAGAACCATCCTCGGGGAAAAAATAGATTTTCTCAAAAGAACTTAGATCAACATCCTCTGACTGAAATTCTAAATAAAACTGCTCCGCACTTTGAGACATGGCAAAGTCAATGTTGTGGCCTTGAATGGGTGATTTAGAGAGCGCGATCTCAATTTCTTTTGCAAAAGAACTAAACTCTGCCGTTTCTCCGAGCGGAATTTCTAATTTTAGCTCGGCTTCGCCAGGAATACATTCAACTTTACATACAAGCCAGCTAGCCTTGGCAGTAGCAAGAAAGTCTCCATCAGAAACTTTTACTACCATCGGCAACAGAACTTCATCGTCATAGCCGTAGTTTGTTAAAGGTCCTACAGGAATCTCATAGGGCGCTGGCCACTTGAAGTCTGAGATTTCAATATCATCACTTTTTAACCACTCGATGCGTGGTGAAGCACCTGAATCTCCTGGATTTTTCCAGTAAACATGCCAATCTTTATCAATTAAAAATTTAAGAGCGATATGAAAGGGTTTATCTTTAGTTACTGTCTGGTAGCTTGAGACTAAAGAGACCACGACGTGGTCTCGCTTTTCTATATTGGATTGAACCGCAAAAAGCTTGGTCCCTGAAATGACAACTGCAACAACCAGAACTACAAAAAATTTCATAAGACCTTTTTATGTTTACTTCCGAAGCTCCCTGCGCAAAATTTTTCCGACAGGTGTTTTAGGAAGCTCAGTTCTCCACTCTACCGAGCGCGGGCGCTTATAGTTAGTTAGTTTATCTTTGCAGAATTCTAATAGCTCAGCCTCTTTTAAGTTCTGATCTTTTCTCACAACAAAAAGTTTAACCGCTTCACCTGACTTTTCATCAGGCACTCCGACGGCTGCAACTTCTAGTACACCTGGATGCTGAGCAACGACGTCTTCAATTTCGTTGGGGAACACGTTGAACCCTGAAACAAGAATCATATCTTTTTTGCGATCAACGATTTTAAAGAAGCCACTCTCATCACAAACTGCGATGTCCCCTGTATGAAGCCAGCCATTCTTAATGACTTTTGCAGTTTCCTCAGGCTGGTTCCAATACCCTTGCATAACCTGAGGTCCCTTAACACAAAGTTCTCCTGGCTCGCCTTCTGGAACCTCTTTACCCTCTTCATCGAATAATTTCACATCTGTTGATGGAACTGGCATCCCAATTGTTCCGACGACATCTCCCCCACCAACAGGATTGCAGCAAACAATTGGACTTGCTTCTGTTAATCCGTAACCTTCAATAACTGTTGTGCCTGTTAACTTTTTCCATTTTTCCGCAACTGCACTTTGAAGAGCTGTCGCGCCTGCGACGGAGAGTTTCACGGTTGAGAAATCAATCTCTGTAAATTGTGGATGATTCATTAGAGCGTTAAACAGAGTGTTTACACCTGTCATGACTGTAAATTTTGATTTTTTTAGCTCTTTAATGAAATTTGGAATATCTTTTGGATTGGTAATTAAGATATTTTCTCCGCCCTTTTGCATGAAGATCAAACAATTCACTGTTAATGAAAAAATATGATAAAGCGGTAAAGCTGTAATGATTCTCTCTTCACCATCGTTAAGTAAAGGTGCCATCCATTCTTTAGCTTGCAAGACGTTTGCGATGATATTTTTATGAGTTAAGATCGCACCTTTTGAAACCCCTGTTGTTCCGCCGGTGTACTGAAGAAACGCAATATCATCGGATTTAAGATCAATCTTTGTGTATTTCTTTTTTGAACCAATAGCCATCGCCTGATTGAAAGAGTAAGCGCCTGGCAAACTGTACTTCGGAACCATTTTTTTGACATATTTAACGACTGCGTTGATCAAAAGTTTTTTAGCGGGTTTAAAAAGATCACCCAGCTCTGTGACTACGATATTAATATGTGGAAACTTCGGTAGGATTTTTTCAAGGCTACTTGCGAAGTTTGCAAAAATCACGATGGCCTTGATACCAGCATCTTTAAACTGATGCTCCATCTCTTTAGTTGTATATAAAGGGTTCGTGTTTACGACAATAACCCCTGCCTTCAGTGCGCCAAATAGTGCGACTGGATATTGTAAGGTATTGGGCATCTGGATGGCGATGCGGTCACCTTTTTTTAGTTTTAGTTCATTTTGAAGGAATGACGCAAAGTCATCGCTCATCTTTGCGATACGATCAAAAGTTAGACTTTCGCCCATATTCGTATAAGCAGGCTTATCTGCAAAGCGCTTTGTGGATTCTTCAATGATTTGTACGATTGAAGAGTATTGCGATGGATTGATTTCTGTTGGAATGCCTTTTGGATAGTGTTTTTGCCAAGCACAGCTCATTATTTCCCCCTGACTATGTACAGTCAGGGAATGTTAGCATAAAAAAAAACGCAAGTCTAAGACTTGCGTTTCTCCGATCATCAAGCTAATCGAAAGATTAGTTTGATTGTGTTTCACCTGCATCAGTAGGCTCAACTTCAGTTGGTTCACCGTCAGTTGGCTCACCATCAACTGGTACTTCCATCATTTGCTCATCTGTTGCTTGAGGAGCTTCAGCAGACTTATCTTTCAAACAAGCCGTCAAAGATGTTGCCAATACAGTTACAATTGCAAGAACTTTTAAAAGTTTCATGGTTG
>CAYXYF010000044.1:0-12227 GCA_964469265.1 uncultured Bdellovibrionales bacterium
CTCTCACTGCCTATTACCTCTTTAAATTAATAACCGTATCAAGCATCTCATCAGCTGTTTTAATTAACTTTGCTGAAGCATCAAACGCTTTTTGATATTCAATCATTTTCACGGTTTCTTCATCTAAGCTCACACCACTAATACTTTCTCTAATGTTTTTTAGCTGTGATAAAGACTCTGCTTGGTGCTCAAACAGTGATCGTGATTTTTTAGTTACGACAGAAAGCTCTCCCACTAGTCCGTTGTAGAAATCATCTAGCGTATCCGTACCGCTCAAGAGCGGTTTATATTGTAAGGATGCAATCACGTTTGCAACACGGTTATCCGCTGGTGCATCTGGTGTTAACCCCGCGGCGATAAAACCCACGTCCCTAGAAATAGGATCCGCCAGAGCAATATGAGCTGAGAAATCTTTTTCTGCGCCCATTTTAAAGAAGTGTCCTGCAGGTCTGCTCTTTTGGTCATAACCCATTTGGTGAACTTCGTTAATACTCTCAGCCATTGTGTAAGCTAACTTATCTACTTTATCTAAAATTCCGTTAATAACATTATCGCGAACTTCAATCATACCACCAAGCTTTCCACCTGTAATTTGGCTGGTAACCTTGTGGGCTGTAGAGCGTTCGTTGAGTTGGAAGAAAATATCAGCGCCACCTTCGCGCTTCGAGCCACCTTCAGGCGTTGAAGCAGACTTTAAAGTTGCGGCGTCATACCCGCTGACAAGCACGACTGTGTTTCCAGCGGTAACATTTACCTTCCCGTTTTCGACTTCTGTATATTTGATATTAATTTTCTCACCAAGTTCTTTTAAAACTTGGTCACGACGATCGCGGTGATCATTGGCATGCGCACCAGTTATCTCAACACTTTGAACCTTTTCATTCAGGTCGGCGATTTCTTGAGTCATTCGATTGATTTCGTTAATTTCGCCTTCAATCTCAGCATCGATTTCGCTTTGAATCTGCTTCATCTGAGCATTGATGCGCTGGAAGTCTTGAGTCATGTTCCAAGCAGTTTCCTTAACTTGAGTACGGATTGGTAAGCTCTCCGGATAGTTTGCAAGCTCTCTAAATGCATTAAAAAACTCACCCATGAAATGGTTTAAACCTTTATTCACTTGTTCATTGAAGATAGTTTCCACGCGATTCAGATAAGCCATCTTGCCTTCACCGAATCCCATTTTCATTTGCTCAAACTGAATTTGTTTTTCCAAGTGAGGGTTGTTTGTTCTCGTTACTGCTTGAGTTTTTGCGCCTGTACCGATTTGAACGCGGCCCAAATTTGTAGGTGCGGTAGACTGAATCTCTACACGCTGACGAGTATAACCTTCTGTATTTTTATTTGCGATGTTATGGGAGACGGTCTGAAGCCCTGTTTGGCTATTCATCATTGAACGCTGAGCAATGTTCATTACTGATGATACTTTAGACATCCTGTCCCTCTTTGCCTAAGTGATAGGCGTTTAAAGCTTCAATCCTCGAAGCCTTTGATTCGTCAGTTAAACTTCTTTACTGACAAATCTTCCTGGTGTCACTGGCCCTTCTGAAACTTTGCCTTCGCTCTTATAAGTTTTCTTATCTTGCAAAGACTGCTTCAGATTTTCCAATGCACCTTTAATATTTGTAAGAGCTGATTGAACTAATACTTCGTTCTTCTCGTTATGCTCCCTTACCCTCTTAATCAATAGCTCAAGCGTTGCGTGTATCGATCGGAGTTTATCTCCTTGGGCCATTTCCATTTTTGAAGCCAACTCAAGTAGTGTCACGCCTTCTGGTTTGAAAATGTTCAATGTTTGAGCAAGCTCTCTTGCGCGCTTCTCTCGAACCCGCTCTAAAGATTTTAACTTCGTGACCATAGCTTCTTTAGATTTATTGTTTTCAATAAGGGCTTCGAGTTTTGATTCAATCAAAATGTTATACTCGTGGCGTACAAGATCTAAAAAGTGTCTGTACACTGTTACCTCTTCTTCGAGGATACTTACCAAATTGTTATAACACTCTGTTGTTTTCATAAATCCTTAGCGATTTAGTCTTCCTGAGCAGCATTGAGCAAGCTCTCGTTGACCATTTTGTCGGCAACTTTTCTTGCATCAACTTTGTAAAGACCCTTATCGATTAATTCTTGCAACTTTTTAACTTTGGCTTCATCAACATCAGGAGTGTTGTTCGCGATATCAGCCGCTTTTTTCATCTCTTGCGCGCGCGGTGATAAATCAATCTTAGCCGACTCACTTTTTGCTGTTTGTGAAGCAATCTGTTTGTTTTCTTTTGCGTTTGTGTTTTGTCCTACTTCAGAAGTCTTAGCTGAATTTAAGCTTTGAAGAGTTTTATCCTGAAGTATTTTATTCACATCACTGTTAACTTTTGGGTTAACTTTCATGTTAGACCTCCGAGGCCGTAGCCTGTACTAAAATTGTAACATATTGAAACATTCATATGCAAATAATCCTATTGGGTACTCAGTTTTCCACATGGTGCGCTCAATTCTTGACCTTTGTCGGCTAGACTTTTTGCTGCTCGACTTTCCATACAAACCCCGTCGCATCTTGCGAGATCGTTCCTATTGTTTCCCCTGGACCAAAGCTATTTTTTTCAACATTCAATGCCCCTTTAAATACGAAGGTGGACTTCATGTTACCAGGGTGCTTAATAAATAGCGCACGCTCTCCACCGTCAAGGTTTCGACTGCCTATAACTTCACCTTCCCATGGCGAAGTGATGTCTAAGGATTCTCCTTTTTGTTGCGGCCTAAACCGAAGTTCCATTGCTCCTGTTTGAGAGTCTGAGCGGTTTTCAACTTCAAAAGTCTTTTCATTGTTCATCGGAATAGGGCCTTGCGGGCGAATGTGATTTTGTTGCGGTCCAAATCTTTCAATAATCTGATCATAGATAAGATCGCCTAAACCTACGCCACCAACGTTTGACCACTGCTCAACATATTTGTCATACATTTGATCTTTGTAAATACGCTCAGCCATCGACTCTTTAACAAGGTCGCTCTTGGCTACGGCTTGCCTCATGGCTCCAACCATCTGCTTCAAGAATGCTTGCTCATACATTCGCGACGCTTCAAGGATTTTGGGATCGCGTTTATCGACTTTGTCTTCGAGAGGATTGATGTTTGTTTGGGAAATATTATTAACCATGCATTTCTCTTTAAGGTGAAGGAATACTGGTTAAAAAAAGCGGGGCGGTTCGTTAGAGTTCGTGCATCCTGCACTTTCAAATCATCATCCTTGACGATTCGTAGACTTTCCTTGTTTCCTGCTTAAGGGAAAGATAGTCATCCTTCCATGGCTCTGACCTCTAACTCCCCTACCCCAGAAGCCACATCCATGTGGCTCCTATAAACCTAATTCCTATTTTAAGTTACCTAACTCGTTTCTCCTAACTTATTTTATAAAACTTCTAAATCCCCGTGCAAAGCTCCAGCTGCTTTAATGTTTTGAAGAATAGTGATCAGGTCTTTAGGAGAGATTCCTAGACCATTTAATGCTTTTACTATTTCTCCAACATTTGCTTCTCCACCGAACATTGCAGAGTTTGCAGCTTTTTTGTCATTAGCTTTTGCTTCGCCGATTTGAACACTAATATTTCCGTGAGCAATTGCCACTTTCGAAATTCGAACCATTTCTCCTATGACAACCGTTCCTGTTTTCTCATTAATAACAACTTTTGCTTTTGCATCAGGGTTGACGTCTAAGCTTTCAATCGCCGCCATAAACTCCACTGCGTTTCCTTCGTAGATTGGAGGCACAACGATATCAATAGTTCCACTGTCTTTTGCTACGCCATACTTACCGCCCATATCACGGTTAATGACATGCGCTACTCTTGCGGCGGTCGTAAAGTCTGGATTATGTAACGTGAGTCTTAACATCCTTCGACCTGCAAACTCCATATCCAAATCTTTTTCGATAATTGCACCACCTGGAACTCTACCGACAGTAAGATGTGCTTTGCCGCCTCCGCCACTTTGTCCCACAACAAGCGGACCTTGAGCCACAGCATAAACTTCTTTATTTGCAGCTCTTAAAGGCGTTTGCAAAATTGTACCACCCACTAAGCTTGTTGAGTCTCCAATGGCATGAACGGTAATATCGATTTTGTTTCCGGACCGTGCAAAGGCTGGAAGATTTGCAGTAATCATAACCGCAGCAACGTTTTTACTTGTGATGTCTTTATTGTCGAGCTTCACGCCGACAATATCTAACATTCTAGACATACTTTTACTTGTAAACTCCGCAGCGCCATCACCTGTTCCCTGGAGACCAACCACTAAGCCGTAACCGATGAGTTGGTTTTCACGAACGCCTCTAATATTGGCTATGTCTTTAAGTCGTGCCGCATACACATCTTGGACAACCATAATGATGGCTACCGTGACGACAAAAAAGAAATAGTTTCTTTTAAGAAAGTTTCTCATGAAAAATAGTACTCCTTAAATTGCAATAATATTGCCATGCCGATAACTGCGCTTTGTATGAGAATAAACTTGATCATAAGGTTTTTCCTTTGTTGTATCTTACAATGTCAAATTTCGAATCTAGCATCTTAGAAGAATCCACGCTGTCGTTTGCAATGTCTTGAGGCTTGACTAATCCTGTAACAATCACGCGATACTCGCGTGTCCCAATCATAAATGTTTGAGAGCCCTTTACTCTGTAATTACCATCACTCATTCTCTCAACAACCCGAGTTGGTACGGACTTCACATCAAACGCTGTGTCCGCTGCGCTAGGATTTGCTGATGCCGCTTGAGTGGTTGGGGGTTGTTGAGCCTCGGCGCCAGCTGATGCATCTGGGTTTGCACCGTCTGCTTGAGCAGTCTGCCCCTCAGGTTGCTCAGTTGATGCAACTCCTCTCCGACTCTTTTCAATACGTTTAGTCAGTTCTTTAATGACCGTTGCTTTCGTAGAAAGTTGCTTTTCGGGTTGACCATCTAATAACACATTTAAAATATCTCCAGGTAACCGAACAATATTCTGCGCAAACAAGTAAGAATCTTGTCCCTCGTTCACCCAGAGAGATCCGCCGTTATCTGAAAACAATTCTTGATTCTCAAATTGACGTTTGGTCATGCGGCGGTACTGCCTCTCCTCTGAAACTGGGATGTCTTGTACATCTGAGTATTTGACTCGATCATCTCTTACTGGAGTTGCAGCCTGTTTTTGTTGTTGAGGTTGCCCTTCGTTAAGAAAAGCCTTCCACTTCTTTCCAAAGCTTGTGCAGCCACTAAGAATGACGACAAGAGACACAATTAGAGAAAATTTAAAAACGTTCTTCATTATCTAACCTCTACCTGACCGCTATCTTGAACGACGCCAACGATCACTTTTTTTGTCGAAGGGTTTAGCACTTTAATGGTATCCCCAATTGCTCCCCCTTCTTGTGAAATCCCGTCTAAATGAATTCGCCATCCTTGATTTTGAACTGTAACTTGCACAGGACTTCCTCTTGCAACTGCCAATTTCTTTTTGAGAGATCGCTGCCAGATGATTTGGTTACTGGAAATGTTGCCAGCAGCCTGTGATCCGACGATTTGCTCAACAGTCGGAATGATTTCTGAGTTAAATGTAATATCTTTTTTTGCAAAGAGAACATCGTCTTGTTGAAAACGTTCTCCGAAGCGTACATTTCTTTTTGCAATTGGCACCTCTTTTACAATTCGTAAATTCCCTTGAACATAAACTTTCTTTATAAAGTTATTATTTTTATATAAATCTAAAGTAATATTAAAATTACCACGCGGAATAGAGTGGTTATTTGAAATTTGCCAAGTCACATTTGGCTCAAGCTTTTCTAATTTTTGTAATCTCACTGCGGAAACCTCGACATCGCAAGGTGCACAAGTAGATTGAACCCACTCGGTAATTCTGGACTTTACCTCATCGGGGGTTAAATTCGCAGACTTTCTTGAAACCTTAATGACCGCAGGAATCTTTAACCGAACATTGATCATTTCAGCCTTCAGATTGTAACGGATAATTTCTGAAATGGCGTAGCTTGAAAAGTTACGAATTTCGCCTTCTTTTGGGGTATCGCCTATAACAATTGAGCTTATCCGTTCTTTCATGGCATCTGATAATTGGCTTGAGTCCACGATATCTTTTAAATAGATTTTGTCCCCTTCAATATACGCTCGAGATAAAATCGTAAGGTTTGAAGGCGCAGCGATTGCATTGATTCCGAAAATCAGCATTAGGAGAAATATAATTTCATGCAATCGTATTTTTACCAAAGTTTACCTCAAGCTGTTTAACGACTGTAACATCTGATCTGCCGCTTGAATTGCTTTTGAATTCATCTCATAGCTTCTTTGTGCAGAAATCATGTTCACCATTTCTTCAACAATGTTGACGTTGCTGGATTCAAGCTGTCCTTGTGCAATTTGACCTAAACCCGCCGCGCCAGGTGCCCCTTGTGTTGGTTGCCCGCTCGCTGGTGTCGGCGCGTAAAGGTTTTTTCCTAGAGATTTAAGGCCTGCTGGATTAATAAAATTCACAAGCTCAATGTTTCCGATTGTCTGAGGGTCAGGATTGCCTGCAACGGTAATTTGTACTTGGCCATTCGGATCAATTTGAAGCCCCGTAGTTCCTGGCGGAATTACAATTTCTGGAATCAGTGCACGACCATTTTTATCTACAATTCTTCCATTAGGATCTTTCTGAAAAGCTCCATCTCTTGTGTAAGCGATTTGCCCATCCTCTGTTTGTACGGGAAAAAAGCCTGTCCCCTCGATCATAAGATCTAGGGCTTTGTTCGTAGTTTTTGCACTTCCCACATCAAAGTTTTTTTGAATTGAAGCCGTTTTCACTCCCATACCTGTCTGCACCCCACTTGGAGATACTGCATTCAAGCCTGTTTGAGCGCCAGGTTCTTTGATATTTTGATATAAGAGATCTTCAAACTCAGCTCGTGATCTTTTAAACCCATGAGTATTCACGTTGGCTATGTTGTTTGATATGGTATCCATGTTTGTTTGTTGAGCCTGCATTCCTGTTGCAGCTGTATTTAAAGACTTAAACATTTAACACCCCTTATCTCAGTTGTGGAACTGAGTTCACTAGTTTCTCATCCATTTCATCAAAGGCTTTAATTGCTTTTTGTGTGCTTTCAAAAGCTCTCGTCGTCGCGATCATGTCTGTCATTTCTTTTACAATATTGACGTTACTTCCCTCGAGAGCACCTTGATGAACTTTTACATTTGGATTGCGAACAACCACTGGATTCATATTGTCTTTTAATCCGTACAAAGAGCCGCCGCCTTTTCGTAAAGCTTGCATTGGCTCAACAGCCACAATTGATAGACGGCCTACGTTCTCATTGTTTTGGAAAATGGTTCCATCGTTTGTGATGTTGACGCTTCCACCAGCTTGAAGAGTCAGCGTACTTCCACCTTCTAATAGGACGGGATGACCTTCCTTGGTCACTAGAGTTCCCTGACCGTTGAGAGTCAAAGCTCCATTTCGAGTCATTCGAGGCCCCACCTGTGTTTGAACTTCTAAAAATCCATTACCTTCAATTGCAATATCGAGTGCACCACCAGTTGGCTTGATCGGGCCTTGAGAAAAGTCTGTGAACGTGCCCGCCGTATCGACGAAAGATTTGTCACCACCCGCAAGATCATAAAAGCTTTCAATGCTTGCTGTGACACGAGGAACATTGTTTGCGTTAGGCGGTTTTTCGTGAGCAGTTAAATATTCTTTGAAAACCTGTTGATCTTTTTTGAATCCAGCAGTCCCGACGTTTGCAAGGTTGTTTGCAATCGTATCCATTTTTTGCGTTTGTGCAATTGCTCCTGATACTGCTGTGTAAATCCCTTTACTGCTCATATAACTCCTGCCTACGGTAAAATAGAGCAAGTCACATGCCATACTAGACAAACGTTGGAGATTCTTTCTTTTGCAAACTTTTGTTTCTTTCAAATGCAACAAATACGATCTTAAGTTCCCAACAGATGGCCACCCAGATTTTGGGCGAGAGTCAATTTTTTGTCGTTTGTCAAAGAACGATGTCTTAAAATATCGCACAAATTTTAAGCTGGTACTACGTCCGTAAATGCTTTGCAGACTCGACGGATGGAAAAACCACAAACATAATATACAAATGCAGATACTTTTCATCTTATGCGCACTCATCACTTTTTCGCTAAGCACTCAGAATGCTAAAGCTAGCGTGAATAAAAACGAAACTAAAAAATCAAACGCGTTTATTTATACAAGACCCAATCTGAAAACAATTGCAGAGACCCCCGCCAAGCCCGCTAAGGCAAGTGTATCTGGCGAATACTTAGTTTTTGATATTCCGATTACGTACAACGATCAGGTTAAATATTGGATCAAGTACTTTCAAACCCGGGGTAAAAAAAACTTCTCAATATGGCTTGAACGTTCACAAAGATATGTGCCGAGAATTCAAAAAGTCTTTAAAGAAAAAGGCCTTCCCACTGATCTTGCCTACCTTGCAATGATTGAAAGTGGATTCTCTGCAAAAGCCGTCTCTTCTGCGCAGGCCGTAGGATACTGGCAGTTTATTGCACCAACTGCAAAGCGATATGGCTTGAAAGTAAATTGGTGGCTTGATGAACGCCGTGATATCCACAAGAGTACAAGTGCGGCGGCAAGATACCTCTCTGACATGAACAATATGTTTAACTCCTGGTACCTCACAGCGGCGGGATATAATACTGGCGAGAATCGTATTAAGAGACTGATTAAAAGACACAATTCAAAAAGTTTTTGGGATATTTCTGAGAGCTTAGTTCAAGAAACTAAGGACTACGTACCAAAACTTATTGCAGCCATTCTTATTGCAAAGGCTCCAAGCCTCTATGGCTTTCGTGATCTTAAATACAAAGATCCAGTTGAATACGAATTCTTTTGGGCACCCGGCGGAACGAACTTAAAAGAACTCGCAAAGTCCTTAAACTATCCAGTAAAGGATCTAAAATATCTTAACCCAGAGCTAGTAAAGGGATTCATCCCTGACCACGTAGCGGGCCACAAAATCAAAATTCCAAAAGGCTCTTTAGCAAAAGTCTCCGCCTATTTTAAGAACCGCTACCAGTAGGTACGCTTTGGGGCATCAGCTGCACGGTAGGTTAATTTTCGATTGTGATCTTAGGTCTAGCAAGAATGAGTAATTCGTTTACTCTTTCACTCTTACGAACGTAAAATTTAGCTTCACAGGAAAATAGTTTCTTAAGGAGAAAAAATGCGAAAATTACTTACAACAGCACTTGTGTTTGCATCAATGACGGCAGCAACGAATGCATTTGCTCAAACTGAAAACAGTGAGTTCTTCTGGCAGGCGGAAGAAGGAAGAACCTACATTATTCCCGCTTTATCCCTAGTAAATGGTGAAGTAAAAAGAGGAGCCACTACTCTAGACATTTCTTCAACCACCCTAGGTGCTGGTATTGAGCACGGCCTAACTACTAATGTTTCACTCCATGGTCAACTTTCGTACTCTAGCGGTAAAAAAAAGTCAGGAGTTAATTCTATGGACCTCAACGGCTTAAACGACGTTCTGGTAGGAGCTAAGGTTACCAGAGCACTAGGCAATGGAAATGTGAAGTACGGAGCTATAGCAAATCTAAGTCTCGAAAAGCAAGAATTTGAAGCTAACGGAGACAGTAACTCTGCCACTGGCCAACATTATGTCGCGCCCTATTTAGGCTACGAATTTAGTGTTAACACTATGAAATTGGGAGCAAAAGCCTCTTATGAAATCAACATCGGAGATAGAAAAGCCACGGTTGCAGGAACTGACGACAACTCCTCTGGGGGCGAGGCACTCGCGGCTGAACTATTCGCAGAAAATAATTATGGATCCCACACGTTTGGAGTAAACCTAGCATACATCTCTTACACCGATAGAAAGTATGACGACGGCACAGTATCGGAAGGTGATAATGATTGGGGCGCACGACTCTATAGTAACTTTAAACTCAATGACACGACCGATCTAGGGGCACATCTAGCTTATCTGAATCTTGATGACAAAGACCTCACAGGGTCAGTACTTAACGCTCTAGTTCAGCTTCGTATCGCTCTTTAGGAGTAACGCAGTATTGCTACAAAAAGGTACGGCGTACCCTTTTGTAGCAATTGGGCGCCTTAGGAATTATCATTTGGGTTATGGCGCTGATTGTTCAGAAGTATGGCGGGAACCTTTTATCGACACCTGACAAGGTTCTCGCTGTTGCAAACAAAATTAAAAATCTTGTCGATCGTGGCAACCAAGTGGTTGCGGTTGTTAGTGCCATGGGCAAAACAACCGATGATTTGATCGGTCTTGCATACAAAGTTTCAAACAAACCCATCCGCCGTGAACTTGATATGCTCTTAAGCGTTGGTGAGCGCATTTCCATGTCGCTTCTCTCGATGGCATTAAACGACTTAAAAGTAGCTGCGAAAAGTTTTACAGGCAGCCAATCAGGCATTTTAACTGAAAGCGACCACACCCAAGCCAGAATCTATGACGTAAAACCCTTTCGAATTGAAGGCGAACTTGCAAAAAACAATGTCGTCATCATCGCGGGCTTTCAGGGCGTCTCTCATATGGAAAAAGAAATCACGACATTGGGTCGCGGCGGAACCGATACTACAGCAGTCGCCATGGCTTATGCACTTAAAGCCGACAAGTGTGAAATCATAAAGGAAGTCGGCGGAATTTACTCTGCAGATCCGAGCCAAGTCTCTTCGGCAAAAAGATATGCTGAACTCAATTATGAAACAGCTCTTGAAGCCACATACTGGGGAGCAAAAATTTTGCACTTCAGAGCAGTGGAATTAGCTAAACGATTAAATATTCCACTAGAGATAAAACACTTTGAAGATCCCACGATCACAACAACCATTCACGGAGAAATTAAAATGTTAGAGAACCAAAAGCTCCTGACGGTCTCGTCCATCAAAAACATTGCTGTTTGCGAATTTGCAACAGACTTAAAGTCGGCGCTTACAAATATTGAAACCGTCTTAAAAAAGAATTCTCTTCCATGGCCGCAGATTCTTGCCACCGAAACAGAAAAAAACTTTACAAGACTTTACATTTCCTCTAGCGACGAATCATTAAAAGTCGTAATGGGCGCTATTAAAGAGACTCCAAATTTCAAATCCTGTGACGATCAGTTCTCGACGGTCACTGCAACCTGCTATGGCAGTACGAGCACAGACTTAGGACTAAAACTCCTCCAGACACTCGAAAAAGTAAATATTACGCCAGAAAAAATATTCTACACACCTCAAAGCATTTCAGTTCTGGTTCCCATCGCCCACCGCGAAGAAGCTCAGAAGGCCTTCCACAACCTAATCTAAAGGTTCGCTCTCTATATATTGTTTGACCGCCAACGAATAGACGTCAGATAATCACGAAGATGGTAAAGATCTTTTCAGCACTAATTATAGTAGGTTTTGTGTTAACTGGTAACCCCACTTATGCTTTCACAAAAAATAAACCTAATAAAAAAGGACAAAACCAGTTACAACGACAACCGAAACCAAAAAAAGTCGAAGCCTTTAACCAAGAGAATCTTGAAGAACGCTCAAGGATCGCCGATCTTCTTGCCATTCCAGCAGGTGGAGTAATTGGTTTTGGTTTAGGGCATGGTCTGCAAGGAAGGTATCGGTCCACGGGATGGGTATATTCACTTGTTGATGTTGTAGCACTGGGGTTTATTGCATCTACGATGGGAAGCTGTCGACCTGGAGATCAATCCTGTGATGATAGACAAGATCAACAGCGCGATATAAACCTAACGTTATTTTATGGGTCTCGTTTAGTGCAGTTTTTGGATTTGAGCTATTTTTATTCTCAACAAACATATGCCCAGCATAGAAGGCAAAAAGAATTTTACTTTGCGGTCGTACCAACTAAAACATCTCTTCATGCCAATATCAGTTGGTCTTTTTAAGAAAAATAAATCTCTGGATTATCGACAGTGCGAAGGAAGTAATCTGCGACAAGATACTCTTGCTCTTCTGCGCTGAGGTTACCATGATGACCTAGTCTTTTCATTCGATCTTGGTAGATATGATAAAACGAGATTGCAGCTGCAACAGAGATATTAAAACTCTCAGCAAATCCTTGCATCGGAATAATACAGCGGGCATCGGACATCTCCAGAATTTCTTTTGAAACCCCATCCTTTTCATTTCCCAAAACGATAGCTGTCCTTTTTGAAAAGTCGATATCGCCAATTGGAACTGCAGTTTCATCAAG
>CAYXYF010000045.1:0-1568 GCA_964469265.1 uncultured Bdellovibrionales bacterium
GAAAAAATCGGATTGTTTGAAGGGGCATAATCATGGGTATCAAAACATATCGTCCGACGACAGACTCTAGAAGACACATGACTGGCTCTGATTTCAAAGAAATCACGAAGTCAAAACCAGAAAAGTCTCTAGTTGCAACATTAAATAAAAGCGCGGGAAGAAACAACCACGGTCAAATCACAATTAGACATCACGGTGGTGGTCACAAGCGTAAATATAGAATCATCGACTTCAAAAGAGTGAAGTTCGATATTCCAGGGAAAATTGCAGCAATTGAATACGATCCGAACAGAACGGTTCGTATTGCTTTAGTAAACTATGTAGATGGTGAGAAGGCTTACGTATTAGCTCCAGTAGGACTGAAGGTTGGCGATCAAATCATCTCTAGCGAAACTGCTGACATTAAACCAGGAAACTCACTAAAGTTAGAGAGCATTCCAGTTGGTACAACAATCCATGCGATTGAAGTAAGACCTGGAAAAGGCGCTCAAATGGTTCGCTCTGCTGGTAGCAGTGCAACTCTAGTTGCTAAAGAAGGTAGATACTGCCAAGTAAAGCTTCCTTCTGGTGAAGTTAGAAAAGTTTTAGGTGTTTGCCGAGCGTCTATCGGACAACTTGGAAACACGGATCACGAAAATATTAAGATTGGTAAAGCGGGAAGAAACCGTTGGAAAGGTATCAAGCCATCTGTCCGCGGTATGGCGATGAACCCAGTAGATCACCCACTCGGTGGTGGTGAGGGTGTTGGCAAAGGTCACCACCCAGTTACTCCTTGGGGTCAGCCTTGTAAGGGTTATAAAACTAGAAACAATAAGCGTACGAACTCATTTATTGTTAAGAGACGTAAGTAAGGGAGATTAGAAAGTGGCTAGATCGATTAAAAAAGGTCCTTTTGTTGACCAACATGTGTTGAAGAAAATTAACACTGCCAACGATACAAATAACAAAAAAGTTATTAAGACTTGGTCGCGTCGTTCAGTAATCATCCCTGAAGCTGTTGGATTAACTTTTGCTGTACACAACGGAAAGAAGTTTATTCCTGTTTATATTACAGAGAACATGATCGGGCATAAGTTTGGTGAGTTTGCACCAACGAGAACATTCCACGGTCACACTGCAGCTAAAAAAGCTGACGTGAAGTAATAGAGGTAGAAAATGGAAGTTAAGGCATATTTAAGATTTGCAAGAGTAAGCGCACAGAAAGCACGTTTGGTTGCTGATCTTGTTCGTGGACAGGATGTTAACGAAGCATTAAAGACGTTAGCATTCACAAATAAAAAATCTGCAATCATGATTAGAAAACTTATCGAGTCGGCAGTTGCAAATGCAGAGCAAAAGCAAGTTATCGACGCTGACAACTTATATGTTAAACACATTTCGGTAGATGCTGGGCCTCATATCAAAAGATATATGCCAAGAGCACAAGGTAGAGCCGCTGAAATCAGAAAAAGAACTAGCCACATCAACTTGGCATTGGAAGAGAGGTAGTCTGTGGGTCAAAAGGTTAATCCGATTGGTTTTCGCGTAGGCGTAATTAGAACTTGGGATTCACGTTGGTTTGCAAAGGG
>CAYXYF010000045.1:1668-11828 GCA_964469265.1 uncultured Bdellovibrionales bacterium
GTAAAAGTTGGTGGAAGATTAGACGGAGCTGAGATTGCAAGATCTGAGTGGTACAACGAAAAGTCTATTCCACTTCATACATTAAGAGCTGACATTGATTATGGAACAGCTGAAGCCCTTACTGGATACGGAATTATCGGTGTCAAAGTTTGGGTTTATAAAGGTGATATTTTAACTGCTAAGGAAGTTTCGGAGGGCAGCCGTGCTTAGTCCAAAGAGAGTAAAACATAGAAAACAACATAAGGGCAGAAGAACGGGTATTGCTCATAGAGGCAGCACTCTTTCTTTCGGTGATTTTGCATTACAAACAGTTGAAGACGGATGGATCACAGACCGCCAAATTGAAGCAAGCCGTATTGCTATCAGCCGCTCAATTAAAAGAGGTGGTAAGGTTTGGATCAGAATTTTCCCTCAGAAGTCTATAACTAAGAAAGCTGCTGAAACTCGAATGGGTAGTGGTAAAGGTAACCCAGAACTATGGGTTGCGTCTGTTAGACCAGGAAGAATTCTTTTTGAAATGAACGGTGTAACCAGAGAACAAGCTTATGAGGCTCTTCGCCTTGCAGGACACAAGTTGCCTGTAAAGACAAGATTCCTTGAGAGAGAATAGTTATGAAGATTAAAGATTTACAAGACATGACAGTTGAGCAGTTACAAAAGAAAGCTCTCGAAATGAAAAAGAGCTTATTTGAACTGAAAATGAAGAATACGGTTGGACAGCTGAACAACCCTTTAGAAGTTCGTGATGCGAGAAGAACTGTTGCAAGAATTTTGACTGCAATTAACAGCAAGGCCCTTGCATCAACTCCAGAGCCAAAAGCTGTTAAAGCAAAAGCAAGCAAAACGACTAAAACTACTAAGTCAGCGAAGACTAAGAAATAAGGTGAATGAATATGTCAACTCTTACACGTACTGAAGGTAGAGGAAGAAGAAACGAAAGAACTGGTATCGTTGTTAGCAACAAAGCTGACAAAACGATCTCTGTTCAAATCGAACGTTTAGTTAGGCACACTCGTTATGGAAAATACATGAGAGCACACACTAAGTTTAGTGCTCATGACGAGAAGAACGAAGCAAACGTTGGCGATAAAGTTTTAATTATTGAGACTAGACCGCTTAGCAGAACAAAAAGATGGAAGCTTGTATCTGTACTTGAAAAAGCAGTTCAAGAGGGAGTGTAACCATGATTCAGATGCAAAGTAGATTAAGGGTTGCTGATAACTCAGGTGCAAAAGAAGTTCAATGCATCAAAGTTATTGGTGGATCAAAGAGAAGAACAGCTTCAATTGGCGACATCATTGTTGTTTCAATTAAAGAAGCTCTCCCTAACTCTAAAGTAAAAAAAGGTGATGTGGCAAAAGCCGTGATTGTTAGAACAATTCACAAAGTGCGTAGAACAGACGGTAGTTATATCCGTTTTGACGACAACTCGGCAGTACTCATTAAGGCAGATAAAGAACCAATCGGGACTCGTATTTTTGGGCCCGTAGCGCGTGAGCTCAGAGCGAAGCAATTCGTAAAGATCATATCACTTGCTCCAGAAGTTTTATAAGGAAGGTAAGCTGTGAACCGTTTACAAGAAAAATACAGAAAAGAAGTAGTTCCTGGTTTGCAAAAGGAATTTCAATTTAAAAGTGCGATGCAAGTTCCAAAGTTGGATAAGATCGTAATCAACATTTGTGTTGGTGAAGCGACTAAGAATCCAAAATTGATTGAAGTTGCAGTTGCTGAACTTGCTCAAATCACAGGTCAAAAGCCAGTGATCGCAAGAGCAAAGAAGGCGATCTCAAACTTTAAATTGAGAGAAGGTATGCCAATTGGATGTTACGTCACCTTAAGAAGAGAAAAGATGTGGGCGTTCATCGACAGACTTGTGAACTTGGCACTTCCACGTGTAAGAGACTTTAGAGGTGTTTCACCTAAAGGTTTCGATGGTCGCGGAAACTACAACATGGGTTTAAAAGAACAGATCGTTTGGCCAGAAATCAATTTTGATAGAGTAGACCAAACTCGCGGTATGAACGTAACTATTTGTACAACTGCTAAAAACGATGATGAAGGTCGAGCGCTTCTTGCAGCTCTTGGCTTTCCATTCAGACAGTAAGAGAGGAAGACTGTGGCTAAAAAAGCAATGATTGTCAAAAATGAAAAGAAAGCAGCAAAGGCTCAACAGCTTAGAAAAGTTCGTGAAGAGCTTAGAAAAGTGATAAAGAGTCCGAAGACTTCACCTGAAGACAGATACGAAGCGCAGGTTAAGTTAGGAAATCTTCCGCGTTATTCTATCACTACTCGAGTGAATAACCGCTGTAAGATCACAGGTCGTCCGCGTGGATATTTGAGAAAGTTCCAAATGTCTAGAATCGCGTTTAGAGAAACTGCAAGCCGCGGATTACTCCCAGGCGTAATCAAGTCAAGCTGGTAAGAGGTAAATATGGATTCAGTATCAAACTTTATTACAAGAATTAGAAACGCATCTGAAGCAAGACACACAAAAGTAGACATCCCTTCTTCTAACCAAAGAAAAGGAATTGCAGAGCTTTTGAAAAAAGAAGGTTTCATTAGAAACTACAAAGTTGTTGCAGATGGAAAACAAGGAATGATGAGAGTTTACCTTAAGTTCAACGAAAAAGGTACACCAGCTATAAATACAATTAAAAGAGTGAGCCGCCCTGGAAGAAGATACTACGTTGGTCACGATCAGATCGCGCCAGTAAGATCAGGGTATGGTGTTTCTGTTTTAAGTACAAACAAAGGTATTCTCAGCGGAACTGAAGCTCAAAAGCAAAAAGTTGGCGGCGAGTACCTCTTAAAGGTTTGGTAGGTTGTTATGTCACGTATTGGAAGATCACCAGTCATTTTTGATAAGACAGTTCAGGTAACTGTTACTCCAGCCAACGAAGTTATCGTTAAAGGAGCAAAGGCGACTGAAAAAGTACAAATGAGAAATGAAATCAAGGCGACTGTTAATGGACAAGAAATTGTTCTTACAAGAGCAAATGAATTAAAGCCAACTAAAGCGCTTCACGGTCTTTACAGAGCGTTGGTCCAAAACGCGGTAACTGGTGTTACTAAAGGTTTCACTAAAGGGATAGACCTTGTTGGTGTTGGTTACAGAGCTGGCGTTAAAGGTAAGCAGCTTGAAATGACTCTTGGATTTAGCCATCCAATTGTTTTTGATATTCCAGCTGGCATTGAAATTAAAGTTGAGAAGCAAACGCACATTAATATTTCTGGTTCAAGCAAAGAGCTAGTGGGTGAAGTTGCTGCCAAGCTAAGAGCGTTCAGACCGCCTGAGCCGTACCTTGGTAAAGGTGTTAAATATTCAGACGAAGTTATCCGCAAAAAAGCTGGTAAGACTGCTGGTAAATAAGGGTAGGAAGTTATGAGATTAAAGTTAAGAAATAAAACCGCTAAAAAAAGAGCTGATAGAATCAAGAAGAAGCAAAGAGTTCGTAAGAAAATCTTTGGGACTTCTGAGAGACCAAGGCTTTGTGTATACAAAAGCTTAAGATATATCAGTGCTCAAATTGTGGATGATTCTGGCGCTAGAACATTGATCTCAATGTCTACAAAGGACATTAAATCATCAAACAACGTCGAGTCTGCAAAAGCTTTGGGTAAAGAGTTCGGTAAGAAAGCTCTTGAAAACAAAGTGAGCTCAGTGGTTTTTGATAGAAACGGATTTTTGTACCATGGTCGTATTAAAGCTTTTGCAGATGCTGCAAGAGAAGCTGGCTTGCAGTTTTAATTAAAGGAGATAAAGAGTGAGCACTACTGAAAACAAAGAATTACAAGAAAGAGTTGTCTCCATTAGCCGTGTAGCAAAAGTGGTAAAAGGGGGAAGAAGATTTTCTTTCTCAGCACTTGTTGTTGTTGGTGATGGTTCTGGAAAAGTTGGTTACTCATTAGGAAAAGCGAACGAAGTTCCAGAAGCAATCGGTAAAGCAACTCGCGGAGCAAAAAAGCTACTCAAAAAAGTTGAAGTTGTTGAGGGAACAATTCCGCACGAAGTGGTTGGAAGATTTGGTGCTGCTCGAGTTCTATTAATGCCAGCTAAACCAGGTACGGGCGTTATCGCCGGTGGTGCGGTTCGTGCTGTTCTAGAAACTGCAGGAATCAAAAACATCCTTACAAAGTGTGTTGGAACAACAAATCCTCATAACGCTTTAAGAGCAACTATCGATGGTTTGATTCAGCTACAAACTGCTCAACAAATTTATGCTAATAGAGGAAAAGAGGAGTAGTCATGGCAAAGAAGTTTAAAGTGACTCTAAAAAAGAGCGTGATCGGGTGCACGGAATCTCAAAGAGAAACTGTACGCTGTCTTGGTCTTCGTAAAATCGGACATGTTGTGACTGTTAATGATACTCCAGCAAATCGCGGACAAATCTTTAAGGTTCAACACCTTTTAGATGTACAAGTGGAGAAGTAAGATGAGCTTATTATCAAGCCTAAGACCTAAAGCAGGTTCTATAAGAAAAAAGAAAAGACTGGGACGTGGAAACGCATCTGGAAAAGGTGGAACGTCTGGAAAAGGTCATAAGGGTCAATTAGCAAGAACAGGCGGACGAGTTCGTCGTGGTTTCGAGGGTGGTCAAACTCCTTTACACAGAAGAGCTCCAAAGTTTGGATTCTCTAACGTGGACTTCGCAACAAAATACAGCGTGATTAATCTTGCTCAACTCGAAAAAATGACAGTTTCGGAGGTTACTCCAGAGACATTAAAAGCAAGCAAGATCGTTAAGGGAAGAGCGCCAGTAAAAGTTCTTGGAAATGGTCAATTGAAGAAGGCTTTAGTTGTTAAGGCTCACAAGTTCAGTGCGACGGCTCAAAAGGCTATCGAAGCAGCTGGTGGAAAAGTCGAAGTAATTAAAGAGTAGTGTAATTGTTAATGGCCGTAAGGCATCTTAAAGGAAATCATCTGTGTCAGGCGTACAAAACATAGTTATAAATCCAGAGCTAAGAAAGCGGATTCTATTTACACTGGGTGTTCTAGTTGTTTATAGAGTTGGTGTTCATGTACCTACTCCTGGAGTTGATGCGGCTCAAGTCGTAGCCTTCTTCCAACAAGCTGGGGGCATCTTCGGAATGTTTAATACATTTACGGGTGGTGCTCTTGAGCAATTTAGTATTTTTGCTCTTGGTATTATGCCTTACATTTCAAGCTCGATTATCTTCCAATTATTGGTTGCTGTTGTACCAACGCTAGCTGCCTTGAAGAAAGAAGGAGCGAGTGGGCAAAAGAAAATCAACCAGTATACTCGTTACGGCACGATTTTATTAGCTGTTGTTCAGGGTTACGGAATTAGTACATTCTTAAAATCTCAGACTAATAACGGGATACCTCTTGTTCACTCCGCATTTGTGGGACCTCTTCCATTTGAGGTGATGACAATCATTACCCTGACTGCAGGAACTTGTTTTATCATGTGGTTAGGAGAACAAATTACAGAGCGTGGAATTGGTAACGGGGTTAGCTTAATTATCTTTGCGGGTATTGTTGCTGCTATGCCTAGTGGCTTCATGCAGATGGTAAACTTGATTAATCAAGGTCAACTTTTAACGGTTGTAGCATTAATTATCTTAGCGCTAATGGTTGTTGTCGTAGGCGTAATTGTTTTCTTAGAGACAGGTCAACGGCGTATCCCGATCCAGCACTCGCAGAGACAAGCTGGTCGAACAAACATGACTCAGAACTCAAACTACCTGCCTTTGAAATTAAACTTCTCAGGTGTTATTCCGCCGATTTTTGCATCAAGCTTATTGATGTTCCCTGCGACAATTGCGCAGTTTAGTGACGCCCCTTGGGTGCTAGCTCTTAGAGACTCTCTGAATTTTCAAGGAGCTATATTTAATATCGTATTTGCTGGTTTAATTATCTTCTTCTGTTTCTTCTATACAGAGGTTGTATTTAATCCAACTGAGGTAGCTGAGAACCTTAAAAAGAACGGTGGTTTTGTTCCAGGTATACGTTCTGGATCACCAACTGCTGAATATATCATGAAAGTTTTAGGTCGAATTAACGTTGGTGGCGCAATTTATCTTGCGACGATTTGTGTGCTCCCGACTATTGTTTCGAATTATACAGGAATACCGTTTCAGTTTGGTGGGACAAGCTTATTGATTGTTGTCGGTGTTGCTTTGGATACTACACAGCAGATCCAGTCGTACTTGATTTCGCAAAAATATGAAAGCTTCCTAAAAGGAACGAAAATGAGAGGCCGGAGGGTACAATATTGAACCTCTTGATCTTTGGTGCCCCGGGATCTGGCAAAGGAACTCAATCTGCTCTGCTGGTTGAAAAGAACGGGTACAGACAAATTAGCTCAGGTGATTTGTTTAGAAATGCGATAAAGAACCAGACTTCGCTTGGGTTAAAAGCCAAAGAATTTATAGATAAAGGAAATCTGGTCCCTGATGCTTTGACGATCGAACTTATTAAAGAGGTCTTAGAAGCGAGTCAGGATAAAAAATTTATATTAGATGGTTTTCCAAGAACCATAAAGCAGGCTGAGGCCCTTAACGACCTTTTAAAGGCCCTAGATCGAAAGATCGGAATTGCTTTGTTTTTGGAAGTACCGAACGAGGATTTGAAGAGTCGACTGATTGGTCGCAGAGTCTGCAAGAACTGCGGCGCAACGTATCATGTAGATTCTTACCCTACGAAGATCGAAGGAAAATGCGATGTTTGTGGAGGAGAGGTGATTCAAAGGGCTGACGACAAGGCTGACGTCATCGAAAAAAGGCTGGATGTTTACGAAGAAAACACGGCCCCTTTGAAAGATTTTTATAAGAGAATGGGCCTGTTTAAAGCCATTGATGGATTAGGTGCCCAGGAAGAGATTTACAAACGAATTTTACAAGAGTTGGAAAAATAATAACAAAACAACTAGACAGTTGACATACGCAGAGGGTAAAGTTTGCGGTCATTTGTCTACAAATATATTTTTAGGAAAATAGTATGAAGGTTCGAGCATCTGTAAAGGCGATTTGCAAAAAATGTAAACTCATTCGCCGAAATGGAATAATTAGAGTAATTTGTGAAAATCCAAAGCATAAGCAAAGGCAGGGATAAACGATGGCACGTATTGCTGGTGTAGATTTACCAAGAAATAAAAGAATTGAAGTCGCGTTAACTTACATCTTCGGAATCGGCAGAGTAACGGCTGGGCGAATCTGTAATGAAGCAGGATTTGATGCAAGTTTGAGAACTGATGCACTTACTGATGCTGATGTTGCGAAAATTCGTGAAATCTTAGACAGAAGTGTGAAGACAGAAGGTGACTTAAGAAAAGACGTTTCTCTATCAATTAAAAGATTGATGGACTTAGGTTGCTACCGCGGAATGAGACACAGAAAAGGTCTACCAGTTCGTGGTCAAAGAACAAAAACAAACTGCAGAACGAGAAAAGGTCCACGTAAGACCGTAGCTAATAAGAAAAAAGCTGTATAGGTCATAGGAGTTAATTTAGATGGCTGAACCACAAAAGAAAGAAAAAAGATCTGGTAAGAAAAAAGTTAAGAAGAATATATCAGCTGGTCGTTGCTACATATTCGCTGGATTCGGAAACACTATCGTTACTATCACTGACACTGGCGGAAACGCAGTATCTTGGTCAACTGGTGGAATGTTGGGTTTCAAAGGTAGCAGAAAAGGTACTCCCTATGCAGCTCAATTGACTGCAGAAGATGCTTGCAGAAAAGCTCTTGAACACGGCTTGAAATCAGTGGATGTGTTCGTTAGCGGACCAGGTGCTGGGCGTGAGACTGCTATTCGTGCAGTTGGTGCGGCAGGCATTCGTGTTTCTACAATCAAAGACGTGACTGGTGTTCCTCACAACGGTTGCCGTCCACCGAAGAGAAGAAGAGTTTAATTCTTCTCTTTTCGTATTAGTTTTGAAATTTGAATTTATTTTTTACAGGTCATAGGGAGTTTTTAAAATGCAAGAATATTATTACAAGTTCTGGAGAGATCTCATTAAACCAAAAAGCTTTGATGTAGATAAAGATACATTAAAAGCGACTTATGGCAAATTCGTGATTCGTCCACTTGAGAAAGGTTACGGGGTTACTATTGGTAACTCACTAAGACGTATCCTCTTGAGTTCAATGATGGGGTCGGCAGTTTCTGCTGCAAGGTTTGAGGGAGTTCTTCATGAATTCTCTACGATTCCTGATGTGATGGAAGACGTAACAGACATTATCTTAAACTTAAAGCAAGTTCGCTTTAAGCAACACGATGCTGAACAAAAGACAGTAAGAATTCAAAAACAAGGGCCTTGCACAATCACTGCAGCTGACATTCAGTTGGTTGACGGTCTTGATGTTTTAAACCCAGATCAACACATTTGCACAGTTGGTGCTAATGGTAAAATCGATGCAGAAATTATCGTAAACTTCGGTCGTGGTTATGTCGCTGCAGAAGCACACGAAAAAGGTTTCCCAGTTGGCTTCATCCCAGTAGACAGCTTGTACTCTCCAATTAAGAGAGTGAACTATAACGTATCAAACGCGCGCGTTGGTCAACGAACTGACTACGACGCTCTTACTCTTGAAGTATGGACAGATGGTTCAATTAAGCCTGAAGAAGCTCTTTCACTAAGCTCAAAAATTATGAAAGAACAACTTCAAGTCTTCATTAACTTTGATGAATCTATTGAGCCCGATGAGAGCCAAGAAGCAACAACTGCACCGAAGCTTAACGAGAACCTCTTTAGATCAGTTGATGATCTTGAGCTTTCAGTTCGAAGTGCAAACTGCTTAAAGAATGCAAACATTCGTTACATCGGTGAGTTGGTTACACGCTCAGAAGCAGAAATGCTAAAAACAAAGAACTTTGGTAGAAAGTCTTTAAATGAAATTAAAGATCTTCTTTCTCAAATGGGACTTGGTTTAGGTATGAAAATTGAAGGATGGCCTCCACAAGGATGGGATCCAGATCAACCAAGAAAAACAAACTAATTGAAGTAATTAAGTATAAAAGGAATCGGTCATGAGACATAAGGCGGCCACAGCACATTTAGGTAGAAGTACAGATGCAAGAAGAGGTCTTCTTCGCAATCTAGTGGATTCTTTGGTTTTACACGGAAGAATTAAAACTACCGTAGCTAAAGCAAGAGAGTTAAAGAGACACGCTGAAAGAGCAGTGACTCTTGGTAAAAAAGGTGATTTAGCAACAAGAAGACTTCTTCTTTCTAGATACCCTAACAAAGACACTGTGAAAGCAATCATGGACGATATCTCTCCAAGAATGAAATCTCGTCCAGGCGGTTACACTCGCATCATCAAGCTTGGTAACAGACCAGGCGATATGGCTGAGATGGCTTTTATTGAGTGGGTAGACTACGAACTTCCAACTGAAACTGCCGAGGCAGGAACAGAGAAGAGCGCAGCAGCTAAAAAAGCGCCTGCAAAAAAGAAAACTCCAGCTAAGAAAAAAGCAGCTAAGAAGAAGACAACGAAGAAAAAGTAATTCCTTCATAACAAGAAAGGAAGAACACGCCCGATGAGCGAAAACAAAAACCAGAGTAAAAAGATATTTGCAGCACTGGTTTTTCTTTTTGTAGTCTTGGGCGTTGTTTATTTTATCTATAGTGCAATTCGCACATCATCGAATCCAGGCCTAGGATCAGTTCAAACTCAAAATCAGAGAATCGACGAGATGAGCTCAGAAGGGCTTCAAGACTTCCAGGCACCGACAGTAGCAGGTGAGGCTTTTAAACTCTCTCAGGTGACCAATAAAGTCGTTGTTCTCAACTTCTGGGCGTCATGGTGTGGTCCTTGTGTTGAGGAGTTCCCGTCCATGCTAGAAATGATGGATCAAACCAACGGACAAGTGGCGCTTGTGTTGATCTCCTTAGATACGGACGAAGAGCAAATGAAGGCCTTCCTTCAAAACTACAACCTTACAAATCCTAATATCTATCAACTCAAAGATCCAGGCTACACCTTGGCCGAAAGCTTCGGGACCTTCAAACTCCCCGAATCCTACATCTTAGATCGCGAGCGGAAGCTTTTAAAAAAGGTTTCGGGATCCATCGATTGGACAGCAACAGATGTCCTCGGCTTCCTCAACGTTCACATTCAGTAACTCTTCTTCCGTCAGACGAGCTCTGCGAGGGTCCTCGGTCACAAACAACGATTTAAAAAATCCTTTAGAA
>CAYXYF010000046.1:0-11405 GCA_964469265.1 uncultured Bdellovibrionales bacterium
TCTTTGAGTCTTTTAACGCTTTGTACCCACTTTACTGGGGCAGAAATTTGCGAAACCAAGTTTTTTTGAATGATATTAAGATCCGTTGTTTCAAGGGCGGTCACGTTCTGAATGATCGGAAATTCAGCATCATTCAGCGCAAGATCGTTAAGAACTGGCATCATTTCTTCCTGTGCGGGCATCATCAGAGAGCAGTGAAAGGGCGCAGAAACTTTGAGCGGAATAAACTTTGCTTTGATTTCGTTTCCTAATTGCGAGGTTTTGTAGTTTTCTAAAAGCCATTTGCAAGCATCTGCCGATCCACTAATTACAACCTGCCCAGGAGCATTGTAGTTAGCAGGTTCAAGGGGTTGTGACGTTTCTTTATTCACCCATTCACAAATTTTTTCGACATCACTATCTGCACAACCCAGAACGGCAATCATAGCTCCCTTTCCTTCAGGAACGGCTTTTTGCATAAGTTCTCCGCGTGTTCGCACCGTACGGATTGCATCTGAAAATTTCAAAACGCCGTTTGAGACAAGAGCCGAGTATTCTCCTAAGGAATGTCCTGCACATAATTTTTCTTGGGATTTATAAATAGATTTTAGAGCTTCATGCATCGCCACGGAGACAAGAAGTATAGCAGGTTGAGTATTGTGAGTGAGTTTGAGGTCAGCTTCTGGTCCATCGAAAATTAATTTTTTCATGTCGAAGCTTAAAGCATCACTGCCTTCTTCAAAAATCAATTGGGCTTGCTTAAAGTTATCGTAGAAGACCTTTCCCATTCCAACGAATTGAGAACCCTGTCCTGGAAATAAAAGTCCAATCATATCTAAATCCTTTTAATATTTGAAAAGAGCGCTGCCAGAAGTGAGGCCTGCTCCGAATGCTGATAAAAGAACGTTGTCTCCACGTTGGATTCTGCCATCGGTAATTGCTGTATCCAACGCAATCGGAATCGATGCGGCAGAGGTGTTTCCAGTATATTTGATGGTGCTGACAACTTTTTCTTCTGGAATTTTAAAGTGTTTTGCAACGCTTTCAGTAATGCGTGCGTTGGCTTGATGAGGAATAAACCAGTCTAGGTTTTCAAGAGTCATGTTGTTAGAAGAAAGTGCAATCTCTCCACACTCCACAAGGGTGCGCACAGCATTTTTGAAAATCTCTTTTCCCTTCATGTTAATGTACTGAAGCTCTTGCTCTAAAACTTTTGGAGAAATCGGGTGCATTGATCCGCCAGCTTTTAATTCTAAAAGGTGTCCTAGCTGGCCGTCTGCAAAGAGGTGAGTGCTATAGATTTTCGATTCAGATTCAGGTTCTGCTCTTGAGACAATGGCGCAACCCGCACCATCACCAAAAAGAATGCATGTGTTTCTGTCTTTGTAGTTAACAAGTCGAGAAAGGATTTCAGCACCAACAACTAAGATGTTTTTATACATTCCTGTTTTGATAAATTGGTCTGCAATGGAAAGGCTATAAACAAATCCCGAACACGCTGCCGAAAGATCAAATGAAAAAATCGTCCGACATCCGAGCTTTGCCTGAACCATACAAGCTGTAGATGGCATAATATGGTCACCAGACACAGTGGCCACAATGATCATATCGATATCTTGTGAAGTCAGATTGGCGCGCTTTAAAGCAAGCTGTGCTGCTCGAACAATTAAATCCGAAGTGACATCTGTATTGGCCGCAACTCGACGCTCTTGAATTCCTGTTCGTTCAAGAATCCATTCCGCCGTGGTATCGACCATTTCTTCAATATCTTTATTTGTGAGTTTTTTTTCAGGGAGGTAAGAGCCAGTAGATAGAATCTTGGAGTTGTACAAAGCGCCTACCTTTCTTGGATGGATTGCTCCTTAGTGTTTAGGAGCAATAACTACGCGTCCTTTATAATATCCACATGATTTGCAAACTACATGAGGCTTTTTGATAGCTCTGCAATTTGTGCAAGTCGATGTTCCAGGCTTTTCAAGAAAATCATGAGATCTTCTCATTCCTCTTTTTGATCTGGTTATCTTATCCGCGGGATGAGCCATACTGTTTTCCTCGTACTTTAGAATCGTTTTACAAAGAAGGTAATTTGCTAGTTTCGATTCCTTTTGTCAAATGTTAATTGGGCGGCCCTTCAATTTAGTTTTTCTTAAGGTTTTTAAGCACTTCGAAGGGGTTTTTTAAAGGCGTTTCGGGGTTGTTTTGCAGATATTTTTCGTAGTGGCTGCCTTTTATGCAAACTGGTTTGCCCTCCGCTGTAACTTCTGAAGTGCAGCAGGGCTGAATTGGCATATTCACCTCGATGAGCTCATCCACGATGGGTCGAATATCTACCTCATTTCCAGTCACATAATGAATTTCAGCCTCGTGGGGATCAATCTCAACTTCTTTAACCTGACGGCTAATTTTTCCACCTAACATCATCATTTCATGGAACTTCTCGCGAACGGGAATACTCATGTCTTTTGTGCAAAAGGAGCATTCGGTTTTGAGTTCAGCTACAATCTCACCGTTAATGTCAAAGCCGTTTTTTAAAGGATAGATAAACCCTTTGACCTGAATGTTGTCTTCATCAAACTGAAAGTGTTGGCCCTCATGGGGGATGCCGCTAATAGGTATAATCATAGAGGGTCGTTTATATGACTTTTGGTCTCGTTTTTCAATGTAAAAGTAGATGTGGATATTCCTGATCAGTATACTTAAGAGATATGCAAAAAAAATTCATGTTCATTCTGTTTGTGACCCTATTTTGTACTCAGACCGCGTGGGCAGTGCGAGAGGTTGTTATTCGCAAGCAAACCTATGTTTACGCCAAACAAAATCCTAATTCAGAAGTTCTTGGCGTCTATGATCGAGGCGACCGAATTCCTATCTCAGCCAAAGACTACGGTCGCTGGAGAAAAGTGATTGTCGATGTGGGCGGTAAAAAAAGAGCGGGGTGGGTGACAGCGGCCAGTATTCGAGGTGCCACCATTCGAAATAGTCGTGATCCTAAGGTCCAAGAAGAAGAAAGCAGAGCAGGACCACGCTATCGCGCGAGAGTGGGTGCTGGGATCATCGGGAATCTTTCCTACGTCCATCAAACCAAGGGTGAATTATCAGCTGAGATCAGCGGCTTGCCATCTTCACTGGCGTATTCATCTTTGGGGGGAGCCAACGCCTTTATTAGTTTATTCGGTGACTTTAACCTTTCACCAACAATGCAGCTTCGCGGATTTTTCTCTATGCGAAAAGCCAAACGTTCAGGGAGTGCTGCTTTTCAAACTAGCTCAGGAAGTTTTATCGTAAATCAAGATCTGATGGGCTTTGGTGCCACTCTCAAGATGTATAAAACTCGAAACGCCACTTTCTGGTGGGGGCCCAGCCTAGAGATTGCAAAGACCACAAAGTTTGACGTCAAAGGAAATACGACACACGGTCTTAATATTGCTGCTGAAATAAAAGATGATCCGATCTATTTTTTACCTGCTATCAGCGCTGGATATGACCTTCATTTGAATGGACGTTTTTTTATTTTACCCGAGGTAAAATTTGGACTGGTCCCTAACGGTGATCCGATCATTGCAACCTTTGAGGTTTTAATTCCAATTGCTTTCACTTTTTGAGGTATGACCTTTTTGGGGGTGACATCACCCCTCAGGGATTGTACAAAATCATGTGGGTGAAATACTAAATTCTAAAATCATTAACGATGAAATTCAAAGACGTAAGACCTTTGCCATCATCTCGCATCCCGATGCTGGTAAAACAACCCTCACTGAGAAACTATTGTTCTATGGTGGAGTCGTGCGTGAAGCTGGCTCCGTCAAAGCAAAGGCGGGTAGAAAACATGCTACATCCGATTGGATGGAGATGGAAAAAAAGCGCGGTATATCAGTAACAACCACCGCGATTCAATTTGAACATAAAAATTACTGCATCAATTTACTCGATACTCCTGGCCACAAAGATTTCTCGGAAGACACCTACCGAACCCTCATGGCCGTAGACTCAGCCGTGATGTTGATTGATGCCGCTAAAGGTGTTGAAGAGCAGACAAAAAAACTATTTCAGGTGTGTCGTAAAGCAGGGATTCCTATTTTTACCTTTGTTAATAAACTAGATCGTGAGGCCAAGAATCCATTACAAATCATTGATGAAATTGAAAGCGTTCTTAAAATGGATTGCACTGCAGTCAATTGGCCCATCGGAAGCGGGCAATCGTTTCGCGGTGTCTATGATGTTTTGAAAAAAGAATTTCATGCTTTCAATATGGAAGGTTTAGCTCGCGGAGAAAAACCACAATCTAAAGTATATGAATCCGTTGAAGTCCTAAGGTCTCATCCTGATTTTCAGACATCATTTGTTCAGGCGGCCTTAGATAACTTTATTTATGAAATTGATTTGATCACAACTGCTGGGCATGAGTTTGATCGTGAGCGCATACGGCAAGGCGAGCTTTCCCCTGTATTTTTTGGCTCTGCAATGAATAACTTTGGTATGGAGATTTTCTTAGATTATTTTATTGATCTTGCTCCAAAACCCGTTGCAAGGATAACCACTGATGGCGGCACTTACTCGCCATTGGAAAAATTTTCTGGTGTTGTTTTTAAAATACAAGCTAATATGGATATTCACCACCGAGATAGTTTGGCATTCATGAGAATCTGCTCGGGCGCTTATGAAAAAGGTTTAAAGGTGAACCTTCCACGGATATCACGGGAATATAAAATCAATAATGCCTTTTCTATTCTCGGAAGAGATCGAACTCCCATAGATAACGCCTTTGCGGGAGATATTATCGGATTAGTCGATACCTCAGGGAATTTGAGAATCGGTGACACATTGGCCGTTCAAAAGGATGTTGAGTATCGAGTTTGGACAAAATTTTTACCCGAGGTGTTTGCAGATATTCGGTTAATGGAGCCCGAGAAGCGTAAACAGTTGAACAAGGGGCTGGAGCAACTTTCAGGAGAGGGAATTATTCAGCTCTTGTATTCAAAGCAGCCATCCGTTCTTCCTACTTTAGGTGCAATTGGCGAGCTTCAATTTGAAGTACTCACGTCAAGGCTTGAGTCTGAGTATAATGTGAAAGTAAAGATCAACCGTTTGCCTTGGGTGACATCGCGGCTACTTGTGACTAACACGGAAGAGTACTTAAATTCATTATCGTCAGATTGGACATATATTCAAGACAACGATCACAACACGGTGATCTTATTTCAGTCTGAATGGAGCGTTCGGACCTTTGAAACCATCAACAAGGGCGCTATCCTTGCCTCAGACTATGAGGAATACTATCGGGAACGTAAGAAACAATAAGGATAACTGTTTCCTTCAACGGTCCATGAGTTAAACTTGTATTCTGTTTTTGTAAATTCCCCAGTTACTTTATCTGTGCATTTCGTTGTAACGGTGGGTCTTCTGTAGAATGAAGCGCAATTTAAATGGGCTTCGTGATCGGTCTCTGGACACAGGGTTTTTGTCGTGAGTTCGTGTTCTTCACCCAAATGATCATTAAACGTCTGATTGCAAATACATTCAAAGGCCATCGCATTTGATGCAAACAATAACGCGAAAACAAGAATCAAGCTTTTCATAAAAACCCCCAGTACTTTTTATTATTCAGCAAAAAAAATATGAATCAAGGAAATTGTATTAGAGTTGAGGAGAAGCCGCATGGGGCCTTATGATGGCTTCAACTAGGGCTGCTGAGGCGCCTGATCTGCCGCGCACGGCATCTTTAAGGTTAGTTTTGAATCCTTGAGAAGTGTCCATGTTTCTATTTTGTAAAATAGTATGGGCCATCTGTCTTCCGCTTCCAATGGAATGCGCAAAGCCCAATTCTTGAAACAAAACCGCTTCACGGCTGTTGAGATGATACGGCCCAAAGAAGGTTTTGCACCCATGAGCGAGAGGTTCCATCACGCTATGAACTTGCCGTCTAAAGCTGCCACCCACAAAAGCCCAATCCGCCCAAGCATAGAGGTCTGCAAGGATACCCACTTGATCGATGATAAGAACTTGATTGGCGGGCCAGCTTTGTCCTTCGCTATAAAGAAGTGGCCGTATTCCTGTTCTCATAATTTGTTTTTTTAAGCGAGCAACGTGTTCATCTGTGGGCTCATGGGGTGCAATCATCACTTGGACGCGTCCTCGAATAAGATCTTTAAGAACTGGAATAATTTCTTTTTCGTCCTCAGGCCAAGTTGATCCTGCAATAAAAGTCGGATTGGCTCTTTCTTCTTTTTTACCAAGAATGTGTTCTTTAATGTAGTTGGGCTTTGCTAGTCTAGCTAAAACCTGATCATATCTGGTATCACCAGCCACGGTTATTTTTCGTTCACTGATGAGTTGAGATAGCGCCACACGGTCTTCATCACTGACGCAAAAAATGTGAGTGAGGTGAGAGTAGAGCCATTGCATGTAACTTTTGACTAAGAAGTTATTGATCTTTGGGCTTCTTAAAGAAAGCGCCGCTGAAAACATAGATACTGGAATTTTTAAAAAGTTAGCTTGGGTTAAAAACTCAGGCCAAAGATCTGTTCGCGAAATTAAAATATGGTATGGTTTGAGTTTTGAAAGAAACTCTCGCTGAATATGGGGCAAATCCCATGGGAGAGGGCAGGCAAAGTCTACGCCAGGAAAGTTTTTAATTTGCCCTTCGTAACTCGGAGAAAAATAAGTGACCACCACATGTTGATTGGGATTTCTTTCCTTGATTTCTTTGATCACAGGTTTTGCGTATTCAAATTCTCCTGAAGCACAGTGGATAAGAATAGGGCGCTCGATATCATAGAAGTTCAGCCATGGCGGAACGCGGTTTTTGTCCTCGCGCATCCGAATTCCCTTTTTGATTTTCGAATTGGTGTTGATGAGCAGCTTTGCTATTAATAAGCAAAGCGGATACAGCACGCGGTAAACCTCAAGATAAATAAAGCTCATTTTGCACTCTCAAGCTGATGTATAACTGGGACCAGACTCGCTGGTTTTATATCAATTAAGCACTTTTTGTAAGTTTTGTTTTTACATCGCCCGCGTCCGTCCTTTGAGCACGGTCTACACCACAAGCTGATCTCCATGGTTTTTGAACTCGGTCTTGACGGAAGTCCAAAAGCGGTAGGTCCCATCAAAAAGATAACAGGAGCCCCAAGCTGGTCAGCAGCATGGGTAAGACCCGTGTCTGCTCCAACTGCGACGCTAGAGAGTTTCACCGCCGCTGCGCTCTCTAAAAGTGAAAGTTTCCCTCGAAGATTTAAAACCCGGTGCTCGTTTTCAGGAGTGACAAGTTCGTCTAAAAATTGATCTCCAGGCCCACCAAGGATAACGAAATTACGATTCTCGAGAATTGTTATAAGTTCTTTCCAGTATTCTACGGGCCAACGTTTCAATTCCCACGCAGCCGATGGTATTAAGGCAATAAAATTTGCAAACGGTATTTGAAAACTAACCTTTTCATAAATTGGAGGCGGAATAACAAGTTGGGATTCCTTAAGAGGAATGTCTGGGATGCCCCATTTTTGTAGGGGCTTAATGTAGATATCGTGGGCTGTAAGTCGCTTCGGAAATAAATTGATACGAAAACGAAAAAGTAAAATCCTTTTGATTCGGTCCTTGCTTCGACGAAGAAAGTTTTGCGGGCGAAGAAAGAAGCCCATGATAAAAGATCGTAGATTATTGTGAGCATCATAGATATGGGTGAAATTTTCTTTTTTGAGTTGATCGATAAGTCTGAAGAGGCCCTTAATGCCATCGCGACGCTCAAGGGTCCATATCTTTTTGATGCGAGGGTTGTGCTCAAGAAGCTCTACAAAGTCGGAGCGGGTAGCCCAATGGACTTCGGCTTCAGGATGTTCTGATAAAAAAGCTTCAACGATGGAGAGCGTTTGAATGATATCTCCAAAGCTTGAGAAGCGAATAATTAGCAGTTTTGGTGAGCTTGTATTTTTTTGCATCAATTCTCCATTTAACTAAATAACTTTACCGAGATCATTCTTAATCTTGCCTCTGTGATGCCTGATGTTATCGGCGGTAATCTTTGCCTGTTAAAGGGTGCTCTGATATGACATAGAGGCAACTGGTACTTCATTTAAGAGAGGCTCTTCTTTGAGTAATGATCTCTATAAAAAATCAGGGGTCGATGTTGAAGCTGGCGACAAACTTGTAGACTGGCTCACCCAAGACTCTGACCATATTCCAGATCAACACAAATCAAGCATCGTATCTGGCGTCGGCGGTTTTGCCTCACTTTTTCGCCTTAACACAGAGGGAATGTCTAAACCTTGTTTAGTCACTTGCACCGACGGTGTGGGAACAAAGGTGCTTCTTGCAACACAATATGAGGCTTATGAATCTGTTGCGCAAGATATGGTCGCCATGTGTGTCAATGATTTAATCACTACTGGTGCAGATCCACTTTTATTTTTAGATTATTATGCGACAGGAAAGCTTGATCTCGAAGCCGCTCAAAAGTTTTTGGCGGGCGTAAAGCGAGCGTGCTTTTTAAGTGATTGTGCTCTCGTTGGCGGTGAGACCGCAGAGATGCCTGGCGTCTATCGTGATAAGGATTTTGACTGCGCTGGATTTGCAGTTGGAATCGTGGATGAAGAAAAGCGACTTGGTCCTCATCTTGTCAAAGAGGGAGATGTTGCCATAGGGATTTCAAGCAGCGGATTCCACAGCAATGGTTATAGTCTCTTGCGAAATGTTTTTAAAGACGATCTTGACCAATGGAAAGACGTTCTTTTGAAGCCAACTCATCTTTATGTGCGATTTGCAAAAGCTCTGAGACACATAAAGGTCAATGCCATTGCCCATATAACAGGCGGTGGTATCGAAAATATCCCTAGAGTTTTGCCAGAGAATCTGGGGCTTGAGCTGAAGCAGTGGGATTTTCCAGAAGAGTTTAAACACGTACAACGCCGCACGAAGATGTCCGATCTTGAAATGCTAAATACTTTAAATTGCGGAATTGGTTTGGTGGTCATCGCCGATAAGGCCTACGCGAGCGAGATCAAAAGGGTTGCAAAAGAGTTTAAGTTTAAGCCCTACGATATTGGAATTATTAAGCAAAGCGAGAGCAGTTTGATTTTGCCTCAGGGTGTTGTGTGAAGAAGAGGTGGGCCGTTTTTATTTCGGGCACGGGCTCTAATATGGCCGCAGTTTTCGAGAAAAAACATATTCCAGTATCACTTATTGTCAGTTCTTCTCCTAATGCCTACGGCTTAAAAAGAGCAAAACGCCGTTCAGTTCCGACCTTGATCTTTCATAAAGATTCACCTCAGGGCATCGCTACATGGAAAAGCTTGATTGCTGAACTAAAGAATTACAACATTGAATATATATTGTTGGCGGGATTTATGAAGATATTACCGCTGGAGTTTTTAAAAGAGTTTGAGGGCAGAGTTTTTAATATTCATCCTAGCCTTCTTCCTCAGTATCCAGGGATAAAAAGTATTCAGCGAGCCTTTGAAGATGGAAACGACAGTGGAGTTAGCCTGCACGTTGTCGATGAAGGCGTTGATACGGGTGAAATTGTTTTGCAACGTAGAGTTTCAAAGCAAGAAAGTTTTGAATGGTTTGAGCTGATGATTCATATTAAAGAGCATATTTCTGTTCGAAGAGCCGTTGAAACCCTATGGGAGAAGAGATGAAAAAAAAGATCGTCTTGTTATCGGCATATCATCGAGCACAGTGGTTGGCCAACGAACTCCAATCAAAGGGTCATGAAGTCACTTATCTCGATTTCTCAGACCGCCTCGGTGGTCTTAGCCCTGAAGCATGGGCATCACCATTTGGATTTTTCCAAACAACAAAGATTAATTATTCTCAAAATGTGTGGCTCAGCGAAGGTGCAGAGATCCGTAAAATTGAAAACGGATTTACATTTTTATCAGAGAAAGGCCCTCTAGAGTTCCAAGGGCCTCTGAACCGATTTAGTTATAAGCGCTATAAAGTGAACCAAGATGAGCTAGACTACTTAAGAGCGTCGGTGGGGATGAGTGATGAAGCCTATTTGAAGTTTAAAACGCATTTTTATTCTTATTCTTTTGAAGACACATGGGTTTTACATTTTGCTCATCAACTGGCTTCTCAGACCTATTATGCCAACGCGTTTGCTATTCGGGATTCAAATCGGGCGTTGCCATTAACAGAGCCATGGTCCGTGAGAACACTTTCAAGACGAGGAGCCCAAGAAAGTTTACAGATGAGTCATGATAAGGGTGTTGATGTCGTCCACGTTAAAGCCTTAAAAGAAGTCAGTTTCAGTGGCGGAACTATTAAATCCATACAGATCGTCGATAAGAAGGACCGTGGACACACCATTAATGGAGAAGTCTTTGCAGCGTTTTTATCTCAAGAGGAACTTTTCGCCATCCATTCTAAAACCTTTGGTGAACTTTTTGATAAAGATCCTTTACGCAGTGATTGGTTTTGGACGCGTTACAGATTCTTCACAAACCAAAACGATATCACGGAAGTCCTTCCAGCCGCATTTTGTATGATCAGTGATAGGTTCATGCCCTGGACGCATCATAACTTAGTGATGATTCATCGCGGACTTCGCTCCCATGAGTTTGTTGTATGGGCTCGGATTCCATCTAACTATAGGTTGCAACAGCGGATGTTAGATAATGTTGGCAATGACATTAAAACAGCGTTTGAAGAAAAATTTGTCGGTCTTAAGGTCAACCAGATGGAGCTGCCTTTAGAATGTTTGGCAACGGAGTTTCAGGTTCATGCGCCTCATCTTCCAGTGTATTCGCCTTTGACACTGGAAAACTTCAGACAGCCAAAACAGAAAAATATGTTATGGTGTGGTCCCGAGGTATGGAAGCGTTTAGACACCAGCGCGCTTTTAGAATATCAAAGCGAAATTATGATTCGAATTTTAGGTGAAGAAGATAAACAAGGAATCAAGAGGAGACGCGGACGTGATAGCGAGATATACTCGTAAAAAAATGGCCAAAATCTGGGAAGCGGAAGCGCGTTTTCGTTATATGCTAGAAGTCGAAAAGAGCGTTGCCCGTGCCCAAGCTTCCATTGGAATTATTCCTCGCAAGGCCTCAGCGGACATTCAAAAGAAATCAAAATTTCAAATAGAACGTATCGAAGAGATTGAAGCCCAAACAAAGCATGATGTGATTGCATTTGTAACTAACGTTGCAGAAAACGTTGGTCCTAGCGGAAAATACCTCCACTATGGTTTAACAAGCTCAGATGTTTTAGATACAGCCCTGAGCCTTCAAATGAGAGATGCAGGGGAATTGATATTAGAAGAAGTAGATAAACTTTTAATGACTCTTAAAAGATCGGCCATCCGTTATAAATCCACCCTCTGTGCGGGACGGACTCACGGAATGCATGCTGAGCCCACGACATTCGGATATAAACTAATGGGTTATGCTTTTGAACTTTTACGAAACAAAAAAAGACTTGAAGATGCCCTT
>CAYXYF010000047.1:0-10202 GCA_964469265.1 uncultured Bdellovibrionales bacterium
ACCTGTCGTGGGTCAGGTAAAAAAATTAAAAAAGTTTGCTCTTCGTGCAGTGGACACGGAAGAGTCGCTGCTCGTCGCAAGTTAAAAGTAAAAGTTCCAGCTGGTGTCGACAACGGAACGAGATTAAGAGTCTCAGGCGAAGGTGAAGGCGGTTATGGCTCAGGCCCTGCTGGTGATCTTTATGTCGAGATTCGGGTTGCAAGCCATCCTCAGTTTGAGAGAGAAGCTCAAAATCTGTATACGAATGTTAAAATTTCTTATACTCAGGCCATCTTAGGCACCGAAGTGAATGTCAAAACTCTTGAAGGTAAAGAGACTCTAGCCATCCCTGCGGGAACTCAGCCAGGTGCTCAGATTGAGTTAGAAAAGCGCGGTTTACCATCTCTGAGATCAAAGAGCCGCGGTAGTATCTTCTATGAAGTCAAAGTTGAAATCCCGAAGAAGGTAAAAGCAGACGAGGGCGAAAAGCTTAGAGAAATCGCAGAGTTGCGAGGTGAAAAAGTCTCCGAGAGGAAAAAGGGGTTTTTTAAGTAAATTAGAGCCCAATCACTTGACGTTCATGGATATCGACCCAGATTAAAGATGTATAAAGTTTTTAAGAAAATCTACAGAGAGAGATGAAGGAGTAAAAGCAATGAGTAAAATTATCGGAATTGACTTAGGAACAACGAATTCTTGTGTAGCTGTAATGGAAAATGGCGAGCCTAAGGTTCTAACCAGCGAAGAAGGTGGAAGAACAACTCCTTCGATCGTGGCGTTTACAAAAGACGGTGAAACTCTTGTTGGGCAAGTTGCCAAAAGACAGGCTGTAACAAACCCTGAGAACACAATTTTCTCATCTAAGAGATTTATCGGAAGACCATACTCTGACACAGACCACGAGTTAAAAAGGATTCCTTATAAAGTAAAAGAAAAAGATGGAAACGTTATTTTCGACGTGCGTGGTACTGAATATACGCCAGAGCAAATTGGCGCGTTCATTCTACAAAAGTTAAAACAAACTGCTGAAAACTATTTGGGCCATGAAGTCACGGAAGCTGTTATTACCGTTCCAGCATACTTTAATGACTCTCAAAGACAGGCAACAAAGGACGCTGGCCGTATTGCAGGCCTTGATGTTAAACGTATCATCAACGAGCCAACAGCTGCGGCGCTTGCCTATGGCTTAGATAAAAAGAAAGATCAAAAGATCGCTGTTTATGACTTCGGTGGTGGTACATTTGATATTTCCATTCTTGAAGTTGGGGACAACGTCGTAGAAGTTAAAGCCACAAACGGTGACACTCAACTTGGTGGTGATGACTTTGATAACGTGATTCTTGATTGGTTAGTAGCAGACTTTAAAACAGCTCAAGGAGTGGATCTTTCAAATGATAAGATGGCACTTCAAAGATTAAAGGAAGCTGCTGAAAAAGCAAAAATTGAACTTTCAAGCACGCAAGAAACTGAAGTGAACTTGCCGTTCATCACTGCAGACCAAACAGGTCCAAAACACTTACAAGTGAAGTTGACTCGATCTAAGTTTGAACAAATGACTGAAGATCTTATTAAAAGATCCATTGAGCCGTGCAAAAAAGCGGTTAAAGACTCAGGCTTATCCGTTGAGCAGATTGATGAAATTATCTTAGTTGGTGGTTCGACAAGAATTCCAGCTATCCAAAGAGCGGTTAAAGAGTTCTTTAAGAAAGAATCAAACAAATCTGTAAACCCAGATGAAGTTGTGGCAGTAGGTGCTGCAGTTCAAGGTGGAGTATTAAGCGGAGATGTGAAAGACGTTCTTCTTCTTGATGTGACTCCTCTTTCTCTTGGTATTGAGACCATGGGTGGCGTAATGACTAAGCTCATCGAGCGTAATACGACTATCCCAACGAAGAAGTCTCAAGTCTTCTCGACTGCCGCAGATAACCAGCCTTCTGTGGACATCCATGTCCTGCAAGGTGAGCGTGAATTTGCAAGAGACAACAAAACTCTTGGACGCTTTGAGCTTGTGGGAATTCCTCCATCTCCACGTGGTATGCCGCAAATTGAAGTCGCATTTGATATTGATGCCAACGGTATTATGCACGTAACTGCAAAAGACCTCGGTACTGGGAAAGAACAAGCCATCAAGATTACTTCAAAGTCGAACTTGTCTGAAGACGAAATCAAAAAGATGGTGGACGATGCAGAAACTCACGCCGAAGAAGATAAAAAGAAAAAAGAAGTCGTTACTCTTAGAAACAACCTCGATTCTTTAGTTTACCAAACTGAAAAGATGATCTCTGATAACAAAGACAAACTCGGGGACACTGCAAAGCCAGCCGAAGAAGCAATCGCGACCGCAAAAGCAGCTCTTGAAAGTGACGATGTCGCTCTCCTAAAAGCGGAGTACGACAAGTTAACTCAAGCCTCACACCAAATCTCAGCTGAAATCTACAAATCCACTCAGGGTGGAAGTGGAGACGGCGGCCAAGGTGGCGAGCAAGAAGCATCATCTGATGATAGCAATAATAAAGATGGTGATGACGTCATCGACGCCGATTATAAAGACGTCAACTAAGCAAGTTAGCAGAATCTCGCGAAATATTTTGAAAAGCCTAGCGTTCTAGCTAGGCTTTTTTTTAAATGTCGTCAGAGAATTCAAAGGAGACTGCTAAAGCTATGTAGGAGAATGCTTTATTGAGCTTCATTCCGATTTCTCCCATGAAGCTAACGTTTTCCCAGTTGTAGGGCTTAAACTCTGCGCCCCCGACAAGATGTACAGGGTAGACCGTGTCGCCATCAACAAAAGTTACACTAATTGGTAATGATCCGTATGGCGTAACCAGCCCGATATCCGTTTCAAAATCTTTACTCACAAGAGGGCCTGCTCTTAAGGTAACAGCTTCTTTTGTTTTTGTTCCGACTTTAAGGCTGGCAAAAGTCAGCCCACCAAAAACTCCCAGTGCAGGTTGGTTTTCAAAGTCTGGATAAGGGATGTACTTTACAGAAGCGCCCCCGTAGAACATTGAATCTTCACCCACTCCGACCAAGCCACGTAGAGTGGTACTCTCACCAATGCCTGCATCAAAGCGCCCTGACGCGTTTACACCTTCGTTGTCGCCAGATAAAACAAATTGAGGGCCAATGATTGCACGATATTTTCCTGATGGAACAATCTTACCTGTGTCCATCACAGAAAAATACGCGTGAGAATTTATGCCAAGGAAAACAATTGAAAGCATAATAAAAATCTTTTTAGTCATTCTTTGCCTCTCCGCAGTCGATTTACGGTTGTTAATGTCTATTTAAAACTATCTTAAGCTCATCTTAAAAATCTACAGCTTTCTCGTGAATTTTCATGGAAATTGGGCGATGCGAAATAGCTCATTTCATTGCAAAACGACAGTCGGGTGAATAAGCTCAGTCCAATGGAAAAACGGCCAATTTCGTTGGTAATAATCACTTTAAACGAAGAAGAAAATATCGCTCGCTGCATTCAGAGTGTTCCTTGGGCAGATGAGATTGTTGTTATCGACAGTAACAGCAGGGATCGCACAAAAGAAATCGCCGAGTCCCTGGGGGCAAAGGTATACACCCAAGAGTTTTTGGGTTTCCGAAATCAAAAACAGAAAGCAACTGATTTAGCAAAAAATGATTGGGTTCTTTCTTTAGACGCCGACGAAGCCTTATCCCTCGGTCTTTCTCAAGAAATTCTAAAAACCTTTGATACAACACCCATCCATGATGGCTACACAATGCCACGTCTGAGCTTTCATCTCGGCCGCTGGATAAGACATGGCGGATGGTATCCTGATCGCCAACTGAGGTTTTTTAATCGTAAAAAAGCCCATTGGGGTGGCGGTCATGTGCATGAAAGAGTTTCTTGCGAAGTCGTGGGCTCCTTTCAGAATAATATTCTACATTATGTGTTTCGTGATCTAAGTCATCAGGTGGAAGCCAATAACCGCTATTCCGGGCTCGGGGCCCAAGATCTTTTCGATCGCGGAAAGAAGTATTCTTTACTGAAGTTGATTTTTAAACCCATTTCTAAATTTTTAGAAACCTATGTATGGAAGTTAGGATTTTTGGATGGGCTTTCTGGCTATGTGATATCCGTTGGTGCGGCGTATTCTGTGTTTTTAAAATTTGCAAAACTTAAAGAACTCGAAGCGCGTTCCAAGAATGAAAAGCATAAAGTACAGGTTAAGGCGGGATAACATGAAAACAGTTTTATTTTCAATTTTCTTATTAGTAGGTGCTGATGTGTTTGCAAATCAACCTATCATGGGCGCAGACAAAAAGAAAACCTGGGGTGAGCAGCCGAAAGACTCTTTACTTAAGCCGCTTTTAAATAAATATGTTGTAAACGAAGTGATTGATTTAAAGACAATTGATGGGCACCACTTTAATCTTAAGGCCAACAACAATTGCGATCTTAAAACGCCCCTTAGCGCAGAGGCTAGCTTTATTCAGTGTCAGTTTGATGAGGCTGGAATGAAGAAGATTAATCTTTATATCTGTGACGAAAAGGAAACCTTCTGTAAGTTTGAAAAAATAAACGTGCTAGTCACTGCACCTAAAGGCTACAAAAAGGCTGCAAAGAAAAGGGTTTCTTCAAATATAATTTTTGTTCCGAAGTCTCCGAAGAAGGCGCCCCCAGGTTTTATCAAAAATCGAGATAAATACGCCATCGGCGAAGCAAAGAAAAAAGATCAACCCCTTCTTATCGTATTTGCAGCCCAATGGTGTCCGGCTTGTAATATGCTCGATGAGAACGTATTTGTTGAAGGTGAATTTCAAAAGCTTTCAAAGAACATTGTAAAGCTTGTTGTGGATGTCGACTCCGACGTTTCGTGGGATCTTAAGGAAAAGTTTAAAATCGGTGCTTATCCTACAACGGTTTTAACAACATCAACCCTCAATGAGGTCGGCCGCTTTATCGGATATCGAAGCCCCTCTGCTGTAAATGCATGGTTAAAAGAACAGTTAAAAAACAAAAAAAATCCCATAGAGCTTGTCGTATCTAAATTTCAAAACAACGCGGCAACAGAAGAAGAAACCTTAAGGCTTGCACAGTGGCAACTCGACAGAAACGAGCCCGAGGCCGCAAAAGTCACCTTACTTAAACTCAAATCGCCAGCAGCGCAAAAGCTTCTTCATATTGCCGACTATCAAATCTATGAGTCTGAAGGAAAAGACGAAGACTTCTCCAAAGCACTTGTAGCTCTGATGACTCAAAATCCAAAAGATATTTTAGTGTCAAAATGGGCAAGCTCTTTGGCACAGAAGAATTCTAAGGAGGCTAAGAAGTTAAAAGAAATCGTAGAAAAAAATATTGAGGGTTGGGTTGCAAATAAAGAAATTGAAAATACGGCATTCACGCGAGCAGAGTTATTTTATAACTTCGGTGAGTATTACAACAACATCGAAGAAACTACACTTGCAAGGCAGTCGTTTTCAAAATGTGCAGACGATTATAAAAAACTTTCTAAAGCATCAAACCTAAAGATCCCCCGAGGGGCCCAGATGGAGCAGGCATTCTGTTTGGTAAAAGCTGGCCACACAAAAGAAGCCCTTGAAATCTTTAAGGGGCTTGTGGATGTTTACAAAACAGAGTTTGCGTTTAATTACTATTACGCAAGAGCCCTCTTTGATACAAAGAGCTTAGACGACGCTTTCAAATACGCAACTAGTGCATTAAACGGCTCTTATGGTGATAATATGATTAGGGCTGCGATCTTAAAAGCGCAGATTGAAATTGAACAAAAGAAATTAAATGAAGCTGAAAAGACAGTAACAAAGACACTTGAAAAGATTTATCTCCCATCGACCACGCAAATTCGCTCGCACAGATATGTTTCAAATTTAAAGAATGTCTTAGCAAAGATTCAGCTACAAAAAGAAGCCATAGAGCTGCAAAAAGAAGAATCCGAAAAAGAGTAAGGGGTGGAAATGATTTTAGGGTATATCGGTTGGGCGGCTTTTGCCGCAGCCTTATTTTATTTATTTAAAGTGAGATCAGATTTAACACGCGAGAGTCTTGAGCGTAGGTCTTTTGAAGATAAATTGGCAGCACTTCAAATAAGTTTTGAGGATCGGGCAAGGGAATTAGAAAACCTTAAAAACGAAAAACTGGTTTTAGAAACGACCCATGACGTTCAAATGCAGGAGCTTCAGAGGTTTAAGACACTCGCTGAAAACTACGCCAATGAAAATATCGCATTAAAGGAATCCAAAGCCGCCCTTCAAGCCAATAACACCGTTTTGCAAAACGAGAAGAGTGAGTTTTTAGAAACTCAAAAAAATAAAATCAGAGAATATGAAGAGAAATTAGAAAAGTTAAGAGTCGAAAAAAACGAAGCCGATAAGAAATTGTCTGCCTTTGAGGAAAGCCGAGAAGAAAAACAACGACAATACGATAAGCAGATGGCTACTTTAGAGAATGTTTATAAACAGCAAGAGCAAGAGCGCCAAAGAGCTTTAGAGTTGCAAGAGCAAAAAGAGCAGGAAAGACTTGCGCTACTAAAAGAAACTTGGAGCAGACACGAAAAAAGTGTTGAAGAGAATATTAAAGTCATTTGCCAAAGACAAAGTATTGAATACATCGATAAAGAAAACTTCCCATACCGAGGGAAGCCCGATAACTGTGTCAGGATCTGTGATGAGTTTATTATCTTTGACAGTAAGTCGCCGCAGGGAGAAGACCTAAAGAACTTCCCAGCATATATAAAAAGAGAAGGTGAAGCTCTTAAGAAATACGCTAAAAACGAAGGCGTAAAAAAAGATATCTTTCTTGTCGTCCCGACAAACGCGATTCATGTTATCGACGAATATTATAGACCGTATGGTGATTACAGAGTGTATGTGATCACTGAAGACGCTCTTGAGCCTATTCTTTTAAGTCTTAAAAAAATTGAAGACTATGAGTTCGCAGAAAAGTTAAGTCCAGAGGGCCGTGAGAAAATTGTAAGTATTCTTGGAAAGATGGCTCACGGAATGAAAAGACGTGTGCAGGTCGATCACTTCTTCGCTAATGAATTTATCTCTGTTCTTTTGGATGCTGAGAGTCTTCCTGAAGACATTTTGGCGGAGGCCCAGCAGGTTGAGAGATCTTCCAAACTAAACCCACCACAAGAAAAACGTTCTAAAGCTATTGAGACTCAAGCTTTGATGAAAGATGCTGTAAAGCTTGAAGGGCGGGCGAGAGGGCAAGAGATCAACACTCAAGCTGATCTCGGTCCGATTGAGCAAATCCCTCTTTATACGAAGGATTAAAGTCAGGCTTTAGATTTCTGTATGTGCAAATGGTAGCATGAAAAGAAGAGTGTCTTGATCGTATTCCGAGTTCAAACACTCAAGTTGGAAAGCTTTTTCGTTGTCAAAAGATGCTACGTCATAAGTGATATCGACGGATTGACGAGAAGAGCTTTTTTCGCGGATTTCACTAATAATAAAAGATGAACCTTTTTTGATGAGTCTTGGTGTTGCGAGAACGTCATGCTTCATGACACAGAGCTGAGTTCCAATTCGAGTCTCATTTGTGTTTGCTGCAATCTGAATGTCATAAGGGGAGGTAATCTGGATTGTTCGCGCGTTGGCGATTTTGCTAAATCCAATTCCTGCCATGATCAGGCCGATAATTATAAGAGCTTTTGCCATAGAGTCTCTCCTGTTTATTTTTTTAACAGTATGCCGCTGAGTGCGGGTTCAAGCACAACAGAGGTCATTTAAATCAAATCCACTGTAAGACAGTGCGAGTATCATGCCGCCCCCAAACTCAGGGGGACGGACCCCTCCAAAATGGGGGACGGACCTCAGTTGCGCGATTTTGCAACATCCGCAAAAACAAAGCTATTCCAACACCTTAAATTGCTCCGTCCCTATCACACCCAGAGATGACATTGGGATGGCACTGGGGACGGACCTCTGTTTTACTGCCAGCGCTGGTAGTAAACTTCCTCATCTAAATGATTGAAAATTAATGTCAAAAGAGATATCTATTTTCTTTCTAATCGATTTTACATCGTTTATGGCGGTCGTAGCTCAGTTGGTAGAGCCCCGGATTGTGATTCCGGTTGTCGCGGGTTCGAGCCCCGTCGATCGCCCCATTTTAAAGGAGCCAACGCGGCTCGAACCCTTGAGCGAAGCGAACTCAGACAGACGAGCCCCGTCGATCGCCCCATTTTAAAGAACCAACGCGGCTCGAACCTGTCTTAAAGTTTTCTAACTCGTTATCATTCTTATTTACTATTTCTAAAGGTTGATAGGTAGTTTAGACACCCTTCTATGTAGTTGGTTTTCGAGTGTTTTGAGTTGGCGAAGGGGTTCATTATTGTGAGGCGAAGGAGCTCTAAGGTGTCGGTGTCTTTTATGAGTCCATGTGAGTTGCAGTATTCTTGAATCAATTTTTCGTAGTTTTTAACGACGCTGGTTTTGGACACGAAGTAGATATTTTCGTTAGGGCTTGAGTCACTTCTAATTATTTTCTCTAGTAAGTCTTTTGTTTTCTTGTTTACTTCACTGAGGGCATCGCCCTTTTTTCCAATTGCAAAGCAGACGATATTTGTTCCGACAGTTTCTACAAACAGGAATGGTAGCTTTTTGTTTAAAGCGGTTTGCTTAAATATTTCAGCAGTTTTAATTGTTCTTTCTAGTATCTTCCCATAGCCATCTTTATTAAGACCTATGCATTCGGATGTCATGTAGAGTGCGGCGGCTCCAGTGGCAGATCTTGAGCCTTCTAACGTGTAGGGGCCGAGGTCTTTGTTGAGTTCAAAATCCACATAGGGAGCAGAAACTTCTGTGACATAATAATTTGAGGGATCGTTACAAATGAATGCTCCTGCGGCGTAGGGGACATAGCCGAGCTTGTGAGGATCAATGGTGATTGAAGTTGTACTTCCAATAGCTTCAACAGCCCTTTGCTTGTCGGGAGCAAAAAAGTTTGCGTCCTTAAGACAGGCAAAGAACCCGCCGTAAGCGGCATCGACGTGATGCCAGAAGTTGTAGCCATATTCTTTTTTGTAACTCGCTAGAACCTCATTGACCTCATCAATAGGATCAATAGTTCCCAACTCTGTTGTTCCAAAAACACTTACAACACATGAAATGGGTATATTGTTTTTGAGGCAATGGTCTATTTTATTCTTAAGATCTTTAGAGTCTATTTGACCGTACTTGTTGAGCGACACTGTGATGAGGTTTTTACTTCCAATTCCAAAAAGAGTTGCAGCTTTAGTCCAAGAATAATGTTTGCTATCGGGAACGATGATTGAAAGACCATTAAAGTCGATATTGTATTTTTCCTTGGCAATCTTATAAAGCTCAATCTCACCAATTTCAGATCTTTGATTGAAGGTCTTGGCGTTTGTAAGGTAGCAAGCGTCGTTAAAGGATAGATCATTTGAGCTTGAAAGTATTTTATTAGTTCGAAGGTTTTTAGCGCGATAAATGGCTTCAAAGTTTGCCAATGTACCGCCCGAGGTAAAATGTCCAACAGACTGCTGAGAATAACCAACCATCTCTGAGAGTCGCTGGATGGCCTTCCTCTCGATTTCAACTCCTACCCATGAGGATTCTCTAGAAACGTTATTGGGATTGTGTAATAGAGCAACAAGGTGCCCAAGTATAGCAGGCATGGAAACCTCAGAGAACATATGTCCAAGATAGCGCGGGGAGAATTTTGGAATTTCTTTTGAAAAACCTTCCAGAAGTTTCATTGTCTCATCTCTCATGTGAGTAATCTTTTTTTGAAACTCAGGATGGTTCTGATCCATCGGGGAAATTGCAACTCCGTCTGCAGCATAATAGTTTCTACGCCAATCCACCCAGTTATCTAAGATGAGCTTTATCTCACCATAGAGTATATCCGCATTTTCAGCTTGCGGTCCGACGAAGAAACTTTTTAATGAGAGCTCCTCAGGTGAGCAGTCTGTGTTATTGAAATCCATAGAGTTACAATTTAAGTTGAATACGCAGGCGAGTACATGATGAACATCATGTATTTCGCTAGGAATAACGCGGGACTGCTAGGCGCGTATGCGGTCGTCAAAGGCGGTTAGGGCGGCCTTGGCGCCTTCGCCCATGGCAATGACGATTTGTTTATAAGGGGTGGTGGTCACGTCACCACAAGCATAGATGCCTTTAGACGAGGTCCTTCCGCGATCATCAACGACAATTTCGCCAAACTTAGTGAGTTCAACTGTATCTTTCAAAAAGTGGCTGCTTGGCACTAGCCCAAT
>CAYXYF010000048.1:0-9377 GCA_964469265.1 uncultured Bdellovibrionales bacterium
GTAAAAGACGGCGGATGGTCAACGAAGGTACCTTCCGTATAAAAAAGAATTTCTACGCGATTACAAGTTGCTAAGTAATAACATTCCTGCGCGCCAACGGACTTCATCAGGGAATCAAATGAGCCCATCTGTTGAATAGACTGGGTAACGGTCTTTAACCCGTCAACACCAACATCGCGTATATGAAATGACCAGAGGAGTAGATTCACTTTGTTACGTTCCCTTAACTTTTTGCCAAGTTATCAAATAGCTTTCATTTATTGTCATGCTTTTGTAACAGATTAGCCGACAATGTAAAAATCACGCGCCGACCGCCAACAGTTGCTTATTTTTTAAGCTTTTAACGCGCTATTTCAGAGCCTTAAGATCTTCAAGGACCTGATCGACGTGCCCTTTGACCTTCACCTTCGGGTAAATCTTAAGAATTTTTTGATCAGGGCCAATAATGAATGTCGAGCGCACAATCCCCATAAACTTCTTTCCGTATAGGGATTTTTCCTGCCAGACGCCATAGGCCTCGCAAGCCTTTCCATCCACATCGGCTAGGAGTGGAAAGTTTAAATCATACTTATCAATAAATTTTTGGTGTCGCTCTTCAGAGTCTTTGCTAATTCCGACCACGGCGACCTTTGATCTTTTTAGCCGAGCAAAGTTATCTCTAAAGTCACAAGCCTGCTGTGTGCATCCAGGAGTCATGTCCTTTGGATAAAAATAAATTACAAGATGTTGTCCTTTAAAATCAGAAAGCGAAACTTTGTTTCCGTCTTGATCGTTTAATTTGAATGCTGGGGCCTTCGATCCAACTTTAAGTTCTTTAGCCATTGTGAAATCCTTTACTCCCGTTTGAAGTTGTTTTCTTATGTACCAGTATTTCTAAGAGAGTCAACCCTATGGGCTGATGTACTTCTCAAGTAGCTTTTTAGAGCTAAATCTTGCCTTAAGGATCGATAAAAATATAAATACGCCAGTGGTTTTCCTATCTAAAAAGACGACTTCTCGTGGTGGCGTGCGGACTTTAAATTCTTTTATCACTTGTGCAACAATTTTAGTGATTCTCTTAGGCAAGTCTGTGTTTCCCCAGTCGTATTCATCTTCCGTGAAGGGCTCAACCATCATAATGCAAAATTCATAGAAGAGATCCTTAAGCTTCTGGGGATCACCTTCTTCGGTGAATCCTAGCTTCATAGAGTAGGTTGCAAGTTCACTGAAATCTTTGCGTACAGATGCATGCACAAGCCCGCGGTAGTTTTCTAAAAAATCGTCTGAAAATTGCCTTACGGCGCCAAAATCAAATAACAAAATTTGATCCTGAATTTCATTAATATGGATTTTATAATTTCCGATATGAGGATCTGTTTGTACAAACCCCCATTCAAATAGTTCTTTAAAGTAAAGGTCCAGGGCTGCTTCTGCAATACGATTACGGCGCTCCTGTGAGAGGGCGGCAACTTCTAAGGAGTCCACGCCAACCCCCTCTTCAAACGAGGTGGCGATGACTTTTTTTGTAGTCAACTCAGGGTAAGTTTTTGGAACGATAAATCGGGGGTCTGATTTTAGAGCGTCTCGAAACTTGTCGGTCCATTTCATTTCATGAAGATAATCAAGTTCCTGATTGAGCATGTTTTGAACTTCATCAAACAATAAATCAAGATGTGAGATCTGCGGAAAGAGATCCGCAATCTTTAAAACTCCTTTAAGTGCTTTGATATCACTTAAGACCGCCTTGTCGACATCTGGATACTGAATTTTTAAAGCAAGGACTTCGCCAGTTGCTTTGATAGTGGCTTTATGAACTTGGCCCAAAGAGGCGCTGGCCGTTGGCTTAGGATCAATTATGAGTTTGTTCATTGCTTCTTGCCCAAGCTCTTTTGTTAAAGATTTTTTCAAAGCTTCCCATTCAAAGGGGGTGGATTGAGACTGGAGGTTTTTTAAAATGATATTTACATCAGCTGGCAAAAAGTATTCACCGTAAACAGAAAGCATTTGCCCCACTTTCATTAGGCCGCCCTTTAGATGTCCAAACTTTTCTGTGAGTTTAATGATTTGCGTTTTTAAAAGCTCTGTTGCGAGATTTTCCGTAGTGCTTTTCATCTTTGATTGGATCTTGTATCTTAAAGCCTTTTGTCCACTAGACGCTACCATCCCAACGAAGCTCAATGTTCGGGATATCTTGTCTGACGGTATTTTCTTAAGAGGCTTTTTTGTGTCTTTTTTCATAATTCTCTCTAGGGGAGCTTTGTTATATAGAATCTTATTGGCCAGTTCAAGGATTGCTCCGTCTTTGACTAATAACTTGTGAACTCGAGTCCGTTTTTGTTAAACTAAATCGAACTTTCTAAAAAATAGGATGCCAAATATGAACTGGTTACTAATAAGAGGCCTAGTGAGAGAATCCGAGCATTGGGGAGAGTTTCCTAAGATGCTTGAAAAGGTCGAAGGCGTAAAAAGAGTTGTTTGTTTAGATCTCGCTGGCGTTGGGACCGAAAACAGCAGAGTGTTTCTGCCAACAGTTAAGCAGGCGGTAGAAGACCTGCGTTCGCGATTTCAACTTGTCCGAAAAGCAAAAGAAGAAGACTGGGGAATTCTTGGGATTTCTTTGGGTGGGATGATCGCTATGCAATGGACATCAGACTATGCTAAGGACTTTAAAAAAATTGTAGTTATTAATTCGAGCTCAAGAGAGCTTCCGTTTTGGAAACGATTAACGCCAGAATCACTTTTAACAGTCGGAAAGGTTTTCTTTGAGGAAGACACTGTTAATAGAGAAAAACTTATTATCAACATGACATCGAATCTGCGTAAGACGGATTCAAAACTCATTGACAGCTGGGTAAGCATTGCACAGAAAAGAAAATATTCAAAACTTACTGCGATCAACCAGCTCCTAGCTGCGGCCCAATTTAGTTTACCGAAAAACATTTCAGCTGAGATGTTAGTACTCACATCACGGGCCGACAAAATGGTAAGTCATGAAGGTTCAGAGGAAATCGCTAAGAAATACAAAGCGGAAATTGCGATTCACCCCACCGCTGGTCATGATATCGCAGTTGATGACCCGCAATGGATTATTGATCAGATATCTGCTTGGAATTAACGTCAGACCGAATGTTAGTGTTTTTGGTGCTTGGTCTTGCTCCATGATTTGATTTGCCAAGTGGTTTGACCCTCAGAGATCAATTCATTCTTCTCATTGTGTACAACGGTATGCATATTCAAAAACATTTCACCATCTTTTAAATCTGGCCACTGTTGCGGCGCCTGTGCAGTTCCTGTGAGGGTTCCTTTTCCAGGTTTGTGGTAAGTCACATTGATGTTTGTCAAAATAAGTCTGAATTGTTCAAAGCCATATCTTTTTGCAAGTAACAGTCCTGCAGTGTACTCGATCAAAAGAGCTTGAGAGATGGCGTGCGCTGTGCCGACGTGGTTTTTTCTTCTGTAGACGGGAAGGGACTCGATCACAGACTCAGTCTCTGATAACGATTTGATTTTCATTCCCATGCCCATATTGAAGGGAATTCCAATCTTAATGGCATTATCTAAGAACGCGTTCTTCATTTTTTTATTTTTAATTTTATCAGCAACTTTAAATACATCAAATTTTTTCATATTTTATATCCTGGCATTCCTTTCAACACTTTATAATAATCAGTTACCAACTCATTGACTATTTCTTCGCAGCTCAAAATCTCGTTGATAAGTCCCACGCCTTGTCCCGCACTCCATACGGTTTTCCAAGTGGGTTTAGTTGCAGCCGTCTCAAGAGATTTCATTCCTGCAAGGTGAATTAACGGAACCACCATTTTTTTTGTTAAGCGATTATTCTTTAAAACCTTTACGACAAGCGGAAGCTCTGCGCCCATTTTTTTAACGTAATCCGTGTTAATCACATTTGCAGGAGTTCCAGAAATTCTTGAATTTAAAACAACGTCTTCAGGAGTGCTTTTTAAAATAGCGTCTTTATAGGCTTGGTCAACCGAGGCTTCCTTTGATGTGATAAAGCGAGTTCCGACGCTCACGCCATCAGCTCCTAATGCTAACATTGCGGCCATTGTTGCGCCATTTGCTACTCCTCCTGCTGCAATAACTGGGATTTTTAGTTCATGCTTTAACCAAGGGATAAGAACAACAGGAGATATTGGGCCTGCGTGTCCTCCAGCGCCACTTGCAACCGCAATGACCCCATCCGCGCCTAAATCCTGAACCTTTAGTGCATGTTCAAGATTTGTGACATCACAAAACACTTTTGCGCCAATTTTGTGTGCTTCCTTGATGACGTTTTTTGGATTTCCAAGAGAGGTGATAAACATATCAACCCCTTCTTCAAGAGCAATGGCAATGTCTTGCTCTTGTCTTACGTTACTTTTATTCACAATAACGTTCACACAAATAGGCTTCTTCGTACGAGCTTTAATGTTTTGAATTGCCTTACGGTAATTTTCGATTGGACGAAAGTTTAATGCAGGGAATGCACCGATGGCGCCAGCCTCTGAAGTACTGACGACCATGTCTTCGTTAGAGACTAAAAACATCGGCGCACCAATGATCGGGTATTTAATATTTAAAAGTTTCGTAAACGGAGTGTTAATAGGATTCATGATGAATTCAGAATAGTCTTCTGAATTCAATCAAGTCAATTAAAGGAATAATTTCCCGCCTATCATTTCATCCAAGCGGTGGGCCAATTAAAGACAAGCGGCGACTTCAAGAGCGACTAAGCGCTGATAGTCTGCAACCTGACTGGATCGTTGAGCAACAACTCCTCGATCCTGAATACAAGTATTAACTTTTGTAACGACTGAGTGCTTATGCTTTTTCGGTTTTTTAGCCGCTAAAATTGCATTCGGATACTTCTCGGCTTCTCGAAGTGCAAAGCGGTCGTCTTCCGTCATATTGGGTCTAAAATCAGCAACTATATCCGCATCTAGCCCATATAGCTGATTGGATGATCCGTCGGCAAAATGAAATCTTGAGGTCGTGCGATAGCTCACGATACCGATGTCTCGTAAATCAAAGTTTGGATGTTGAACTGTTCCTTTGCCGTAGCTTCTTTCTCCCACTCTAATGGCGCGGTCATAAGCTCCAAGTGCCCCTGCTAAAACTTCTGACGCTGAAGCCGAGAACGCATTTTGTAATATAATAAGCGGTCGTTTGCTAAAGTGCTCATAAAGAGATTCAGCTATGTCAGTTTTCCTTACAGTATGTTCTTCCACCACTTTGTTTGTGTATGGATCGATCTGAGAAAGGATCTTTGCGCCAGGCGGAAGGTAATAGTAGGCCATACAAAGAGCTTCTCTAAGAAGTCCCCCGCCGTTATCGCGTAAATCCAAAATCAAATCCGTAGCACCAAGCTTATGGAGAGCGCGCGCAGCGAGAGCAAAGCTCTTGCACGTACTGTTGTCACTGAATGAATTAACTTTGATATAGCCAACCTTTTTTGTTCCATTTTGAATGAGCTTTGGAGACACATTCGGTACCGAATATTCAGCTCGCGTAACGGTAAATGATAGAGTCTTGTTTTGTCTCTCGACCTCTAAGATCGCTGGTGTGCCTGCATCGCCCGCAAGATTTTTCATAAGTTCATTTAAGTCCCAGCCGCTCACTGAATTTCCATCCACTGAAACCAGAAAGTCATCTTCTCGGATACCCGCTAGTTCAGCAGGTCCGTCGTCATAAGGGGAAAGCGCAAATCGACCTTGAACATTAACGATGTACAGCCCAAAACCCACTAAAGAACGAGAAGCCTGAGCCCGATTATTGAGGTCAGCAGACGGCGCCCAGTAAGTGTGTGGATCAACAGCGACTAAGTAATATTGGTTAATAGCGTTACCAATACTGCGCTTGCGGCCCTTAGTTCCTGCTACGTCTAAAGCGTCAGCCAAAAGGTTTTCAAATGCTAACTTCGAAGATGTTTTAGCATAAAAATTTTTCCAGCTAGCGTTGATTGCATCCACTTCTTGAGATCTTTCTAACCAAAGCTGACGCCTCGATTTATTAGGATCAGAAGGAGCCGCTTTGTATTCGCGAATATCAATAGCGCCTAAATTTTTAACGACTTTGCCGAAGCCTGGTAGCCCAGCCGCTGTATCATTAGCCAACCGTTGGCGTTGTTTTCTAAGGAGTGAATCAGTAGCCGCTATGCAACCCAAAAAGTTGGCCTCGGTTTTATAGCAGTTCTCACTGTTTACAAAATCTTTGAGATGCTGCTCGGAAATCTGAGTCGCTTCCCAAAAATCGGTGCTTTTTGCAAAGGCCACTTCAAATGCAAGTAGTGATATTGCTCCTAAAACTATCGCGACTTTAAGAAGGAGAGCTCCTAAAGCTTTTACTGCCCCACGTACCATAAACTACCCCACGTATTTTATACGACCACTCATTCAAGAGGCATACCCACATGACCTCTTTTGTTACCCAGGCTGAACTATATGAGTGAGAACTCGGTTTTCACAAATTAAGATGTGCAATTAGAAAAAAAGTTATGTTTTTACCGACACTTAATTAAGGTCTTCTATGCCTTCTATAAGTAGAACTTATTGATTTAAAACTCTTTTATTGCTATTCACCCTAAATAGCATATAAATAGCCGAAACTATTAGGAGAGATTGCCATGCGTATAAATACAAATGTGGGACCGATCAGCCAATTTATTGATCATCATTATCGACATTTTAATGCTGCATCACTGAAAGATGCTGCCGTTGCATACAGACAACACCTTGATAATAACGGAAAGATGCTAGTAACCCTTGCTGGTGCAATGAGTACTGCTGAACTGGGCCTTTCACTTGCGGAAATGATTCGTCAAGACAAGGTTCACGCGATTTCATGTACGGGTGCAAACCTTGAAGAGGACGTATTTAACTTAGTTGCCCACGAGCATTATGTGCGAGTTCCAAACTATAGAGAACTTTCTGCAGAAGATGAAGAAGCTTTGTTGGCTCGTCACTTAAACCGCGTAACAGACACGTGCATTCCAGAAGGCGAAGCCATTCGCCGCGTGGAGAAGGTGATCTTAGCTAAGTGGGAAGATTACACAAAAGAAAACAAATCATTTTTACCGCATCAGTTCTTCTACCAAATTTTATTGGAAGGTTCTTTAAAGGAGCATTATCAAATCGATCCGAAGAATTCTTGGTTGCTTGCAGCAGCGGAGAAGAACCTTCCGATCATTGTTCCTGGTTGGGAAGATTCCACATTAGGAAATATTTTTGCAGGCCGAGTAATTGAAGGAAAGGTCAACCGTAACGTAATGAAGACGGGTATTGACTATATGTTGTTCCTTAATGATTGGTACCAAGAAGTGGAAAAGAATCATTCTGTTGGATTCTTCCAAATCGGTGGCGGTATTGCGGGTGATTTCCCAATCTGTGTTGTTCCAATGATTGAGCAAGATCTTCAAAAGGATGTTCGCCGTTGGGGATACTTCTGCCAGATCAGTGATTCAACAACAAGTTATGGTTCGTACTCTGGAGCCGTTCCCAATGAGAAGATCACTTGGGGAAAGCTATCTAAAGAAACTCCTAAGTTTATTATTGAATCCGACGCATCCATTGTTGCGCCGCTCGTATTCGCATACGTTCTCGGTCAATAGAACACAGCTTGGAGGCTCTAATGCCTCCTTGCTATATTTTTTTGCAATTGTAATATTGACATAGCCCCCTTTCGGGAATCTAATTTTTAGTGATCAGTAAAACTAAACTCTTTAAGGGGGACTTATGCGATATTTTTCTATGATCTTTGCGATTGCCTTAATGGCAGGAACTGCAAGTGCAGATAACGTTTTTAACTTTCATTACAACAACAACAATGCATTCTACTCTTGCCACTATGCTGAAAACCAAGTTGCAAACACACTTGTCACTTTAGGCGCGGATAACGTTGAAACAAGATGTCATGGTGGAATCGATCACGACCAACTTCTGCCTGTTTCAGTTTCGGCTACTTACACTCAAGTTGCAAAAGGTGAAAGAGAAGTTGTTTTTAAAGGTAACGAGTCTTGCGACTTTAACGTGAAGTTGATTAAAGCTGCTCTTAAAAACTTTGACCATGAAGTTGTGAGCGCACAAAGCTCTTGCTGGGATGCTAAAGGTCGCTACAATATTCGTGTTCTTGTAAGATAATTTAATATCTTCACATATATTGAAATCACAAAAAAAAGCTCTTAGATTAACTAAGGGCTTTTTTTTTGGAAGGACTGACAGAGTGGAAGAGCAGGCTGTTACTGAGAAGGTACGAGAAATAGTAAGAGAAGATATTTTCTGGAATAACTCGTTTTCAGATTGGATGGAAGCAGCTTTGTATTTTGGTTTGGTGTTTTTGCCAATCATTCTTGTAAAGTTACTGTCGTTTAAATATTGCGCGAAGTACTTCTCAGATAAAGATCGTATTATCACTTATAAAGCTTTTATTTTATCTAACCTAAGTAAGATCAACATACTGCTTGCAGCCGTGGTTGCATCCTATGCAGGTCTGCTAACACTAAATACACCAGAGAGATTTGACGCCATCTATGATTACGTTCTTGTGGGTTCAATCTTTTTACAATTACTTCTTTGGGCGAACACTTCCGTCAATTTGCACGCTCAAAAATACTTAGCACGAAACCCTAACAGCCTAACCGCGATGAACGTCTTCTCGTTGATTGCAAAAGTGATTCTGGCCAGCTTGATAATACTAGTCATGTTGGATCAGATGGGTGTCAACATCACAGCCTTGGTGGCAGGGCTTGGAATCGGTGGGGTTGCCATTGCGTTTTCTTTACAAAATATCTTAAGTGATATCTTCGCTTCACTAGCGATAATTCTCGATAAACCCTTTAAAGTTGGCGACTACATTGCTGTGGATAATTTTGGGGGAACGGTGGAGAAGGTCGGGCTCAAAACCACTCGCATCCGAAATCTGTCTGGTGAGCTATTGGTCATGGCTAACAATAAGCTTTTGTCCTCGCCTATTAGAAATTTTAGAGACCTTTATGAACGCAGGACCGTTGAGATCGCCAGAATCGAATACGGAACACCCTATGAGAAACTAGAAAAAATTCCAGAGATCGCACGGGAGGCGATCTTCTCTCAAAAGGGGACGCGCGCAGACCATGTGGTATTGAAGCAACTATCTGAATCTAGCCTTGATTTTGAAATCGTTTACTTTATCCAGAACCACCCCGATATCCCGTGGGTGCAAGTTCAGCATCATGTTCGTATGCAGCTCGTGGCTAGTTTAGAAAAAGCGGGGATTTCCTTTGCCTATCCCACTCGCACAGTTTATACAAAGACCTTCTAAAAAATCTTATTTTATTAATAGGTTACAGAAAAAGGAAACGTTCTCTATATGGATCTAAGGAATATTTGTATCATCGCTCACGTCGATCACGGAAAAACAAC
>CAYXYF010000049.1:0-9109 GCA_964469265.1 uncultured Bdellovibrionales bacterium
GTCTTGCTCTTCTTGGTGGAATTATTTTATTGGGTGCCACGGAAGGAGTTTGGACTCTCTCTGCGGCAGTCAATGTCAACTTAGTGGAAAATCCTCTGGGCATTTGGATTGCGGGGCTTATTGTTTTAGGTGCATTTACAAAGTCAGCACAATTTCCATTTCATTTCTGGCTTGGCGGGGCCATGTCTGCTCCTACTCCAGCCAGCGCATTTCTTCATTCAGCGACGATGGTTAAGGCAGGTATTTATCTTTTGTACCGGCTATGGCCAATGTTGGGTGGAGTTGAAGAAGTTTCGTGGGTCGTCTTTAGTGTGGGTATTATTACCTTTGTGTGGGGAGCCTTTGTTTCCTTATCACTTCTTGATCTTAAAGGAGTTTTGGCTGGGACGACCGTTGCGCATTTGGGCCTGATGGTTGCCATGATTTCTTGGCAAGACCAAAACCTGTCCACAGCACTCTATGCTCTCGTCCTATCACATGCTGCTTACAAAGCTGGATTGTTTTTGTTTAGTGGTGTTATTGAAAAAATCGCAGGCACCCGACGAATTGATTTAATGAGTGGATTGAGAACGCAATCGCCCTTTGTATTCGGTGTCGGGCTTTTATTGGCTGGAGCCAGTTTGGGATTACCAGGAACCCTAGCATTTTACGCAAAAGGTTTAATGGATCTTACACCACTTTGGAAATTTGCTTTGAGCATGGGATTTCTGATTCTAGGTAAGGCGGGTCTATTAGTAGCTGTGAGGCCTTTCTTAGGAACGCCCGCATCCAAAGAAAAAAGAAAGTTTAGTAAGGGGCTTTTTCTTATGTGGTTACCGCCGCTGATACTTTCTTTGGTATCGTGGTTAACGGTACCTCTTGGTTTGGTGGAAGGAGTGACATGGGATCCGAAAAGTTTAGCGCTTTCAGTTTTTACAGCTTTGATTACCATCGCCTTGGTGAGGCGCTGGACACCGTCTTGGCAACAAACATTTAGTCGCGGTCCTTGGTTGCAAGGTCCTAACCACTTTGACCGTGTTTGGTATACTCATTTGGATTTTGCACAAGTCATTCGGAAGATAGTTCAACCAAAGTCTTTTATTGTTTATGTTTTTACGATGATGTTTACTTTCACAGCTGGAATGTTTTGGTTGATGTATAAACTGAAACTGCCAGATCTCGTTTTATGGCCCACTTCAATTCCTTTAGATGATGTTTTCGTTTGGCTCTCAATAGGAAAAATTGTTGCTTCAATTTTTATTCTCAAAACTGCAGTCCCACTATTGTTAGTCTTCTTTTTAGGGCTTGTGGGCTATCTTTTTGCGTTGGCACTGGCGCTTGCTGGTGCACCAGATCTCGCCATGACTCAATTTGCAGTTGAAACCTTAAGCGTGCTTGTCTTGCTTTATGCGACTAAAGGATTCCACAAGGTGGAAGCAAGGCCTTTGCCCGTGAGATTGGTGGGTGTCGTCTTAAGCCTTTTTGCGGGCTTAGCGGTGACCGTGGCTGTTGCGATCGCCTCGCTTTCAGTTCAAGAGTCCCAGCTGCGAGATTTTTTTGCCGAAAAGAGTTTGTTAGAGGCTCACGGACGAAACGTAGTCAACGTGATCCTCGTGGACTTTCGTGCGTTTGATACGTTCGGGGAGATCACTGTTGTAGGTGTTGCAGCCCTTGGAATCTATTTGCTTCTATCATTCAGACGGGGAAGGGGGCTGTTATGAAAAGATCCCTTATTGTCCAAGTCGGACTAAGAGCGGTTCTTCCAGCTCTGTTATTGGGCTCGTTTCTTGTATTTTGGAGAGGACATAATTTACCTGGTGGCGGATTTATCGCGGGATTAGTAGCGGGAGCAGCTTTTGCCCTCTATGGTTTTTATAATGGTGCTGAGTCATTACTCTCGCTGGTTCGTATTCGGCCGCTAACTTATGTGGCACTAGGTCTTTTTCTTGCCTTGATAAGTGGACTTGTGGGTGCGTTTGCAGCTGGTGCTCCGTTCAAAGGAGTTTGGGCGCACTTACCCATCCTTGGGCCCATTGGAACTCCACTCATTTTTGATTTCGGTGTTTACCTTCTGGTGACAGGCTTTGTTCTTGTATTCATCGTTGGAACTTTGCAGGAGGAGAAATGATTACCTTTATGAGTCTAGCTTGTGGGTTTATGACTGCAATAGGAACATATCTTTTATTCCGCCGAAGACTTTTTGATTTTTTAATTGGGATCACGCTTATCAGTCATGCTGTCAACTTGGGGATATTCGTTTCCACTAATCCCGTGAGCGGGCTGCCGCCGATCATTTCTCTTGGTGAGGAGACGTTAGCAAAGGCTACCATGGACCCTGTTCCGCAAGCTTTGATCTTAACTGCCATCGTTATTGGGTTTGGTACGGTGACGTTGTTAGCTGTTTTATTCCGCACATCTTTGTCTCGTTCCAACATACACAATATGGAAAGCGTGGAAGAAGGATCTAACTGATGGCAGTTCTTCCAGTTCTTCCAGTACTTCTAGCTATTGCACTTGCTTGCCTCTCCTACGGAGTTCGAAACTTTAAATGGGGTTCTGCACTCATGGTGGTTGGCAGCGGCTTGCAAGTCATCTTGGCGAGCTTTCTTGTCTATTGGACAGTGTCTCATGAGCAAGTTTTGCAAACTTCACTTGGCGGGTGGTCTGCACCTTTTGGAATCTCATTTTATCTTGATAGCTTTTCATCTCTTATGATTTGGATTAGCTCTTTCATATTCTTTGCCGTTCATCTTTATTCGTTGGCAGGACCCGAGGCCGAGCAGCGCTTCTGGGCCCATAACATCTGTTGGAACACTTTAGCTGCGGGTGTGTTCGGTGCATTTTCAACCAACGATTTGTTTAATTTATTTGTTTGGTTTGAGGTCTTGCTCTTTTCTTCTTACGTTTTGTTTACGTGGTCATTCGCCGATGAGAATGCCTCACGGGAAACAAGAGTCCATGGACGAAAAGGGCTGATTACGTACATGGTTCTTAATGTTCTCGGTTCTTCAATATTTTTGTTGGGTTTAGGAATGCTATATTCTGCAACGGGAACGCTGAATTTTTCGGACCTCATGCGACTCACGATTAATGAAGTTTCACCAGCTATGCAGCTTTCAGGATTTTGTTTGCTGTTTGCGTTTGCTCTGAAGGCGGGGCTTTTTCCGCTTTTCAATTGGTTACCCGCATCTTATCCCTTCGGACCCGTTTCAAGCGTTGCTCTTTTTGCAGGACTTTTAACAAAAGTTGGCATCTATGCTTTAGTGCGTTTTTTCTTACCCACATCGCCCTTGTCAGCAGACTGGGTTTTTACCGCGGTATTAATTAGTGCCAACATTACAATGCTCGTGGGGGTCTATGGCGCTGCAACGAAAAACTCACTCCGCATGATTCTTTCATTCCATATTGTGAGTCAAGTAGGCTATATGGCACTAGGCTTTGCCATAGGAACGGCAACAGCGCTGTCTGCAACTATTTTTTATTTCTTACATCACATGGTGGTGAAGACAAACCTCTTTTTGATTGCGGGTGCTATAATAAAAATAAGAGGAACGGATGAGTTAAAAAACTTGGGCGGATTATTTAAAACAAACCCATGGTTGGCGAGCGCCTTTGCTGTATCGGCTCTGTCCTTGGCTGGACTTCCGCCGTTTTCAGGATTTTGGGCGAAATTTTTTATACTTTATTCTGCTGCAGAATCGGCTCATTATGTAAGCCTTGGAGTCGGGCTTTTTGTAGGATTATTTACAGTCTTTTCGATGTTAAAAATTTGGAGTAAGGGATTCTTAAAGCCTGCGACGATATTTACAAGAGTTAAAATTCCGTTGCCATACATTTGTGCTATATTAATACTTACACTTTGGACAATTGGTTTAGGATTGTTTCCGCACATTCTGACTAACATTTCTGATTTCGCGGCGACTCAGCTGCTGGATCCTAAAAATTATCTTAATACCTTGCAAGGACTGCCGAAATGATTTTAATCCGAATCCTGAGTTTGTTCGTGCTTTATTTTAAAGAAGTTGTTGTAGCGAACTTGGAGCTTGCAAGGCTGGTACTGTGGAAGCCACACGTCATTACGCCCGCTCTTGTTAAAATACCACTGGATATAAAATCAGATCACGGAATATTTCTTTTAGGTTCGATGATCACTTTAACTCCAGGGACTCTACTCATTGACGTATCTATTGATCGAAAGTTTGTTTATGTGCATATTACTCACACGTCGGATCCTCAAAGTGTAGTTGATTTTATTAAGACAAAATTTGAAAAAAAACTATTGGAGATAGGATGTTAAATTTTGTTCTAATCCTCTCATTCACAGTTATGATAATGGCACTGCTATTTGGAATCATTCGATTGTATCAGGGGCCAGGGGCTGTGGACCGAGTGATTATTTTTGAATTATTCACATCCATCGCAGTAGGAATGATGGCTATAGCTTTTCTGTGGCTCAACGTTGAGACAATGTTAGATGTGGGACTTTTACTGAGTATTGTTGCGTTCGTTGGCACCATTAGCTATGCCAGATACATCGAAGGGAGAGAGAGAGAATGATTCATGAAGTAATTGTTTCTTTATTCCTCTTGGGCGGTGTTGGGTTAATTCTTATTGCAGCATTGGGAGCGCTACGCTTTGGAGATGTGCTCACTCGCATGGCAGCGGTATCTAAAGCTTCCACTCTGGGTTTAACTCTTTTATTTTTAGCGGTCATTGTAGAGTCCATGGCGCTACAGGTGACGTTAAAGGCTATTGCCACAATTGCAATGCTTTGGCTGTCTGCACCGATGGCAGCGCATTTAGTGGGGCGTGCAGCAATTCTTAAAGATGAAAAGCTAAAACCAACCACGCAAGGTCTCGAGTTGATCGACGAAATAAAAAAGAACGTAGAGTGACTTTAAACCCGCAGAGTCTTATGAGCATCTAGCCGGTAGGCTCTCCGAATGGGTATCAGAATCGATAGTAAGATACAGAATAAGCTTGCTATCCATACGGGATAACTCTTGATGAGGCTGATATTGACCAAGGAAGGCGGCGGCAAGCCTTCTTCTAAAAGACTTCTTAAAATTGGAAATCCTAATCCATCAAGGCCAATTCCGAGCGCGATTCCTAAAATGCCAAGTATCAAGGCTTCAGATAGTAAAAGCATGGCGATTTCTTTTTTAAGATAACCTAAAGCATTTAAAATTGCGATTTGCATTCGCATTGAATCGAACTTTAAAACAAAGGCTGAGCTCATCACTAAGACACTAAGAAAAATAATAATCCCGCTCATTGTAAATCCCAGTGTCTGGGTTTGATTTGTTAATAGCGCTAATCTTTCGCGCTCTTTTTGAACATCAATGGCTTGAGCAACTGTTCTCGTATTAATGAATGTTTGAAAGTTCGGAATAAACCGAGGGTTCATATCAACCAAGTAGTAGTGAAGGACGTTTGGTCCCCAAGAAGAAGCAGGTCTTACAAGCTGCGGGTATTGCTTAAATGTTTCATGGGCAAGGTCAAGGCTCGTGAACGCAAGGTAGTCCCATTTGCTTTGAAGGGGTTTTAAAATGCCTGTGACAGTGACTTCAACAGTAGAAAGATTTTGGTGATCAAAGATCCATGGTGTGATTTTGAACTGACTTCCCAGCTGGAGACTGTGTTTTTTTGCAAACTCATGTCCCAAAACAATATCATTTAAACCTTGAAACACTCTGCCGTTGAGTCCTTGAGATTTATCATGGAAAAATCTTTCATTGGTGCCAACAACTCGAGAGTTTTTGTTTTTTGCAAAGTAAACAAAAGGAATAATTTTTTCGATCTGATTACTGTGTGAAACACTCCCGTCCTCATGAGCAATGCTTTGTCTGGCTTCTAAACTTTTAAAAAGTTGGTAAGGAAGAAAAGATGGGAAATCTCCCTCTGCGCTCAAGCTGCCGAGAAGAATGTCGATTCCTCCTGCTTTTGCACCAACAACTACCGTTGGGCCCTTGGCCATTGTTTCAAATCTTGATTCTGAAAGAAGATAGAGGCGTAATAAAATTCCTGCACTTGCAACAGATAAGGTGATTGCCAAGACAGTCATGGTACTGACAAAAACTTTCCGTTGAATTCCTAGTAGGGCCAGTTTCCACATGTTCATTGACAAACATCCTCAAACTGAATTTTCTTATCAAAGTAAGACTCAACTCGGTGATCATGGCTTACAAAAATCAAAGTTCTTTCTTTGGTGGATTCAAAAATCTGTGACATAATTTTATCAGCATTTTTGTGATCTAAGCTTGAGGTCACTTCGTCGGCCAAGATTATTTGACCAGGATTAAGTAGAGCCCGTGCGACAGCAATGCGCTGCTGTTCACCTTGGCTGAGCTGAGATGCGAGTTTTTTGCGATGGTTCTGCATCTCGAATACTTCTAAGATAGCTTCGATTCGTTCTGTGCTAACTGCAGTAAATTGTCCGAGGGAAAGATTTTCTTCAATCGTTAAATGTTCAATGAGGTTAAGCTTTTGAAAAATAAAGCTAATAAATTTTCTTCGAAAAAGCGCAGACTCATTTGGCGACATACTATGAAGGGGATGATCATCCCATAAAATCTCGCCAGCCTGGGGCCTTATCAGACCAGATATAAGATTTAGAAAGCTGGTCTTTCCTTTCCCACTAGGGCCTTGAATCAAAACATTGGATTTGGATGAAACTTCAAGCCGGGGAATCACCAAAAGCTGATCCGCAATGCCAGAGGGCGAAAAATGTGTGTCGGTTAACCTCAGTTTCATCGGAAAAAGGATAGGAAAGATTTAAAGCGGAGACAAGAGATTTCGGTATATCCTGCTTTTATTGACAGTAGTTTCTACTTAAAATCGGTATTACAGATTTCATTGACCTGCTTTCATGTCTGACATGGTCAAGCACGACAAGTTTTACCATAGCTGTTGAAGCATTCATGTACGGATCAAATGACGTGTTGATGTATGAATATAGAAGCTGCTGGTATTGTTCAACTCCCAGGTCAAACTGAGTAATAGTCTTTTTAAGTTCAGCAGTATAAGAACATTTTTTATCAAAAGGAACTGATTCTGAATGAAGTGCGTTGTATAGTGTTCGTGCACGTTGAAGCTCAGCCCCTAAATCTTTTTCGAACATTCGAATAATCTGCGCTGATTCGGATAATTCCTCTGAAGAATGCGCACTGGCTTGCGAAAGACTTAAGCCCAATAAGACTATCGTTATAATTACTAAAGTTTTCATACGTCCCTCTGTTTAACTTATAAACACTATTATATTAATTTCAGTTTTTAGTTGCCTACCGTTAAGGCTTTCCAAACTCGAATGACTAAGATGCTAAAGTCATGCCGTAAAGTTTTTATAAATATTACCTTCTGCTCCCAAACCCAAGGGTATTTAGTGTATATTGCGGTTCGCTTATTGGGTAGTTAAGCATGTGGGTAGTTTTAAAATGGGTGTGTTCATTCGAAGCATTAGTGCTTTTATATTGCTATTAGTATTAAGTCCGATTGCTATAGCTATGACTTGCGGTCAACTGCTGTCGCAACCTATTTCTTATGATTCATTTGTGGCCGAAAGAATTCCTCAAGAACAAGTTCTTCGGACTTATTTAAGAAGTTTTAGAACGGATCTTCTTTCGACAGAGACTAAGGTTAACACCATTGTGAATATACTAGATTATTATCATGAGGTGGGTCGACAAATACGAAGAGTTGAGCCTGATATTTTTGAAATTAAATTCGTGTCTCCGAAGTTTTCTGAAATTAATCAAAAACGTTATATGGAATCGGTCGAAGGTATGGAGTCTATGCTGACTGAAATTCTCAGTGAACGTAGAATTAACTTCAAAAAAGACCACAATACCATTCTCATTTCAACATCTGGTGATCACTACCTTAATAGAGTTGCTCGTCGTCTATATGAAGACGGTGCGCTGGAGATAGGTTTTAATGTACACAATCTTATGCGCTATACTGCAGGCGGAATATACTTTGATGGAACTACAAGGCGGATCAATTTACCGTTAAAAGTTTTACGGTCGAAGTCGTTTTTTCAAGAGAACATCTCGCTCCATGAATTTACTCATTACAAAGATTATTCTGAGATAAGTAAGTCGTCTATTTTTAGGCCTTATCATGCGAGTATTAATATCAAAGTTCTCAATCATAGTGCCTTTGATCTTTCAAGTATTTATCGTAGAGGCTTTAGTGTCGACGAAATAAAAGCTTATCGAACGACTTTAAGAAATTTTGCGCACGAAGCTCTTACAGCGAAAAGTAAGGCAGTATTTAAAGAAAACTACCAGAAATTGCAGGCCTATCTTGAAGTAGAGATTGAGTTTTCTCGTATCACTAAAATGGTATTTGAACGACATCTCCGCGAAGTGCGTAATGGAAAGTCCGCAAAAGATAATGTCGTAATTATACCAAACATGGCTGAATTTACTCTCAGTGAAACTGCCGCTAAACCTGCAAATGCGCAGCTGACGCTAAATATGGCGAACTTCACTAAAAAGATGTTCACTCTGATGGCGCTTGAACTCAACAAGCATGAGGAGGGTACCTTTGAAGAGCAGCGTGCAGCTGTCAAGCGAGTGAACGCAATCTTATCTAAACCCGAGGTTCGTAAGCTTCACGGAAATTATCCTTCAATTTCCTCCATCGCGAAAGATCTCAAAGAGTAAAAACTTTAACGTTTAAGGTAATCGCGAATGTAGCTATAAGCGGATGCCAAGCTCAGGGCAACGCTGACCCACAAAGTCCAGTATCCGATCTCATAAATAGGAAGACCAAATAAAGGGTAATTTAAAAGAATGCACGGAATGGCAACCATTTGCGTGGCTGTCTTCCATTTACCCATTTTGGCAGCACTGATAACAACGTTTTGAGTGGCCGCAACTGATCGCAAACCATCGATAATGGAATCACGAGCGACAATAATAATAACCATTAAAGTCGTGAGCCTTCCAGTAGGGATTAGCATAATGAGTGTGCTTGAAACTAAAATTTTGTCTGCCACGGGATCCATAAACCTTCCCATGTTGCTGACGATATTCCATTTACGAGCTAGATACCCATCGTAGTAGTCGGTAACCGAAGCAAGAACAAATAAGATGCATGCCCATATTCCGCTTTGAAGTGTGTCTAG
>CAYXYF010000050.1:0-8587 GCA_964469265.1 uncultured Bdellovibrionales bacterium
GATGTCGAAAAATATTGTGATCATTATCAGCTTGATTTCATAGAAGACCCATCCAATGCCAACGAAACATATCTTCGTAATTGGATAAGAAACAAATGGCTTCATGATCTAGAACTCTATCGCCCTGGGGCAAAGTCCAGCATGAAGCGCTCATTTGATAATATTTGTGAGGCTTTAGATGGTCCATCGGCCTGTGACATTTCTGCCACATTAGTCGAAAAAGGAATCGATCGTGCCAAGCTTATGACACTCGACAGATTAGATCAAAGAAGGGCATTTGCAGCGTACTTAAACAAAATGCAGATTAAAAACTATTCTCACTCGCAAATTGATGAAATATTAAAGCGCCTTGACAGTTCCAAAAAGGAACTCACCTTCACTATTATGGGTTGTGAGTGGCATGTTGACACCATGTATATCTCCATTTATGAACCTAAGAGCAGGTCTAATCCAGTCTAAAAATTGGAAGCAGATAAGACTTAAATTGTTGTAAAAAAATATCTGTGTTAGTCTTAAATGAATAATATTCTGAGCACTCAGATACCCCAAATAACCTCGAAAGGATTTCAATGCGGTCAACTCAAAAAACATTAGCATTGTGGGCACTTTTAGTTGTAGTAGCGATTATTCTTTTTCAATTCTATGATCAAAAACTTCAAACAACTATTCCTGATTTTACATACGGAAAGTTTATTGAAGCAGTTAAGAATAACGAAGTTAAAGAAGATTCAATCAATTTTAATCAGCAGACAACAGAAATTTCTGGTGAATTAAAAGATGAGCTAAAAGAAAAGTATAATGGTGCTGTTAAGTTTACCATCGTTGGTAACACAGACGAGCAGTCCTTCCGTATTTTGCAAGAGCATGGATACACTCCAAATTATATCAAAACCGATAACAACGGTTTCTTGCAGTCTATATTTATTAACTGGTTGCCTTTAATCATCATCTTTTTGATGTTCATGTTCTTCATGAGGCAAATCCAAGTTGGTGGTGGCAAGGCCATGAGCTTCGGAAAGTCTCGCGCAAAGCTTTTGACCGAGAATAAAAACAAAGTCACATTTAAAGATGTAGCCGGCGTTGATGAGGCTAAAGAAGATCTTAGCGAGATTATTGAATTCCTAAAATCACCGAAAAAATTTACTAATCTTGGTGGACGAATTCCAAAAGGTGTTCTTTTGGTGGGACCTCCGGGGACAGGTAAAACTTTGCTTGCAAGAGCAGTTGCGGGTGAAGCTGGTGTTCCGTTCTTTACAATTTCAGGTTCTGATTTTGTTGAGATGTTTGTTGGTGTGGGGGCATCCCGTGTTCGAGATCTATTTGAACAGGGAAAAAGAAGTGCTCCATGTCTGATCTTTATTGATGAGATTGACGCTGTCGGAAGGCATCGCGGTGCTGGTATGGGCGGCGGACATGATGAGCGCGAACAAACTCTAAACCAACTCCTTGTTGAGATGGATGGCTTTGAAAGTAACGATGGCGTAATCCTTATTGCTGCAACAAACCGTCCTGACGTTTTAGATCCAGCACTTTTAAGACCTGGGCGGTTCGATAGACGAGTTATCGTAGGAAAGCCTGACCTTAAAGGTCGTTTAGATATTCTAAAAGTTCACAGCAGAAAAACTCCTATGGCAACTGAAGTCGCCTTAGAAAAGGTCGCGCGCGGAACACCAGGCTTTTCTGGTGCGGATCTTGAGAACCTCGTTAACGAGGCCGCTCTTTTAGCGGCTCGTCATAACAAAAAAGTTGTTGATATGCATGACTTTGAAAACGCAAGAGACAAAGTTCTTATGGGACCCGAGAGAAAGTCCATGGTTATCAGTGAGGCCGACAAGAAGAATACCGCATACCATGAAGCTGGCCACACCATCGTTGGAAAACTTTTGCCTGGGATGGACCCTATCCATAAGGTCACAATTATTCCACGGGGAATGGCGCTTGGAATTACACAAACTCTTCCTTTAGAAGACACCCTCAACTTAACCAAAGAGAAAGCAAAAAACTCTATTGCATTTTTGTTTGGCGGAAGAGCGGCTGAAGAAATCGTATTTACGGATTACACAACAGGTGCAGCCAATGATATTGAGCGTGCCACTGAGCTTGCTCGTAAAATGGTTTGTGAGTGGGGTATGTCTGAAAAGCTTGGACCACTTCATTATGAAAAACGAGAGGGCCATGTTTTCTTAGGCTTAAATGCGGGACAACCAACTCGTGAATACTCTGAGCAAACAGGTCAAGAGATTGATATAGAAGTCCGTAAGCTCGTTAAAGAAGGCCATGAGCGTGCTATTCAAATTCTACAAGATAATATCGATATTCTTCACAATCTCTCGCTTGCACTTCTTGAGAAAGAAACTCTTGATGGAGCTGAAGTCGAGATGATTATGAAGGGCAAAACTCTGGCAGATATCGAAAAAGAAAGAGATGCACGCGCAAAAACCTTACAAGAACAAAATGAAAAACAGGAAGAAGAAAACAAAAAGAAAGAACTCGAAGAGGCGCGTTTAAAAGAAGAAATGGAAAAGAAGCCTTCGGGTGGGGGAGTAGGAAATACTGGACCTGTAACGACGTAGAGGTCTTCAGTAGCAACGTATGACATTTTTGAATCGCTTCTTTGAGAACATCAGCTGGATTCTAAGTCAGGTGAGGGTATGGGATATCCTCGACATGTTTCTTGTCTGGTTAATCGTCTACAGGATTCTTCTTCTTATTCGGCAAACCCGAGCAATCCAAATGCTTTCTGGGCTCGGGATTTTAGCAATCACCTATGTTTCGTCTCACTGGCTTGATCTTTTTACTATCAAGTGGCTCCTTGAAAACTTTTTTAACAACCTTTTTGTCATCGTGGTCGTCTTATTCCAAAATGAAATTCGTAAAGCCTTGGCTCATATCGGCCGGAATCCTTTTTTCAGTGGGGTCTCTGCTGTGGAAGAAACTCAAGTTATTGAAGAACTCGCAAAGTGTTCCATTCAGTTGGCTCAAAGAGGCTACGGTGCTTTAATTGTTGTCGAGCGTGAAATGGGACTAGAGGAGTTTATTGAAGTTGGTACGAAGCTTGATGCTTCAGTAAGTAGTGAACTTCTTAGCTCTATCTTCTTACCTTCGAGTCCTCTTCATGATGGTGCTGTGATTATTCGAGGTGGTCGTATCCGAGCAGCAGGTTGCTTCTTGCCGCTCACAAAAAGTCCACAAATTGACAAGAACCTTGGCACGCGCCATAGAGCTGCCATCGGTTTAACAGAAGAAACGGATGCCATCGTTATTGTAGTAAGCGAAGAAAATAGTTTTGTGAGTGTCGTTGAAAACGGACAGATGTCTCAAGACCTCGATCATAAATCAATAAGACGAGTAATGTATGAGGCTTTCAAAATGAAACCAGAAACGGAAAGAGGGGCTAGCTGATGAGTCCTGTCATTCCAAAATCGAAAAAGTGGTACAAGGCAGTCCGAGAGTTTTTCTATGAAAATGGAAGTTACAAGGTCGTTGCGCTTTTGATTACACTGATTCTTTGGATTACAGTTCTCGGAAATAAAGATCAAATTTTAAATCAGAGTGCGAAGTTAAAAATTAACCTGCCAAAGAATCATATTATCGCCAATGGAATCACTGACCAAATTCAAGTTCAGATATCAGGTAGCCGTTTATCACTTAAAAAAATTGCAAGTGGGTTAGATCCCATCGAAATTGACCTAGAAGATGCAAAACCTGGTAGAACTATTTTGACAATTCCCACAAGTAAAATTGTATTACCATTTGGTGCAAATATCGTAAGTGTTAACCCAGCGACCTTAGTAGTAGATGTTGACCGCATTATCTCTAAACGCGTTCCAGTTAAAATTTCATGGGACGCGGAAGAAGAACCAAATTCAATGCGAGTTGCACAAATTAAACCCTCTACGGTTGTTATTCGAGGCGCCTCAAGCGTGCTGTCGAGAATCCAAGAAGTATGGACCGAACCGATCAGTCCATTTGAAATTGTATTTGATGGTACAAAGAAAAACGTGGAGTTTAGAGTAGGTTTAAAAGAACTAGGATACTTTGGTGTACTGCCGATTAGTGATAAGACAGTTACGGTATCTATCCAGCAAAAGCCAGGAAATTAGGAGAGCAAGAGTATGTTAGAAAGATTGTTTGGAACTGACGGTGTTCGTGGAACGGCAAATACCTTTCCAATCACTCCTGATATTATCATGAGAGTGGGACAAGCTCTCGGGTACATCCTTAGAAGAAGTGAAGGCAATCATAAGTCCGATAACAAAAGAGTCGTTATTGGAAAAGACACAAGACTCTCAGGTTATATGGTAGAAATGGCTTTAGCATCGGGGCTAAACTCCATGGGAGTTCATGTTCAACTTGTGGGTCCATTGCCCACACCTGGAATTGGCTTTCTTACTCAAAATATGAGAGCAGATGCTGGGATTGTGATCTCTGCATCTCATAATCCTTACTGTGACAATGGAATTAAAATTTTTGGTCCTGATGGATTTAAAATCTCTGAAGCCATGGAAAAAGAAATCGAACAACTTGTTCTTCAAGAGAACCTCAATAGTTTGTTGCCAGAATCAGACGGCATCGGCCGATCAAAAAGAATTGACGACTCCGCTGGGCGATACATTGTTTTTGTAAAAAGCACGTTTCCACTTGATCTGACTCTTGATGGCCTTCGCATCGTTTTGGATTGTGCTAATGGTGCAGCTTACAAAGTTGGCCCTGCAATTTTAGAAGAACTTGGTGCTGAGGTTATTGTTCTTGGAAACAAACCCGATGGAACAAACATTAACGATAAGTGCGGTGCGCTTCATCCAGACTCGCTCAGTGAGAATGTGATTCAGTATCGTGCAGACTGCGGGATCAGTTTAGATGGAGATGCTGACCGAGTGATTATGGCTGATGAAAAAGGTAATATCGTTAACGGTGATCATATCTTGGCAATCTGTGCACTCGACATGAAAGAGACTGGAACACTTAAAAACAACACCGTTGTTGCAACCCAAATGTCGAATTTTGGATTAGAAAAACTTTTAAAAGCTAATAACATTAAACTCCTTAAAACAAACGTCGGTGACAAATACGTTGTTCAAGAAATGAGAAACGGCGATCACGCCATCGGTGGCGAACAATCAGGGCATATTATCTTCTTAGAGCATGCCACCACGGGAGACGGGTTAATTGCAGCCTTAAAAGTATTGGCGGTAATGAAGCGTCAAAAACGAAAACTTTCTGATCTTAACGAAATCATGATCGACATGCCACAAATCCTAAAAAATATCCGCGTAGACAACCGTAAACCCCTTGAAGAAATCGAAGGCTACCAAGCCCTCATCGATCGAATCACAAAAGAGCTTCATGGCCAAGGAAGAGTCTTCGTCCGCTTCTCAGGAACAGAGCCGCTTCTACGTATTTTAGTTGAAGGGCCAGATCCGAAGATGATCCATAAGTATGCCGAAGAAATCTCTAAGTTCTTGCAATCGAAGCTGGGCGCTTGATCTTTTCAGATACTTTGCGTAAATAGTTTGAACTAAGAACTGAATCGGAGGAACATGAGGTATGATTTTTGGTCCACTCATCCCTCAAGAAGTTGATTCTGTGATTAAGTTTTTGGAAAAAAACGGAATTCCTTTTGAGCTCACTTTTAATGATGAGGGCGCAAGACAAGAGCTGCAACCATCTCCTGGCAATAATATTTTATACTCAGAGCTACGAACCAAAACCTACTTGGCTCAACACTTCTACATTGATATTTCCGAGGAATACTTAATCAACAATCCCAAGGTCGAGCCTCAGCTTTTGGCTTTAATCACAAAAGATGTCATCCCAGAAACTTCGCAAGAAGAGACAGAAAAGCGAATTATGTCTATCGAAGTCCGCGGCCGAATGGAACGAAGAGCCGCAAGATCCAAATTCATGCAAAAGCTCCTGGCCATTTTGTTTCTGATTGGAATGCTCTACTCCATGTTCTCGGGGCTCATTAAGTAAGTTCTTTCACATATCACGCAGATTGGGCGGTTAGATTTGGGTTAGGGGATTCAATACTGGATGACATTTGTTCAGCTCAGGAGTAATTCTTAGGTTATGACAAAAATCCGTTTGGGTGTAAATTTAGATCATGTGGCAACTCTAAGGCAGGTTCGAGGCGGAACGACCGCTTATCCTGAGCTCTTAAAACACCTCGAGATTGCGACCTTTGCGGGAGCAGATCAAGTCACAATTCATCTTCGGGAAGACCGACGCCATATCCAAGATTCTGATTTAAAGAACATCTGTAAGTATTCAAAAATTCCTGTGAATCTAGAAATGGCCGTCACTGATGAAATGACTAAGATTGCCTTAAAAAATAAACCTCAGTATGTGTGTTTAGTTCCTGAAAAAAGACAGGAATTAACAACTGAAGGTGGCTTAGATGTTGTCAAAAAGAAGCGAAAGATAAAAGAAGTCGTCACAAAGCTAGCAAAAAAAGGTATCAAGGTTTCAACCTTTATCGGGCCAGATCGCAGACAGGTTCAGGCAAGTTATGATGTGGGAGCCTTTGCCTGTGAGTTTCACACGGGCCATTGGGTACAGTATAAAGGTAAGAAAAAAGAAAAAGAGTGGCTACGGCTTATTGATGCTGCCATTTTTTGCCATGAGCTTGGGATGAATGTTCATGCGGGACATGGGTTAGATTATGAAACAACCAAAGAGATAAAAAGTTTGCCGTTTTTAGAAGAAGTGAACATTGGTCACTTCTTAGTTTGCCAGGCCCTTGAAGTGGGTATGTTTGAAAGTGTTGCAACAATGAAAGAGATTCTTAAGGCATGATCATATCATCTGTTGATGATCTACAGTCGTGGATCGGGCATAATCTAGTTTCAAAGCTGACTCCAAAGACGATAGTCCTACTTGAAGGTGAAATGGGTGTTGGTAAAACTCAGTTCGTAAAATCCTTTTGTTCTCATTTCGGTTGTGAAAGAGAAGTGTCCTCTCCGACGTTTTCTATAATTCAGGAATATCCATCATCTCTTGGACCAATTCATCATGTTGATCTCTACCGTATTAAAGATTCTGACGAGCTTGAGCACACGGGTTTTTGGGAAATTTTCTCAAAGAAAAAAGGCGTTGTATTTATCGAGTGGCCACAAAGAGTCGGCGAAGCGCGAATCAATGCATACACTCATCAAGGATGGAATATTATCCGCATTAAGTATGAATTTCGTAATGAAAACAATAGGTTTATAACGATCTCTTAAGTCATTTCTAGAAAAACTACTGATACCAAAACAATTGTAAAGACGCCTCGGGATTGTCATTTTCAATGTTTGCACTTATTCCAAACGACCAATTTTTGTTAACCCCCTTCCGAATACCGAAGCTCGCTTTATAAGAGTCGTAACCTTGGAACGGATCCCAATACTGAATGCCTTCAAGTAGAAATTTAAAGTCGTGTTGGGGTTTATACAGGAAGCCGAGTTTTGGGCCTGCTAAAACTCTTAAAGATTTATCTGAAAACTTTTCGGAAGAAGAAATGTTTCCAGTGGCAAGAGCGTATCCTGTGAGTTTTTTCGTCAGGTCATAGGCAAGCCCCCAACCATTTGTTAAATAGGCTCCTTGACAGTAGTTGCATTGATCATCTTGAAAGGATTGAAGGCCAAAAGCTAGCTCCCAGGTGGGTTTAACTTCAAAAGCCTCAAGTGGAGTAATGCTCTTCACACTGATTATAGTCCAATCATGTAGGTTCCATTTTTTAAAATCGTTACGGCTCTGAATCTGGATATTGAAAAACTCAATCTCCATATTTTCAGGATAGCCATAGTCTGGGTCTAGTAGATCGTGGAGTGCAAAGCGAATATGAAACCGTTGATAAAGGTCAGCTCTTCCAGAGTTTCCAACTTCTAAACCATATCTCATTGAGGGGTGACCATCGTGGGGCTTGGATTGAGGTTCTGGCACTTCAAGCTCTCCTGATTGCACAGGGAATTTCGTACGCTGAACTAATAAATCATTTTTTAACTTAAACTCAGCCGATGCGTTGCTTTGAAGTTCTTTGTGATGCTTATACTCTAACCAGTCGATATGAGTGTCAATTAGCTTGAGTTGGGACTCTTTAGGAAGAGCTTTTATCCACTCTGTATCTTTAGTGTTTCGGTTTTTTAAAAATACTTTCTGCTCTTCTTTATTGAGATCATTATATCTCTTAAGAAATACATTTCGGATGGAAGGACGATAGTGAATGCTTTTGATAAGCTCTGGGGTATGATTTGCAACTAAAATAGTATCGCTAGGAATCGCCCAGTAAGGGAGCTTTTGGCTTAGACTAAATCTTGGGGCTGCAGCTTCAAGTGCGGTAAAGATATGATAGGAGCAGTTTTCAGTAAAAAAGAAGTAATCATAGTGTGTTTGACCAAGCTCCCAAAGGTGTCTTATAAACTGCTCGATTTCTTCTGGTGTAAGGTTTAATTGGTAAGACCAAAGGTCTCTGGACTCAAAGTCGTTATACTCACGCACCTTATAGTAATAAGGCATCGTCGAGAAAACTCCTGGAAATAAACCTACAATTCCGCCAAATGTATAGATGATTGGATTCATCGTCCAGGGGTTAGCAGCAAAGTTT
>CAYXYF010000051.1:0-8362 GCA_964469265.1 uncultured Bdellovibrionales bacterium
GCATCTATAGCGTTTTCCATTATATTTGTCATCACCCTTTGAATCTGATCAGGGTCAAACTCAAAAGGAGGCAAGTTAGGATCTGGGAAGAAATCGAACTCAACATTTCGGTGCCCCGTGGAGTACAGAACCAAGGTTCCCTCGATGACTTCGTTTAATGAGCCGACTTTTGGATTGACCTGCGGCAATCTTGCAAAGGAGCTAAACTCATTAACAAGATTTTTAAGATCATCGACTTGCTTGATGATCATTTCAGTGCAGGCCTGAAACGCAGGATCTTTGACTTGGGCTCCGAACTTTTTTTCCAGACGTTGTGCTGAAAGTTTAATTGGAGTCAAAGGGTTTTTGATTTCATGGGCAATACGGCGAGCAACCTCTCTCCATGCAGCAGCCCGCTGCGCATTCACGAGTTCTGTGAGATCGTCAAACACGATGACAAGGCCCATATCTTTTGCGCTCTCATCTTGTAGCATGGTGATGGTGAGCTTCATAAGAAGAGAGTCCTCTTGAATTTGAACTCTCAGTTCTTTTTGCAAAGTACGGAAATTATTTTTTCTCATCTGGCTTACGATCTCTCGGTACGTATCCAGATGCTGTCCTTTAAGGACGTCTATCATATTTAGTCCGACGTAGCGATCTGCTGGGACCTGAAGTAACTGCGCTGCTTTAGGGTTCATGGTCGTGATCACGCCATCTCTATCTACTGAAACTACGCCAGCACTCACATTGGATAGGATAACTTCAATGTAGCGGTTGTGCTCATCTAAGATATCCAACGTGGTTTTTAAGTTTTTATTGACCTCAAGAATCTCTTTTTCAGATTCCGACAGAGATGATGTCATGTGATTAAAGTTCTTAACGAGCTGGTTAATTTCTTGTGAACCCGTTTGAATATCAACAGGCTCATAATTCCCTCTTGCAATCTGATCTGCAGCTTCACCCAACTTTGCAAGAGGTGTTGCTAATTGTTTTGCTAAATAAAACCCAAACCACGTTGCGCCCAACATAATTACCATTGTCATTAAGCACAAAATCACCAAGTAAATCGTTTTTATGGGAGAGACCAACGGGTTAATATCACGAAAGTTGTCATAAGCAGCTGCTATCTCGTCCATTTTAGAAATCAGAGAAATTGGAACAAAGGTGGATACGACCAGTGCCCCCTGCTGACGAGTTTCGCCTTGGAAGTATTCTAAGGGGGCAATCACCCGTATCAAACTTCCCTCTTGGAAGTGATGCATAGTGCTTGAGTCAACGCTCTTTTTTATTCCCTTCTCAAGAAACTCTAGGGAGACTCTTGGGACGTCAGGAATAGTTTTGTTATCAGAGATAGATACGGATCGTTCACCAAAGATTGCTGGATAAAACTCAACAACATCCAAGCTATAAAGGCTGCGAAAGCTATCAAGATTATTTCTGACCTGATTAACGCTTTTATTTTCAATGCTTTTTATAATCTGGTTTGCGAAGTGGTAGTTTTTTTGTTTTGCAGAAAGATAGTAGGAGTTTGTGACTTCAAGGGAGTCTCGTAAAACCGCGGACGTTTTTATGCTAAACCATTTATCAAAACTTGAGTTGATATAAAAAACGGAAATAAAGAACATAAGAACGGTGGGAACAAAACTAAAGGTCACAAAGGCCGCAATGAGCTTGGACTTCAATGAGCTTCCGATTATTCGACCGCTTTTTTCAACAAAGTTTTTAACGACATTACGGAAAATTAAGAAGGCTAAGAAAAGCAGTAAAACGATGTTGAAATTCACGAGTCCAAAGAAGAAGATCGAGTGCATAAAAGGCAGCTCGCGACTCAAATATGCTAAACGAACCTCAACAAACGTGAGTAAAAGAAATAAAACACCCAGGCTTACGGCAATGAGTATCTCTTTTTTTCGCTTTTTATTTTCGATTTCAGGACTGATGCTTTCCACTAGATTATGACTGTAATTTCATTTCTGTGGAAATACAAGATTTGGCCCCTAGGGAGCCACTTCTGACTCTGCGGATTATTGGAGATAAGACTTATAGACCTCAGTGCCCACTCTGGACGCTGGCCCGCCTTTTTTAATCAGAGCAAGACAGATCGTATGCGCTTGATTTTTATCTAAACCTTCACTCAGGTTCGTAATTCCTGACGACACAAACGCCGACTCAACAATCAGTTTTGCGTTAAAGGGGCTCATCGTTGTTTCTAGCTTCTTCCTAAAAACATCAGCATTAATTTGAATATTTTCATTTTCAGACATTACCTGCTCCTTTCTTTTTTCTGTTATTTAACTTCTTTCAATACCTTAATCATTCTTAAAGCTGTTTCAGCAGCATCGCGGCCTTTGTGGCCGTGGCTTCCACCAACTCTGTCAAAGGCTTGCTCTTCGTTTTCCGTTGTGAGTACACCGAAGACTACAGGCTTGACGTATTCAAGCTGTAATAACGCGCAACCCCTTTCAACCGATTGGCAAACATAGTCGTAATGGGTTGTCTCACCTCGGATAACAGCTCCTAGAGCAATCACCGCATCGACATTTCCTTTTTGTAACATCGCCTTTGCAACTAGAGGAATTTCAAAGGCGCCTGGAACGTGAATAACTTGAACGTTGTTCACGTCTTTTTCTTGAAGATACGCTAGAGCACCTTCTTCAAGCTTTGATGTGACGTCTCTATTAAATTCAGCTACTACTATTCCGATTTGCATAAATATCTTTTTTCTTTAATCAGTTTAAAACTTCATCTGTCAGATCTTTTTTTATGGCAGAAAACGTATGACCCATTTTATCTTGTTTTGTTTTCAGGTAACGGATGTTTTCTTTCACTGGCTTAATCTCAAGAGGAACTTGTTCTGTTACCTCAAGGCCATAACCCTTCAGACCAACTCTTTTTGCTGGATTGTTTGTCATAAGACGCATTTTCCGAACATTGAGCGCTCGTAAAATCTGAGCTCCAATTCCATAATCACGATGATCAGGCTTAAATCCCAAATGCGCATTGGCTTCAACGGTATCCATGCCGCCTTCTTGTAATTCGTAAGCTTTAATTTTATTGATCAATCCAATGCCTCGACCTTCTTGGCGCAGATATAAGAGCACACCTTTGCCAGCCTCATTGATCAACTCAAGGGCTTTATGCAATTGGGGACCACAGTCACAACGAAGGCTTCCGAAGACATCGCCAGTCATACACTCAGAGTGAACTCTCACTAGCACTGGCTCATCGGAACTAATATCTCCCTTTACAAGCGCAACATGCTCAAGATCGTTCACTTTACTTTTAAACACTCGAACTTCAAACCCATCACCATAAGCGGTCGGAAGAGCAGCTTTTGCTTGCTCTTCAATAAGGCGCTCGTTCATCATTCTATATTCGATCAGGTCGACGATGGTTCCGATTTTAATTCCATGCTTCAGTGCAAACTTAATAAGATCAGGCGTTCTTGCCATAGAACCATCTTCGTTCATGACTTCACAAATTACGGCTGCTGGAGTTAAGCCTGCTAGCACAGCAAGATCGATACTTGCCTCTGTGTGACCTGCTCTTTTTAAAACTCCGCCTGGCTGTCCTTTAATTGGAAAGATGTGTCCAGGACAAATTATGTCTTGAGGTTTAGCATTGGGGTTTGCCGCCACCTGAACTGTTTTTGCACGATCAAAAGCTGAAATCCCAGTAGAGATTCCCTCGCTGGCTTCGATACTCACAGTAAATGCAGTCTTATGGGGTGAAAGGTTTTTCTCATCCTTCACCATTAACGGAATTTCTAATCTCTCAATTTGCTCTGGAGTTAAACTCAAACAAATAAGCCCACGTGCCTCGCGAGACATAAAGTTGATTTTTTCTGGTGAGACGAAATCTGCTGCTAAGATTAAATCGCCTTCGTTTTCGCGATCTTCATCATCGATAAGGATTACCATTTTCCCGATTTTAATATCTTCAATAATATCTTGAATGGAATTCATTTTTACACCTGAATCTGTCATGGTCTTGACTCCTGATATCGGACAGTGGCTTTTGCCATGTAATCAAATTCCAGATTCACACTGTCACCGGCCTTGATGCCTTTTAGATTTGTCTTATTTAAAGTTTCTGGGATGAGATAAAAACTAACAACATCACCATCAACTTCATTGACGGTAAGGCTCACACCTGCCACAGCAAGGGAACCCTTTTTCCAAACATATTTTTTAAACTCATCAGGAATTTGCACGGCAAAAAATAACGTTCCGTCGTTTGATATAACGTCAACAACTCCGCCTACACCATCTACATGGCCCGTTACAAAATGGCCATGGACACGATCGCCATACCTTAATGATCTTTCCAAGTTCAGATGTTGATCTTTTTGAAGGCGCGTATCCCATCTCGTAATGTTTAGAGTTTCTGGGCCTATAGCAAATTGCATAGACTCATCGTCAAACTTTTCAATGGTTAGACAGACTCCGTTGGTCGCAATACTATCACCGATTTTAATATCGTCGAACTCGGTAGGCCTTTTCATAATAAGGCGATAAACAGCACCTTCTTTTTCGATTTTGAGAATTGGGGCTGTTGTTTCGATTATACCTGTGAACATTTGGTCAAAACTTACACCCCAATGGTGTTTTGAGTCAAATGTAGGGATCGGTATTGAAATTAATCCCTCTGAGACCTGAGATATGACTACTTCTTTGACGGCTTTTGATCGACTCTGAAGTAACCTATAACCTTATTGTTCTTTGTATTGAATTCTCTTTTATCAATCCCGACTTGAACTTCAACAGGATAGTAGCCTGCTTGCCAGAAGTCTTGAGTAAAAACCGCTGTCTTTTCAATGATTTGCCCAGGCCTTAGAACAGATCCGTCGTTCGGGGCAATTTCTTGAACCGTAAGCCACTTTTCATCAAGGGTATTGAGCGGAGATAGGTCAATTTTTGCCATGGTGGTTGGAACAGGTACTTCTTCCATTCCAGCATTAATAATCTTGTACTTGATCACGATGGTTTTGCTATCAGCACGATCCAACCGCACCTGTTCGAGAGGAACATAAAGGTCAGGCTGAAGGGTTCGTACTCGACCTTCCCATTTTGCTTTGGAGGGCGTCACTGGTGATTTCTTAACGATATAATCTTTAATGACCTGCCATGCTTCTTTACCAGTATCTTTGGGGCGCCGAAGTCCAACATCGGCACCCGCTTTTTTTAAAAAGTCAAAGGCTTGGAAAATCCCTTCACTTGCTGAGATGGTGTAGTACTGATTTGTCTGCAATCGTTTTTTGTTAATCTTTAGACTTTTTATTTTAAAGTAAGACTCTTTGCCGTCGATTCGATAGGTGGCATTACTCACACGAACACCCTTTCCTAGAGTGACAACTAAGTTAATGAGTTGCTGAAGGGTCTCGCCCCGAACATCCATAGTAAAGATTGTCCAATTTCGATTCTTTGTCTGACTCCACACGTGCGGAAACATATTGTAGAAGTCCACCGTTGATGAGCGGCCCGCAAAAAGATCCCTTCTAAAATACTGGCCAACATCAAAGGCTGCTTCAGTCTTCCCAGCTTCTCGGATAGAGTCCACTGCCCAGTTTGCTAGGACGTCTTCAGTGATGTCTGAGCCAAGAGGCAAGTTCACTTCCGATTCAAAAATATCATCGTCAAAAATTTTTCCGCGAACGGCTTCAATTCTTTTTTTGAAGCCCTCTACCATGTCTTGAATAAACGCGTTTCGAGGAACGGTGCTATCAATTTGGTGGATCTTATGACTTGCAAGCTCAACTTTACCGTTACCGCGAATAAGGAGTTCGTACTCCCCTAGGTACTGAGCCCAATACCCTGCGTGCACAATCGGAATACCATTCACATAAATAGGTTTTTTTGTAAGAATATGCGTGTGTCCACCGACGATAAGATCAATGCCAGGAACTGATTCTGCAATTCTTTTATCTGCATCAACCCCGATATGAGTTAACACAATCACAGCGTCACACTTTTCTTCTTCACGGAGGATCTTTACGTATTTTAATGCAGCTTGAGTCGGCTCCGTGATTTGTCCTGGCTCAAAGAATGGATCAAAAATCATTTCAAAAGTCGATAGACCAAGAATACCGATCTTTTTTCCACCAATTTCTTTTACGATGTAGGGCTTCATGTATTTTTTCAGATCGATTTCTGGCGGCAAAAGATCAAGGTTGCTGTTTGCAGATAGGACTGGCACGGTAAACTCTGCTCCCTTAAAACCATCGTAAAGTTCTTTTGGACCAACTAACCACTCATGGTTACCGAAGACGATGGCATCAAAACCAAGGGCCTCCATCATGCGATGGTTTGCTTCACCTGAATTCAAAGTATAAAAGATGGTCCCCTCAGTCCAATCGCCCGCATCCAATAAAAGGTGGTTGTCATGGCGTTTACGAAGCTCGTCGATTTTGGTTTTTAATCTCGCAATTCCACCTAAGCGGATTGGAGAGTCCATGTTAGTAAAGTGTCCATGTATATCCCCAGTATGTAGGATCGAAACCCTGACATCCTTAGAATAAGCTTGAAAACAAAACAAGCTAACAAAAGCTATTGTAATTATTCGTACGCTACTCACCACATCCCACCCTTTGATAGACTATAGTCCTAACAAAAATTCTATGTGCAAATAATATGGGCGTGCAAGCCTTAAAACACATTAGCTAAATCACTTCAAACGCTTTACAATGTCCTCTTAGATTGGGTGGAAACATGGACTTTTCTCTAGTTGTACTCTTCGGAATCGGACTCGCTTTCATTGCGGTTGTTCTGATATGGCTCCTTCTAGCAGCAAAGCTTACTCGGCGTATAAAAGCTCGTCCAACCAAAGAGTCTTCCAAAAACAACTATCTAAATGTGTTCGGGCACAAGATATTTTACACCCAAACTGGCGCAGGCTCCCATGTGCTTTTGATTCATGGCATTGGCGCCTCTCACTATGTTTGGCGGTTTGTCGTTCCATTGCTAGCTGAAAACTTTACCGTCACCACCATAGATCTTTTGGGATTTGGCAGAAGTGAAAAACCAACCACTTTCAATTATGACCTTGATAGTCAATGCGACACCATTATTGAAGTGTTAAAACAGCTTGGTATTAAAAAATCCTATGTTGTCGGCAGCTCCATGGGAGGAACGATCGCGTTTCGGCTTGCTCAACTCCATCCTGATATTTTTCCTAAGGTTGCGACTCTTTCACCCGCGGCCGATCCAAAGATCGCGTTTGTAGACCTTAATAAGCTTTTATTCCTCTCACCACTTGTTAGGCCTCTTGTAACCGAGCAACTTGTGAAACAAATCATGAAGAGGATATACTCTAATCCGTCACTCATTACACCTGAGTCTTTGAAGGTTTACTCTGAACCTTTTGCCACTCAAACTGGTGGAGTTGAATCCTTTGCAAAGTCATTTAAACTTTTACGAGACCCTCGAGTTTATCAGCAACTCGACGAGATCAAAGTACCTGCGCTTATACTATGGGGCGCAAACGACAAAATCATTCCCGTTAAGTTTGCTGAAAAGATTGTTGCAAAACTTCCAGAGGCAACTCTTGAAGTTCATTCAACGGCAGGACATCACATTCAAGAAGAGGATCCTGAGTGGGCTTACGAGAAAATTCTTGGCTTTTTGAAGACAAAGTAAGCGTCAAAAACTTTCGTTTTTCCCTCTGAAATGCTCGCTATTGATCTAGGAAAAGCCCCCTTTTCAATCCAAAGTCTTAAGACTGTTAGACTAGTTTTGGGTCAAAACGCGTCCAGGGATGTTATTCAAGCCACAAGTCCTGTCAAGATCTCGCCATCTGTATACGAAAAGCATCATGTGAGAACAATTGTAAAATAAATTTGAGCTTTACTACAGCTCATCTCCGCGAAAGGGAAAGGAGGCTTTCAAGGATGAACTAAAAAAGCGTAGATAAAATGGATTGAATCAAATTAAAAAAAAATGGCTTCGGATGGCCACCTCGGTAGCGAGGACTTACAAGGAGGGAATTTATGAAATTGAAGATTGAATAATTAATTGGAGGAAACAATGGGATTAAGAATAACTACTAACTTACCGGCTATTAACGCTCAAAGAAACTTGGGTACTAGCCAAACGCAAATTGCAAACAGCTACGCTCAATTAGCTAGCGGTAGCAGAATCAACAAATCTGCAGACGATGCTGCAGGACTTGCGATCTCTGAGAACTTAAAAGCTCAAATCAGATCATCAAGACAAGCACACAGAAACGCTTCTGACGGTATCTCAATGGTACAAGTTGCTGAAGGTGGATTAAACGAAATCGGTAACATTATTGTTCGTTTAAGAGAATTAGGCATCCAAGCATCTTCTGACACTATTGGTGACAGAGAAAGAGGCTTCATCAATAAGGAAGTTGATCAGCTTAAAAC
>CAYXYF010000052.1:0-8213 GCA_964469265.1 uncultured Bdellovibrionales bacterium
TTGCCCATTTGGCAGACACTTTGTTTCTAAAACTAGAAATGCGATTTAACTTCCAACCTGGTACAGTTCTATTTTTCGGATGCGGCTTCGAATATCGTTTTAGTAACTAAAGCCGCGTAAGGACCTTATGTTAGAACTTCTTTCTTCTCCTGCTGCGTGGATAAGCTTTGCGACGCTTTTTGCTTTAGAGCTTGTCCTGGGAATCGATAATATTATTTTTATTTCTATTCTTTGCGGAAGACTTCCACCGGAACAACGTAATAAGGCACGAATTATTGGCTTAAGCTTAGCGGTAATAACACGTATTTTGCTATTGCTTTCACTTGCCTGGATAATGACACTCAATGAACCTATTCTTACCGTGTTTTCCAATGAGCTTTCCGGAAGAGACCTTATTTTAATTATTGGGGGCTTATTCTTAATTGGAAAAAGTACCTTTGAGATTCATCATAAACTCGAAGGTGTAGATGGTGGACTGAACAAGACTGTTGCCACATCTTTTAATATGGTTATTGTTCAAATTTTAGTATTAGATATTGTCTTTTCTTTGGACTCTGTCATTACGGCCGTCGGTCTTGTCGATGAAAAAGCAATTATGATTTCAGCAATACTTGCTGCCACGGCGGTTATGATTCTGGCCGCTAAAACGGTTTCTGAGTTTGTGGACAGACATCCCACAATTAAAATGTTGGCACTTAGCTTTTTAATATTAATTGGGTTTACCCTAGTGGCGGATGGAATTGGGCACCACATTCCAAAAGGTTATATTTACTTTGCAATGGCCTTCTCGCTTCTTGTAGAAGTTTTAAATCTTCGTTTTCGAGCACGACAAGAACGCGTCAAACTCAAACAACCCTTACGGGATTAGCTGGATTTCACAAGGACCTTTTTTGCAAACGGATAGAGTGCCACAAGGTGGGTTTTCTTTATATTAGCTCCCTTTAAGTGACCCATTATGGCCTTTGAGTAGCGGACCAATTGCTCAAATGCCACGTCAGAGTACAGCGGGGATCCCGTCTTATAATCAACAACCCATAATTCGTCATTTACAACAGCCCAGAGGTCCACTTGTCCCGAAAGATTTTTACCATCTTGTTGAGATACGAACCCCCACTCTGCAAAGCCATCTCTTAAAATACTTTCCATGGGAATTTCTGTTAGGGTCTTTAAATAATCAACGGCCTCTTGGGTTTTTTCATCAGACTCTATTTGCCTGTTGTATTTCATGGATTCAAATATCTGATGGGCAAGTTTTCCATAGTTGGCCTTTTCAATAAGCCTCACAGCAACCTTGTGATTTTTCTTCTCCAAAAGCTCTGTTGTTACTCGCGAAGACTCAAGCTTTCGAAGTGAACCAATGTCATAAAGAGGTTTTGAAATTTCATTAATTCGAGCGCCCTCTTGCTTTATTGTTTTCACGTCCCAAGGACCACTATTCACTATGTACTCAAATCCAGTATGACTGTGGTGACCTTCTGCCAGATTCAGTTTCATCTTCTCAAACCACGAATGGCTTCTCTGTTTTGCCCCCGAAGTCGACATGAGGATAGAAGACTTAGCACGAGTCATTGCGACGTAAAGAAGCCGATCTGACTCATTGAGTTCCTCAGCCTTTATATCCTGTACAACCTTCTGTGCTGGTAACCCAGAGCTTCCCTTTTCTTCTCCCAGTTTCAAGTGTAACCCAAATTTTTCCAAGCTCGAATCAAAGGCGTAGGTCAGATAGTTTGTAAGCTGTGGATTTGAATCTATAAACGGAATAATAACATGATTAAACTCAAGCCCCTTGGACATATGAATTGTCATAAGCTGAACACGGTTGGGTTCAATACTACTTACAGCATCAGAGTCTTCAGCGCCGCTTTCTAAATCAATAGCACTCTTACGGTCCCGAATAAAATCAAGATAGCTAAAGTCAGGTAAGTGATCATCAGTTTTGAGTTGCACAAGAAGTTTCCAAATATTTGATTCACGACGTCCCGATGGATCATAGATTAAGCTCAAATCCAAAAAGCCAGTTTCAATCAAAACACTTTGAAATGTATTGGTGATTCCATCAGAGTAAGTCTGTTTGATGTATTTTTTAAGTTCGGAGGCGACTTTGGAGTCACTCTTCTTTAAAAACTCCAACCAAAAACTTTTTGGTCTTGATTTAACAACATGATAAATTTCTTCGTCGGAAATATTAAACCAAGGGCTTCTGATCACTTGAATAAAATTAAAGTTATCATGGGGATTGACCAAGAATTTAAGGATGGCAAGAGCATCTAAAATCTCTCGCCTCTCTTTAAAACCCGAAGCCGAATGGAGAATATGTGGTATCTTCATTGCGTGAAGCGCATCTGCGATGGACTTCAATTGATCGTTCTTGCGCCCGAGAATACATATCTCTCCGAGGTTAACGCCCGCAGTTTGAAGTTTAATAATACGATCGAGGATAGCATTTTTTTGAGAATCCTTATCTTGGGCGAGCGCAATTTCTGCCACCAGAGATTGACTTCCATCAGGGCCACCTAGCTCCATGCTTGAAAAGCTTGAAGAGTAATTTTTAAAAAAGTAATTGACGAAGGCCATGACTGGTTTTGAGGATCTGTAGTTTGTATTTAAGAGTTCAAATAGACCGCCATCTTTAACTACACGCTCTTGCATCTCATCAAAGACTTTTACTCGCGCGCCTCTAAAAAAATAAATACTCTGCTGGGGGTCTCCCACAATAAAGTATTTTCTATCTTTAATGAACGCTAAGAGTAGCGTTTTTTGAAGGGGCGAAGTGTCTTGAAACTCATCAATCAACCAGTAATCAAAATTCTCAGAGAAAAAATGAATTTGAGGCGCATAATCTCGGACAAGTCTATACGAATACAGTTCCAAATCCGCCATACTGATTTGGCCTGAGCTCAACTTCCATTTATCAAACTCCTCGCTAAAAGAATGTGAAAGCGACTCAAAGAGCTTATACATCGCAATCATCTTCTCCCAAAGTGCAGGATCAAATTGATCGGGCTTGATACTTTGTAATGACTTCCTTGCTTCTTCAAAAGAGTCATTTAAAGATTCAGAAAATGGAGGTTTCTTTTTTTGAAAGATCGGTTTTCTGAAGGAAGCAAATAGCTCAAAGCTTCGTTGGATATCTGCTAGGGTCTTTACCTCTTGGAAACTCTCAGAGACACTGGTTAGATGTTTACAATATTCCAACCATTTTTCATTTTCCGTTTCAGATGAAATACGATCAGCATAATGACGAAGTTCTGAGGCCACCTCAGAGAAGATTCGATTTTGCTCATGTTCAAAGTCTTTTTTGTCAAAACAGGTCACGTTCGGGAACACAGCCTTTGTCGAGTGATGTTGAATGATGAGTTTTGTCAAATCGGCAAAGGAGAACTCTTCTAACAACTCCAAGTATGAAACGTCATTTGCAATTAAAGATTTTATAATAATGCGTGCTCTTTTAGATAACTCAGAATCATCTGTTAACTTAAAACCTGGGTCTAGGCCAATAAGTTGGGCATACTGACGCAAGAAAAGCTGCAAGACTCCATGGATCGTTGAAATCATCAACTGGTTTTTTGATAAAACAAAGTTTAAAAATTCATAGTCATTTTTTTTCTGCGCCTCAAGCATAAGCCTTTCCCTGAGCTCTTGGGTTGCCTTACGAGTAAAGGTAGTTAAGACGACTTTTGGATTTTTCTTATTTTTCTTTTTATGAAATTTATAAAAATCATAAACTTCTTGAACGAGTCTTCTGGTTTTTCCTGCTCCTGCACCTGCGCGGAAAATCTTTGTTTCATGTTGAAAGACATTTAGTTCAGATGTGGCGCGCGACATAGCGTCCTCCAATGACATGAACTACAGTTTTTAACATCTTTGGGAGCCGGGTTGTAATCGCCCGCTTGCATTGATGCCATTGCTGCTTTTATGGTCTCCGAGACAGCCTGATAGACTTCAGATTTTTTGTTGAGATCAATTTTTGATTTTCCTCGGTTACTGAGTTCAAACATTCCATCCTCGGCACCCATAACCAACATACCTTTGTTTCGGTTCAAATTTTTAAAGCCATAGTAGACTGCGCCAACCACTTCATACGACCTTTTCAATGCACCGGCCTCGATCGCCATTGAGTATAAGGCGAGCTGAAGTTCGTTTTTCTCTAACCACTTATCATGATTGCTGTAACTGTCTGAACTAAACTTATAATCAACTACAACACAAACACTCTCTTTTTCGTCCACTTCTACGCGGTCAATGCGTCCTCGCAGCTCAATGGATTTATCAGATTTTTTCGTTACAATTTTACCTGTATCGACTTCTACAAAAACTGAGAACTCTTGCTCGTGCATGACCTTTTGAATTACAGGAAACCTTGCACGCCACTCTTTTTCAAACTCAATAAAGTTTTCAATCATTTTGATATATTTTATTCGTTGCCCATCCCAAATATTTTTATCAAATACGGGGGTCTCAAGTTCAGCTCTGACTTTTTCAAAAATTTCAGGGATTTTATGCTTCTCAATATCTAAGTTTGGGTACTCTCGATAAATCGCCTCAGCTACTCCATGCAAAAGCCTACCGCGCGTGAGGTAGTCAATATCTAGATCAATATCAGGAAGGTCCACTAAGCAGAATATCTTCTTTGAAGCGTTGATAAATGGACAATTTAAATAGTCTTCAACTTGCGAGGCCGATATTTTATCCACGTGATTGGACAAGCCCCACTTTGCAGGCTCGCCTCCCAAATCCTCATTGATTCTTCTTTGCTTACCTTCAAAGGCTTCCCAAGATCTCAGCTCTGCAATGGTTTCAAAACTTGCCCCTTGAATTTGCATCATTCGCGATGGTGCAGCTAAGCGAATAGGAATTTCGGAATTATTATGTTTCTCTGCTGCTCCTTTAAACCAAACGATGGATGGTGACATTTGATCTCCATCAAAATTGGTTTGAGGGTAAGAAAGAGTAAGCTTGGTATCAGGGTTCTCCAAGTTCCACAATACTTCAAATTCTAATTCTGTACGCTCGGGCTCTGCGATAATAAAGCCATAATCCATTTTTAAACGTTCAATATCAGACTCACTTATAAGGGTTGTCGATATGGACCGCAAAGCTTGGTCCGTTAGGCCCAACATATAAACGCATTTCACATCGAGGTCCTTTAAAGAAACAAGGTCGATACAGTAAAGACCCTCTTGATAACCTTCGTCTGTGGTTATTTCCAGTTTTGCCGCAAAGCTCTCAGCTAAGGATAGCCACGTCTTGAGATCAAACTTTAATCTCATTGGAACATCAGAGTAAAGTTTATCGATTAAAAGAGTTAGCCGATCTTGGTCCCAACTTTCTTTCCAGAATTTTAAAGACCAAGATATAAATTCTTGAAGACCAATGGTTTTTTCATGATGTTCAAGGCGAAAAAGATTAGAAACCTTAGTGCTTCGTTTTATATCTTGATCATCATATAGGTTGATGTAAAGAGAGTGAAAGTTTGCATAATCAATAACTGGATCGCTATTTACAGCGTCCATATCACTTGTGTCAGAAAAAACCCTAGCTTCCAAATCAGAGAACTCTAAGTGCCCTGCCTCAACTTTTAAACGCGATAACCAGTTTAATATTTCAGGAAAAGTTTTGAGCGGGGTTTGTATTTTTCTTTGGTACGGAATTCCTTCTGTTTTTAAATATTCACTCAGCACTGGCCAGTATACACCGATATCCGGAGCGCACACTGCAATCTTCTTAGGCTCTATCCCGGACTCAATATTCTTTCTGACCAAAGCGCATGCATCCTGTATCTCCGCAAGTTGAGTTGTAAATTTATGGTAGTTATGTGCAAATGGCGACGGTGACTCACCCTCAAGCTTTGGAGTTTTTCCTGAGATCAGAAGCTCATAGCTTTTAAGAGCTTTAGAATATTCTTCTTTCCACGATGGATGCGGAACAATAACTTCAACATCAAGGTGCTTTGAGAGAGTTAAGATCAATTCGCTCTCGATGGGCTGAAGCTGGGCTGCAAGATCAAAGATTATTTTTCTATTCCACACATCACTAAAGCCATCTTCATTGACTAAAATTGAAGATGCCCATGTCGGAATAATAAATTTATCTTCCTTAAAGGTTTCAAAAATTTCCTTCGCTAAAAGATACCAGTGGCCCCACTTGTTGTAACTTTCAATGTTTTTCGTAAAAAAGTCTTTGATCGCCTCAGAGTTCTCATCATGGGATAGAATTGGAATTAAAATATGCAGGTAACCCAAAACCAATTGGCTAACACCAGGGCGCTGATGCCACTCCACCTCAGACCTTGAAAGAATTTGACGTGCATATATCTGTGCTGTCTCACTTGAAATAATTTTTAAATCGCCTCGAAGGCGCTTGATTAAAATAAGCCAAAGCTCTTGTGCACGTAAAAGGGATTCGTCTGGAATGATATCCATTTCTTTAAACAATTCGTTCTGAAACGCTATCTTAGAGGTTAGATCAGAGACCACCCACGTTTTATCGCTAGAGCGCCCATCGAGCATGGACTTGCGAAAAAATTCTTTTTTTTCCTCTGGATTTTTGACGAATACGAGATTTAGCACTCTGGAAATATAAATGGACTTTCTGGTATTGTATAGTAGGACTCTGGCGCTAACGCCGCGCTTTAGCGTCTTTGCTTCAGATTACGACGACTTTTACTTGTGGTGCCAAGAAAACTTCCCGTAGATGGATTAAATCCGAAGTCGATTGTCATTTCCATGATGTAACGTCGGTCCTCATGTTGTCCTGGATATTGCCCCAATTCGACCCCATACGTTGCAAAATCAAGAGAAACCACGCCGAGATTTAAACCTACCCCTGCAGTATAATAACCCTGATGAAAACCACCGCGAAGCGCAAGTCCTGGCAGATCAACCTCAACACCTGCATGAAACTTTTTACCCGCATGAATCTGTTCGCTAGAATCAATATGCTTCATTTCAAATACTGGGGTTACTACCATTCCAGGAGCTTCAATTTCAAGAGAGGCACTTGCAATAATTTGCTGTGTATCCGTTGGTGGACGTTTAAGACCACGATCAAGGGAGAATGTTGTATCTCCAATATTCTGCATAACAACCGCCAATGTGGGCTTCACCGCTGTCGGAAAAGTCATTGCAATTCCCGCATCTAAAGAATATCCAAGACCTCTGTTATCCAACTCATCTTTCAAGTCATCACTATTAAGATTTGCTAAGGACTCCACGGAAATTTCTGCCGACGATCCAATCCGATTGATTCTTTTTGCAACGATACCAACAGAGAGGCCCTTTGCTAGATCGACTCCCAATCCAGTGGCAATTCCGTAGTCATTGACAAAGTCCACTTGAAAGCTTGGTAACGCAGGATTTGAAAGATCTGCGCTGACATTAAAGCTGTCATAAACTGCGGCAGCAAAGTAAGGCATTGAAAAGCCCACGACAGCACCGCCCCCCATCCATAAATGCTCTCCATAAAACTCTCTTAAGGTATCAGCAAGATTGTCGCTATCTAAATCCAAAGCCTTTTCATAGGCATCGACACCGTTTACTCCGACTTTTGCTTTTAATAACGTCAGCTGAACTTCTTCTGTCTTTGCAATTCCAGCAGGATTATAAAATAGGGCATCGGTATTACGAGCAATAGCCGTAAAAGCATTTCCCATGCCCAAAGCGCGCACTGAGATATTGCGGTTATACAACTCTCGCGCAGATCCCTGTGCAGTTATCAATAAAACTGCCACAAAGGAAATTAAGAATGTTGAAAAGCTCTTACGGCTCACAAGCATTCGCTACTACTCCTCCTCCTGATATTCCTAAGCCAACACCATCGGTGGTTTCACGCACCATTCCTCGAATGATCTGTCTGTGTTCGTTAGTTAGATCAGAGATATTTATGACATCGCAAAAATCTAGAGGCGTTCCATCGATGGCTGTGCAAATTGTGTCAATCGATTGCGTGATACTTTCACCGAAAGAATAGCTTTGCATGTTTTTATAGAAAAGAACCACAGCGGTTCCTATTTCTCCAACATCGGTTGCGGGCAAGTCCGTGTCACCATTGGCATCACAGGGATCCCAGTTTGCATCGGGGGTACCATCATTATTGTAATCTGCACGATTAATTAAGATTGCACCAATTTTTGCAAAACTATTGAACGCCATCAAAAAGCGCCCGCGTTCGTTACTAACAACTCCCTCTGTGTCTGCAATAGTTTTTAATAAATC
>CAYXYF010000053.1:0-8169 GCA_964469265.1 uncultured Bdellovibrionales bacterium
ACCCAGTTCATCTGCTCGACATTTTGTGCCGTAGCTGTTGCTACTACTTCTTGTGCGTGTGCTATTGAAATCAAGGTAACCTCCTATTAAGTCCTAGATTTTAATTCTTATCTTTCTTTTAAATTCATTTTCCTTTTACTGTGCATTAAACAAGAACGGATATCTTACAACCGCTTCTTGATCCGCTGGCGGCTCTGGGAATTTCCAAGTTCTTAAACGCGACAGTACGCAGTTTTCAACTTCTGAATTTCTTAGAGTCGAACTAGCAACTGTTGCATTTGAAACCCGCCCGTTACCGATAATTACCCACTCAAGAATAACTTTCCCGTACAAGTTCGGATTCTTGTTCAATGACTTTTCATAACATGCTTGAATTTGTCTTTGATTCTCACGAATCACTCGGCGAATTGCCTCTCTGTCTATCGTTCCCGTAAAACTTTCGCCTACGCCACCAGGTTTTACAGTCGCTCTAGATTTTGCACCCAAACCACCTGTTCCATATCCGGAGTTTCCGCCACCGCGGCCCTTAGTACTTACGCCAGCGATACCATAAGTTGCAGTTCCTTCACCGCCTGCACCGATGTCTTTTAATCCAGTGCCTGGAGTGTTGCCTGCACCGAGTGCCACTTGTCCACCAGTACCCGTTGCTTCGCCCGCTAAACCACCAAGGTTTCCTGATCCAGAATACGCTTGTGAAAGTTGATCATTGAAACCTTTTGATCCAAAGGCACTAAAAATACCTTGCTTCGTTGGGTCGGGTTGCGGCTTCGCTCTTGGAGCACTATCAGGTCTTGCTCTTTGTCGTGTATTTGCTCGCACTACGCCTTGGCCTCTTCCACGGTTTGGTGTCGTAGGCTTTCTCACCGTAGACTGTGAATCATTTGGAGCGGCTTCTGATGCAGCACCCTCTTCACCTCTACTCGGTGCCACTTCTCTATCTTGGAAAGCTTGCGTTGCTGAAGCACCAGTTTGCGACTCCTCTGATAAATCAATTCTCTGTCGTGGTTTATCATAAATAAACGCTGCAACCTTTGGAGTTTCCTCTTCGGGTTCTTCCTCTGGTGCATCTGGCGTATAAATAGCAAAGTAAATTCCTAAAATTCCGAAGAATAAAGTGGTCACAACAAGAGTTGCAATCTCACCAGTCGATAGCAAAAGAAACGGAGCGGGAATTGCTTTAGGAGCGGCATCCACGAAGCGCACAAATACGCACACGCCGCTGCCCAAGTCCACTTTTACAACATAAGTTTGATCAAGAGGAATTGCATAACCAGCACCTTCTCGTGGCAACTTACCTTTCAAAATAAGATCATTAATCGTTGTGACCTTGTCTCCGACTTTAACTTCACCGTTCATATCGGGCGTAATCAGAATCCGAACTTGAGCATCGATTTTAATTAAAGGATGAGACACGGTCTCATCAAAGATAGGAATACTAATTGTGTTCTTCGGACTACTTCCAACGGTTACAACTTGTGTCTCATCAAAATGATATGTATCTAAAATTCGCTCATTCCAAGCCACCGTAACTTCAACAACGTTTCCTTTTCCAGGCTCCAAGACTTCACCAAGGTTTTTGATCTCACTCGGAGGTGCATAAGAGCCTTTAAATTCCGTCGGTTGTTTATAGGTTTCGCCAGTCGGAACAAAATCCATTCCTGGAGCAGGCATAACTTCCATCACTGGTTTTTTCACCGCATGAACGTCATTTCGCTCTCGTATAGGAGCTTCTTTTTTTGGAGTTTCAGATTCTGGTTTAACCACCAGATCCTCAGGCACAGCTGGAGGAGCTTCTGGCATCTTTGGTGGAGCTTCTGTTTTTTGTTCTGTGGGTTTAGATGGTGGAGGCGCAACCGTTGCAGAACTTTGAGCCACTGGCTTAGGTAAACCAATAAAAAACTCCAATCGGTAATTTCCGATTTTGAGTTCTTCACCAGAACTGATTCTTTCATCAAGGATTTGTGCACCACTTTTAAAAGTTCCCGTCACCGATCCTAGGTCACAGACATAGAACCCATCTTGACGTTTTTCAATTAACGCATGGACTGCGGCAACTTCTGAGCCCTTTAGCTTAAGATGCGCTTCACCCTCTTGACCAATAATGATCTGAGGCTCAGATGATTGGAATACTTCGATTAAATCTTGCCCCAAATAAACACGTATAAATACGCGATCATTGATACTCATTTACCACCTCTTGGGACCACTTCGGAAGTTTTTCTCATTTCAGGAAGAAAATTTTCTCTGAGTTTGATGAGTCTTCCGAAATTAAACTGCTTTTTCTGCATGATATAGAACAGCTCAGGCTTTTGTACTTCACCTCGAATCAACTGATCTTCGAAGTTAATATTGGTTCTCTTTTTCTGTGCGTGAGAATCAACTCCCGCAAACAACAGAGTCAAGAAGGTAAAAATGATAAATAGTTTTGTTGAACTAATCTTACTCAAGATGAACATCCTTGTTGCTTATGCCTCAATCATGATGATCGAGCCCCTTTTTCCATTATCACTGATTTAACTTATTAGTTAAAGCATTAACTTTTCTAAGTATGCTTGGATCAGTGGTTATAAATCTAATCTTATTCAATAAGTCTTTTGCCGCCTTAGGATCTTTTTTAAATTCAGTCCAAAGTATAGCTTGGTTCAATAAAACTGGAACCTGCTGCTTTCTCGTATCAATACTTTGGTAGACCTTAAGCGCGTTATCGATTTTGCCCGTTCCTCGAAGAGCGATTGCATAGTTGTTTGCAATGGCTGCATTCCCGCGATCACGCCTGTAAGCATTCTCTAATAACCGAAGTGCTTTGTCGTAGTCGAGGTACTTCAGATAAATGGCACCTAGGTTTGCGTTGGCTCCGACGTGTCTTGAGTTTTTTCTCAATGCGTTTTTAAAGTATTCCTGGGCGGCAAACTCATCGCCATTCATCATCTCAATAACACCTAGACCATTGTTGGCGTCGGCATTGTCTTTGTCTTTTTCAAGGACTCGCTCAAAATAAATTTTTGCGGCATCTGGCATTTTGGCTTTGATGTAGTAAGTCCCAAAACCGTTTAACACTTTTATGTTGTCAGGGGAGCGCGCCAAGAGTTCACTCCCAGCATTTAACATCTGGCGCTCACGTCCGTTATTAACGCCATCTTCAAATCTTTTTTCTAAAGAGCCTGAAGACTGCTTCGGGGTTTCGCTTTCAAACGCTGACTGATCGGCAGACTCATCTGGTTTTGCATCACCGCCGCCGCCCATTTCTTGATCAAGCTGTCCACTTCCGCCCGACTTATCATAATCTTGCAGAACAGTTGCACAGCCAGACAGAACCAATAAAGTAACCGCTAAAGTTACAAAATTTAATTTCTTCATAAGCTCACCTTTGGCATTTCATAATCAATAAACACTTCTTCAAGTACAGTTTCACCGCCACCCTCAAGTCTTGATAGAGCCGAATGGGCAGCAATCGTATACTCACTGTATCCATCAACTTGTTTTGCTTTATTGACTGCGTTTTTGTAGTTATCTACGGCCTGCTTTTTAAGAGGTCCTGCAACCTTCTCGACTTCAGCTTTGTAGACTTCAGTTTGTTCAGCATTTAACCCTTTAGGCAACGGAGTTTTATAAATTGCATCTGCGATATGTTCATAAGCTTCCCCCGCCGTTGCAAGAGCAGCGACTACGTATTCTCCTACGTCCAGTCGAACAATAGATTCAAGCTCTTTATTGAGGCGGTTAATCAGAGCAAGCTTTTTTTGGATCGCAGGTCCCTGCCCCTTTGGATCACGTGGAATTCGAATCGCCTTCATTTCGGCTAAGATCGGAAGCACAAATCTAAACTGCGCTTCGGCAGAACGTCTTGCTCCCACGCCGTCTTTAGCTCGGCGGCTCAGCGTAATTACTTTTCTAAACCATTCGTCGGCTTTTTTTACATTTCTTGCTTGGTCCGCATTTTTTGCAATTCTATAAGCTGCAGAGATCACAAGCCCGAGATCGCGCGGATTAGAGTTAATGAATTTCTCAAAGTACGCATTCGCCGCAGACAAACGGTTACGCTTTTCCTCAATCTCGCCGATCAAGAAAAGTGCGTCGACCTTTGTCGGCTTCTTTGAAATATCAATATATTTATTAAGGTTTCGAATAGCGCGTGGATAGTCTTTAAACCCATTATAAATAATTGCCGCGTTATAATAGAGGTCTGGAGTTAAAGCATCCGTCGGATATTCTGAAGCAAACTTCTCAAATTCTTGCGCAGCTCGTTTTAATTGACCAGTTCTCTCATAAATCCTACCGATGAGTCTTCGCGCCTCTTTTCTCTGAGCTTGATTTTCTTTCGAGCGCATATTGAGAAAGCCATTGTACATCTGAACAGCTTTCGGAAGATCTCCTGCTCTCTCATAATTAATCCCAGCGTTGTATCTTGCAATTGCAGCAAGGCCTGACCTCGGATACATCTTCGTAAAGTTCTCAAAAGCTTTTGCAGAACCCACAAAGTTTTTAGTTCCTTCAAGGTCTTGAGCTTCTTTAAAACGTGCCTTCTCGACAACATCTTTAATGTCCATATTCGCACCAGCAGATTGTAAGCCTGGTGTCGCAAGGAGAGCTTGTCCTGCTTTTGAAAGACCTTCGTAGTCTTTTCTTAAGTTGTAAATATCAAGAATTAAGTTGGCAGCATAACTTGCAGTTTTCGTGCGGGCGTGACCTTTTACGATTTCATTAAAGATCGCAAGCGCTTGGTCAAAATAGTTATGAGAGTAATACATCCGACCCGTTTTGAACCGAATATCTAAAGCCTTATCAGCCTTCGGAAATTTTGCAGTATAAGCTTCTGAAACCTGGACGAACTCTTTTTCGTATTCGTTAAATTCAAACGGCTCTAAACTTTCTCCTCTGATCTTTTCAAGCGCAGCCTCTGAAGGGAGACGCTTCTCTAAAGATAAGATGATATTGATCATTGAAAGTTCATGATACTGAGAGTTTGGCGCATGCTGCACAACCCATCTGTATTGAGTTGTCGCATTTTCGTATTCTTTCATGTCGTATAACAATTCTCCGTAAAAGAAGCGCATTTCAGCTGCATTTTTAGAAGTGTTAAACTCTTTCACATAAAGTTCGTATAAGTTTTTGGTTAGCCTTAACCCCGCAGCGTTCCGAGATTTCTGAAGGGCTTTGTGCTCGTTTAGGATATAACCCCGTAGAGTTTCCTCCCTTGTATCAAAAGACTTTTGAACTTCTTTTGGGTTCGCTCTAGCCCAAGAACTCTCCGAGTTATAATTTGTAATCCAGTTAAATAGCTCCTGTCTAAACACCTGTCGACTTCCACCAGCAGCGTAGTTTTTTACGATCTGAAACTGGAAATCAAAGTTCTTCGGCGAGTCAGGATTCATGTCGATGAGTTGCCCAAAAATAAACCTTGCCGCTGCACGGTGACCTCGGTCTGAGTACAGATAGCCCAATCTTTCAAGAGAGCTATAAACTCTTTTCTCACCGCCCATGCGTTCAAAATAATCCGCAGCACTTTGGTAAGCTTTGACGTCTGGATAGAACAAGATGAGATCGTTATAAGCTTCGTCAGCAAGACGGATTCTGTTGACGGTCTTTCCATCTTCTGCCGCTTGGCTTACGTTTTCTTCAGAAAGCTCGATAACTTTTTCTAAGTGGTTAATTGCGATGGCAGGTTGTCCGAGCCTGTAGTGACACCATGCTAATTTATAAACTGCGAATGGATAGATTCTGCTCTTTGGACTCTTCAATACGTTTTTATAATTCTCGGCAGCCTTTTTCCAGTCATTATTCTCAAAGTAATATTCCGCAGTCGCGAAATACGCTTCAGTAATATAAATCGAGCGCGGAAATTCCTTCGTTAATCTTTCGTAGTACGCTGTGCCCGCTTTCCAGTTTCCGAGTTCGACGTTGTTATAGCCCATAAAGAAGTAGGCTTGATCAAGTTTTTTACTCTTTGGGAAATCCTTAATGTACCAGCTATAAAGCTCCATTGCCCTTCTGTTATAGACTTGAGGTGCCTTCATGTCGACACGAGGAGCTCTTCCTTTACGTCCCTTTGCTTCCCATTCTTGAATCTTTTTATCAAATTCGTTTTGAATCCTGTACTGAACAAGCTTTGCCTTCTCTACATAAAGCTCACCCAAACGCAGCCAGATTTCTCCTCTTTCCGGACTCTTTCTAAACTTCTGGCTGAGCGTGTAAAGCTCGTTGATCTGTTGGTCGAGAATTCGCTCGAGCTGTGCCTCTCTTTGATTCGATTGTATGAAAAATTTCATTGAAGATGGCGGTTTAATCTTTGAAGTATTCCTTACGGTCACGGTCTTAGCCGCTGGAACGCTTGGAATAATCTTTGTAAACTTATTAATCTGAACGTCACTTCCTCGGTCTTTATCTTTATACCGCGAAAGAACATCCGCCACCGTCGATGCCTTTTTTGCAGGTCTTTGCTGCCTTCTTCTCTGTGCTTCAGAGTAGTCAGCATTAAGAACAATACTTAGACCAATTATTAAACACATCAGCTTTTTCATAGTTTTTTGCCTATCTTGTTATTCGCAGCGCGATTTTCCTAAATAGTAATAGTTACCGATTTCATCCAACCAGTACTCGCCTTGGAACGGCCAGTACTCAAAACCGTTTTGAACGTAGAAGCTTCTATCTTCTTCATCTTCCTCTTCTTCGCCCTCAGGTTTTAGTAGCTTCTTTTTCATTTGATCTTTTTTACCGTTTAACATTTCGAAACGAGCAAAGTCATGCTGCTTAAATAGCTCAAGTAGGTCGCGATGAATGTCGACAACATACTTCTTCACTAAGACGCCAGCGTTTTCTTTTGATCTATCTACTCTTGTTGTTAAAACTTTCTTTGCGTACATTCCCAGAGGTGAGGACTTCCATTTTGAGTTCATTTTATCAATTTGGTCTCGCTCACCTTCAAGCATGCTGATATAGGCGTGGCTTCTTGCAAAGTCTGGCTCTCTTAAAATTTTTCTAGCAACGATAAAAGGAATTCCGCTGTTTTTACGGATGCTGTGATCTTTTTTGTACTTATCAAAATCTTTTGCCACTTTTTCTATTTCTTTATAGTAGCGGTCCGTCGTTCTGTAAGTTCTAATGATTTCCACAAGATCCTTACGAACAGGTTGGTAAAGCATATTAAAGAAATCTAAAGTCTTTTCCATTTCATCATATTGACAGATGTATAAATAAACGAGTGATCTTAAAAGAATCGACTCTGGAATATAAAAATCCTCGTAGTAAGGAGAATGCAGAGAGTGCATATTGCCAAGAACAGATCTAAACTGCGCCGCTCTCATCTGCGCCCATGAAATTTCAAAAAGCGCATCGTGATAAAATTCAGTATCACGCGGAACTTGTCTGTAGTAAGACATTCCCTCTTCCCATTCTTTATTTTGGTAGTGAGTTCTTGCCAACCCCATAAGTGCTGCAACTCGCGTCGTATCCGTAATGCTGTCTGGATTTCTTGAGCTCAACAACTCATTAAATGCTCTAATTGCCATTTCGTTTTTATTCTGTGAAGCATAAGAAAGCGCTTCCATGTACTTCGCTTTACCGTACAGTGGAGAGTTTTCGCTGACTGCAGAAAGTGTCGCAGCCGCCCGAGCTAACTGCCCGCTTCTGAATTGATATTCACCAATTCTAAAACGAAGCAGGTCTTGGCTTTCTGTTGGGAAATCTCTTAGGTTTACTTTCGAGATAGCATAGTTAAGAAGAGTAACGTCACCGAGTTGATCGGCCGCAAGAGAAAGCTTTTCTAATGATTTTTTGATGTATGAGCTATTTCCATCCCGTACAACATCCACAAAGTGAAACGCCGCTGTCTGATAAAACTTCATATCATAAAGCATTAACCCTAGAAGATACTTAATTTGCATTCGCTCTCTTGTGTAACGAGGAGAGCGACTTAGGTTAAATAGACGGATGGAAGCTTCTTCGTAGTTTCCATTCTTTGCCAGTGCAAGGGCTTCTTGGAGTTCGTTTGTTGCAGGCTTTGCCGCGGGCCTTGCACGCTTAGCAGGAAGTGCTCTTTTCGTTCGCGCAGGACGTTTTCTTTGCACTCTTTTCTTTGGTTGCTGGCGTTTTGTTCCCTGTGCATAAGCCGTTGTAGAGGAATCACTTCCCTCGAAGCTAAAGATTTGGATCATTGCCAACATTAAGATGTAA
>CAYXYF010000054.1:0-8109 GCA_964469265.1 uncultured Bdellovibrionales bacterium
TTTTAAGTTTCTTGGAAAAATTTAGGCAGCCTTAGTAGCTGAAATTTGCACGGCTGCTTCATTTGCAATCTGCTGAATATGATGCAGCTGATACTTCTTTGCACCTTCTTGAGTGGTTACGCCCAAGACCATGCCACAAACTTTCTTGTCCATAAGAATTGGGCAGATCGTAATGTGCTCTGGTGTTTGACCTTTATTCCACGTATTAAAGAAGGCATCATTTACTGGATTTGGGACGATATAACCATGATATGAATCCTGTGATTCATTCACAATTCGAAAAATACTCGGTGTTGTTATATCAATTGCAGCTTGTGAGTGTGCAACTTTTGACCAAGTTTCGTCCCAAGCGATGGGCTCAAGGGTGCCATCGTTAAATTGCAAGACCATTGCTTGCTGAAAATATTTTTTTAAAGACTCAAGCGTGCGGCCAAATTTGTTGTCAGGTGTTGCAGCAGTTGCAGTCACAGCAGTTGGTGCTGCTGCAGGTTGAGCTTGTGCAGCCTGAGCGGGTTTTGCTTTTGGTTTGACAACAAAATCATCTAACGAAGAGGTTGAAGTTTTTGTAGTCGCAGCTGGTGCCGCTTTTGGTTGCGGCGTAGGTGCCGCTGGCGCTGGAGCAGTTTTTGGATCTGGTGCCTGCACTTGAACTTCAGGAGTTGGCTCTGAGGGAGACGCTGGAGCCGATGGCTCAGACGCGGGAGCGATACCTTCAAACTTAAAGCTGTTTAAGTCCACCGAGTTCACTGGTTTATCCGTTATAATACTTGATTCATCCTCTGGATTTTCAGGAAACGCTAATCCCGCTGGAACATCTTTTTTTGCTTCAAGTGATATTTCTGGAAGTTCTCCTTCTGGAGCAGGTGCTGAGAGTTGTTGCTCCTCTTGCGAAGAAAGATTAAGCCCCTCAAGCTGCGGCCCATCAGTACTGTCGCCGATAGAAATATTATCAAAACTCAGTCCCTCTAAACCCTGCGGCTCAGGAGCTGATGGAGATGTTTCTAAGTTTTTAAATAATGGATTTGTATTTTCTTTTACAAGTAAAGCTTCGGGTTCGACTTCAGACGGAGTGGTCGTGGCCGTTGCTTCGTTTTTCACTGCATATTTTGTGATGACTTCGTAAGGCGCTAAAACATATTGAATGGTTTGAGGAGCTTCAAACGGCGTGGGTTCCAAACACATCACATACAGCACGCCATCCATTTCATGAAATGGAATGACGTTTCTGGGAAAAACATTTTTATAACGCCCAAGCAGTGCCGCCACATTATCGTTTTTTTCAAGAAATGCAGCCTTGAGCACTGGTAAAGAATAATGCTCCTTGGCCCAAGCAAGATAGGCGCTGGAATCGAGTAAATTCCTTTCAAAAAGGGCGTCCAAGAGCGTTTGATTTTGCTGAAGATTTTTCTGAATCTCAGAAAGCTCTGTATCAGATATATTGAAATGTTTAATCAAGGCGTTACTCATCAACTATCTATCGGTTTTCTAAGAGTTTTTGTTAATGAAAGATGGGGTTAAAATGATACCAATAGCTTTGAAATGCATAAAAATTGCTCGTTTAGCCCAATTTTTATAAGGGTCCGTCCCCTCATGTGATGTCAAAATTACTTAATGAATTAAATTATTTAACTTATTTCAAAGGGGGGATCAAAATGACCTGGTCTGGATTTTGTACTAGACCAAAGGTGGGTGAGTCTGGGGGGACGAAGTTGAGGGGCGAAAAAAGTAACAACCACATTTTAAAAAACCTTGCGCGAATGCTTATGGCGGCAGTGTTGCTCTGTAGTACTCAAGGGCTTGCGCAAACGTCAACTGCACAGTTAGAAGGCGTGTCTTCTGATGCCTCTTTAAAAAAATACTCTTTCTCGATTGGTACAGAATACCAAACAAATTTAAGAAAAAATTCCAGTCCAGACCAAGATAACTCAACAAGTTTAAACCTAGTGGGCGAATACGTTCTTCGACCTCAGTCATCGATTACTGCAGAAATTGACATTATCAGATCTCATAAATCAGATGGTTCAACTCAGCTTTCGAACTTAGTGATTGCCTATAAGCTAACGGAATATGAAATATTGAAGGAGCTTAGCTTTAAGCCAATACTTTATACAATTCTTCCAACCAATGAACGTGCTCGTGAAGATCAAACGTTTAATGGTGCGCTAATGATCCGACCAGTGATGGTATATAGGCCTTCAAACATTTCCGATCTGACAATTACCAATTCTCTTTATTTGGTCAAACAGTTTCATGAATATAATGTTCAACGTAATTACGCCCAGAACACAGAATACATACTTCGCTATCGTCTCGATGTCGGCTACAACCTGCTTGAAAAGTTAAGCATTGGTGGAAGAGCGGATTATATACGGGGTTGGACTTATTCCAGGTTTGCGAAAGATAACTTTTATTTAATGCAATATCTTGGCTATCAGTTGAACTCCTCATGGTCGACTTATGTTGCCCATGAAAATCAGGGGGCGATACGCGGTGCGAACAATTATGGAAACAACATTGAGGTATTTAGCGAAAAAAGTTCGTACGTGAGTTTGGGCATTCGACATATTTTTTAGAGATTAAACAGGGGTGGGGATATGAAACATTTAAATTTATTAGTACTGATGCTGGTTTTAGTTGTCGGCTGTACTAAAGAGAAACCGTATGAGTTTGTTCCAAACAAAAAGACGGTGCCAAAGAATATGTTTAGCAAAGAAGATTATAGCGGTCTTCCCGCGGATAAAGTTGCTAAACTAACGCCAGAGGAGCGAAAAAAATATCGGGCGCCACGAATAGCCGTCATGAGTTATGACCAAGCCACTCGAACAGCTACTGCAAGTCTGCCTTACTTTCAAGGCCGCACAAAACTTGTTGAATATGAAATTAATGAAAATACTATTGAGGTGCGAGAGCTTGAAAAAGATCCGCGCTACGCAGACAACCCAACAAACAACAAAACGATTATGGTTTTGCCCGTCAGACACGTTGATTATGATTGTGAGCGTGATGCTTACGGAGAATGCCAAAATAAAGAGATCGAGGACAACAGAAAAGCTTGGCAGGATCGATCTTATGTCGAGGTCGATTTTGAAAACTCTCGCATCCTAGACACTGATGAACTTCCTGTTGAGATTACAAACTTAATCTCTGGATGCTACACAGAAGGAAACCAAAAGCTAATTGACTACGAACTTTCGGAAGATGTTTTCAACTTTGAAATTCAAAAATCTTACTCATTAAATCTTGGCAACCCACAGTGTTGGGGAGAGATCGCAGACTTTGAGAATCTTTTTGAAAAGTTAAACTTCGATGTTCGTTATGTCTACTCTATGGTTCGCGATGATGTGATCGCTTCAAAGGATTATGAAAAGATTGAGTATACAAAAGCCGATGAGGGCGCTTTTGGATTCTTTACCTCGACTCTTTTAAAACTTGATGTGGATAATAATCCAATCGAGAACAACGATCAGGTCTTAATGAACCGTTGGAATCCAGACCGCAAAACCATTCCATACTACTTAAGTGAGGAGTTCGCAAAACCTGAAAATGCATACATTTTGGAAGCCACAAAAACTGCGGTTGCCAATGTGAATAATGGTTTAGCGCAAGCGGGAGCAGGTTTGCAGATTGAACTATTACCGCCAAGTGGAAAAAAGGTTGGAGACTTGCGCAATAACATGATCGTTTTAGTTGAAGACCCACTTGCATCACGAATTATCGGTTACGGGCCAAGTGTTGCACATCCAATCACAGGTGAGATTGTTAATGCTCGAACTGTTATGTACTTGGGTGCAATCAAAGGGATTGTCAAAACTGCGTATGAAGAAATCAGAGAAGAGAGAGCCGCTGGTGCAAGTACTTCTGGCTCAGGCAATATACAAAGAGTTATTGCCAACTTCCGTGATAAAATGAATATGTTCGCATCGGGAGCTAACCTGTCAGCTTCCATGGTACAACTCAACAAATTGAATCCATTGCAAAGAAGTTTAACTTCGACCAACATTGCAGATAAAGTCGATGTACTTGATGCTCATGTGAAAATGCGCTCAGGAGCAAACACGCTTCCTCTTTCAGCAAGTGTTGAAGCTATCAAGCGTGATCTTATGAACTTTAAGAAGCCTGAAAGAGCATCTTTGTTGGCTAAGGAAAGCAAGTACATTGATAAGAAGGTTGATGTTTATTCGAAACATAATATCTATCCTGTGGATTTATTTAACGCGAGTCACGCCGTTGAGTCTTCAAATGTCATTCAAGAACTTGGCGTTGATCTAAAGCCTTGGATGGAGCTATCAGAAGCGGAAAAAGAAGCGGTGATTCGCACAGTTCTTCCTCATATTTGGATCCCGACGTTAGTTCATGAACTTGGTCACAATCTCGGGCTCCGCCATAACTTTGCAGGGTCAGAAGATAAAGACAACTTCTACACTAAGGAAGAGCTCGCAAAAATGGGTATCGAAAAAGAAATTCCATATGCATCGATTATGGAATACTCATACCGAACAACAAACGAGCTCCCAACGCTTGGAAAATACGATATTGCGGCTCTACGTTACGCATACAAGCGCGAAGTTGAAGTTAAAACGAATGATGGCAAAAGCTCTTTTGTGAAGATAAAGAGCAATCTTGCGGATACCAAAAGGGAACTCGCATCAAAAGGACTTGAGCTAAAAGACTATAGCTTCTGTACCGATGAGCATGTTTCAGCAAATCCAACTTGTAATCGTTTTGATGAAGGAACAAATATTTTAGAAATTACCAATCACTTTATTTCTGATTACTTTAAGAATTATAAGCTGATTAATAAAAGAAACGGTCGTAAAAGCTTTTCCTTAATGCATGAGGGAGGATACTTAGGTCGTAGAGCCAACGCGTTTTACTTTATGCGATTAACAATGGAGCTCTACGAACGTATTAAAAATGATTACGGAATTCCTGAAGGCCACAACCTTTGGCAGTCTGAAGAATTCTTAAAGCAGATTTACGATGCAAGTAGTTTGAGTGGACAGTTCTTCTTAACAGTTCTGTTTACGCCAGACTTACACTGCGCGATCTCTCTTGCAGAAGAGCCAAGGGCGCCAGTTGCCTTAATGCCGATCCGTAATTTAGATCCATACGCAACGACTTGTTTCCATCCGCACGTTCAGAGAACAATAGACTCTATCGGACAACAAAATGGCGGCTTAAACTTGGTTGCATCTGGTGAGGGCGGAAAATCTTTTAAATCAAGAAAAGATCCTTTAAACCCGAATTCTTATGCTGATCAAATCGATGTCCAAGGCATTTGGATTGATAAGATGTTGGCGTTAGAGTTTCTATTTACTCGAGAACTAGGAACAACTCTCTTTGATAGCCACACTGAAAATTATATTAATCATGGTGGTGTTGGACCCCATATCAATAACGTTTTGACATCAATCATACTTGGTCGAGGCGCTGTAAATGTTGAATTTAGGGATCAGAATGGAAATAGAGCGAAGTTTCTTAACCAGAACGGCACAGAGACAAGTGTGCTTCCGATTTCTCTAAATTTCGGAAGCGAACACACCATTGACGTTCCTATGATTCCTGGCTTGCAGCGCTACTTTGAATTACCTGATGGTCAGACGACATTCCAAAGAGAGGTTGTTCGAAGCTTAGGTCGCTTAGTTCCGTCGAGAGTTCACAACTCGGAATCGAAGCGCTTTTTAGATGCGCACACCGTATTTAAAGACTGGAAAAAGATCGACGATATGGTTTCTTTGGCTATAGGAAGTGAAACATATCACGCAGTTCCTGCTCAGAAGGTTGCTTACATGGCGATCAACTCTTACAAGGCGGCTGCAATTATTTCAGCGGTCACTGAAGACGAGGTCAAAGCGGTGATTGAGCTTAAAAAAGCAAATCAAGCTCTTCCTGAGACTGCAAGTGAGCAGTTAAAGGCGGTTTACGCCCTCGATCTTTCGTACCTTGAGGATGCGATAGCAGGGGTATTAAAGTCGTCGCAGTTTTATGAAGAAGTACTTTCTATACTCCTAGTCGCTCATTAAGATTGAGCTTTTCAAGGTCGGGGAGGCTGTGGTATGGTGCGCAGCATCTATGCCAACAGTTTACCTCGACCACAATGCAACGACGCCTGTTCATCCTGAAGTTTTAAATAAACTTCCAGAATGGGCTGCGCTTTTTGGAAATCCGAGCTCAGTTCACAAGGCGTCTCGGCTACCAAAGGCATTGATTCGCGATGCACGGAAGGCTTTTGCCAACTTTGCAAAAGCTCACCCGCTAGAGTTGATTTTTACTTCTGGTGGAAGCGAGTCCAATAATCTTGCAATCAAGGGAACTTATTTTGCAGCTCAAAAGTTAGGACGATCGCATTTTATGACAACGGCCGTAGAGCATCCGAGTATCATAAAGGCTTTTCAGTTTTTAGAAAGTCTTGGAGCTGTGGTTGATTATATCCCCGTGGACAAGCAGGGACATCTTGATCTTGATTTTTATCAAAAAAAATTAACAGAAAATACGGCTCTGGTTTCGGTGATGTACGTGAATAACGAAACTGGTGTTATTCATCCGATTAAAGAAATGTGTGCCTTGGCCCATAAGGTGGGTGCGGTTTTTCACACCGACGCTGTTCAAGCCCTTGGCAAGATAGGTATTGATCTTAAAGATCTTAACGTGGATTTGGCGTCGTTTTCTGCTCATAAGTACTATTCAATTAAGGGCTGCGGTGTTTTATACCAAAAGCGCGGGACGCAGTTGACCCCGCTCATTCATGGCGGTGGGCAAGAGCGCTCAAGACGTGCTGGAACAGAAAACACACTTGCCATTGCAGCTTTTGGGCATGTTCTTGGTTTGAAGGATCAAATAGAGTCTCATCAAAAAAATATTACCAGTCTGCGTGATAGAATGGAAAAACGCATTTTGGAGTCAATCCCTGATGTGCATTTCATTGAAAACTCTAGCCGTGTTCCCAATACCACGACGCTTTTTATCGACGGGGTTGACGGCGAAACACTTTTAATGAATCTTGATATGCACGGAATTGCTGTTTCAACAGGCGCGGCTTGCTCTTCTGGTAGTCAGGAGCCATCGGCGGTTCTGCGGGCCATGGGCTATTCCCGTAAGGAAGCTCAGTCTTCTTTGAGACTGTCTCTGGGATGGCAAAATAACATAGAGCAGATTGAATATTTTTTAGAAACATTAAAAAAGGTAGTCTTACGAATTAGACAATTTAATAGTGATAACTCATCACAATCGGAAGCCCTTTAAGCTTCGCGGAGGAAATATGAGCACAATGCCAACGACCACAAGGCTAAGTCCTGGTGGCAAAGCTTCTGCATCAGAAGAAACAAAATCAAATAAAGGTAGAGTCCTAGTAGCAATGTCTGGTGGAGTAGACTCCTCTGTGGCAGCAGCACTTCTTGCCGAGCAAGGTTATGACGTTGTCGGCATTACCATGCAGGTTTGGGATTATACACAATGTGAAATCGAAGAGGGTTTTGGTACTTGCTGTTCTTCCATCGATGTGGACGATGCAAGGCAGGTCGCTGAAAAACTTGATTTTCCATTTTATGTTATGAATTGTGAGGCCAAGTTTAAGGCTCAAGTGATTGATCCATTTGTGGAAGCCTATCTTGAAGGACGAACGCCACTTCCTTGTGTGAACTGCAACACATACTTAAAGTTTGATCATTTAGTTCAAAAGATGAATGAGCTAGAATGCGATTATCTGGCAACGGGTCATTACGCAAAAATCGTAAAAGATGAAAATGGTCGCTCCCAAATTATTGTTAGCGATGATGATTGGAAAGATCAGACGTACTTCTTATTTACTCTAGATCAAGAGATTATCCCGAAACTTCTTTTCCCAGTGGGCCATATGAAAAAGCCTGAAGTCCGGGAGCTGGCCGAAAAGTACGGACTATTAAACTCTCGAAAAAAAGACTCCATCGGAATTTGTTTTGTTGGAAATGGCAAGTATTCTGAGTTCGTTGAGGGACAAATTTCAAAAGACCTCATAAAAGAGGGACTAATCAGGAAGTATCCGTCAGGAGAAGTTGTTGGACGTCATACTGGTATCCATAAGTTCACGTATGGCCAAAGAAAAGGGTTAGGACTTGATAAACAAGAAGCGAC
>CAYXYF010000055.1:0-7261 GCA_964469265.1 uncultured Bdellovibrionales bacterium
AAATGCTTCAGGGAAAATCAGTTTTCGAATTTGATTACATCTGGAGAAATGGTCAGGATAACTGGAGACGTATAGCAGAAGTCGAAGACTTCAATTCAGAAAAGATCGTTGAGCTATTCAAACAAAAAGAAGATCCAGCTGTTAAAGATTCTTTCTTCAGAAGACGCCATGAGCGCACAAGCTTCAACGGTTCCATCATCATCCATGACAACGATAAAGTGTGGAAAGGCGAAGCCATCGAAATCAGTGAAGGCGGTGCCGGGATCGTTATGCAGAACAGTCTTATTAAGCCAGGAGAGAAAGTATTTCTTCATGTAAAGCCTGGCGATAATGTTCCGCCGTTCAACGCTATCTGCGAAGTCGTGAGCAAAAAATATTCAAAAGACGTTAGTGGTAGAGATGCACCTGTAAAGTACGGTGTGAAGTTTTTAAAAATTCACTCAGCACACTTGGATTCAATTAAAGAATATATAAAAAAGAAGGCCGCATAAATGAACAAAGTATCTGCTGCTTATTATTTAATTACTCTCATGATCTCAACACTCGTTGTTGACGCTGCATTTGCGCGCAACAAAGTCGATGAGAACACAGATAAGCTGAACAAGAAACTTCGTATTGTGAATGAAAAAGGTGAAATGGATGACCATAAAGCCAATCTAACAGAAGTTCTAATTTCTAAGAACGAAGCCATGGCAATGAATCAGCTCAATAAACTTCTTAGAAAGTATAAGAACACTCCATTAGAGCCAGGGCTTCTTTACAGAAAAGCAGAGCTTTACGTCCGACAGGCAAAGTCGGCAAGATTCTTTGAGTTCGCACGTAAAGACGGAAACATGTTGACGATGATTCCTAAAACAATGAAGTCTGCATCATCTTTAGGAAAAATTAGGCAAGCCGTTAATATCTACGAAGAAATTCAAAGACGATATCCAAATTATTCTGAACTAGACTCTGTAATTTTTAATAATGCATTTTTAAGACAGCAATTAAACCAAGATGTAACAGCTGAGAAATTATTCCGCAGTCTATTAAAAATGTTTCCAGAGTCAGTGCTCGTGCCAGATACTCATTTAGCACTTGCAGAAATGCTATATCAGAAACGAAGATATCAAGAAGCCCTTGTGGATTATCAGGCGATTAAAAAGTATCCACTTGCGAGAGTTTATCCCTATGCAATTTATAAGACAGGTTGGACTAAGTACCAGCTCAAAGACGTCTTAGGTGCAATGTCAGAGCTAGAGCTTGTTATCAACGTCACCGATAAAATGGCTAAACAAGAAAATGCAAAGATCAACTTAAGAGAAGAAGCTCTTAACGACTTAGTTCTTTTCTATTCCGAAGCAAAACCTGCACGAGAAGCATATGCTTATTTCAAAAAATTTGCAGGAGAGACGACGGGCCAATATATTTTATCTCTTTCTAAACTCTATGAGCGTCATAGTAAGTTCGCTGAGTTAGAAGTTGTGTTAAATGACTTAATTGCTCAGATGCCAAGATCCGTTGATACACCGAAAGCTTACAGAGCTATTATTGAAAACGACATGGCAGCTAGAAATTACAATAAAGCGACAGGACACTTAGCAAGCTTTGAATCTCACTGTCTAAAATACTTCAAAGAAGACTATGCACCAAATGGAGAAAGAAAAGTTGCTGAAGCCGCTGCCGATGCCGATGCCGAGGAAATTGAGAACTGTCCTACGATCCTCTCTAAGCAAAGCTTAAAGCTTGCGGTAAGATGGCATAAGGACTGGCAAAATAAGACAAAAAGAGCAAAAGACACAAAACTCGATAAGAATGATCAAAAACGTCTAAACGACACAGCAGATGCGACAGAGCTCGCTTACAGTATCTATCTTAGAAATACTGATCCTAGCGAGAAAAAAGAAACAGTTCGGTTCAACTACGCCGAACTTCTTTTCCAAAGGCAGAAGCATCGAATGGCTTCTGAGGAGTACTATAAGGTTGCCCATGCCATTAAAGATCAAAAGCTTATTCATCAGTCCAGTTACTTTGCAATTGTGAGTTTAGAAGCAGCTGTTGGTAACAAATGGTCAGATGAAGACGAAAAGAAGTATATTTCGTTAGCTGAGCTTTACACTAATAAGAACCCAACTGGAAAATATGTTACTGACGTCAAGTTTAAGAGATCCTTCATTGCGTATGAAAAGGGCCGCTATGACGAAGCGATGCAAACTTTTAAAACAATCGGATGGTCTAAAACTGGTGATCAGGAACTGATTTCTAAGTCTCAAGATTTGTATTTAGATATTTTAAACATCAAAAAAGATCATAAAGGCTTAATCAGTGCAACTAATGAGCTTATAGCGGTGAGCCCTAATAACGAGCGTAAACAAGCTTTACTTAAAATCAACAGAGAATCGCAATTTGCTTTAGGTAACGTTCTTGAACAGAAGGGCAACCTTGATGAAGCTGTTAAGGTTTACAATAAGTTTGCTTTAGAGAATAAAGACTCTCACCTCGCTGATAAAGCAATGTGGAACCTTACTCAAATTCTTATAAAACAAAACAATGTTAAGGGTGCTGCGGATAAATCTTTTGAATTGTATCAGGTATTTCCTAAATCTGAGTTTGCACTAAAGGCTCTTCAAAAGGCAGCAGAATTATATGAGTTCATGGCGGATACAAAAAATACCGCAGCGACTGTCTTTGAATTATCAAAAGTTGACGCAAAAAATACAGTGAAGTGGCAAAAAACTGCTGCAGACTTCTATGTGTTATCTGGCGATTTTAAACGCGGAGTTGATATCTATAAAGAATTACTAAAAGCACCCGATGCAAAAATGAGAGCGACTATCGTTACTGGATTAGACCGACTTGTGGACTCTAAAGTCTACGAAACCCAAGAGGTTAAAGACCTTATAGTTAAATATGGTGGCTCTAAGTATTCCGACGGAGTTCTTATTCAAGCAAGAGCGCAGCTCAATAGTAACCCAACTCAAGCATTTAGGCTTGCAAGCCAAATTGTTGGAGATAAGAACGCGCCAAGAGATTTCAAAGCTCAGGCTCGTTTTATCCAAGCTGAGATCTTAAAAGATGAGTTTGAGCGCCAGAGTGTGAAGTCCAGACTTGAGAGAATTGAAATGGTTTTAACTCTTAAGACTGAGAAACTTGATAAAGCGCAAAGAGCATATCAAGCGACTATTAAATACGGAGATCCCGCGACAACTCTAAGAGCATTCCACTCACTTGCAAAAATGTATCAGCATTATGTGGATTCTTTAAAGAGCATCGAAATTGTTGGGGATATCACTGAACAAGATAAAAAACTTCTCGTCGCTGAAATTGCAAATGTCATTATGCCAATCGAAGAGAAAATCCCTGAGACACTTCAAGCGGGTCTTGATTTTGCGAAAAAATATCCTGCATACGACGGATTTGCGTTTGAACTTAAAAACGAGTTAGGAAGAGTAAACTTCAAAGGAATAAAGCACGTGAAGTATGAAGTGCAGATGCCGAAGTCGGCGTTGCCTCGAGTGAACTAAGTATTTGATGAATTTAAGGTAGGACGTTTAAGGAGAACAAATGAGAGTATCAACGGTAGCAAATTTGACTGGAGCGGTGACAGCAGCAGTATTTCTAGTGGCATGTAGTGGTGCGCAGAAAGTCAGTTCGATTAAGGTCAATGTTGCAGAGATAGAGAAAAAATACGCATCATCCGTTTCAACTTCCTTTGAAGGGGATAAAAAGTACACCGTATGTCCTACGAGAAAATCCATAGAAGATGATAAAAGTTGGAAGAGCTTAATGGAGAAAGCCAACGGATGCATTAACAAGGCTCAATGGTCAATGGTTGAGGCCATTGGTGAGAGAATCTCAGAGGTCGAACCCGATGCACCTTGGGGATCTTATTATATGAGTGTGGCTTCAGAAAATTTAGGTCATACAGAAAGAGCAATGTGGATGATCGACTTATCACTAAAGAAAGCAACAAACGTCGGGGTTCTGCGATACCAACGGGGAAGAATCCTTTGGAAGCAACAATTCTATAAAGAAGCAATTGCTGAAATGGAAAAAGCAATTCGTCTCGATAAAAACATTAAAGATGCCTATGTCTTTTTAGGTGAGGTTTATTTAAGAGAACTTGATTTCAACAAGAGCTCTAAATACTTCCAATCGGCTCTATTGATTGAGCCGCGCAATAAAGAGGCACTTTTTGGTTTGGCAAGTTGTCACATCGAACTTGAGCAAGCAACCGAAGCAGTTTCTGTGATTGAGCGAGGAATTTCAAATTACCCCCGCTCGTTGGAGTTTAGACTTCAAGAGGTGTATGTGTATGAAAACCTTCTCAAGAACGCAGACGTGGCTTTATCGAAATATAAAAACTTACGCACTTTGATGTCGAACAAGCGTGTCGAAGGCACATTGCCGTTTGATATCGGAGAAAAAATTAAAGTTCTAGAAGAGGTCTCTCAAAGAACTCTTGCTAGTAAACCAAGTGAACAGAAGAAGAAGTAATTGGGGGAACTATGAAAAATATAATGTTTATAAGCTTGATCGTGCTTATCGCAACCGCTTTTGCGCCCCACGCTTTTGCTAAAAAAGCGACGAGGGTTCAAAAGATCAGTTTCGACGGATCTGATGTCGACGGGAAGGTGAGACAACCTGATGGCTCATACATCGTTCAAAAGCGCGGAATTGAGTTTATTCCTCTGTATAAATTAAAAGAAACTTTTGACGAGCAAATTCAGGATTCAATTGAGTATATAAAATAAGAGTAGAGCTTTTACTTAAAGGAACGTTATGGGTGCAAAAAAGTATCACTTACTAGTCGAATACACCACAGAAAACAAAGTGGGTCGCAAGTTTAAAATGGAACCGACTTCAAAGCCAGCAACTATTGGCTCTGCACGCCGTGCTGATCTCAGAGTTGTAGGCCAAGACATCTCATCATTCCACGCAGGAATCGAGTACAGAGGTGGAGACTGGTACATTTGCGATCTTGCAAGTGATGCAGGAACTTGGGCTGATAAAGAGAACATTATCGAAAAGAAAATCGAAGGCGATCTTGATGTTCGTATTGGAAGCCATGACTTCAAATTCAAACTCATTCCAGCACCTCATAATTTATACAGTTGGGAAGAAAGACGCGATAACAGCACTGATATTCAAGAAGTTGTCGTGAAGTCTGTAATGACTGGAAAAGTCATTGAGACACATTATATTCATAAAAACGAAACATTTAAATTAAGTAACGGAATGGGCGGATACATTGAGTTTCCACCGCCACCATCAATTGCTTGGCAAAAAAAGGAAGCAATTGGATTTATGGTTCAACAAAGATTAAGAGCTCGCCCTCGTCCACTTGTGGTCGAAGAGGAACATGCTCCGAAGTTTACGCCGAAAGCGCAATATACAGCAGTCGTTGGCGGAATTCTTTTGTTGATTTTAGGTATTTACTTCTTCCCGAAACAACCAAAACTTGATGTTCCTCAAGAGCTAGAGAAGAACAAATACGCAAGAATTATTTATGATGCAAAATTTGTCTCCGAGAAAAGAGAACAGTCTAAAGCTGTTGCTCAATCTAAAGGGGCACAGGGTGGTCCAGGAGCCGCGGCCGCGCCAGCCCCGAGAGCACAAAGTCAAAAAACAGTTAAAGCGATATCGCAAATCCGCTCTGCAGGTTTAAAAAACTTGTTAGGTAAAATCTCAGTCAGAGCCAACATGAATGCAGTGGCCGTTCAGGGTGGTGGAACAAATGCTGCCCGCAATGCACCTGTGGGTGCTTTTGCAGGAACTGCAGTAACTGGAGAAGGTTTTGGTGACACTAAATCTACTGGAGAGTCTTACGCAATTGGTGGCGTGGGCACTGAAGGTAAAGGAGGTGGAGGAAAAGGGTATCAAGGTTTAGGTAAATTAGCGACTGGAAGCATCGGTCAAGCTCCAAGCGTAGGTATGCTGGATGAAGAAGCTGATGTATCTGGTGGTATGGATAGAGATGTAATCGCAGAGGTGATTAGAAGTAACATCGGTCAAATTCGTTTCTGTTACGAGAGACGGTTGTCCGCAGTTCCTAATCTCTTTGGAAAGGTATTAGTACAGTTTTCGATACAAAATGGAGGCACTGTCCTGCTTCCGAAGGTGGCGACTTCGACACTTTCGGATTCCGTAGTAGAAGGATGTATATTGAGACGGATAGCAAGTTGGAAGTTTCCTTCGCCGCCGGCTGGAACGTCAGTTGTAGTGACGTATCCATTTTTATTTAAGAGTACGCAGTAGATTTTTAATAACAACATAGAGGAAACAACTTAGATTCACATTAAGAAAATATTGCTTCTCGATGTGGTCCGTTAACTGGGGGGAAGAAAATGAAATTGCTTACACGCTCAATAGCGTTTTTCGCATTTATTACGCTGGCATCGACGCTAAGTCATGCGCAAGCCAACAAATATAAACGACCTGAAAGAAAGGCTGCACCTGCGCCTGCTGCGGGTACGGCTGCACCTGCAAAAAATGCAACAGCAACAGCACCTGCTGCAGAAAAAAAATCAGAAAAAGTCGATATTCAAAAAATTGAACAAGAATACTGGCAACAAAAAGATACAGAATTCCACGTTGTTCAGAGTAGACGATTCACTAAAGAAAAGAAGTCATTTGCTCATTTGAGCTACGGTATTCTGCTCAACGATACCTTCAATAAGGGTGGAGCGATCTCCGTATCTGGTGGATACTTTTATAAAGAACAAATGGGCTTTGAGATTTCGTATACATCGTTCGATGCGGAAAACAGTAAGGTTGTGGATGAAATGTTGAGCCTTGGGGGCGGTCCCAAGTATGCTCGTCCAATTTCACAGTATGGAGCGACCTGGAACTGGATGCCTATTTACGGAAAGGTATCAGTCTTCGATAAGACCATCATCTATTTCGATATGGGTGTAAGTCTGGGGCTTGGTATCGCCGAGTATGAGAGAGTGTTACACGATGGGGCTCCTGTGACTCCGCCAACTATGCCAGGAATGAGAACTGAAAAAGACTCATCTTTAATGTTTATCGTCGACGTCTCTCAACAGTTTTTTCTTAGTGATAAGTGGGCGCTTCGCTTTGACCTAAAAAACCGATTTTATAAAAGAGACCTAAAGAAATTCAATAATGCATCTGAAACTTCTAGCGATAATGAACATACGGTAGAAGGAGCGTTTGGGTTTATTTACTATTTTAAATGATTTGATTTGTTAATTGATGTCCCGTCAGGAAGTGGCGGGAAGTTACTAAGGACTCTTTGGAGGAGTTATGAAGATAGGCA
>CAYXYF010000056.1:0-6350 GCA_964469265.1 uncultured Bdellovibrionales bacterium
TTCAATCGGTGACATCGTGTAAGGCCCGCATTATATATAATTTATGATAGATAGCAGGCTCAAAATCCTTATTTCCAGCGTCCGAAAGCTCCTTCGTAGAAGTGCCTATAAGAACATCCAGGCCATCCTCGATAAAACCCACGCTGCCGATATTGCCGCTATTCTATCTGAGCTAGATTCTCTAGAGCGCAGGGCCATCCTGAACCTGAAGCTTTCCTTAGTGAAAAAGTCCGAAGTGATTTCGCACTTAAATAACGATATCCAAAAGGAAATCGTTGAACAGCTTGATAAAGAGCAGGTTGCGGCAATCATCTCGGAGATGGAAAAAGACGATGCGGCCGATCTTTTAGGTGGCTTATCTGAGGAACTCTCTCAATCTATCCTAGACTCCCTTCATATTGATGAGAAACGAGAAGTCACAGATCTTATGCGCTATCCTGAGGATACGGCAGGTGGTCTGATGAGTTCGGACTATTTGGCCTTCTCTCAAGATCTGACTGTCTCGGAAGTCATTACGAACATTCAAAGTGATGAAAACAATGCGAGCATTACGTTTTATCTTTATGTTGTCGATGACTCCCACAAACTTTCAGGAGTTGTGAGCTTAAAAGAAATCATATTATCAAAGCCGCGAGACACCTTAAAAGACATTATGACCACGAATGTTGTGAGTGTTCCACTTGAGACAGATCAAGTCGATGTTTCAAAGATTGTTGAACGCTATGACTTCCTATCAGTCCCCGTGGTTGATGAGAACAACACCTTAATGGGTGTGATTACAGTGGATGACGTTATTGACGTTATCCGTGAAGAAGCTCAAGAAAACCTTTTGGCAATGGGACTTGTTTCGGCAAGTGATGATGAAAGCCCATGGGGACGAATTAAAGCGCGTTTTTCTTGGTTGTTAGTGACTTATATCGGTGGGGTTATTTGTTATAACTTTATTTGGTCTTTGCTTTTTGAAAAAACCTCACAGGCATGGTTGGCAGTAACGGCGTTCCTTCCGATTATCTTAGCCATGAGCTCAGCAGTGGGTTTGCAATCGGCAACCTCAATGGTGAATGCTTTAATTTCAGATAGTCCCGATATGCCTAAAATTCGACGTCTACTTAAAAACGAGATGGCCTGCTCTGTGGTCTTCGGCGTGGTGTTTGGTTCACTTTCCGTGATGCTAAGTCTTCTTGCTGGAGAAACAGCTTTTATTAGTGTATTTATGGGAATGAGTTTACTCTTACAGTTGCTATGTTCAGTCTCGATTGCGACCCTTATTCCGTTAGTGATAAAAAAGCTAGGAATTGATCCTACAGTGGCCACCGTTTCTTTATTTTTGGCAGCCTCTAATATAACGGCGGTTCTTATTACCTTCGGCGCGGCCTATAGGGTCTTCCAGGGATAAACGATGGAAAAAGACAAGATCATTATCTTAAGAGTCAGTAAATATTCTGACTCCCATCTTATCATCAACGGAATTAACCCGCGTGGCCTTAAAGTTTCCGCCTTGGCCCCTGCTGCAGTAAAGAGTCGAAAACGTTTTGGTGGCGGTGTTCTTGAGCCTTCTCATTATATCGATGTACAACTGCAATCACCCAGAAAAGAAAACATGATGCCTATTTTAAAAGAAGCTCAAATCATTGATGACTTCTCAGGTTTAAGATCTGACTACGACAGATTAAGCTTAGGGTTTTACTTTTTAAAGCTTGTGGAGTTGGTCGTTCATGAATCATCATCAGATTCGCAATCTTTATTTTCACTCTTAGGTCATGGGTTAAAATCTCTCGAAACAGCAAAGAATTTAAATGATTATAAAAAACACTTTGAAATCAAATTTTTGTATACCCAAGGTGTGCTTGAGATATCTGGCGAGGTTGCTGAAGTTCTAAAGAAGAAATTTTCAGAAAACGTATCTTTTAGTAATGGATTTAACGACAGCCAAGAATACCGAAATTTGCGCGCATCCCTTGAAGACTATGTCGGACGGATTGAGTAACTGCTTAGCGTACAAGATTGTTTTTCACGAATACAGCGCATTCTAATAAGTCATTGGCAATAAACTCTGGCGGAGCAAAGTTAGATATTGATGGATCCTCATTGTTTGTTGTAAGAAGGATTGATCTTGCACCAGCTTTGTGTCCAGCTTCGACATCAATCATCTTATCCCCAATCATCCAGCTTTCTTTAAGGTCGATCCCAAACTCCTTACTTCCTTCCTCGAGCATTCCAGGGTTGGGTTTGCGCATATAATGACCAGAATCAGTCATGTAGGGAGCGTAATAGAATTTTTCAATTTTGATTCCGTGCTTTTCGCACTCCGCACCGATACGGCGGTGGATTTCATTTAAATTCTCGAGTGTAACTCTGCCGCGAGGAATACCAGACTGGTTTGTCGCCACAAAAAAACGAAAGCCTAGCTCTTTGAAAAGTTTTAAGCCTTCAAATGCATTGGGCAGATATACAATTTGATCTGGATCGTTGAGGTATATCTTGTCTACGATAATAGTTCCGTCACGATCTAAGAAAATGGCTTTCGAATGGTTCATATCTCGCTTTCAGTTTTTAAAGTTGGTAATAACTTAGAATGCAAACTTGAGGATGTCTATTCGTGCAGAAGAATTTGTACATAGCAACATATCGATAAAATTATTTTTTAATGCGTGAAAGTGGGTGATGTTTTTCTAGCGTCCTTGCAAGCCCGTTCACATCAAGGTGTGTATACTTTTGTGTGGCCGTTAAGCTTTCATGACCAAGGAGTTCTTGGATTGACCGCAGATCCGCGCCACTTGCTAGAAGGTGAGTGGCATAGGAGTGTCTTAATGCATGGGGGTTAATATTCCGAACAATACCTGCTCTATGACACCATGATTGGACAACGCTATAGACTTTGCGTTGTTCGTACTTAGGAAATAACTTCTCTTCATCTTTAAAATGCTCTTTATAGTTCTCTAAAAGTTTAATAATGCTTTGGGGGATCGACACTATCCGCTCTTTGCTTCCTTTGCCTTTAACAATAATGCATTTTCTAGAAAGCTTAATTTGTGACCACTTCAGTTCAGTTAATTCGGAGACTCGCAGCCCACATCCATATAATAAAGAGATAATGAGTTTTTGGGCTTCGACTTCTGGCGCTGGACCAAGGCTAAGAGCTTCATTGAGGGCGCTAAATACAGACAGAACCTCATCAACTGACAGATATTTAGGCAGCTTTGTTGCGACCTTGGCGGTATGAAACCTCTGAGAAAGGTCCTCATCTATATAGTGATGTTCAAAGGCCCAATTCAAAAAGCTCTTTATGGATGCGATTTTGCGGTTCTTTGAGGTCGGCTTCAGATCGGTCTGGCTGCTTAAAAAGCCTCGAATCTGTGTCAAAAGCTTTTTTTTATCTAATTTTTGGTTTTCTGAAGTATTCCTAAACTCTGTAAAATGCTCATTATCTAGAATAAGTTCAATTTGAGGCCTTGAAATTTCAAAAATTTGAGTAATATCAGCTATATAGGCTCTGAGGGTTTGCTTAGAATAGCCCTTGACATACTTGATGTATTGGAAGTATTTCAGAGCTATATTTTGTAGGCTTTCCATAATAATTTTTTTACGTCTTCGTTGGTGGTTAGCTAAGTCATCTAAAACATTGGCCAATTTTTTATAACGCCAGGTGTAAAATTTTTCTTGCATTAATTACAGCGACCTGGTAAATTGTGCCTCGTGTCATAGGCTTGTCTTAAGTCGAGACACTGTAACTCATTCAAAAGGTGGTACGTATATGTCGTCTGACAACATCATTTTGCCTTCTAATAAAAATACTAACATTAATCCGTTAGATTCTTCCAATAACACTCCAGGTGGCCAGCAAATCACAACAATCGTCTATAAATCTGAGGTTATGGGTCAGCTGCTGAAAATGATCGAAAGAGTAGCCTCTTCTGATGCAAGCATCCTGGTCCTTGGCGAAAGTGGAACAGGTAAAGAGTTGGTTGCTAAAACAATTCACGAAAAATCACGTCGTGCGCACAGACCTTTTGTGGCAATTAACTGTGGTGCTTTAAGAGAGTCTTTATTAGAGAGTGAATTGTTTGGACATGAAAAGGGTGCCTTCACGGGTGCTTATGCAAAAAAAATTGGTTTGGCAGAAGTTGCCAACGGCGGAACGCTCTTCTTAGATGAAATCGGTGAGCTTTCTCCTGGAATCCAAGCAAAACTATTAAGATTCATTCAAGAGGGTGAAATCTATAGAGTCGGTGGAAAAGACCCTATTAAAGTTGATATCCGTTTAATTTCTGCAACGAACAGAGATCTAGAAGCCGAAGTCATGAAGAGTACGTTTAGAGAAGATTTGTTTTATCGAATCAACACGATCACGGCCCATATGCCGCCGCTTCGTAGAAGAAAAGAAGACATCCCATTACTTATTAACTTTTTCTTAGAAAAAGGGTCTCACAAACATTTAAACCGTGGTCGTCAAATGAGCGAAGAAGCGATGAAAATCATGGTGAAGTACGACTGGCCAGGAAATATTAGAGAATTGCAAAACGTCTGTGAAAGACTACAAATCCTTTCTGAAGGTCATATGATCATGCCGAATGATCTGCCTGAGAATATCAGAAACCCAGATCAAAAGATTGTGTTTGATGATTACGATCCTGCGATGACGTTATATGAATTAGAGAAAAGGTACATCATCAAAGCGTTGTCTTACTTCGATGGAAATAAGACAAGAGCTGCAAATGCTTTAGGCATTACGATTAAGACTCTGTACAATAAATTGCATGAGTACGGAGAGTTTGATAACTTCGCGGTCCACTCAAAAGACAATAGTTAATTGAGGACTTTGAAAACTGAAGACGAATGAGAGCGGTTTTGGGGAAATCTGAAGCCGCTTTTTTTTTAGGAGTTCGAAAATGAAAGCACTTTTAGTATTTATTATCGTTATTGCATCGACACAATCATTTGCGCAGCAGCGTGAAGACTATTGTGTCAATCCAGAAAGAAAAGTGTTTGTTATGAAATCAATGTATGAATACGTAAAAAGAAAAGACAGCAAGGTTTCAGACATTATTCCGCGTGATGATATTATCGTAGCAGAACTTGTTGGAGAGTCAGAGGACGGATACTCGGTGGTCGTTCCATGTCCGGGAGTAAATGGTATCTCTAAAAACCGTCACATTGTGGATGCAAGATTAGTTAAGCCATCGAATTTATTTATTCCAATTAGAAACCCTGTAAAAGGAAAAACTTCTCTCGGTGGCACCTCGCTTACCGCCATCGGTATCAACTACGCCACATCTCAGGTTCTACTTGAAGAAATCTTTCTTGTTGTGAACAAGAAATACCGTGTCGTCGACGTGGACCCAGATACTTTACGTCGAAAAAAATAATTCACGGCAAATAATCTAACTATCAGAGATTAAGGTATGAAAATAGTCATTGGACTTTTGTTACTATACATTTCTATAGGCGCGGGCCAGAGGGCCACTGCAGCGGAGTGCACTGGTCGGGCGTACACCTCACTTGATGATGGTCGCTTTGCCTATAGTATTGTACGGGCTCAGTATGTGGGCGTTCCTTTATCGAGCTCAAATGAAGGGCGGTATGTGCGCTTTGTTTTTGATAGCGATCGCAAGTCACATTGGAAAACCTATAGATATCAAAATGAACCCGAAATGTTGCAAGGCATGGGATACTATTCACCATACGTTGGTATGAGTCTGGCGGATTTAAGATTTGATGAGGCTACCGTCAGTCATTTTAGAGATAGAGTCGTTGTGGGCATGAACCTTTTGTGCCGTATCTAAAAGTTTTGCGCAAAAAAAAGCTGCCATTTGGGCAGCTTTTTTTATGAACCTATGACACTTCTTTAATCAGAAGTATCCTCCGCCTGGAGGAGTTCCTTCATCGTCGTCATCTGCGGTGTCATCGTCTTCTAGGGTATCAAAATCATCATCAACAGAAGAGATAGGGTCATCTTGGAAAGTTGTTGCAAAGCTCTCTTCTTCTTCAGTCTCTTCAAATGTATTTTCTGTTGGCTTAACTGCAAAAGGATTTACTGTCGGAACAACGACCGCAGTGTCTTTTGCAATTTCCTCAAGAGAAGGAACTTTTGGCTTTGAAGATCTTGGAGTCTTCGGTTTTGCAGCGGCTTTTTTCTTTGTCGCCTTCTTGGTGGCTTTTTTAGCTACTTTTTTTGTAGCTTTTTTAGTCGCTTTCTTCGTTACTTTCTTAGCTGCTTTTTTCTTAGCTACTTTTTTCTTCGTTGCTCTCTTTTTTGTCGCTTTCTTTGCAGACTTCTTTTTAGGAGCAGCTTTCTTTTTTGTTGCCTTCTTCTTCGTCGCTTTCTTCTTTACTTTTTTAGTCGCTTTCTT
>CAYXYF010000057.1:0-6334 GCA_964469265.1 uncultured Bdellovibrionales bacterium
AATATCACTGATATGTAAAGCTGCCGAAGCTGCAGCACTTGCTAAAACATCTGTTGGAAACATTCCATCTGAGCTAAGTACAGTTGCAACAACTTGAGTTTCGAAGTTATAGCCTTCTGGGAACATTGGTCTAAGTGGTCTATCTAAGAGTCTTGCTGATAGAATCGAAAGCTCACTTGGACGCGCTTCTCTTTTAAAATAGCCGCCAGGAATTTTCCCTGTTGCGTAGAATTTTTCTTGGTATTCGATCGTCAGTGGAAAGAAATCAAAATCTGTTTCTTTTCTTGAAGAAACCACGGTCACTAAAACCATGTTGTTTCCGCATGATGCTAAAACCGATGCGTCGGCTTGTTTTGCTAGTCTTCCTGTCTCAAGGGAGATTGTGTTATCTCCAATCTTTGCTGTTACGATTGTCTTGGTCATTGAAATGATTTTCCTTACTTTTCTGGCTTAAGGAATTTTAAGCCGCAAATTATGATGATTAATATCGAAACGAAATCAGAAATTATTTTCTGATTTCAAGTTCTTTAATAAGAGAAGAATATTTTGTAAGATCTGTTCTCTTTAGGTAATCCAAAAGTTTTCTTCTTTGGTTTACCATTTTGATAAGACCGCGCTTACCGTGAACGTCTTTTTTGTGAACTTTGAAATGCTCAGTAAGATCTAAGATTCTACGAGTTAAAAGAGCAACTTGAACTTCTGATGAACCAGTATCAAGATCTGATCTTCTGTGTGATTTAAGAATTGTCTGTTTAACTTCTTTTGTTAATGCCATTTGGAACTCCTTTAATAGCCACTTTGAAACCAAAGTGGGTTGCCCTGTTGGATCGTCGGCAAATCGGATCCTAGAGCGGTTAAGGGTCCAAAACTATTCCTGTTTTTGAAGTGAGTCAACAATTCAATCCCGAATGAAAACCTTTTTAATGGCCACTTTATAAGGGCTTAAAACCGTGAGAAACGATAGAACGGCGCCTGAGGCGGAGTCTACAATAAAAAGCCCGTCTGGAAGCTTTTGATCCGCTTGGATTGCCACGAGAGAGCGCTTTTCTAGGGAGTTAGCAAGGCAGCCGTTTTTAAGAAGACGAAACTCCTTTTCATTCACTTCAAGCCTTGGCCAATGAGGCAAAACCATTGAAATCGGAACAAACGCCTTTGAGGAAAGCAGGTCCTCTTTGGTCACCCCGTCAAGGTCCTTGGCCTGAGCCAAAGTGTACGGCGCATTGTAATCTCGAATGAGTTCCCACATTGTGGCCCCCACTCCGAGGTTTTGTCCGAGCTGATGGACCCACGAACGAACATAGGCGCCCTTAGAGCATTTAAATTTCAAATGAACAAACGGGTTTGTAATATCAAGAATCTCGATATCTCGAAAGCTCATTTCTCTTATGACAGAGGGTACATCTAATTTTTTGCGTGCTAACTCATAAAGTTTTTTTCCGCCCACTTTGACGGCAGAAAAAGAGGGAACCTCAAGCTCTATTTCCCCTTGGAGTCTTTTTATTTCTTGAGAAATTTTTTCGGGCGTTAAAGCGCTTGGATCAAACTGCGAGGTGACCTCTCCTGTGCGATCATAGGTGTTTGTTGTGACGCCAAGTTTGATTTGAACATCGTAGCCTTTCTCACTATCCATTATGTAATCAGAAAGTTTATTTGCATCCCCGACCGTGAGTATTAAAAGCCCTGATGCTAAAGGATCTAACGTTCCTGTGTGACCGATGGACTTTGTCTCAAAGATTTTGCGCGCACGATTAACGACATCATGACTTGTGATTCCTGAAGGTTTATTGACTAAACATATACCGTGTGGCTCTTGGGAATTATTCATCGTCTGACTGGGGCGTCTCTTCGCTTTCTCGGCGCTCAAGCTCCAATCGACGAAGCTCCATTTGCACCTTCATTGCGTCTTCGAATTTGTCATCAACATAGAACTTCAACTTCGGAGAATACTTCATCCGAACCTGAGTGTTTATGTACTGATTAATAGGATGAGCATGGGCCTGCAAGACGCTAACATTTTGTTTTGCTAATTCTTCTCCACCTTGATTGTAAACAAGAACCCGAGCGTTTCTCAGATCCTTTGATACAATAACCCGAGTGATAGACCCAATCCCGCTTATCTCAGAACCAAGCTGCATGACCATAAAACTTGAGATTAAGTCTTTTAACTCTTTCTCAACTCTTTGAATACGAATGCTTCCACTTGGTTTGTTATCAGTCATTATTTAAATACTTCTCTCAATCTCTTGCTTCTCAAATGCTTCAATAATGTCGCCAACCTTAAGGTCGTTGTAGTTTTCGATTCCGATACCACACTCATACCCAGCAGCAACTTCTCGTGCATCATCTTTGAATCTCTTCAACGATGATAGCTTTCCTTCATAGATAACGCGACCTTCTCTGACGAGACGAACGCTTGAGTTACGAGTAATCTTACCATCTTTGACGTGGCTACCAGCGATTGTTCCAATTTTCGGAACTGTAAACGTTTGACGAACCTCTGCAGATCCAAGAGTAACCTCTTTGTATTCTGGATCAAGCAATCCAGAAAGGGCCTTCTTAATATCATCAACTAACTCATAGATAATTGAGTAAGTTTTGATTTCAATATCTCTTTGTTTAGCAAGGTTTTGTGCTCCAGTATCAGGACGTACGTTAAATCCTAAGATCAATCCACCTGAGGTTTGCGCAAGCAACACGTCTGATTCTGTGATGCCGCCAACTGCTCCGTGCAGGACCTTTACTTTGACTTCATCGGTTGATGTTTTTTCTAACATCGTACGAACGGCCTCTAAGCTCCCCGCGACGTCAGCCTTAAGAACAATTGGAAGCTCTTTAATATTTCCTGTCTGAATTTTTGAGAAAATACTTTCCAAAGACATTTTTGAGTTTGGAGTATCTTCTACATCGCTGCCTGCTTCCGCACGCTTTTTCACGATTTCTTCCGCAAGTTTTTCACTGCTAACAACGTCGAACATGTCTCCAGCCTGCGGCACTTTGTTCAAACCAAGAACCTCAACTGGTTCCCCTGGATTGACTTCATCAAGTTTTTGGCCTTTGTCATTTAACATTGTTCGAACACGCCCGTGAGCAGTTCCAGCCACCATATATTGTGCGCTTTCTAATGTACCATTCTTAATTAAGATCGTTGCAACAACACCGCGGCCCTTGTCCATTCGGCTTTCAATCACAATACCACTCGCCGCACGCTTAGGATCTGCTTTGAGATCCTGCATTTCTGCAACTAGTAAGACGTGCTCAAGAAGTTCTTTAACGCCTTCTTTTTTCAGAGCAGAAACACCTTGGAAAATAGTTGTTCCACCCCATTCTTCTGGAAGTAATTCATGTTCCGAAAGCTGTTGTTTAACTTTTTCTGGATTCGCTGCTGGCTTATCCATTTTGTTGATCGCAACAATGATTGGAACATTGGCACTCTTAGCATGGTTTAGAGCTTCAACTGTTTGTGGCATAACGCCGTCGTCTGCTGAAACAACTAAAATTACGATATCCGTAACGTTTGCACCACGAGCACGCATCGCTGTAAAGGCTGCGTGACCAGGAGTATCGATGAAGGTGATCTGTTTGCCGTCTTCTAGTGTCACTTTATAAGCACCGATATGTTGTGTAATACCACCGGCTTCACCCGCTGCAACGTCGGCCTTACGGATGGCATCCAGTAAACTTGTCTTACCGTGGTCAACGTGACCCATAACCGTTACAACTGGAATCCGAGACTGAAGATCAGTCTCTGAAACTGTTTCTTGTCTGTCTTTTAAAATATCTTCTGCAGATTTATAAACGTTTTGGACCTCAAAACCAAAATCAGGAGCGATAATGGCAACCGTCTCATAATCGAGATCGGAATTTGGTGTAACCATCATCCCTTCTTTCATCAACCGAGATGTGATCTGAGCAGCTTTTACTCCGATTTCTTGAGCAAAGTCTGAAAGCTTAATCGTGTTCTCAATCTTGATGACTCGCTTATGAGCTTTTGGAGTTGTAATCTGAGTTTTCTTAGCCTCTTTTGTTGGAGATCTCTTCTTTTTTGGCTGGAATACAACTTCACGTTTTCTATATTCCGTAGCTGTAAAAGATTTTACGGCTTCTTCATCAGCCTTCGCTTTTCTCTTACGTTCGCGCTCTAGCTCTTCTTCTTCTAATTTCTTTTTGCGAGCTTCAAAGTCGGCTTGCATGTATGGATCCATCGGAGCTGCAATGAATCCCGTACGGATGTTTCTTGCACCGCCACCACTAATGGATGTTGGAGAGTTCATGCCGCCGTGGCCGCCTCGATCTCCGCTTGGTGTAGGTCTTGTGGACTTTGCTTTGCTCAAGTCCATTCTGCCGACAATATTTCCGCGAGTTGCTCTCGCTGCTGGTGCCTCTGTACCTGCCGCCTCTTGAGTGGCATTTTCAGCACCCTCTGAACCAACGGACGCAGTACTTTGACTTTCTAATTTTTCAGGAGCCTCAGCGGCTGCAGCAGCTGCTTCTTGAACAGCTTGCATCTCTTCGCCTTTTCTTCTTAAGACAGTTCGCTTCCCCGCCTTCTTAACAACAGTTTTCTTTTTCTTTGCTGTAGCTGAAGTTGCAGTCTTCTTTGTTGCTGTCTTCTTTTTCTTTGCAGCCTTTTTAGCTTTTTTCTTCGGTTTAGACTCTTCTTCAAGCCTGCCCTTAATTAAAGAAATAGTTTCCTCGTCTAAAGTAGCCATGTGGCTCTTTACGGGGATTTCCCATTTCTTAAGCTTGTCCATCAGCACTAATGTCTCAATGCCGACTTCTTTTGCAAATTCGTATAATCTAGGTTGCGACAATGTTTGCTCCTTATTCTAATTAAGAATCCTGTTCAGTTGAGTTTGCTGGCTCGCTTGTCTCAGACTCACCAGTCTCTGCTGCATTTGCTTCATTTGTTTCACTTACTTCACTCGCTTCAGCTGGTGCGCTTGAATTTGACTTCTCAAGTTGTGCTAACTCTTGCTTCAAGCGTTGGTCGGCAGAAGATTTTGCAATTGCGCTTACAACATCTTTTGACCCTTCACTACTTACTGGTGCTGAAGGAATTTCCTCACCTGAATCTTCATATTTTTTAAGTAACTTTTGTGCCTCTTTTAATAATTTCTCGGCAGCTTCTTCCTGGTCAAACCCTGGGATAGATTGAAGCTCCGTGACCGCAGCATCAGCAACATCTTGGAAAGATGCAAAGCCCGCTTGGTAAATATTTTGAGCTTGCGTATCACTGACACCTGGAACCAACATTAAGTTAAATACCGCTTGTGCCGTTCTTTGTGCAAGAGCGTCTTCAGATACGATATCAATTTTCCAACCTGAAAGCTTAGCAGCAAGCCGTACGTTTTGTCCTCTCTTACCGATAGCAAGACTTAACTGAGTATCTGGAACGACAACTTCCATCTTACGATCAACTTCATGAACAATGACACGAGCAACTTCAGCTGGCGCCAACGCATTACAAACAAATCGAGTGACGTCTTCATCCCAAAGAACAATGTCAATTTTTTCGCCCTGAAGCTCTTGTACGATATTTTGTACGCGGCTTCCTTTCATTCCCACACATGAACCCACTGGATCAATGGAAGCATCGTTAGTGAAAACTGCGATCTTTGCTCTAGACCCTGGCTCTCTAGCTGCGGATTTAATTTCGATAACACCATCAGCAATCTCAGGAACTTCAATTTCAAATAGCTTTACAAGATATCTCTCATCGGCACGAGACATAATGATCTGAGGGCCTTTTGTTGTTTGGCGAACATCTGCGATGTAACCTTGAACTCTATCACCTGGTTTGTAGTTCTCTCCTGGTAACTGCTCACGAATCGGAATGTAGGCTTCAGTTCTTCCAAGGTCGACAACGATTGCGCTTCTTTCAACTCTTCTTACGATACCAGAGGCAATCTCACCTTTACGGCTTTCAAATTCAGCAAAGATAATTTCTCTTTCTGCATCTCGAACTTGTTGAGTTATGATTTGTCTTGCAGTTTGAGCAGCAATACGACCAAGATCTCTTGTTTCAAGCTTTAAACCGATAAAGTCTCCAACAACTGCGTCTGGGTCCATCTCTAAAGCTTCTTCTTCAGTGATTTCTACTTCTTCATCAATAAATTTATCTTTTTCAACGACTTCTTTAAACTCATAGAGTTCAACTTCACCAAGTTCTTCATTGTATTGAGCTTCGATTTCTCGGTATGTGCCGTACTTCTTTTTTGCAGCGGTTAACATACCTTGAATAATGGCATCGATAACAACTTGTTTTCCGATTCCTTTTTCTTTACCAATCTGTTCGATCATTCGGCCTAGGCCTGAAAAGCTATCTGCTGCCATT
>CAYXYF010000058.1:0-6258 GCA_964469265.1 uncultured Bdellovibrionales bacterium
GACTTGAAGATGCCCTTGATCAGATCGAAATCGTAAAATTGAGTGGGGCGGTAGGCACATACTCTGCGCAAAGCGTAGTTGTTGAAAACAAGGTTGCAGGTTTTCTAAAACTTTCCACTGAAAATGTTGCAACTCAAGTTATACCGCGAGATCGCCACGCGCAGGTGGTATTGGCATTTGCACAGTTAGCCTCAGGGCTTGAGCGAGTGGCAGTGGAATTAAGACACCTTCAGCGAACCGAAGTGGGTGAAGTGGTGGAAGGCTTTACACCTGGGCAAAAAGGGTCAAGCGCAATGCCTCACAAGAAGAACCCAATCAGCGGAGAAAACATAACTGGACTTTCAAGAATAATGCGCTCATATGTCACCGTGGCGTTGGAGAATGTTCCACTTTGGCATGAAAGAGATATTTCTCATTCATCGGCGGAACGAATTATGTTTCCAGATCTTTTTATTGCAATGGACTATGCTCTTCATCGCACAACAGAGCTAATTAAAGGGCTTTATGTGGATGCGCAAAGAATGAAAGAGAATCTTATGCTTTCAGGTGGAAATCTCTTTAGCTCCCATGTTTTGTTGGCCCTAGTGGATAAAGGGTTATCTCGCGAGGATGCGTATGCAATGGTGCAAAAAGTGAGTCATAGTTTAAAAAGAAACGACAATTTACTTAATGCGCTTAAAAAAGATAAAGAAGTCATGAAGTTTCTTAAACCACAGGAGCTTAACATAATATTTAGTGGTAAGAAGCATATTGATGGTATCCAAAAACGATTTAAGGAATTAGAAAAGCAACTAAAGGTCTGAAAGGACACATGACATATACTCAAGGTCATCTTTTATACGAGGGTAAAGCAAAAAAACTTTTCGCTGTGAAAGAGAATGAAGATCTTCTGTGGCAGGAATTTAAAAACAATCTAACTGCGTTTAATGGTATAAAAAAAGGAAGTTTTGCCGAAAAGGGAATTTGGAACCGTGAAATTACGGTTTTAATTTTTAAATATCTCAACGAAAGAGGAATCCCTACACACTTTGTTGATACGGTAAGCGAAAACTCCATCATCACAAAAAAGCTTGAGATGATACCTCTAGAGGTTGTAGTTAGAAACAAAGTTGCTGGAAGTCTTCAGAAAAAATTTGCACTGACAGAAGGTGCTGAAATAAATCCTCCGCTTGTAGAATTTTATTACAAAAGCGATGAGCTCAATGATCCGTTTATGAGTGATGATCACGTGCGGTTACTGGGAATTCTTAAGTCTGACGAGCTGAATAAAATGCGAAATCTAGGCCTTGAGATCAATGTGCACTTGAGAAGCTTGTTTGCGGAGATTCAAATTGAACTTGTGGATTTTAAAATTGAAGTCGGCCAACACAAGGGAGAGATTATCCTGGCTGATGAAATTTCTCCCGACTCTTGTCGTTTGTGGGATTCAAAAACAGGCGAAAAGCTAGATAAAGATCGCTTTCGATTTGATCTCGGAGATATTAGGTCTGGTTACCTAGAAGTTTATAATCGTTTGATGAAAAAATTTAACAATTAAAGGAGTTGCTTTGTGAAAGTTGCAATCAAGGTTCTTCCAAGAAAAGAGGTTCTCGATACCCAAGGGCGTGCCGTGCAAACAACCTTAAATGAAAGCGGGTTTGATGTTTCTTCCTGCACCATCGGAAAATACATCATCCTTGATGTGGACACCGATGACTTTTCAAAAGCTCAAGACAAGGTTAAAAAAATTGCTGAGCATGTTTTATATAATCCGTTAATTGAAACCTACGAAATCGAAGAGCATCGTTCATGAAAAAAATTGGTATCGTTCAATTTTTAGGAACAAATTGCGATAGGGATATTGCCCAGGCGACAAAAGAGTTTAATCTTGAGTCCGAATTTTTGTGGTACAACAATCGCTTTGATGCCAATGACTATGCGGCTCTTATACTTCCAGGTGGCTTCAGCTACGGTGACTATCTCAGAACAGGCGCGCTCTCTGCAAGAGCACGAGTGATGGAGAGTGTTGCTGAAGCTGTTAAAAAAGGTGTACCTGTTTTGGGTATTTGCAACGGGTTTCAAGTTTTATGTGAAGCAAAGCTACTGCCAGGCGTTTTGCTTCGGAATCAGAATTTAAAGTTTATTGACCAGTGGGAAGAGCTGGAAGTCCTAAACGAGAAGCTTTGGCTTCAGAAGTACAGTTCAGGTGAAAAAATAAAACTTCCAATTGCTCATGGAGATGGTCGTTTCTACGCTCCAGATGACGTATTAAAAGAACTCCAAGACAGAGGGCAAGTTGCTCTGACTTATTCAAATAATCCAAATGGCTCCTGCTACGATATCGCAGGAATTTTTAATGAAGCTGGAAATGTTTTAGGGCTGATGCCACATCCTGAGCGCGCGATGTACAAGTGGATGGGCCATGATTTTGGAAGAGGATTTTTCGAATGGCTATAGATTTAGATGCAAACTTAAAAAAATATAGAATTAATCAGGCGGAGTACGAGAGAATTTGTGAAATACTAGGTCGTCCGCCAGCGGGTGTGGAGTGGGCGCTGTTTTCTGCCATGTGGAGCGAGCACTGCTCTTATAAAAGCTCAAAGGTTCATCTTAGAAAGTTCTATAACAAAAATAAATCGGTATTAGTGAGTGAAGGTGAGAACTCTGGGGTCATTGACCTCGGACAAGGAGAGAGAATTTCTTTTAAGATGGAATCTCACAATCACCCTAGCTTTATTGAGCCGTATCAGGGAGCTGCAACGGGAGTCGGTGGAATCTTAAGAGATATCTTTACAATGGGTGCTCGTCCCATCATGGCTGCAAATTATCTTTGTTTTGGTGAAAAAGATGCTCCTCGGATGAAGAAGCTTATCGAAGGAGTTGTTGCGGGAATCAGCGGCTACGGAAATTGCGTTGGTGTGCCCATGGCGACAGGCTCAACAGAATTTCATTCATCTTACAATCAAAACATTCTTGTGAATGCCTTTGCGCTGGGAGTGCTTTATCCTGGTGAAGAACTAGCGCTGTCAAAGGCCAAGGGACCTGGTAATTTGGTCGTATATGTGGGCGCAAAAACGGGGCGTGACGGTATTCACGGTGCAAGTATGGCATCGGAGAGTTTTAATGAAAATTCTGCTGAGAATCGTCCGACGGTGCAGATCGGAGATCCTTTCTTTGAAAAGCTTCTTATCGAGTCTTGTCTTGAAGTTATCAGAGAGGATCTTGTGGTGGCCATTCAGGACATGGGGGCTGCAGGATTGACTTCATCATCTTTTGAAATGTCATCAAAGGGTGGGGTTGGTTTTAAGATTGATCTTGATAAGGTTCCTCTAAGGGATGAAACATTGACTCCAGAAGATATTTTATTATCAGAAAGCCAAGAGCGAATGCTTTTAGTTTGCGAGCCAGAAAAACTCTCTCAAATTCAAGAAATCTTTCATCGGTGGACTTTGGACGCAACACCAATAGGTGTGGTTACAGAAAACAAAAACATAGATCTTTACTGGAAGGGTGATCACATCTGTGGGATAGACCCAGACCTTCTTGTTGAGAATGCTCCCGTGTACGATCGACCTTTTGAATCTTATAAAAAAACAAACCGCGGAAGTTATCACTGTGAAGTCTTCGATGTTGAAGAAACAATTAAAGACATTCTTAGAAGCGAAAACGGCACTTCAAAAAAATGGATATACTCACAGTACGATCAGCGAGTGGGTGGTCAGACAGCCATGGATTGTTCAAATACCATTGGAGTAGTCCGCTTAGAAGCCTCCGAGCGCGCACTCGGTTTATCACTGGGATGTAGGCCTTATCTTATGAGACTTGATGCCAGAGAAGGGGCTGCAGACTCTGTCTTACATCCGTCATTAAAGCTTGCCGTTAAAGGCTTTAAACCGTTGGCGGTAACGGATTGTTTAAACTTTGGAAATCCTGAGAACCCTGAGATCATGGGACAATTTGTAACTTCCGTTGAAACCATCAGTGAAGTTTGCAGAAGCCTCGATACTCCGGTCATCAGCGGAAACGTTAGTTTTTATAATGAAACCTTAGGTAAAGGCATTACTCCAACACCTGCAACGGGCGTGGTGGGCTTGCGAGCAAGTGTTTATAAAATTCCAAAGGATGTTTTTTCAGAAAACCAACAGATCTATCTTGTCTATAACCATCACTTGGAAACAGGGGGACGGCTTGAAGAGCTTTACAAAAAAACAATTCATGCATCTGAAGGCAGTTTAAATATTAGTGACCTTGCTCAGTGGATAGAAAAAATTCGTGAAGTCTGCTTGGATGAAAACGTTCAGATGACAAGAGTCGTTTCAGGCTTGGCCATAGACCTTTTAAAATCCAGCCAAGATGTGGGTTGCGTGATCGACCACTTACCAGAATTTTTACAGACAAAAGAAAGCCTTTTTACTGAAAGACTTTATGAGACTTTATTTGCTGTACAAAACGGCCAAACTTTTGAGAGCAAATTGCGTGAAACTGGATTATCTTTTGAAAAAATCGGGTACACATCAAAAAACGCATTTGTGATCGGTCAATTTATAAATACGAAATCGCAAACTCTGTTAGAGACTTATTCTAACTCATGGGAGAACTGTTTTAATGAGTAAATCCTTTAAAGACGAGTGTGGCGTTTTCGGTGTTTGGAATGATGAGGAAGCTTCAAAGCTTACTTATCTTGGGCTCTTTGCTCTCCAGCACCGCGGTCAAGAGTCTGCAGGAATAGTGACCTTATCTGGTCGCGGAGAATCGGGTTTACATACATCATATAAGGGTCTTGGATTAGTTGATGATGTCTTCAACGAAGAAAAACTAGCACTCCTTAAGGGTGATGTTTCCATAGGCCATGTTCGCTATTCAACAACAGGGTCAAACCTTCTTGCTAATGCTCAGCCGCTGACTGCACAGTTGCGCCGCGGTGGTGTAGCTATTGCTCATAATGGTAATATTGTGAATGCTAATATCTTAAGACAAGAGCTCATTAGTGAAGGTTCCATCTTTCAAGGAAGTAACGATACTGAAGTTTTGTTGCACATGCTGGCTCGCCGCGGGCATATGAAATTTATGGACGCCCTAAAAGATTCGGTTGAGAAGCTAGATGGTGCTTTTAGCTTACTTCTTTTAACTCAGAAAAAACTTATAGCAATTCGAGATCCGTTTGGTTTTAGACCGCTGGTTCTTGGAACAAAAATAAATTCTAAAGGAGAGAAGAGTTATATTCTTTCAAGCGAAACCTGTGCCTTTGATCTTATTGATGCGGACTATGTTCGCGAGATTGAGCCTGGGGAAATGTTTTGGGTCGACGATAGCGGTGAGCACTCTGTGATGCTTAAACCATCTGCAAGAAAAGCAAAATGCGTTTTTGAACATGTTTACTTTTCAAGACCTGATAGTGTTGTTTTTTCGCGAAGTGTTTACCAAGCGAGAAAAAATTCAGGAAGGCTGTTGGCGCAAGAAGCTCCCGTTGATGCTGACATTGTAATCCCTGTGCCCGATAGCGGAGTTGCTGCGGCCTTGGGATATAGTGAGGAAAGTAAAATTCCGTTTGATATGGGTATCATTCGTAACCACTACGTGGGGCGAACTTTTATTGAGCCAACGCAAGCGATTCGTTCATTCGGAGTCAAGGTGAAGCTAAACCCACAAACAGAAGTGCTAAGGGGGAAACGCATTATCGTCGTTGATGACTCTTTAGTTCGCGGAACAACCAGTAAAAAAATTATTGGGCTTATTCGACAAGCGGGTGCAAAGGAAGTTCATTTTCGTATAGCAGCTCCACCGACAACGGGTCCGTGTTTTTATGGTGTAGATACTCCGCGACGATCTGAACTGATTGCAAGCCAACGAAGTGTTGAAGAAATCAGAAAGTTTATTGGTGCAGATACTTTGGCCTACCTGAGTGAAGAATCCCTATTGAAGGCCGTTGAAGCAAAAACCGACGAATTCTGCACCGCTTGTTTTACAGGGAAATATCCAACGGATTTATACGATCAAAGAAAAGATTAATTATTAAAAAGTGCTGCACAGCTTTTTGCTGATGAACGGCGAGGCTGCTCAGAAAGAGCCATCTCTACGATCTTCTCATCAATATAGAACAGTCCACTTACACCTTCTGCATTTCGAACAAGATCAATCAAACGCGCTTTGATCTCTGGGCTTTCAAAGTATCTATTCTGTAATAGGCGAATTGACTTTCTGAATTGCTCTGAGAAAAGATTGAAATTCGCAACAACTTTTTTTGCACGAGCAGGGTATAAGGCAACTAGCTTTCCACCA
>CAYXYF010000059.1:0-6101 GCA_964469265.1 uncultured Bdellovibrionales bacterium
GGCTCTTGGCATTTTTCACAAAAGAGCACTGGAATTGGAACACCCCAAAGGCGTTGTCTTGAGATACACCAGTCTGGTCGATTCTCAATCATTGAAGTAATTCTTTTTTCGCCCCAGCCCGGAACCCAATTTACTTTCTTGATTGCTTCAAGTGCTTTTTCGCGAATGGACTCTTGCGAATTTTCTTTTAAATCCATTTTTAAAAACCACTGCGGAGTCGCTCTGAAGATTAATGGAGTCTTTGATCTCCAGCAGTGTGGATAGCTGTGTTCGATTTCTTTGTGAGCAACCAGATGATTGCTAGAGGTGAGTTTTTCAAGAACGATTTTATTTCCTTCTTTTAAAACGTGTTTTCCGACAAGAAAGTCGGGTGCTTCTGTCGTATAGAAGCCACCCTCATCCACTGGAGAGAGAATATCTAAACCATATTTTAAACCCACGTTGTAGTCATCCACACCATGGCCAGGCGCTGTGTGAACGAGGCCAGATCCAGCTTCTGTTGTGACGTGAGTACCTAAGATCACTTTTCCGATACGATCTATAAACGGATGTCTATACTCGAGCGATTCTAAGTCAGCGCCTTTAATCACTTTCGGTGAAGGAAGCGAGGTCAGCTTTAAACCTGTATCGGCTTCAAATGCTTCTTTAAGATCTTTTGCAATAACAAGGGCGCCTTTTTCAGAATTATAGATTTCGTATTCAAACTCTGGGTGAGCACTGACTGCAAGGTTTGCAGGAATAGTCCAAGGAGTCGTGGTCCAAATAACAAGGGAGGCCTTATCCACGCCATCGAGTGCGCCTGTAAGGTCAAACTTCACATAGATTGCATGGCTTTTATGGTTTTGGTATTCGACTTCGGCTTCGGCAAGAGCAGTTCTGAGAGCCCAACACCAGTAGACAGGTTTAGTCCCGTGATAGAGCGCGCCTGTTTTAAGAATCTTTGCAAGCACTCTGATTTCTTCAGCTTCGTAGTCTGGTTGAAGTGTCATGTAAGGGTTTTCCCAGTCTGCCATCACTCCCATGCGTTTGAATTCTTCACGTTGGATGTCTATCCATTTGCGCGCCTCTGCACGGCAAAGATCCCGAAACTCTTTATCTGACAACTCGTTTCGTTTGTCCCCGATGGCTTTTGCAACCGAAAGCTCAATAGGAAGGCCATGACAATCCCAACCTGGAATAAAAGGAGCTTTAAAGCCGCTCATGTTTTTGTATTTAATAACAGTGTCTTTTAAAACTTTGTTAAGGGCATGTCCCACGTGGAGGTGGCCGTTAGCATAAGGGGGGCCATCTGGCATTGTAAAGCTTCCGCGCTCTGAGTTTTCGCTGAGCATCTTTTCATAAATTTTCCCTGTTAACCAGTTTTCAATAAAGATGGGCTCGCGTTGGTTTAGATTCCCTTTCATTGGAAATTCAGTTTTCGGAAGATTCAATGTCTCTTTGTAATTTGGTTGAGTTGTGCTCATCATTTCCTTGAAACACCTAAGGTGGTGTGGCTTGAATAAACTTATTGAACTAATCTAGTGAAATTGATGGTTTAAAGTCAATGATCGGGACACGGTTCTATTGCGGTTTCGGCAAAATCGTCTTCAATTTATCGTAACCCAGGGATATAAGCATTCTGATAATTTCAACATCCGATTGAATATTGAGCTGATCTCTAATTTCGTTCACAATCTGTTGTGATTTTTCGTCGAGTACAAGTTGATTATCAGCCACAGGCGCGCGCTCAGAGACCTTAAGTTCAATGCTTCTTTCGGTATAGTTGGTATTTTCCTGAATCTTGGCGGGAGCTGGCTCAGGAGGAATAGGTATAAATGACAGTCGCTCTTTTTCAAATTGGTTTAGCTCCGTTGCGAGGGACTGCAGTTGAGTTTTAAAGTCTCTAGAGCTCACAGGAGCAATGTTTTCAACGGCAGCATTGCCATTGCGTCTTGCTTGAAGATAAAGCGCAACGAGGGTGTCCTTTGAAGTCGCCATGTTTTTGACGTACTCGGGCTGCGACTGTATCCAAAGATACGCCTTTGCAAGGTCCTCTTTTGTGAATGCTTGTGGTGGTATATTATTATGTGCCATCGAAGGATCAGAAAGTAGCGATTTTTTCCTCGGGCATCAAGGTTTAACTTTGCAGACCAGATGATTTATTTTTAGCTTAAGTATAAAAATAAATCATCAACACAATGTGCACAGAGTTTTCCACAAGCGAAAATGATTAAGAAATATAATCGCGCGGATTGATACCGTATTTTTCAATCTTACGAAGCAATGTTTTCTTCGGAATGTTCGCATGAAGTGCGGTTTGATTAATGCGGCCTTTGAAAGTTTTTAAAGCTTTTATGATAAATTCTTTTTCAAACATTTCTTTGTGCTTGCCAAAGTCCAATTCACCAGACAACTCAACAGAAGCAACCTCGCCATTGGATGGAGCTGTCTCTGGTGCGGAAGTAATTACTTCTTCACTCTCTTGGTTTTCCGCCTGCTTTTGGACTTCAGTAAATGAAATTCCCAACGAGGTCAGAAGTTTTTCTGGCAATGACGGCATTGTAATCTTATTTGTAGTCTCAATGACAAAGGCATATTCCATAACATTTTCAAGTTCGCGAATATTCCCTGGCCAGTTGTATTTCTTAAAGCACGCTAAAACATCTGGCGTGACACCTAAAATCTTTTTAGCCTGAGCTTTATTGAATTTTGCAATGAACATATTGATCAAAGTCTCGATGTCATCTTTTCTTTCTCTTAACGGAGGCAAGAACATCGGGATCACGCTGAGGCGATAGAATAGATCTTCTCTATACGTTCCTTCTTCAATCATCTTTTCTAAAGGCTTATTGGTTGCAGCGATAATTCTTACATTGGCTTCAAGCTCTCTATTAGCACCTACTGGAGTAAATACCTTTTCTTGAAGAACGCGAAGAAGCTTTGCTTGCATAAGAAGTGGCATGTCTCCAATTTCATCAAGGAACAAGGTTCCGCCTTCTGCATATTGAAATTTTCCAATCTTTCGTTGATCAGCTCCTGTGAAAGAACCTTTTTCGTGACCAAAAAGTTCAGATTCAAAGAGATTTTCAGGAATTGCTGAACAGTTAATTGCCACAAACTTTTGATCTTTTCTTGCAGAGTTATAGTGGATCGCTCTTGCGACAAGTTCTTTACCCGTACCAGACTCTCCGCGGATTAAAACAGCTGTATCTACGTTTGAGAGTCGTGAGATTAAGCTAAAAACTTTCTTCATCTCAACGTTTTTACCAACAAACTTTCTGTCAGATTCAATAAGCACAGGAGAAGACGCCGCTGCTGAAGAAATCATATCATGGGCTTCAATGGATCTATCCACTAACTGGATGAGCTCCTCACCTTTAACAGGCTTTGAGATGTAGTTATAAGCGCCTTCTTTTACTGCTGTTACAGCATCATTGATATTTGCATAAGCCGTCATGATAAGAACGATTGTTTGCGGCGATATTTCTTTAATTTTCTTAAGGGTTTCTATACCGTTTAGGCGAGGCATATCAACGTCAAGGATGACAAGGTCGTATTCAGACGCTTCCATCTTTTCGATGGCATGCAGGCCATCCACAGCGTCTTGCACTGTAAATCGCCCCGTGTTCTTTAGAGTAGTGCTGACGGCAAGCCTCAAGCCCGCATCATCATCTACCACTAGAACCCTCAACATTTTCCCTCCAAACATGTCCATTACGCCCTCCCTGCAAAGGTCTCATCGTCTTGGCTGGTCGGTAAATCGACCGTGAACGTTGACCCTTGTTGAGGCAGGCTCTCAACTGATATGTGACCTTTATGCAGCTCAACAAAGTATTTTGCAAGGTATAAACCTAGGCCTGAGCCTTTTATAGGTGAATTTTTCACATGTTTGGTGCGATAAAACTTCGTAAAGATGTGCTTTATTTCATTGTCAGTGATTCCAATGCCTTGGTCCGCAATTTGAACAATTATATGACCATCCACTTCCTCTGATGAAACCAGTATCTTCGAATTGGTAGGCGAGTATTTAATCGCATTTTCAATTAAGTTGCTAAATACCTGTTTCATAAGGTCAGCATCGACTTTGACTGAAAATAGTGTTTCAAGCTCTTTTACGATCTCGATATTTTTCTGTTGCGCTAGATATTCGTACTTCTGAATGATGCCCTCTAAAATACGATTGATGTCACGAGATTCTAAATTGAGTTTAATTTTTTGAGACTCAACTCGTGAAAGATCTAGGATCGAACTAATGAACTCTGTTAACTCTTCAGCTGAGCGCTTAATCAGTTGAATGGCGTTTCTTTGGTCGGGTTCAAGTTGTTCTGATTTTGCTAGTGCAATATCAGCCATACCCTGAATCCGAGCCAACGGAGTTTTCAAGTCATGAGACATCATGCTTAAGAAATTATTTTTAAGTTCTTCAACCTGCGTGAGGAGCTTGTTTTTTTGTGTCAGCTCCCAAAACTTTTTGTTCTCTCGAATTAATCGATAAGGGATAAACAAGTAATAGCAAACAAATACTGTAATCAAAGGTTGGGCAACACCGATTGCCACATGACCAAACACCATGAGTAGCGTTGCGATTGCAAAGTACCCTGCGACCGTAGAAAGTAGCACGACAATGGCGCGAGTTGGCGAGTGTGAAAAGACCGTAAAGACCACAATGATTGCGAATAGGAACGTAATTATTGTGTTGATCCACTTTGGTGTTTTGATGATTCCGTTATTCTGTAAAAGTGTAGAGATAATATTTGCCTGCGCCTCAAGGTTACTCATAGAGAAGTTGCTTCTGTCGTAGACAGTTTTAACGTAATCTTGATAGTCAAACTTTGTGTCTTTGCCAATGAGTACGATCTTATCTTTGAACTGATTCTCTAAAACCTTGTCGTCATAGACGGATTCAAATGGAACTGGTAAAAATGTTTTTGGTCTTTGGTAGTTTACAAAAATTTGTCGTGAACTCCCGAAGGCAAAGGAACCTCGGTATTTTGTAAAATCCGATATGGGGTTTATTGTATTTGCTGCTTTGACTTGAGAATAGACATACCCTTGGGAGTAAAGAAGAGCACGTCTTGCGACATTGTCTTCAGCAAAGTGTTGGAAATCCGTTGAAAGATAGCCTGGACTGTAGCGTAAACCAGGAAAGCTTGAGCCCAAGATGACCTTGTGCTCTTCACCCTTGTTTGGAAGCTCCTTCATATAAAGAACGTGGTTGCGAAACTTTTTAATTGTCTCAGTGAATTCGAGGCGATCTTCTCTTGTACCGATGAGCTCTTTGGGATTGACCACATAGTAGATTGCTACAGGATTTTGTTTCAAAAGTTTTTTAAGAAGATCAGTGTGCTCTTTAAGAGTCGGCTCACCAGCAAACTTTTGAAGTGTTGATTGCTCAATGGCAATGGTTGCGACTTCAGAGGACTTCTCTGTAAATGGGTTGAGCCGAAACCTCATGTCATAGGTAAAAAACTCTAAGTAATAGAGAGGCAACGTCGAAACGATGGCAGCAATTGCCAAAGCTACGAAAACACGTAGAGTTCGAATAAAATAATGGCGCTCTTGAGCCATACGACTGCCACCTCAAAGACTTACTTTAAGTAGAATTTGTTATTACGTTTGGATACTGAGGAGTTAAAACTAAAAAATATCTTCTGGTGAAGTGGAAATCATGTTGGTTAGTTTCTTACTCGCAACTTTTCTGATCTTGCTTTTGAATTCCATGCTTAAATCTCCTGGTTGCTACAATACCATAGCAATAAGTTTGCCAAAAGAAAGAAACTAGCTAATTTACCTAAAGGCTAGTTATAACAGGCTCTTGATGCGGAGCAATGCATTCAAGCGTGCGAAATCTTTGGTGTATTTTAGACACTGTTTTATAGGGTCAAGCTGGCAGAGGTGCCATCTAGGCTCTGCTTTAATGGAAAATCATGGAATTTATTCATGGGCGTTTACAATAGTGACGGGCAAATTCCCATCTAGTCGTGTTTGTCATTTGGGTAGGAGTTCAGCATAATAACTAGAGATGAAAATTTTTGGGTTCGGAAATTATGTGAAGAAGGGGCTGGGTGGACTTGATCCCAAGCTAAAGTGGTCATGGAAACCTGCCTACTGGAGTTTAATTA
>CAYXYF010000060.1:0-5655 GCA_964469265.1 uncultured Bdellovibrionales bacterium
AAAAACGGTTCTAACTTTATTTATGGAATTCAAGATCTAGCATATCGTCCACAGCTTAAAGGCGGAATTCAGTCTGTCCTAGACGACGACGAGCGCCACTCTGCTGGTATCTAAAATGGTCGCAGCGGGATTCTTATTTTAAGGATGTTGCACATCTTGCGCGTGCGGGATGTGCTTTCGATGTTCCTTCAAGATACACAAATCAGAAATAACTAGTATTCCAGCCTCTTCGGCTTTTTTTTCAGCTTCGGGGTGGGTAACGCCTTCTTGAAGCCAAACGACTTTAGCTTTTTTTTCGATAGCATGATCGATGATCTCAGGAACGTGTCTTGGGTTTCTAAAAACATCGACGATTTCGACATCGCCTGGCAGATCTAACACTGAAATATAAACAGGCAGACCCAGAATACTATCGTGACCAGGGTTTACTCCAACCACGTCATAACCCTTTCTCATAAGATATTTAGCAATGGAATGACTGGGGCGTTCCTGATTTGGACTGAGGCCAACAATTGCAACCTTGTTGTACTTCTCCAAAACGTCTTTGATCTGAGATTCTGTAACGTTCATAATATGCTACCTTTTTTGTGAATCGTCTTTACGTCGCAACTATATAAAAAAGGCATCGGATGTAAACTCCCATGCCTATTTGTGTGATTAATTAAAACTGGATTGTCATTTTAGGGGCAAGTCGCGGATGGGTCTTGATCTTACCAGAGCTATCCGTTGCTCGAATATAAAATTTTCGTTCAGTCGCTTCATCAAGTCTCTTTGTCGCTTGATAGAACTGGCCGTCTTGTGAATTCATTGGAACCGCAATCTCGCCTTCTGGAGTGAAGAATACTGCTTCCACGCTTTCAGTTTGTGCTAAAGGTGAAGGGATGACTTTGGCTTCAAAAGTAACTTCGTTCTCTGAACTACTTAAAACCTTCGGAAAGATAAAAATGGTATTTGGATCAATAAGATTTCTTGTGCGACAGTGAACAGAGTCTCCCCATCTTGTTCCTTGATCAGAGACGCTCACAATGTTGTATCCTGGAAGAGCTTGCTGATAGACAGCGCGTGCGACTTCGTCGTGCGCATCTCCGCGTCCTGGGAAGTAGAGAGTGTCATTGCTGATAAAAGAATTCACAAATGGACGATATTCATCTCGGCCAATAGGAACCATATCTAAGCGAAAGATTTTATAGGGAGTTCCATAACCTGACTTTTGGGTCTCAAGAAGTTTTACCATTCGTTCGGCATCTTTATAAAACCTTGAATCTTTAGGGAAGCGACCAAAGACCCAGGTATCTGGAGAAACAAGTTTTCCATAGGTATCAAGATGTTCGATCGTCACGTACTCTCCTAAAGGAGATGTGACATAGTTTTCTATTCCTAAAAATTCAAACATGCGCTTTAAAATATCATTTGTTGAAAAGTTCGAATTCTCTCTAAAAATTAAAGTTGATGAAAATGCGCCACCAACGCCGTCACTGTAGTAGTTTCCACCTGTATGAACAATTCCAGGCTTATAGACTGGAATATTTAATTGAGATCCTATGAATTCTGGAACGACATCATCTGCTGGTCGCGGTCGATTATAAATTGTGTCTACAATTCCGATACCATCGTCGCTCACGATCCACCATGGGCCGTAGTCCCGAACCCATATGGAGTTTGTTCGAGTCAAAAAATAATCCACTCGGTTTTTATTTATTTTTTGTCCTGCAAGCCAGCTTTCCCATTGCCTCTGGGACGAACTATTATCAGCGATAATTCGAACATTGCCATTTTCTGTGAAAGCTTGAATTAACGAAGAATTCTTCCAAAGTGTCATGGCCGCAGCGGCGTCTTCCCATTCACCCAAAGAATGAACGTGTCCCTTCGGACTTGTTGTCTGAACTCTTCTTGCAGACTCAATATAGGAACGTAAAAGCGGTTTCTCTTCGTCTGTGAGATGAATTGGAAGTGGTTTAATAAGGGTAGCGTAGGAGGGAACGCTTGCGAGTAAAATAATAAGTAATAATTTAGTCATTCTTTAATTACAGAGGATGACTCATTTCTAGTCAATGGATGTTATTTGCGAACCGATGCGGCGCCCTGTTTTTGAAGGTACTCGGCGATTTGCACTGCATTTAAAGCTGCTCCCTTTAATAGTTGGTCGCCAGATATAAATAAATCCAGCCCGCCATCAAATACCAAGCTGCTTCTAATTCTTCCGACTTCAACATCAATTTGCGAAGTGGCGTTTAACGGCATAGGGTATTTATTATTGCTAGGATCATCAACAACGGTGACACCAGGAGTTTGGCTTAATATTTTCCGAGCCTGATCTGGTGTTGCAGGTTTTTCAAGTTTTAAAGTGATGGCTTCGCTATGTGCACGAAGTGTAGGAATGCGAACGGCAGTGCACGAAATTTTTATCGATTTATCACCGATGATTTTTTGTGTCTCCCAAGTCACTTTCATCTCTTCTTTTGTGTAGCCATTCTCTTGGAATGAATCGATGTGAGGAATAATATTAAATGGCAATGGGTGAGCAAACACCTTATTGCCTGGAGTTTTTCCTTCAAAATAAACCTTGGTTTGATCCAAGAGTTCATCCATACCTTCAGCTCCAGCACCGCTGGCTGCTTGATAGGTGCTTACAATAGCTTTTTTAATTTTAAACTCGCGGTGTAGAGGAGCAAGTGCCACGACTAAAATAGCTGTTGTGCAATTTGGATTTGCGATAATTCCTTTGTGCTTAAGCGCCGCAGGACCATTAACCTCAGGAACAACTAACGGAACATTGTCATCATATCTAAAAGCACTGGAGTTATCGATAACGATGGATCCACCCTCAACCCACTTTTGAGCGTAGGCCTTAGAGATATCTCCCCCTGCTGATGCTAAAATAATATCAGCGTCGATGGCTCCCTCAGGCATGACCTCAACGGTGAGTTCTTTACCTTTAAAGCTCATCTTCTTACCAGCACTTCTTGGTGAAGCATAGAGTTTTAACTCATCAAATTTTAAAGAGCTCGTTTCTAGAACTTTTAAAAACTCAATTCCGACGGCACCCGTCGCACCAACTATGGCAAGTTTCATTTATTTTAATTCCTTCTCAAAGTACTCAAAGGTTTTTTGTAAGCCATCTTTTAGTGAAACCTTCGGTTCCCAATTTAAAACTTCTTTAGCACGCGTGATATCAGGGCGCCTTCTTTGCGGGTCGTCTGTAGGAAGAGGTTTGTATTCGACTCCAGCTGTATTACTAAGAAGATCATTGATTGTATCTGCTAACTCTAAAATTGTAAGTTCTTGTGGGTTACCAACATTTACTGGACGCGTTTCACGGCTTTCCATAAGAGCGTATAGCCCTTCTACCTCGTCCCTTACAAAACATAGAGACCGGGTTTGTTTGCCCGTCCCGAAAACAGTCAGTGGCTTTTTTGCAATAGCTTGGGAGAAAAAGTTTGGAATAACCCTTCCATCCTCTGGGCGCATTCGTGGACCATACGTATTAAATATTCTAACAATCCGAGTATCAACGCCATACTGCTTATTGTAGATCATGGTAAGGGTTTCACCGTATCGTTTAGCTTCATCGTAGCAGCTTCTGGGTCCGATGGTGTTCACATTTCCACGATAGTCTTCTTGTTGCGGATGCACCTCAGGATCTCCGTAAACTTCACTCGTTGAAGCAAAGAAAACTCGTGCGCCTGTTTCTTTACCCAGTTCAAGAAGGTTTTTATGGCCGATGGATGCCGTTTCCATAATGAACAGCGGTGTTTTCTCAAAATCAATGGGTGAAGCTGGAGATGCCAGATTATAGATCTGGTCAAATTTCTTGCTGGCCTTGAGTGGTTCACGAATATCGTGGTCGAGAATCTCGATTTGCCCCTTAAGATGGGAAAGGTTTTTCGGGCTGCCAGTCACGTAGTTGTCGACCACCGTGACTTCATAATTTTTTTCAAGAAGAAGGTCTACGAGGTGACTACCGACAAAACCTGCTCCCCCTGCGACTAAAACCTTTTTATTCATAATTACATTTCCGTTCTTAAATGATCAAACTCAGCTTGTTTTCCAATGCAGTAATAATCAAAACCGAGTTGCTTCATCTTAGTTATGTGAAGGACGTTCCTCCCGTCAAATACGAGAGGTGTTTTTAAGTTCTTCCTGACTGCTTCAAGATCAGGGTTTCTAAATTCGTTCCATTCCGTTACGACAAAAAGAGCATCAGCACCTTTTGTGATTTCTACTGGATCATCTCCTAATTCAAACGGAGCTTTGAAGAATTTCTTCGCATTCTCGCCAGCGACTGGGTCATAAGCGATCACAGTTGCGCCAAGTTGGTTTAGCATCTCGATCATGTACATAGCGGGAGCTTCTCGGACGTCGTCGGTCTTTGGCTTAAAGCTTAAACCCCACATAGCGATTTTTTTACCCTGAAGGGAGCTTCCTGCTTTCTCATAATGTCTTTTTGCAATCTCAACGAGTTCTAGCTTTTGTTTTCTATTTACTTCAAGGGCGGAGTTAACAATCTTCATTGTGACGTTGTGTTTTTCTCCACTCTTGATCAGAGCATGAACGTCTTTAGGGAAGCAACTTCCGCCAAAGCCAACGCCCGGATAGAAGAATGAAGGGTTAATTCGTGAGTCCGACGTAAATCCTTTTCTCACAGAGTCGACATTTGCTCCAACGGAGTCAGCAAGCTTTGCAATCTCGTTAATAAAGCTAATTTTTACCGATAGAAAAGAGTTTGCAGCATATTTGGACATCTCGGCTGAAGTATTATCCATAAAGATAATCGGGTTTCCGTTTTTCACAAAGGGATCATAGAGCTCTTGCATAACAGTTTTTGCTTGCTCTGTTCTACATCCAATAACAACTCGGTCAGGCCTAAGGAAGTCATCGATGGCAGCACCTTCTTTTAAGAATTCTGGGTTATTAATAACTTCTACTGGATGACTTGCGTTTTTATCAAAGTAAGCTTGGACTTCTTTTCCAGTACCGATAGGGACTGTACTCTTTAGAACAACATACTTTTTGCCGTTCATCGCTTTACAGATTGATTCAACAACTTGGTATGTCGGGCCCATATCTGCATTACCGTCTTCTTTTTCAGGAGTTCCAACAGCGATAAATACCACTTCATTGTCTTTAACCGCGGAATCGATATCCGTAGTGAAGCTGATTTTTTCTTTTTGCAAGGCTTGCTCAAGAAGTTCTTCTAAACCTGGCTCGTAGATTGGTACTTTTTTATCGTTGAGTAAGTTGATCTTACTTGGATCATTATCAACACAAGTCACCTCATGTCCTGCATCTGCAAAACATACCCCTGCAACGAGTCCGACATAACCAGTGCCCACCACACAAATTTTCATTGCTTGTCCTTTTGACCCAGCTCTTTGTTACTGCGGCCTTCGCAAATCCTCACGTGCTGTGAGCACGCTCCGGTGTTGCGAAACCCTTGCGCCGCGATCTGGGCCAAAAGCCCGGCGCAAACTTGTTTGTCCTTTTGATCCAGCTCTTCATTGCCGCGAACTTTTTAAAGTTCTTGCGCCTCGATCTGGATCAAAATCACGGCGCAAGTGGTACCTAGGAAAGGGGCCATAATTTCATAAAATTTTAGCAAATTCAATCGGTGACATCGTGTAAGGCCCGCATTATATATAATTTATGATAGATAGC
>CAYXYF010000061.1:0-4885 GCA_964469265.1 uncultured Bdellovibrionales bacterium
CAAGCTCTCCTCTAGAATCCGACCTGTGTTGCCGCTGACACCTACGGCATTTTGTGATTGGTTTTTTGGAGTAAATAATTGCTTTAAAAAATCAATGTACATTCACGCTATCCCTAACAATTTCTAACACGTTCAAAAGTTCTAATGGTTTTTGCATAATGGGAGTATTTGCGATTGTTCCAAAGGACTCCATATCATCATTTCCGCTCATAATGACGACCGGAATGTTTTTTAGTCTGGAATTTTCTTTCTGAATTCCTCGAAAAGTCATGCCATCCATCACCGGCATTCTCAAGTCGAGCAGGATCGCCTGAGGTAAATTTGTCGATGACTCCAATAACATTAGGGCCTCTTTGCCATTTGATGTACAGTCAGTTGTATACCCTTGACTTTCCAGTAGCGTTTTTAGTAGCAATTGGTTGTCCGTTGAATCGTCCACGATAAGAATGTGTTTTCGGTTTGGTTTTAATGGTTTTGTCATATGGAAGCACAATACCACACTATCAGATTTTCAATTCAGGTAAGTGACGATAGTGAACAAAGGTTAAAGAAGTGTGAAATGTTAGTCACATTAAAGGATCAAATATGCTCCATGAGTTCTTAGAAAAAAATAAAACAAAAATTTTAGCACTCGCCGCTGAAAAAACCAAAGCCCTCGCAGGAAACCATGTGAGTTCAGAACAACTAAATCAGGGACTTCCGCTCTTTTATAATCAACTTATTGAGGTTTTAAAAAAACAACCCACAGCAGTTCGTCACGAAGAGATGCTCTCCACTGCGGCAACTCACGGACAAGAGTTTTTGCGACTGGGATATTCTCTATCTCATGTTGTTCACGCATACGGTGCTATGTGCCAAGCAATCACGGAGCTTGCTACAACAGATGATGCCAATATTTCTCCAAACGAATTTAATATTTTTAATGCGTGTCTTGATGTTGCAATAGCTTCCGCAGTTTCAGAGTTTCAATATAGAAGTAATATTGCCTCAGAAGAACGAGAATATTTGCATCTTGGGTTTTTAGCCCACGAACTTCGAAATGCGTTATCAAGTGCGACCATTGCACAAGATATGATCAAAGCAGGTCTTGTTGGTGTGGGTGGCAGTACCGCAGGTGTGCTCGAAGCAAATTTAGTTCGCATGAGAAACTTAATTGATAGATCTTTATCAGAAGTGAGAATGAGGGCCGATTCTGATTTATCTATAGAAAAATTTAGATTAGCAAATTTATTTGATCAAATTATGATTACGGCTCAAATAGATTCTAGTAAAAGAAATCAAGTTTTGACTAGCGAAGTCGATTGGAAAATTGAAGTCGAAGGTGACAGACAATTTATTCTCTCAGCTGTTGCAAATCTAATTCAAAATGCCATCAAATATACAAAAAGAGGCGGTAAAATTTGGCTTCGTGGCAAACTTGTCAGTGATAGAGTTTTTATAGAAATAGAAGATGAGTGCGGTGGCATGGACCAGAGTAAAATCAAATCCTTATTTGAACCTTACGTACAAGAACATGCGAACAAAAGCGGTTTGGGGTTAGGCCTCACGATCTCTCAACGCGCAATTCATTTAAGTCAGGGAAAAATCAGTGCAACTAATATACCCGGATCAGGCTGTATATTTATTATTGAAATTCCTCAAAAGCTTACTCCAGGTCCAAGTTTAAAAAATGCTGTTCCTGGTAAGCTTTCTGTTCAACCGAACATGAAGAAGAAAAAATAGCCTCCAAGTTTATACTCCATTCCGTATACCTCCAACAATATTGCTGAACTAAATTTGAATTTACCAATCTTCATGAGATTGTTCGGGTGCTTTTGCCACTGAAACTTATGGTATGGGACTTGCTAAGATCAATAGCGACCAACCAAGGGGGACCATATGCGATTATTAAGTTTTATATTATCACTATCACTTTTTCTGCTTCACGCTGAGTTCGCAACGGCAATCGAACATATATCTTGTCAAGCATCAGGAGGTACTGCAACTGCGTATTACTGTAATACGAACGGAGGTGGATCCGCCTCGGGTAAGGTCAACATTCTTATTTACAATGAGAATGGATCACAAATGGGTTCTTCATTTTGTGTAGGAGTTGCTGTTGCTGTGATGGGGTGCAGTCCTTTGTGTAGCATATTAGCACCTAGCAATGCTATTGCCTGTGCTGCTAGTATGAACTAAATCGTAGCTGCTTTCGCGAATAAATGATGCGTTATTGGCTGTCAGCTGTGTACGAGGGTTTTGAATTCGCCGACTGTCATTCGTTTTGTGTCGAAGGGCATCTCCCCTTTAAATTGTTCGGGTTGCATGCGTGGGTCTTTGTGGACTTTTTTAGTGACGGCGTCTCGGTGGGCTTTTGATTTGTACGTGATGAATGCAAATATAACTGTTTCATCTTTTTTGAGTTTGCATAGCTTCGTAAACGATAAGCCCCATGAGTCTTTAACATTTGTGCCGACACATTCGTAATAGTCTAGAGCACCGTGATCCATCCAAACCTTTTTTCCGACCAAAAGGTACGGACTTCCCAAATGTTTCGCAGGTGCTAGTAAGAAAGCTTTTGCGGATGCGTTAGCGGATCCGTACTATGCTCGAGCCTGCTGATGACACGCTCCTACTACCAGCGCTGGCAGTAAGGTCTTCCACTTGCGAAACGAAAGGGAAGGCCGTACTTTTTATTTTGTGTAGCAGTGCTTGAAGAAATGTACGCTTCGAAATTTCCTCGTGCCTGCTCTTATCCTGACAAACGGTTCTACTGGAATTTTTATGGTCACATTTCAGAAGCGACATCAGTTACTGTAACCGACGGTTCGCAACCAGTTCTTACATTTGAATTATACCACGTCCCAGCAGACTCCTTTGAAATCACAACCGTAACAACGTCTCCTGACTATAAAAGAATATTAAAGATTGCAGGAGGTTTTTACGAGGTAAGATCCGTAAATGTTGGAGACTTGAAAAATCCGAAGCTTGTCAAAAAGAAGGTTCTAATTCGCTCTACTTACTGTGAAGCTACAGCAGAAGGTCTGTGACACTAAAAGTAACGGCGTACTTTTTAGTCGATGTCGTTCATTTTTTTTAATACGACCTTGATCGTGTCGGAATCTATGCTGGCAGCTTTCATGAGCGATCTCGCGCGTTCGAAATCGTCGGCGTCTATTGCTTCAAAGAAATCATCGATCTTTCCGATTTCGGCAAGCTTTTCTAGTACTAGGGTGCCCTCGAAGTCTTCTTCGTTCATATTTGTGTGCCTAACTGTCTAGCGTTTTTTTGAAATATTTTTGCTAGTCTTTTTCTTGGATTGTTTTGCAGGATCAATATTTGGTGTCTTAGCTGGAGGCCTGCCGCCTTCGTTTTCCCAACGGTCGAAAGCCTTTTTTCTCATAACGTCTTTTGATAGTACTTTCTTTTTAGTGTCAGCCATAGAACCTCCTAGAGCCAGACGCTAATTTACTCCCTTCGGCGTTTAAAAACAATAGATAGACGGTCTGGCCCCATATCAAGGACCAGAGCAGACGGGAACGTTTTACGTTCCGCCACGGATTAAGAATAAAATTATTAAAATCGGGATCGGAAGTCCTATTAGCCATAGCAGTATCCATCCCATAGCACCGTTTTGATCTGAAATAATTTTTAATGGATTCATATTTGATCCTTTCTCTAAATAGTTTCTAGTCGAAGCTAAACTTTAAATTTAAATCCTACGTGCGTGTTCTCTTGTAATCTTTTTTAAGATCATCGTGGGTATCTAAAGTGTATTTCTCGTTGCACTTAGTGGCTAATAACCCGCCTAAGCCTGAGGAACTCATTCCTAGAACTAGCATTACAAATAGACTCCAACCCGTGGCTTTTAATGCGTCGGCCGTTGTTTTACGAAGCTCTGTAGTGGCTTCATCTATCTTTGCTCTTGCTGTGTTGATTTGTTGACCAACTGCGGATACAGGAACGCCAGCTTGATCTGCTAAATAATTTCTTGCGCTCTCCTCGTCGCCACGCAAAAGCCTACTAGCAAGGCCCTTTGCCACAACCGCGGGATCTGATTTTAAATTAAGATTACCAACAGTATCTTGCACGATATCTTGAACAATAGAATTGTCACCTGCCGCTGTTGCCGCTCCACCAACAGCAACTGCTGTTGCACCCATGGCTTGACCAACGGCTTTTCCCATGGAGCCCACCACGGCACCCATTTGGCAAACGACAAGTATTAAAAATACTGCGCCGACCACCATACCCTGAGTGGTTCCTAGAGTGTCTACTTCTGTGCGGCCTAAGCGCGCTGCCAAATAGCCACCTGAAAAAGTAGCCAAGATCGTTGCGATGATCAAAGACCCTGCTACAAAATTTCCAGCGGCTTGAGCAGAAGATCCGTCAGATAGACCGATACCTCCGAACGCAACTGACAATGCCAGTAGGCCTAAGAAAACGATGATCGCTACGGCAAGACCCGCAATGATCGATCTCCAACATATTAGATGTTTGTGATTTGTTTCTATATTAGCTTGATCGCTTCGCATGATGAGTCCTTTTGTTTAGGTTTACGCTGCTATTGCAGTTTCATACCCCCGAAAAATGCAAACTCAACACCAGTAAATACATGAAACCAGATTATCTATATTTATTTAAAAGGTCTTTTAGAGCGTCCTTTGGGGAATTTTTTCCACCACTGGGTCAGCATTTCCACTGGGGAATTTTCTTTGTTTTTACTAAACATTTTGATTAAGGGCTAATGACGCAAGCTTACTTCTGGCGCGAGAGACGTGGCAAACAGCAAAACATGCTACATTCTAACAGTCTTTCTGTATGTCGCTTCTCTTTTACCTCAGTCTCTGCAAGCGGATCACTCCTACGAAACGAGTTTCACAAAAACACTAGAAGCCCTTTATGG
>CAYXYF010000062.1:0-4653 GCA_964469265.1 uncultured Bdellovibrionales bacterium
ACATATTAGCAACCGACCCAACCTCAAAAAGCGCAGCACCTTTGCAAGTACGCTCGGTCGAATGAAGCTTCTGTTGGCAGAGGGAGTGAGTCTGTTTTTTTTCAAACGGCGGAAATACGTAACCCTCATTGTTTGTTAGCCTGTAGCATTCGGGATACATTGTTTTGGGATTGAAGGCTTCCCGAGTACCAGTGGGGCAAAACTTTTCAAGGCGACCCAATGGATCGTTGGGTATCGCACGAATACAGTATCCGTTCATATATTCGCTTCCTATGGGGCACTGAATTGAAATATATTCTCGTCTTTTAGGGGGTTGTGAATCTATGGCCCTCGTATTGTTATTAAATGTAACGTCATCATCATATCCTGTGAGCAACTGACTGTAGGAATGGTCGCAAAATAACAACAAAAGGTAGGTGATCATCATACGCATCGATAATCCTTTTGTTAGTCCATTATTATGATATCGGATTTATGTTGTTAAATATGAAATAAAAAATATTGCAACCTGCTGGGCCCCAGTTACGCTGTATTTTATTTGAAATAAATTATATTACTTATAATATTTGTTATAAGTCTCTTGATCGACCTGGTTGAAATAGTTATTGATAAGATCATTTATAAACATTCTGAGGAGGGCGTTGTTCCGATAGAAACTAGAGGTTTCATATAGTCGATTAAGAAACATGACTTGGTAAGAACGCACACTTGCGGTTTTCCAGTTGCGTCCGAACTCTTTATCACATAATGATTCCTTATTTTTATAAATTCCACGGAGACATACGACGTGATGATTCGGAATACCCAAATGTGTTAGTTCACTATGTCTAGCTTCATGTACCAGTGTCGAGGAGCGTATAAAGATCATTTCAGGTCTATCACTGAAAAAGTTTGGATGCAGTAGCACAATGCCTGGTTGAGGTGTCGAAGCTATGGCATTATTATCTTCAAATGGATTATTGAGCTCAATAAAAATGTTATGAGCCGAGGCTTCGAAGTAAGTATAAAATGTACCATCATAGTTAGGCAGCCCTGGAAACTCCAAAATGCAAATAGCCTGAGCGAGCTTATAAGCCATCGAGGAAGCATCAAACCCGCTGCCAAGTGCCTCTGGGTTCTGAACAAGTTTTATATACTTAGTCTCCCAAAGACTCTTCAATTGCCGTGTGTCCTCGCAAGGATTAGCGAAGCCAAAAGATCCAGAGATTAAAATGCTTAAAACAACTAAGTACTTCATAGGCACAAACATAGATACAACTCTTATGCCATAAGTTTTGATCTGAAATACAATCTATTTAGATATGAGGAAAAAATTCTATATTTTAAGGACCTTATAGTGACGTTTTATGGAAGCTCAACCAAAGCACCATCCCCAAGGTCACTGCCAGCGCTGGTAGTAAGGGTGCGTTGGCGCGGTGCTAGACAAAAAGGTACGGCGTACCTAGGGGCGGCGTAGGTTGTGGAGGGCTAGGGTTATTGCTAGTAGGCTTAGGAATGTTGAGATGGAGAGTGGGCCTAATAGGTCGCCTCTGAAGTCTCCTCGGAATTGTTCTACTATTAATCGGCTTATTCCGTGTCCTAATAGCCAGAGGAAAAAAAGTGTTCCAGCTCGTTTTGGTTTTTTGTATTTTTCGATGAGCAAGATGAATGCGAGTACTATCGTTTGCCCGATGATGGCGTAAAATTGGGTTGGATGCAGTGGAATATGTGCGGGCGCTTCTACTCCTGGTGGGAAGCTGATTGCCCACGGGAGATTGCATATCTTTCCGTAACAGCATCCAGCGAATATGCATCCTACGCGTCCGACGATGTATCCAACGGCAATGGCAGGAGCTGCGCAATCTAACCAGTTCAATGGGTTCTGACGAAGCCTCTTGATATAATAAAGCGCCGCTAATAAACCAACAATCAATCCACCGTAAAAGACAAATCCGCCATTTAAGATTTTAAAAATATCTAGTGGATTATTCAGGTAGTGTTTTGGATATTCAAACACGATATGAAAGAGTCTCGAGCCAACAAAGGCACCGACCATTCCGACAATGGCAATCTCCATTGAGAGTTTCGGAGAAAGACGGAGTTTAAGGGCTCTTTTGTAAAAATAAATAACTGCAACAGAAAATGCCAAGCTGACCAGCAGTAAATAAACTGGAATATTTATATGTACTGATGGTTGGAAAATAGCATTCATATTATTTTAGTTCATAGTTGTATGACTGCGGCTTCGGGTTTTTGACGACGTACCTTAACATCAGAATGCCTGAGATGATCATGAGCGTACAAAGGATTTGTCCCATTGAAAAATATTGCGCAAAAAAGCCAAGTTGTGCATCTGGCTCTCTAAAAAATTCGATAATAAAACGTGCGATACCATACAAAATTAAAAACCAAGAAGTCATCACACCAGTGCGTCCCCAACTGATTTTAACCTTTTTAGGGGTTTTACTTTTTGTTTGTTCCTCGATTGCATTCTTTAAGAGAGGAGCGTGACCTTTCTTTTGTTCGTACCGCTGAACTAAGTGTAAAATCAAAAAGACTGCAAGCCCTTCACCCAAAGCTTGATAAAGTTGTGACGGGTGACGTGGCAGCGGACCGCCATCGGGAAAAATCACACCCCAAGGGACTTCTGTCACGCGACCATAGAGTTCGCCATTAATAAAGTTTCCGAGCCGGCCAAAGAAAATACCCATGGATGCGCCGACAACGACATTATCTACAACATGATAAAACTGAATTTTATATTTTCTTGAGAAAAGCCAAACTGCTACTGCGTATCCGAGAAGCGCTCCGTGAAAAGAAAGGCCACCCTGCCAGACAGCAAAGACCTCAGAGAGGTTATTCATATAATACATTGGATTATAAACGGCGACGTAAACCAGCCGTGCGCCGACAATCATTCCAATCATAATGTAAGTGATCAGTGTTTGGTTTCCCTCAGAGTTTAAGATATTCAATCCGCGTTTATAACGTCTCATCAAAATGAGGTAACCTACAAAGTAGCCGACAAGATACATCATACCGTACCAGCGAATTTGAAGAGGTCCCAAGGTTGCGATGATCGGATCGATGTTGTGGACGTAGTAAGACATCATTCGTCCTCCTTCCTAAAGCTGAGGAAGAACAAAATAATAATTCCTACTACGATAGCTGAGTCTGCGATATTGAATGCGGGCCATGCATAGATATTTTTATAATGAAAATCTAGGAAATCGATGACATAGCCTACTCTTATTCGATCGATATAATTTCCTACCGCTCCTCCAAAAACCATACTCAATGCAAGAACCTGGATCTTGTCGCTGGATTTTACTGACTTTAAAAAATAAATGATAATTCCCATTGCGATGGGCGGGATGATTAAAAAGAAGTTATCTCTAAAGACGGCAGGAGAGTTGGCGAGAAATCCGAAAGCGGCGCCTGGGTTTTGAACATAGGTAAAATTAAAGAACCCATCAATGACGGAAATCGACTCCCCGAGGTAAAACTTACTTTGAACATATATTTTAGTAATTTGATCAAAGGCTACAAGAAACGCTGATGTTGTTAATAAATAAACCAGTTTTACTTTCATTCCAGAATCTTTCACGCTGCAACCTTTGGTTATATCTCAGTCTCAGTTTGTCTTTAGGAAAGAGCATCAACACATTTTGGGCAGACGTTTGGAAGTTTGCTTGATGTGTTCAGTTCGGTGCTAAAGCTCCAACAACGTACACACTTCTCTCCCTCAGCTCGTTTGGCCTCGATGCCGTAAGTTCCTTTTTTAATCTGAACCTGAGAAACTATAAAGAATTCTAGCAGACTTTCTTTAAAAAGTTCTAGTACTTTTAATTCATCGCCATCTGCGGTGATCATTAGCTGTGCTTCAAGGCCTGAGCCTATCGTTTTATTTTTTCGAAGTTCCTCAAGCTGCTTTAAAGCGTCAGTTCTAATTTTCTGGAAGATCTCAAAATTTTGAAGAACTTCAGAATTTTCCCATTCTTTATTTGCTGAAGGAAATTTCTCAAGAAGAACGCTTTCTTTTGTTTTCCCGAGAGTGAATGAATAAGTTTCTTCAGCAAGGAATGTGCATATTGGCGCTAAGACCTTTGTAAGATGTGTGGTGATTTCATAAAGCGCTGTTTGAGCTGAGCGCCTTAAATTCCCGTCGGCTTTTCTGACATAGAGTCTGTCTTTGAGTATATCGAGGTAAAAAGACGAAAGGTCCACGGTCACAAAGTTATTCACAGCATGATAGATCTTGTAGAATTCATATTTCTCATAGGCTTCAGTTACGGTTTCAATCAGCTGATTGAGGCGCGCCAATGCCCACTTGTCTAGTACATTCATTTGAGAATACGGGACTGCATCCTTTTTGTGATCATAGTCAAAGAGATTTCCTAATAGGAAGCGCACCGTGTTTCTGAGACGACGATAGGTTTCAGTGATTCTTGCAATGGCTTCGGGATTACAGGATAAGTCTTGTGCATAGTCTTCATGTGTTGCCCACAACCGGAGAATATCTGAACCACTTTTTTTGATCAGATCCATTGGATCAACAACGTTTCCAAGACTCTTGCTCATCTTTTGACCTTTGGCAAACATCACAAAGCCATGGGTCAATACGGCTTTGAAAGGTGCAATGCCCTCTGCTGCAACGGAAGTGAGTAGTGAAGT
>CAYXYF010000063.1:0-4521 GCA_964469265.1 uncultured Bdellovibrionales bacterium
TTAACGCATCTGGGATGAAACCGGATGTCAAATGAAAGACCTGACCCCGAACCGATGCGTTGTAAACAGTATGCGTGCATGTACGCATTAATTTTCTGTTGTCTATTGACACTCACTGCTAATGGGTGTCCCCTTTTCCGGCCTACTGGCTGAATGTTGCTTTATATGTCTAATTTCCATTAAGGCCCAGAAACAACCCAAGACAATCGGAATAACCACCAAGACAGAAAGGATCCATTTGTATGCGCTGATATCCACGACCATTTTTGTCAACAATATAGAAGAAAAAGCACAGGTAAGGCCTAATAATAAATTCCCAGCCTTACTTATCAATCCGGATGAGTCTCCTCGCTCTAAGAGCCACATTATAGATTTGGCGTAAAATACCTGTAGCAAAAAGCTTAATATTAGGACGACAATTAATCTTGCAGTTTGATTTTGCGCTGGATAGCTTTCTTCAACTTCTGATATACCGGAAACCCTAGAATCAATTGTTGGGTAGCTCCTTGACGAAGACAATATTTCTAACGAAAAGGACTCATTTTGATTAAATAAAAGCGGATTTATTACGACGTTTTCTTTTTCAATAGCAAATCCCAGAGAAAGATTCTCCGGAATAATTTCCTTTATTTTCACTGCGTATACATCACCCTCAAATTCAATCTTCATCGGCCTCTCGAAATCATTAACAGCTATAGGCTGTGTTCCCGTATTTTTCATTTTTACCACATATAGCGCAGCCTCTTTTATCGCTGCACCACCTACCGAAATCTCAACCCCTTCAATACCCTCCAGTGATCCCACTAAATCAGTTTTCGATACCACCTCGAAAACGAGACTTCTTTTTGGAATAGAGGAATAATATAGAACAACAGGAACAACAATACCCAAAACTGGAAGAATTATTGATGCGATAAATCTAAGTCTTTCTAACATGTAGCCCCTTATATTCTCGAATTTAAAACCCTATTTATGGGAGTTGCGCACCGACGACGCGAATCAATGGGGACAGCGCTATTGGAAGCCGGCCTTACAAACGGCCCGAAATGTAAAACGTAAGACCTGGCCCCCAACCCTCGCTAATGAAAGACCTGACGCCCACTCTCCCCTTTTTTACTTAGTGCTTCACTCTTTCAAACAACGGATTCCAAGAATTCTCTCCTCGTCCTCGAGAATGTATAATTGGGAGGGTATTATTTGGACAATTTCGAGAGAAAACCACAAGAAGGCCCTCCCCCCCATACCCAAGGGGCCTCTGTTTATCGATCTTAACCCCCAGCCTTTGGCAAAGGTCCTTAGCAAAAAATAATTCACTTTTGTCATCCCATATTCTTGAATTTTCGCTGAAAGCAAATAGATCATCTCCAACAAACTCATGAATTTGTAGATCTGCCTCTGAATCTAAATCAGATAATTTCTGCCTAACCAGCAACTCACCCTTAGAAGTCGCAGCAATTACGACGACAAAAACAGATACATTTGATTGAATTATTAGGCTTTTATTCTTTTCATAGAACATAGTTATTCCATCAACCAAGGTGCGTCCTGTGCCTATGAAGTCATCCACAATCACGATTGTGTTTATTCCCTCAGGAAGCGGCTTCCCTTTTTCTGACCATGAATTAATTTCAGATATTTCTTTTATACATGAAGTACTTATGAGATTCTCTTCAGCGTAGAGCGAACAAAATTGCGCGCCACTCTTTCCCGGGCCATCTACATAAGTTACCAGAACATCTTTCCTTCTTTGTGCTTTTGAGGTCCGAATATAAACCGGGATTTTTAATCTAATTTTATCATGCAATTCCTTAAATGCAGCTCGAATTTCCGAGTCACTAAAAAATCGAAGGCGACGTAAGAGCTTGAATAAAACTCTCTGCTCCTTGTGATTATCAACCTGAGAAAGCCAAACTCTTATCAAATGCGGAGTGACCGCGAGACCTCGATATGTGGAGAATCGATATGCCAATTCATTTATCTCTGCATCCTGAACATAGGCAGCATCTTCCTCCTGCTGTCTCTTTTCTAAAAGTTCATCACCCAACTGATCGGATATTATGTGGTTAAAGCCCTGATTTATCAGCCATCTCTCAAAAAAAGGAATTAGAAATCTATATCCCTGATCAGTTTCAACTAGTATTTTTCTTCTACAGAAGTCAGTTAGTATAGGCAAAACTTCTGTATCTCTTAGTTGTGCAGAATGGATATGAGCAACAATGTTGTCAGCTGTTGACTTCAATCCAAGCCTCTTAGCCCTCGCCAATCCAACCAAAACCCTACATCTCTTCAACGCAACTATTTCAATTTCCTCAAGGCTCCCCTGGATACCATCCCTCCAAAAGTGCTGGAATGCGTTAACATCCAGATCAACTATAAGCTCATCAACTGCAGCATCAATCTCCTCATTGGTGATTTCAGAATCTCTCGATCTAACAGCGATCTCAAAAACCTTTGAACAAATTTGCTTTGTAAAGTATGGATGACCATTTGTCATGCCATATAGCAATCGTACTGAGTTATCGTGCCAAACCAGAGAATCCTTTGTCCCCACACGAATTAGATCCTCATAATCTTGCCACTCAGAATCCTGGCTAAAGCTATCTAATGATATATTTTCAAACTTATTAAGTTTCTCACCTTGAGATGACATTACGAAGGACATTTTTTCCGCCCCGATGAGAATAAAGCAAAGATTACTCTTCCCGCTTAATGACCTTAGATTGAGAAAAAATGTCTGGGCCATCTCGCTGTTTCTATATAGATCCTGATTTATCTCATCAAATTCATCGATAATTATTATGAATTTCTTCTTCGGTTCGAATTTTTCTATGCTGGACAACAGTCTTGAAAGGGGAGCAAGTGAACCGTTCATTTCGGTCGAGCTCCAAGTGAGTCCCGATGGGAGATACCGACACAAAAAGTACTCAATACTTTCTCCGAGCGCGCTAACTGTGGCCTCAGCGGTTGGATGTTTAAACTCGCCACATTCAATGTTTAGCACATGCATATCGGGATTCAGGGTAGATATTTTGTCCTCCACCGCTTTCGCCAATGAACTTTTACCTACCCTTCTTTGCCCCGATATGTAGCTTGAACTAATTCTTTCTTGGCTTATTCTAGAATAAATCTTCTTTATTTTATCTTTTCTGCCATAGAAATTTTCGCCGACAGCAATATCAAGACTATAAGGATTCATTTTTCCTAACGAATCCCAGTCGATATTAGAAGGCTGCGCATCAACTCGCACACAAACCTCGAGCAGATTCTCTTTCATCTCACCGATAATTAGCCATGACACTATAATATTAATAGTAAAGCTTTCTAGGGAATCACAAATAATTGCAGACACGGGGACAACGAAGTCTCCGGAGGGAATTCCACCCAGCTCTACAACCTCAGACACAATCAAAACATCATCATTCACCGCATTAATTTCGCATTTAGTCTGATCAGCTATCCCCGGCCCAGTATTTGTCAAAAGTATTGGAAATCTTATTTCATTGCCTTCGATATGAAGCGGGTATCTTTTGTCAAGACAGTAGGAAATTCCTTTTCTCGATACTATTTCACATACAAATCTTTCCTTTAGTCTCCTTGCGACCCCATGCACCGCTTGCTCTACAATAATGACAAACGGGCGATAGTAGTTCTTCGTGACAAATGTCATGCGTCCATCGCAGTATTCCGCCTCTTCTGAAAGGAGGTCTGAAAGATCTTTAAGGCGCTGAGTGAAAGTCGAGTCCGAAGTATTCGAAAAATCTACAGCCTGAGATAATATTGCCTCAATTGCTCCACGGATTCTCGGAAACTCATAAGGAGAAAGGTACGACTTGACAGTTTCATCTCCTATTGAACGCAAGATCATCTGTCTCTGCGCCGATATTGTTTCCATATTAGGAGAACACTGACTCAGACATCTCAGCTTCTCGCAGCAGTACACATGAATTTTAAAGAGACTCTCGAACTTCTCGTATGTCTGAGCAGATTTATTGATATCGAATCGCCTATATAGATCCCCAATTTCCCTATCCATTAAATGGATTATTTTTGTCTCCGCATTATTTTCTGACGATCCTTTTGGAAAAAAGTGTGGCACCGACAACAACCTTAGAACGATGAGACTGATATACCTAAGACATTCTCGCTCGCCATTCTTTGCTATTTTTTCTATAGTATCCGAAAGAGATAGACTTCCATCATTTTCCAGACCTACGTACCGCAGAAGAAGCTCCCTTACCTGAGTTCGACAAAATTTTATTTCATCAGGCGCCAATCTATCGAACTGAAGAGCTATACTTTCAATCTTTAATACTATATCCAGCTTATCCATTTGAAATTTATTCTCTCGTATCTAATCTTTTATTGGGAACACCAGAAGGCTTTTAATTCTTAAACTCATAATAATTTGTGGCGCAAAAAATATCTCGTGTAAGCATTCAAATGAATTTTACAACCCCCCTCCCCAAAACCCCCAACCCCCGCCACCTCTCCGGATGACAAGAAAACAAAAGAACCTGATGC
>CAYXYF010000064.1:0-4402 GCA_964469265.1 uncultured Bdellovibrionales bacterium
TGGATGGGTCTTCTATGAAATCAAGCTGATAATGATCACAATATTTTTCGACATCGGCACGAGACCAACTCAAAATCGGTCTTAAAATATCGCCATCTTGCTCTGTCATGGCTTTTAAACCTTGATCCCCTACACCGCGAATCAGGCGAATAAGCCTTGTCTCAAGCAAATCATCGCTATTATGGGCTTTCACCATAAAATTAAAATTATGTTCTTTTAGGATCTTTTCTAAAAAATCATCTCTGGTGTTTCGAAAATACTCTTCACTAGAAGCATTTTCTTCTTTTGGTTCATTGGTGAAAAACTCTAAGCCGTAGTTTTCTGCAAGCTTTGAAACCAGAGCTTGAGCATTATCGCGATATTGGGCTTGCTTGCCGTCTTTAGAGATTCCGTGATGGACGTAACAAACAGATAAATCCAAGGGATAAAATTTTTCAGAGACAGATACTAAATGGTGCAAAAGCACAACAGAGTCCACTCCGCCCGAAACTGCAAGAAGAAGCTTTTGTGCGTTGTAATTTCTTAGAAGTGCTTCTGTGTTTTTAATGAAATCAAAATCAAATTGTTTGATCACTCGTTTCCCTTAGTCATTTTCTTTTTTTTAAAATGATCGATATTTTGCCGACTTCAAAAAACTGTAGACAACCAAGAGCTAAGGCAAAAGATCAATCATTTTTAATCTTCATCGTTGGGAAGAAGATAATATCTCTAATGGACGCTTGGTTTGTAAGAATCATCACAATTCTCTCAACGCCAAGACCCACCCCGCCTGTTGGCGGCATGCCCACGTCAATCGCGTGCAAAAAGTCTTCATCCATGGGATGAGCCTCTTTGTTTGTTGATCGTTGCTTATCTTGCTCTTCAAGACGCTTTCGTTGATCTTCGGGATCGTTAAGCTCTGAATAAGCATTACCAATTTCCATTGTTGCAACAAAGGGCTCAAACCTTTCTACCAACCCAGGTTTTGATCGGTGCATTTTTGTGAGAGGTGAAATTTCAACTGGGTGATCGATAATAAACGTTGGTTGCCACAAATGCTCTTCAGCGACGAGTTCAAATAGTTCTGCAATCATTTCCCCTTTTGGGCCAGGACCTTTTCTTTCGCTGCCATGTTTTTTTAGAGCATCGAAGGTCTCTGCTGAAGACATCTTATCAACGTCGTAACCACCATATTCTTTAATTGCATCGTGAAGGGTGAGTTTTTTCCAAGGAGTTGTAAAATCAATTTCTTTACCTTGATATTCCACTTTGTAGCTTCCTGTGATTTCCTTTGCTAAATAAGCCACAAGCTCTTCAAACTGTTTCATTTGGTAATTGTAGTCTGTGTAAGCCTCATACCATTCAATCATTGAAAACTCAGGGTTATGAGATCTATCAATGCCTTCGTTTCTAAAGTTTTTATTTAAGTCGTAAACTTTATCAAAACCACCAACAATTAAACGCTTAAGATAAAGCTCTGGTGAAATCTTCATGTAAAGTTTCATGTCTAGGGCGTTGTGGTGGGTTGTAAAAGGTTCTGCCGCCGCACCACCATACACGGGTTGCAAGATGGGAGTTTCAACTTCCATAAACCCACGATCATCTAAAAACTTTCTAATCAACTGAATAATCTTAGATCTTGTCTGAAAAACCTTTCTTGTTTCAGGAGACATGATTAAATCGAGATGACGGTAGCGGTATCTTAAATCCGTGTCGACCAATCCGTGATACTTATCTGGAAGTGGCTCAATTGTTTTTGTCAGAATTTGAAACTTCTCACAGTGAATAGAAAGTTCACCTTTTTGAGTTCTGAAAATAAAACCAGAAAGACCAACGATATCTCCGATATCAATTAAATCCCAGGCCTCGGCGTCTTCTTTTGATAGTTCCTGTACACGAATGTAGGCTTGAAATGTGGACTCTTGATCTTGGAATGTAAAAAAAGCTGCCTTGCCCATCGGACGTTTTGTCATGATACGTCCTGCCATGGTCACCTTTTCTTCTTTAGCGCCCTCGCCGCTCTGAAGGTGCTCATATTTTTTTCTTGCTGTGAGAGCATCAATGCTTCTTTCGAATGAATAGGGAAAAGGATTTATGCCTTTTTCTTTTAATGATGCTAATTTTTTTCGCTTCTCTGCTCTTAACGGATTGTCGATTGAAGTTTCACTCATTATTTTGCACCCACAAAGATATCTTGGACATCTTGAATTAACTTAATTGCTTCAGCCTTTGATCGTTGAAACGCGTTTCTTCCCATGATCGATCCAAAACCGCCACCTTTTGCAATTTGCTTTACTTCATCAAGGACAGCATCGGTTCCTTTTGCAGCACCACCACTGAAGATCACAATGCGTCTTCCGTCAAAGCAGCTTTGAACCACGTGACGAACTTGATCAGCTTGAGTTCCGATTGGGATTTTAAATTCATCATAAACTTTTTTCGCTTCAGCAAGTTCAAGATGGCTCGTTGGCGGCTTCACCTTAATGATGTGAGCCCCAAGTTGAGCAGCCACATGTGCAGCATAGGCAACGATGTCCGTCGCAGTTTCGCCCTCTTTAGAGAGCTGCTCACCACGAGGGTATGACCATATGACAACTGCTAATCCAGCGCTTTTTGCGTCTGCTGCGATGTTTGCGATTTCTTCGTACATTTGTTTTCGCTCTGAACTTCCTGGATAAATTGTAAATCCAATTGCAGAGCAGCCCAGCCTTAGAGCATCGTCGACGGAAGATGTTAAAGCTGAAATTGGAGATTTGTTACCAAACATGACGTCTGAGTTATTGACCTTAAGAATTAATGGAATCTCACCTGCGTAATCTCTTGCACCAGCTTCAATAAAACCCAAGGGAGCAGCATATGCATTACAACCTGATTCAATCGCTAACTCGAAATGATAATGAGGATTATAGCCGCTTGGATTTTTAGCAAAGCTTCTTGCTGGCCCGTGCTCAAACCCCTGATCCACTGGTAAAATAACAAGTTTCCCCGTACCGCCAGTACGACCGTGGTTTAAAATCTTTGAGAGATTGGCTAACACACCCGGAGTGTCAGCTCCGTACCAGCTTAGGATTTGTTTTACTTTTTCACTGTTTACTGCACGATTTGAATACTTACTTTGGTCATTAGCCATTGGTTTCTCCATAGATATAATTATAACCACTGAATTTAAGTCGAAATACTCAGTGAAATCAAGACGTAAAACACCGTGAATCGGTTTTAAATGAGGTTTGCAATGACTTTAATTGCGGCCTCGTCGACCTCATGCCTTGTGTTTGGCAATTCATGGAAGTGAGCATCAATTCCGAACTGCTCTTTTAAACCTTCCAAATTCTTCTTTGAAACTTCAATCGGGATGATTTCATCTTTAGCGCCGTGGATAACATCCAGTCTAAAGCGATCATTTTTGCTATAATATCTAGCAAGATAGTCCGCCGAGACCGAAATGACTCTTTGAACGTGGAGTTCCTTTGCCACCAAAGGCGCAAGATATCCTCCTTGGGAAAAACCAATAACTGTTGTTGGAAGATGTTCAATTTTTAATTTTTTAGATAATTTCTTAAGAGCGTTAATCGCGGGCTCTGGTGGAATCACAAAGCGATCATCCTTTGCTAAATAAAAATACCATGCGTAAGCCTCAAGGTAACCCGCATCAGTTTTAAAAGGCGCAGGAAATGGCGCATTGGGTGAAAGAATAATTGCGTCTTCAGGCAGTATGGGAATGAGTTTTTTAAGTAACGACTCCCCTCGCTGACTAAAACCATGGAGCAGTAAGAAAAGCTCCTTGGCATGAGGGGCTTCTCTTAAGTAATAATCGAACTCGATTTCAAAAGTGTCCTTTGTGGTGTTTCGTGAATATTTACTTTTCGACAATCGCAACGACTCCCATTCCCCCAGCTGTGCAAATAGAAATTAACCCTCGTCCTTTTCCATTTTCTGAAATGATTTTAGCAAGAGCTGCTACAATCCTTGCGCCCGTGGCAGCGAACGGATGTCCTATGGCGACGCTTCCGCCCTTCACGTTCATCTTGCTTCGATCAATAGAACCTAGGGGCTGATCGCGTCCAAGCACTCGCTTACAGTATGCAGGATCTTCCCACGCTTTCAGAGTGCACAGCACTTGCCCTGCAAATGCCTCGTGGATTTCATAAAAGTCGAAATCTTGTAAAGTTAAGTTGTTTCTTCTAAGGAGGTCGCTCACCGCAAGAGTCGGAGCCATCAAAAGCCCCTCACCATGGACATAATCTAAAGCCGCAACTTGCGCGTCAACAAAGTATGCTAGGACGGGTAAGTTTCGTTCCCTGACCCAGTCTTCAGATGCCAAAAGAACTGCGGATGCTCCGTCTGTTAACGGAGTGCTATTGCCGGCGGTTAATGTTCCTTTCGGACTTTTATCAAAAGCTGGTCTTAGCTTTGATAGTTTTTC
>CAYXYF010000065.1:0-4395 GCA_964469265.1 uncultured Bdellovibrionales bacterium
ACGATTACAACAACTGACGAATTGTTAGCTGAAGTAATCAACTTAAAGAGATAATCTTAAACAACTGAGCTGATTCTTAGCAATCGGCTCAGGTTTTAAAAAATGCGAAAAATAAAAGATTAACTCACTCAAATGACCTTGTCCAAGACGAGAGCGACACACTCTTGTCTTGGGCTTTTTTTAAAACTTCATCGTTTGTCTGATTATGCGCTCTCTTTCGTAAGCGCTTGGGTGACCTTCGGTATAATTGTTTTCAACTTCCTCTGGCGATTCTCCGTTTTTAATACCATATCCTTTGTGTAAGGCTGATATTGCATCCATCCCTGAAAAACCAGCTGCATTCAGTATAATGACACTGTATTTGTCCGCATTGAGCTCATCTTCATGCATGTCTTTGTGGATCTTTTGTAGGATAGACTCTGTTAGAGATTTATCACTATGTTCTTTTAAATACTCAAGCTCTTCATCTGTAAAAAGCCAAATTAGTGCTTCGATGTCGTATTTTACAAGATGAGCAACCGCGTTTTTTATGATCTCTGCTATACGAATGATGTAATCACCACTGATTGCATGATACATTTCATGTGCAATTATCGCTCGGATTTGATTGTCGTCATAGTAGCTATAAACTCCTTCAAAAACATAGATGTTACAGCCAGTAACAAGTACAGCCTCATGCGAAACGGGAATTGCAGAAACCTTAAAACAGCTACTCATGCTTGAATTCAGTGCGTAGGGACGCAAGTCATTTAATAAGGCGTCTAATCTTTTCTGAACATTTCGAGGCGCTCTTAAAATTCCTGTTCGTGTTTTGAAAATGTCAATTCCCGCATGTGAAATATTGCTAATGTCTGTTGCCTCTTTGTTTGGAAAGTCAGTGGCCAAATACATAGCAGCCCAAACAAGGTGTAAGAACTCTTCGTACATTCGCTTTGCAGGAGTCGATGATTTTTTTAGTCCCTCAAAAAATTCTGGATTTGTTTCAAATAGGAGTTTCTTTGAAGCTTTATATTTATTTTTCAGTTTGGGAAAGTACTTGAGATATAATGGTGTTAAAGTCTTATTGTAGGCTTCATCATACTTTTTGTACGCCTGCATAGCTTTCGGGCGCACCGTAGTGGTTAAGTAATCGAGTATGTTTGTACCGATCCTTTTGCTATGTTTAAGAATTTTCTGACAATTCTTATCTCCAAGATCAACTCGACAATTATCGTAAATTGTTTCTTCAAGAGATTTTGCATTAACATTAAAACTAAAAAACAAAACCCCTAGTAAAAGAAGTGTACCCTTCACTATGTTACCCCAAACAGAAAGTTGCCCCACGCAAACTCTCTTTGTTACTCTCAACAGCCCCACGCTGTAAAAGTAAGCAGAGAATGCCTTAAACCCCTAAAATGTTTCAAATTAAAAGAACTTATATGATGTATAAGTCGGCGGTAAAATGAAGATGAGCTAAGAGTGAGTAGATATTACGTAGAAAGAATGCGAGTTAACTGCATAAGTTCTAACCGAATCGACTTTGTTTTTGTAACAACTTCAGAGAGAGGGAGAGAAGAAATCTGATCATTTTGCATACCTATCATGATTCCTGCGTGACCTCTTAAGAGTCCTTCGACTGCAGATGCGCCAAGCCTGCTCGCAAGAATTCTGTCTTGGGCGGTGGGGCTTCCTCCACGTTGAAGATGGCCTAAGATGCATACTTTGGATTCATAACCAGATTTTTTTCGAATCGCCTCGGCAAGGTCATAAGCTCTTCCAGGCTTTTGTCCTTCAGCGGTGACAAGAATACTGCTGAGCTTTCCGCGCTTTACACTTTGATTGATGTGATCGATGACGTTGTCGATATTAAGAGGGCTTTCGGGAATAAATATTTCTTCAGCACCGCCAGCAAGCCCGACACTTAAAGCAATAAATCCTGAATCTCGGCCCATGACTTCAACAACGAATAATCTGTCGTGGCTAAATGCTGTATCACGGATCTTATCAATCGCTTCAAGTGCGGTGTTTAAGGCAGTATCAAACCCTATGGAATAATCTGTTCCATAGATGTCGTTATCAATGGTTCCTGGAACACCTGCTACAGGAAAATTAAATTCACTAAAAAGCGAATGTGCCCCTTTAAAAGTTCCATCACCACCGATGCAAACAAGAGCGTCGATCCCCTGAGAAACTAAGTTTTGGTGAGCAGTTTTTCGGTTCTCGGCTTGGAGGAACTCTTTGCATCGTCCTGTTTTTAAAATTGTTCCGCCTCGTTGAAGAACATTGCCAACTGATTTTGCATCAAGAGGTCGAAAATTCTTGTTTAGTAATCCGCTAAAGCCTTGGATCACTCCTGTGACCTCGAGTTTGTTGTACAAGGCTGTTCTTACGACGGCGCGGATGGCTGCGTTCATCCCAGGTGCATCACCACCTGAGGTCAATATACCGATATGTTTGATTTCCTTAGCCATGACTTAGCATACGCCCAAGGGAGTTTGGATAACAAGATTTAGTTCTTATTTAACAATGTTTTTAAAATCAGTTCCAGGTTTAAATTTTGGAGTCCAAGCTGCAGGAATTTGAATTGTTTTACCTGTGTTTGGATTGCGACCGGTGCGCGCTTTTCTTTTTGTTTTTGTAAACGTTCCGAAGCCCACAAGCTTTACTTCTTCGCCTTTTTTAACAGACTTTGTAATCGTGCTCATAACAGAATCTAGTACGGCTTCAATATTAGCTTTTGTCATTGAAGTTTGTTTTGCTACCTTTTCTACTAGCTCTGCTTTATTCATTAAATGTCCCCCTGGATTTCCCCTGAAATAGTGTCTGAAAGTGTTGGTCATTCAAGTCCATAGAGTGAAAATCGTCAATATTAAAATTCACGTTTTGCTCGGCATTGCACTTTGTGACATCACAAGGTGAGCAGTTTGAAATAAAAAAATTGGGAATTAATTTTTTAGTCTTGACAGAGTTTTACGGGGTGAAATTTTACTCTTCGCTTGAGCTGTCTTCTGGCGCGCTCTCAATATTGTCATTCTCAGAGTGATCAACGGGAACTGCGAACTTCTCAGATGCCCATTCTCCTAAGTCAATGAGCTTGCATCGTTCCGAGCAGAAAGGTCTAAACGGATTTTTCTCACTGTATTCGGCTAATTGTTTGCAAGTCGGACAGTTCACTTTCATAACGAGCGAAAATATAGGACAGTCTCGGAAATCAATGCAACCAAAAAGAAAAAAGGCGTCACTAAGAACGCCTTTTTTTGTGTTTCAGGTTAAATTTCTAGAGATCTTAAAAGTCGTAGCCTTTTCGCATTGTGCCTGCCGAGATGACAGTGGCGTTTGCGTTAGTTCTGTATATCAGCTGATAGTTCATCGTAGTTGCAGTGTTGATATCACCGATGAGTCTTAACTCAGCTACCACATAATATGTGTAGTTTAACGTGTTTAGGACTTCATAGACTGTTTCTGAAGTATTGCTCAGCACTAGCCGCGCTCCGAGTTGCGCCATGTTTCCAGTTACATGCAATCTTGGCGTTGCTAAAGTTACAACCATATCATTTCCGTAACCATAACCAGGACCCACTGAAACATAGATATCGTTACAGCTAAATGGCTTATAGCTCATTCCGATAGGTTTTGAGCCCCAGCAGTCTTTTTGGTTAAAGCCAGTAAGTAATCTGTTAAATTCTTTAAAATCACCGACGTTTTGTAAGTTTCCGTTTTTACCGTAGTAAATCCCTGAACCTGGCTGAGCGGTTCCTGGCGGTGGATAGTTAAATCCAGGATTGCCTGGATCATAGCAATAGCCATACTGATCACAGTGCTGGTATCCACCAGTCTTTTCCTTATCAGAACACGCGACAAGCGAGAGCCCTGCAAGCAACCACACTAAAGACATAATAAAATAAAATCTTAAGGGTTTCATTTTAAACTCCTATTCCTCATAGGTCATAAGTGCTGGATTTATGCCAGATAGGACCCGTTTTAATTGGCTTTAAACCCCCTGAAGATGCCCCCTTGCCAAAATTCGGCGCCCCTTTGCAAATAATCCATACAGGGCAAGCAACAAACGAGCGGACCCTTTGGAGCACCTTTTGAAGGGGCGAGTAATTCGGCGGTGAAAATTGATGAGGGGCTCCATTATGTAGAATTCTTAATTTTTGCTTCAGACTGTTGGAAAATTCTCTTTGCCGAGAGACAATGGAAGCTAAGAAAGGGTAACTATGCATAGGAAAATATCAAAAATATCGGTCAGTAAAAGTAAAACCACAAGAGAACTTCGGCGCGAAACCAGAAAGGTCATCGGGCTAACATCCATCTTACTACTTATCGTAATCTTCGGAATGACCGCTCTTTAAGGCGCAAGTTCTGGTCTTAATATTCTGATTCGGCGGGAGACCTTCTGCCAATTTGTTAATC
>CAYXYF010000066.1:0-3427 GCA_964469265.1 uncultured Bdellovibrionales bacterium
CTTTCATCCACTGTCAAATCAAGGAGCACAAACAAATGCGGCTTTAAGTTATCTGTAGCAAAAGTATTGAGCCACTCGACATCTGATATTTTTAGGCTTCTTCCCCCAGCTTGAAAAGCAACCGAACTTGCTGTGTAGCGATCACAAAGCACCCACTGCTTTTTTTCTAAAGCGGGTTTTATTTTCTTATCGACATGCTGAGCACGTCCTGCTTCATAGAGCAGAAGTTCTGTGCGGGGGCTGGGCGTGTCTCCAGATTTTCGCAGAATCATCTCACGTAGCTCATCTCCCAGAGGTGTGCCGCCAGGTTCTCGTGTAATGACGTGAGTTATGGAACGTTGGTCTAGGAGCTCTGAGAGTTTCCGCATCAGCGTTGTCTTTCCAGAACCATCGAGTCCTTCAAATACAATAAAAGCCATTGGTAAGTCATAAATCGGAGGCTCGAAAGAGTCACCCTTTTTATCTGCCATAGGACTGAGCAAAAGCATTAGGGCGAAGGTCTAATGATTATTAAATAATCTCAATAGTTATAAGCAAAAGCATAGGAATTGCCGATGTTTATACTATGGGGCACCCAGATTACAGAATATTAATGATCGATAAAGACGGACAGATGTCTCGCCGCATTTGCGACTACATGGAAGCAAACGGTTTTGAAACGAAGAATGTTCAAACCGCGGTAGAGGGCATTGAGGCACTGAAGGTTTTTAAACCACGGTTTGTGGTCTGCGATCTCATGCTAACGGATATGACGGCCGTAGAGTTTTTAGATTATATCCAGTCTCACAACGAATTTAAAAAACGCGATATTAAAGTTTTGGTGACCTCCAGCCACAATAATGTGCAAAACGTTAAAGAGTGCATTAAGAAGGGCGCATGCGATTACATTATTAAACCCTTAAAAGCTGAAACGCTACTTCCGCGAATTATTTATCAAGCACAAAAGAAAAGAAAAATCATCGAAGAAGAAGCACCAGCTTTAAAGAAGCTCATTGGTGGTGATCTCTATAATCACTTACTGAGTCTTGTTTTAAAAGAAGCGGTTTCAAAAAAGTCGGATCATGAGGTGTTATTTAATATGACAAAGATGCTGGCTATGACTCTCAAGGCAGTTCGATGTTCCTTAATCGAATGCAATGATGATCGTATGACAGGGTTTGTACGAGTCTCTCATGATAATATCTCTATCACCGAGCTAAAAATTGATCTTGAACGGTACCCTGAAGTGCTAGACGTCGTGAACAAAGAAGAAGTCGTAGTTATTGAAAACCTGGATACGGATCCCACTCTTGCTGAAATGAAGAAGAACCTAAAAAGCATTTCGTTTAATTCTATGATTGTCTGTCCCGTCTATCGACGTGGAAACTTTTATGGTGTGATCTCTGCAAGGATGGGAGATTCACAAACGTTTTCTGAAAATCACATTCGGTTTGCCATGATGTTGAGCCAAATCGTGAGCTTAATTCTAAGCTCTCAAATCCCTTTACCTATTGAACTCAGAACTGCAGCTTAAATGTTGGTTTTTATTCTCAATGAGCTTCTTGCACTCCGGCGGGATTGGAGTAAGATATTGAGAGTAAAGGAACAATATCTATGTCAAAAGTCATGAGAAAAGTTGCAATTGTAGGTGGGAAAAGAACTCCGTTTGTGAAGTCTATGGGGACTTTTTCAAAAACGACCAATCAGCAAATGTTAACCGAAGTTTTAAACCAACTTATTTCAGAGTATCGTTTAGAAAATCAGAGATTAGGCGACGTCGCTATGGGCGCCCTAATCACTCACACATCCGATTGGAACCTCTCAAGAGAGGTCGTTTTAGGGACAAAGCTTGATCCAAGAACCCCTGCATACAATGTTCAAAGAGCTTGTGGGACGAGCCTAGATACATCACTTCAAATTGCACTTAAAATTGCTGCAGGACAAATCGATGCAGGAATTGCTGGCGGGTCAGACACAAATAGCGATGTCCCGGTGATGTTTAAAAGATCCTTCGGTTGGAAAATGGTAGAGCTGCAAAAAGCAAAAACCTTTGGACAAAAACTCAAAGTCTTGCTGAGCCTACGTCCCTCAGATTGGAAACCAAAATTTCCGAGCACGCAAGAGCCTAGAACAGGAATGTCCATGGGCGAGCATTGCGAAAAAATGGTGAAGGAATGGAATATTTCACGACAGGCCCAAGATGAATTAGCTTATCAGAGCCATAAAAATGCAAGCAAGGCCTATGACGAAGGATTTTATGATGACATGGTCATAGAGTTTAAGGGAATTCGTCGTGATGGGATTTTACGCTCTGATACTACGATTGAAAAACTATCAAAGCTAAGACCAGCTTTTGATAAAAGTCCGCAAGGAACACTCACAGCAGGAAACAGCACGCCTTTAACAGACGGAGCCTCCGCCGTGCTTCTAGCTTCTGAAGATTGGGCAAGGGAACGCAACTTACCTGTCTTAGCATACTTTGTGGACGCGCAGGTGGCGGCTTTAGATTATGTCCACGGCGAAGGTCTTTTGATGGCTCCAACCCTTGCGGTAAGCGATCTTCTGAAACGAAATAACTTAACTCTACAAGATTTTGATTTTTATGAAATCCACGAGGCATTTGCAGGGCAAGTTTTGTGCACACTAAAAGCATGGGAAGATCCTGAGTACTGTAAGCGGGTGCTGGGACGCGATCAGCCCCTAGGTTCCATCGATCGAAGTAAGATGAATGTGAAGGGTGGAAGCGTTGCCATAGGACATCCCTTCGCTGCAACGGGTGCAAGAATCGTAGCAACTCTTGCTAAAATTATTTCAGAAAAAGGAAAAGGACGAGGTCTGATTTCTGTTTGTACCGCTGGGGGAATGGGAGTCGTAGCCATTGTCGAAAAGTAACTATTCACGCCATACAACAAAAGACACCTTTGAAATTGAGTTTGATTATTACTTGAGAGAAGTTCCAAATCCCAAGGAGCTTTTCTTACTGCTCCACGGCTTTAGCCAGCGAGGGGAATCGCTCCTTAAAAAGCTTATTCCTGTTCTTCCAGAAGACTCCTTAATCCTTTCGCCCAATGCGCCATTTCCTGCGCCTTTTAAATCGGATGCAGGCTATCTTGAGGCCTATGCTTGGTATTTTTATTTAGCAAAGGATGATCGGTTTGTGATTCCGCCACAGCCTGCTATTAACGCCCTTAAGAAATTATCTAAAAAACTAAAAGTCGAACATCTTCCAACCACCATCATTGGCTTTTCTCAAGGTGGATACCTTGCACCTGTGGTAGCAAAAGAACTGAATGTTCAAAGAGTCATTTCCGTTTCTGCAGACTATCTTGCTAAATATTATAGCAAAAACGATCGCTTCAGACTCGATGCCATCCACGGCGCGAAGGATGAAATAATCCCAATTGAAGTTGCAAAAAATAATTTTGAAGGTTTAAAGGAGCAATTTGTA
>CAYXYF010000067.1:0-3424 GCA_964469265.1 uncultured Bdellovibrionales bacterium
GGACTTGATCCCAAGCTAAAGTGGTCATGGAAACCTGCCTACTGGAGTTTAATTAAAAATTCTAAATCCATCTTAAATTTTCATTCCACCTACGAGGCGTTTGGTCCTATCGACAAAAGCTTCACGCTTTTATTGAGTCGGAAAAACCCGTCTGTTGGCCATATTATTTCCACAATGAAAAAACAAAAGCAGCCCTTTGTTTATATCAATTGGGATGAGTTTGTAGAAGAGGGCGTTGTTTGCTTCAACCAATCAGAAAATCAGTTTCAGCTTCGATATAAAAAGCATGTGGTTGATCTTAAAAAAGCAAAGGCAATATATTTTGACTACTTTGAGCTGAAGGAAGTTTTTCACTTCTCTCGATCGAAGTTTAGTAATAAAGAAAAAGTATTTTTAGCAAGATGGCTAGACGCTTTGAAATCTTTAGAGCTCATGTGTACAAAAGCAAAGTGGTTTCCAGCTAAACCATCTCTGATGAATTTTGAATCCCAAAACAAGTTTGGTGAGCTTTTACTTGCAAAACAGATGGGCTTAAAGATTCCAAAGATGATCTACTCTAATGATCCAAGAGAGATCCAGAAGTTTTTAAAAACCCAGAAAGCTATTTTAAAAGAGTCTGGATTAAAATCTTTTTCAAACAAACAAAACGATCAGCTTATATTTGATTCGAAAATAGTTTCAGCAAACGATAAGAAGCTTCCGAATATTCAGGCGACTCCTTGTATGTTTCAGGAATTTATAGAAAAACAATACGACCTTAGAGTTATTGTGGTCGATGGAAAAGCGCTGGCTTCAAAAATTGATTCGCAATCTAACGATAGTGCAAAAGAGGACTGGCGCGGGCGCGAACACTTAGTGCCGTTTACTCCATACAAGCTCCCTAAAGACTTAGAGAAAAAACTTCTTCGTTTTGTAAATCGAATGGAGTTTCGCCTTGCAAGCGTGGATGTGGTGAGGGGCACTGATGGAAAGTATTACTTTCTTGAAATGAATCGGCCGGGCCAGTGGTTTTTTGTAGAATCCCTTAGCGGTATTCCAGTTACAAAAGCATTAACAAGAGCTTTTAAAACTAATCTTTAAAAATGAGTTCAATTGGAGTAAGTGGTCTGCGCTCTTCTTCTGGGACGTTAAGTGCTCTCTGATCTTCAATAGAAATTTCTCTGACATGAGTGCCCTCAGGAATTGGAAAGTCCACTGGAGGATGATTTGCAGCAAACGCTTTCATGTACTGGGTCCAGATCGGAACTCCGCCTGATGCTCCTGTGAGTTTTGAGGCCGTGTTGTCATCATACCCTACCCAAACAACCGCCACGTGGAGTGGAGTAAATCCTGCAAACCATGCATCTTTAAAATCATTTGTTGTTCCAGTTTTTCCAGCCGCAGGATTGGTGAAGCCACGAAGGTATGCACCCATTGCGGTTCCATTAAGGATGGCTTGCTTCATCATGCCGACTAACACCGCAGTATCTGTGCGTTCAATGGTTTGATTTCTTAGGATGGCATTTTCCATAAGGATTTCATCATCAAGTGTTTTGATTCTTCGAATCAAAGTCAGATTGGTTTTTTCTCCTAGTCTTGCAAGAGTTGCATAGGACTGTAAAACTTCAAGCGCTGGAACTTCAAAAGCGCCAAGTGTTAACGAAGGTAGAGGTTTAAGTTCTGTGTGTATTCCTGCTGCTTGCGCAACATCAATTATATTTTCTAAACCCACCTTTAATCCCAAACTTGCGGTTGCAGTGTTGAGTGAACTCTTTAATGCAAAATACATAGGAATCAATCCGAAATACTTATTGCCGTAATTGCGGGGACTCCATTGTTGTTTTTCATATTTAATTTCAAAGCGTTCATCGTTGATCAAGGTTAGTGGAGTGTAGGGCTGGCCAGTTTCATCGAGGTTTTCAATGGCAGCCAAAAATACAAAGGGCTTGATAATAGAGCCCACTTGACGTTTTGATTGAATAGCTCGGTTATACTGAGAGCGCCTAAAACTTCTTCCACCGACAAGGGCTTGGACGTGTCCGTTAGTCGGGTCAGCGCTAACAAGTAAGCCTTCAAGATTTTTTCCAGATTCTTTTAATTCTTTAACAACCTTGTTATTACTTTCAAGAGCTTCAATTCCATCACGAACAGCTTTTTGTGCGGCCTCTTGTGCTTTGAGGTTGAGAGTGGTTTCAATTTTTAACCCGTCGGTCGTGTCAATGTCTAATCTATAGAGCTCTCTTTGGACTGCATCGACAAAATAAGGTGCGGGTTCTGAGAGAATTTTTTCTGGTTCCTTAGGGAGCGGGTATTCGAGTGCTGTCGCTAACTCATTATCTGTAATCATTTTTAGCCCGTGCAGGTCTGAGAGAACTTTTTTTCTTCGATCAAGGGCTCTTTGCGGGTTTCTAAAAGGATTAAAAAGCCCAGGGCTATTTACAATTGCCGCAAGCAAGGAACACTCAGGGAGATTCAAAGTAGTAAGGTGCTTTCCAAAATAATATTCTGATGCAGCTCCGAACCCACGAATTTGAAATGAACTATTTTGGCCCATGTAAATTTCATTGATATAAGCTTCAAGGATGTCATCCTTAGAAGATTTTGTCTCAATGAGAAGAGCCATGAAAATTTCTTTAAACTTTCTTGAAAACGTCCGCTCGTGAGTTAAAAAATAATTCTTCACAAGCTGTTGCGTGATGGTGGACCCACCCTGAACAACGCGGCCCTTCGTCATATTTCTTAAAAATGCCCGTGCAATGCCCAGTACACTGATGCCTTGGTGTTCAAGGAAGTTTTGATCCTCAATAGCTAAAAGTGCGTTAAGGCAAATTGGTGGTGTGTCTCCCAATTCCACGCGTGTCCGCATGATGGGCTCTTTACCATAAAACTGCGCAAATAAAATGGGTTCAATTTCTACCACGACGATAGAGTTTGAAGCCGCATCATAGACATCAACAATGACGTTATCAATAGAAAGCCCGATGACAAATGACCCAGAGGATTTCTTGAGGATAAAACAAAGTTCAATGCCCTCATCAATATCTACAAGGCGATCATAACAGATTTCTCTTGGCCAAATGGAGTAGTCGTTATCAGCCAGAGCTTGGTGGGGTTGCCGTTCTCGGTAGCCCGCCGTTCGAAAGGCATCGAGGATTTCATCAGGGCTTGTTTTTAAACCCTTAAAAAACTTAACGGGTGCTGAGTAGAATTCAATGGGAGGTGAGAACCTTTTTTTTTCAAGTTGAGAATCGATTTGATTGTTGAGGGAGTTGAGCCACCAAGCAAAGACGGATGTCGTGAGAACGCATATAAACACAATGGACCACAGCACATGTTTTTTGTTTATTCTCGATAGAATTCTTAAATTTTTCCAACTTGACATGAATGCTAATACTCCGCTCTAGTGTGGATATGAAATTATCAAATCATCAACTAGAAGTCATGA
>CAYXYF010000068.1:0-3402 GCA_964469265.1 uncultured Bdellovibrionales bacterium
TTTCAGAAAACGTTTGTGAATCTCCCATCCTTGCAGAGATCACACCATAAAAGTTACCGCGCCGATAAACCGGACAGACAATCATAGAGTTAAACGAAATACTTTTTAGGTTCTTTTTCATTTCTGCAAGAGTGGGATCGGTATCAAGGTTTTCGATAACAACCACTTCCTCTTTGTTTACAACGTCAAGAACTTCTGGGTAGCGCTCAAGATCAATCTTTAGCTCAGTAATTGAAATATTATCATGAGAGACTCGTACATACCCTGTCATGCGATCATCGTTACACTCAATTAAGGAGCACCGAACCGCTTTAAGAGTCATGGCTAACATCTTCGTCATATTAAATAGCACTTCATGATCTGACTTTTTTGAAACCGCTTCTTTTAAAACGAGACTTAGCAAATGATTGTAAAGATCGCCACCGGTGAGCTTTTTTAAAGCTGGCGCCTCTTCTTCAACGATCTTTCTTTTCTTTTGCGCTTGATAAATGATTCGCGGGAGTAAGGTTTCAGCCTTGAGCGGCTTAATAATGTAATCACATGCGCCCTTCTTAATGCACTCTTTAACGTTTTGCACATTATTGTGGCTTGATGTCACCAAAACCTTAATATCGCGTTTTTTAAATTCCTTGTGGGACTGGATATAATCTAAAAACTCCACGGCCGTCATATCCGTTAACATAAGATCGCAAACCACAAATCGAGGTTTAAACACCTTAAGAGCTTCAATGCCCTCTTCGCCAGTTTGAACATTCTTTGTTTCAAAACCATTTGCTTCCATGTAATCGCAAATGCGGCGAGACATCTGTCCGTCTTTATCAATCATTAATATTCTGTAATCTGGGTGCCCCATAGTATAAACATCGGCAATTGCTATGGTTTTTCTTATAACTATTGAGATTATTTAATAATCATTAGACCTTAGACTTAATGCTTTTGCTTGGGTTCTGAGCATTATAAAAAGGGTGACTCTTTGTGGCCTCCGATTTATGACTTACCAATGGCTTTTATTGTATTTGAAGGGCTGGATGGTTCTGGGAAAACAACGCTAATGCGAAAACTCTCAGAGCTCCTAGACCAACGTTCCATAACCCATATTATTACACGGGAACCCGGTGGCACTCCTTTGGGAGATGAGTTGCGCGAGATGATCTTACGAAAATCTGGCGATACACCAAGCCCACGTACAGAACTTCTGCTCTATGAGGCAGGACGCGCTCAACATGTTGATAAAAAAATAAAACCCGCTTTAGAAAAAAAACAATGGGTGCTTTGTGATCGCTACACTGCAAGTTCGGTCGCCTTCCAAGCTGGAGGAAGAAATTTAAAAACCTCTGATGTGGAATGGCTTAATACTTTTGCGACAGATAATCTAAAGCCGCACTTATTTGTGCTTCTTGATCTCACAGTGGATGAAAGCATTCAACGCCGCGAGCAGCGTGAACTGCAAACCAACACTGAGGCCGATCGCTTAGAGTCTGAAAAACGTGATTTTCATGAACGAACCAGACAAGCCTATCTTGATGAGTCTAAAAAAGAGCCTTCAAGATGGTTAGTGATGAACGCTTCTCGTTCTCCAGATGAACTTTTTGAAACATTAGTTAACAAGTTACAAGAAATGAAACTTTTGTAAGGGATTCCCCTATGGCAAGACTACTGAACAATCTCATAGGACACAAAAAGCAGATTGAGCAAATCCTAGGTGTGATTAAATCTAACACTTTATCTTCGAGCTATCTTTTCTCAGGCCCTAGTGGCGTGGGTAAAAGGCGTCTTGCTTTTGCATTTGCTCAAGAAGTTCTTTGCGAGAAAGGTTCCCCAGCTTGTGGAGTATGCGGAGCGTGTCTTAAAATTGAAAAAAACGAGCATGAAGAGGTTAAATATATTGAACCCGACGGAGCGCAAATTAAAATTGCACAGGCGTCAGAGATTCACAGATTTTTAAACTTACAAAAAACAGGAAAGCATCGGTTTATTATTATTAATGACGCTCACCTAATGAACCCCCAAGCAGGAAACTCTCTTTTAAAAATTTTAGAAGAGCCACCCGCTTCAACAACTTTTTTTCTTATCACTCCCTCTGATCAAGCCGTATTGACAACACTGAGATCACGCTCACAGCTAGTCAACTTTTCATCGTTGAGTTTTGAAGACCTTAAGGCAAAGTCTGATGCGCCCGAGTGGGTTCTTCGTTCAGCACAAGGACGCCTTGATCTGTTAGAGCAAATGCAGGATTCAGACTTAAACACTCTTAGAACGGATTCATTTCACTTTCTGAAAAGCGCATTAACATCAGATCTTAAATCGGCCACCGCATTTAAAGAGACTCTTAAATCTCGAGAAGATGCCATAAAGCTTGTCTCTCTTTGGCAGCAGATAGTGCGTGATATTTTGTTTTATCGCCAAGGGTTAGAGCCCATCATTCACTCCGATCAAACTGAATTGTTCCAAGAGTTTGAGAATATTCCCACGGAAAAAGTTCAAAACTTATTTGAAAACCTCGTTCAAATTGAGCGAGATATCGCAGGCAACATCGACCGCACCCTAGCATTCGAAAACTTCATTTTAAATCTAAGGGCTTAATGGCCCCGTTTTTGGGTGTTGCATATATGCAACGACATGGGAACCATAGCAAATATTAAAGTAGATCAAAACGCCTTGTTAATGGTATGCTTCTCGCTATGGTTCAGTGGATTGATACTCATACACATTTTGGAATGCTCGAAGAAGGTGCTGATAAGGGTTTGGAGTTTGCCAAATCTCAAGGAGTCTCAAAGTTCATTAATATCGGCACAAATCCTGATGATTTTGAAGAGGTCTACTCTTTTGCCGAAAAACACTACCCTACTGTTTTTTGCACACTGGGTGTTCACCCCCACGATGCCAAAGTTTATGACGATAAGGTTGATCAATACCTGCGTGAAAAAGCGCAAAATAAAGAAGTCATAGCCATCGGTGAAATTGGTCTTGATTACTACTATATGAACTCCTCAAAGGAAGAGCAGCACGTGGCTTTTGAAAGACAACTTCAAGTTGCCGCCGACCTTGGATTACCAGTTGAAATCCATACTCGAGACGCAGAACCTGACACCATTGAGATACTTAAAAAATTTGAAGGAAAAGTGAAGGGCTTGCTTCACTGCTTTACTGGAACTCAGTGGTTAGCGGACGAAGCTTTAAAGATCGGTTTTAATATTTCAATTAGCGGCGTTGTGACTTTTAAAAACGCAGAGGAACTCAGAAGCGTAGTCCAATCATTACCACTTGATCGCATCCATGTTGAGACTGATGCGCCCTTCTTAGCACCAGTCCCACAACGCGGAAAAAAGAACACACCGGGCTTCGTTACCCACGTCGGAGAATTCGTAGCCGAACTCAAAGGCATAACTCCAGCCGACCTAT
>CAYXYF010000069.1:0-2994 GCA_964469265.1 uncultured Bdellovibrionales bacterium
ATTGACTGATCATGGGCATCACCTCCTTTCGCGGCGTACGAACGCCTTGTCATTATGGTAACAGGATATAGACAAAAAGCATAGCTGTTCCTATAATCGTGAAGTTCATTCTCATAAGATATAAGGACCCTATTTGATGGCTGTTTTGAAGTTCACTGGAGAAGTACTCCGAAATGAGTTTATTACCCCCACAGTGTTTGAAGTTGATTTTAAGGTAGATACAGACGCGTTTCGTTTTGTTGCTGGTCAGTTTATCATGGTGAAGTTTAAGGACGTGGATAATCCTGAAAAGACATTATCTCGTGCATACTCCATACTTTCTGCCCCCGAAGATAAAGTTATCACTCTTTGCGTGAAGTATGTCGAAGGTGGAAAAGGCACTCAGTATCTCAAAGACCTTAAAGTCAGCGACAGGGTAAACCTTACGGGTCCCTATGGAAAATTCGTCTACAAGACACAAAAACCGCGAACACCATTTTTCATATCAACAGGAACAGGTATTGCGCCTTATGTTTCAATGATTGAGTCTGCAGCTTATCAAGAACAAGCTCCAAGCCAGGGCGTTTGTCTTTTTGGCGTACGTACGGAAGATGAAATTTTATATGAGCACTACTTTCGTAAACATAAAAACTTTGAATATATTCCAACGGTCTCAAGACCAAGAAATCCCCACTGGCAAGGGTTTAAGGGACGAGTCACCCACTACCTTCAAGAATTACCAGATAATCGGGATTGGACTTTATGTGATTACTACATCTGCGGCGGCAACGATATGATCAAGGAAGTGAAAGAACTCCTTCTTAAAAAAGGCGTGCCTAAGGATCAAATCTATCAAGAAATTTACTTCACTTAATAATTGGAGCAAGCATCGTGACGTACAACTTATTTCCTGAGATCGAGCCCTTCAATTCATTTCGCCTAAAAGTGTCTGACATTCACGAACTTTACATCGAGGAATGCGGCAACCCGAAAGGCCAACCCGTAGTGTTTCTGCATGGCGGGCCGGGCGCTGGCTGCTCTACGAAACATCGCAGATACTTTGATCCGAAATATTATCGCATTATCCTTTTTGATCAAAGAGGCGCGGGACGCTCCACGCCCTATGCTGAGCTCCGTGAAAACACGACGTGGGATTTAGTTAGTGATATTGAAAAAATACGAGAGCACCTTGAGATCTCTAGATGGTTAGTCTTTGGCGGCTCGTGGGGGTCAACCCTAGCGCTTGCCTATGCGGAAACACATCCAAAATCCGTTTATGGTTTAGTGATACGTGGAATATTTTTAGGAAGAAAAGAAGAGGTCAGATGGTTTTATCAATTTGGAGCCCATCATGTGTTTGCCGACTTCTGGGATGATTACGTTAGCCTTATCCCAGAAAATGAAAGACATGATATGTTAGCGGCCTATTACAAACGCCTCACCTCAGATAACGAGTTTGAACGTTTAAAGGCAGCACGAGCGTGGAGCACATGGGAAGGCTCAACAATGAAGCTTATTCCCAACCCCGAATCCATCCAGTCCATGAGCAACGACCAAATATCTTTGTCATTAGCAAGAGCAGAGACCCATTACTTCATGAACAACTGCTGGTGGAGAACAGACAATCAACTCATTGACGACGTCTACAAGATCCGCCACATCCCCACCGTCATCATCCACGGAAGATACGATATGGTTTGTCCATTCAAAAGCGCATGGGAACTGCACAAAGCATGGCCTGAAGCAAAGTTTGAACCCATAGCCGTAGCTGGACACGCCACCGACGAACCAGGAATCATCGACGCCCTCATCCGCGCGACCGAATCCTTCAAAAACTGAGTCGTTTGGTTAGCGGGGTTATTTGAATTTGATCTTGGAGCCTGCGAACAGTCCTCACAGCGAAACTCGCGCCAACCGTCGGTTGTCACGAATTATCGCAAGGCTGCGGAACTTGGTCCAAGACCAAATTCAAACAACCCCGCTCTTCCACACGAAATATTTTCGGAGATACCAGACGCGCGGAACTTTGCGCGTCTTCTTCATTTGTAAAGTAGTTTTGCAGCACGAACCTTCGGATTTATTTTCATTTTTTTAATCATACTCAACACATTCGCGAGCCTAAGATGCTTTGGTGTTTTGAAAGTTGTCGACAAGGATGTTAGATCTAAATATTGATTTTAAACGGTCTTGGCTCCGAGAATTTATTTTAATCTTGGACCAAGTTCCGCAGCCTTGCGATAACTCATACCAGTTCCAACGGAACTGGTGGGAGTTTCGTCTGTGAGGACTGTTCGCAGGCTCCAAGATTAAAATAAATTCTTGGAGCCGGTCGGAGACGGTTACTTCATATTTTGGTTTACGAAGTCCCAGTTGACTAGGTTCCAGAATGCTTCCAAGTATTTTGGGCGAGCGTTTCTGTAGTCTACGTAGTATGCGTGCTCCCATACGTCACAAGTGAGAAGTGCAGTTAGACCTTGAGTCATTGGCAATTGTGCATTTGACGTAGAGATAATTTTTAGGCTTCCAGAAGAGTCTTGTACTAGCCAACCCCAACCTGAACCAAATGTTCCGATGCAAGTTGCTGTGAATTGCTCTTTAAACTTTTCAAACGAACCAAAAGCCGCGTTGATTTTTTCAAGAAGCGCACCTTGAGGTTGTCCGCCACCTTTTGGTGATAGGCAACTCCAGTAGAATGTGTGGTTCCAAACTTGAGCAGCTTGGTTAAACATTCCGCCCTCAGAGTTCTTAATGATCTCTTCTAAAGACATATTTTCAAATTGAGTTCCCTTGATCAGTTCATTGAGCTTATCAACGTAAGCCTTGTGGTGTTTTCCGTGATGATATTCTAAAGTTTCGGCAGATATGTGTGGTTCAAGCGCCGTTTTCTCGTAAGGTAGGTTTGGTAATTCAAACGCCATGTGTTTCTCCTTCTGATTAACTAATCGTTCGCTCTAGTCTGCCCCACTTTCAGTTGGTTATCAACTCGACAAACAATTATGTTACGCTTTTAACATG
>CAYXYF010000070.1:0-2944 GCA_964469265.1 uncultured Bdellovibrionales bacterium
AAAAGGTCTTTTAACATTATCACGGGAGAATAATTTTTTGAGGTTCAAAGGTTTTATTGGCCCAGCATACACACTAAAATCTGTAAACGTTGAATGCCAGCGGTGTGTAAACCTTTATCCTGAAGTTAATGAAATAGGGACTGGAAAAGAGGGTGAAGTTGCGCACTTTCTTCCAACTCCAGGCTTAAGAAAACTTTTAGCAGTTATCACAGGACCAATAAGACTCGTATATAGAGATCCACAAGATCGAATTTTTGTCGTTAGTGCAAATAAACTCTATCAAATAGAAAACTCAGGAAGTCTTTGGGGCTCAACGGAAATTGGGACTCTTAACACAGCTTCAGGCCCGGTTCATGCTGACTCAAACCTTTTACCAAACGGCGATTCAGTAACAGTTTTCACAGACGGATCAAGTGATGCCTACGCTTTTAGAAATATTTCAAGTGTTGAGACTTTTAATACATTTGTTGGTTTTGGTTATGAGCAAATTGCAGGCGCAACTCATGTTGTTCATATTGATGGATACTTTATATTTAACAAAAAAGATACTTCACAATTTTTTGTTTCTGAGTGGGGTTCTTTTAACGTCGATCCATTAAGTTTTGCATCTAGTGAAGGTGATCCAGATAATCTTTTAGCTATAAATAAAAATAACCGAGATTTGTGGCTCTTTAACGAAAAATCAATAGAGCTTTGGGTTAATACAGGAAACGCAGACTTTCCATTTGAAAGAGTTCAGGGTGGCTTTACTGAAATTGGCCTCATTGCTCCAAGTAGTGTTGGAAAAATTCAAGGAACAATGATCTGGCTTGGAAGAGACGAGAAGGGTCAAGGAACTGTTTATGCCGCAAAAGGCATTCAACCACAAAGAATTTCAACTCATGCAATTGAAACTGCGATTCAAACTTATGAAATAGATGATGTTAAGTCTGCAAGAGCTTACACATATCAATCGGGCGGACACTCTTTTTATGTTTTAAATTTTGCTAACGCTACTTGGGTTTATGATCTATCAACGGGCCTATGGCATGAAAGAGCATATAATGATGCAGGTGTTTTAAAAAGACACAGAGCAAACACTCACGCATTTATTCCGCAATATGGACTTCATCTTGTAGGTGATTTTTCAAATGGAAATATTTATGCGCTAGATGATGATTACTACCGAGACGATACATCAACAATTTTAAGAATGAGATCAAGTCCTCACGTTAGTTCAGGCAGAAAGTTTGTTTTTTGTAACAGCTTTTGGCTTGATATGGAAATAGGTGTAGGCCTTGACGGAATTACTCTAGGCACCGATCCACAAGTGATGCTTGATTATTCAGATGACGGCGGTCACTCATGGTCTGATGAAATTTGGGCATCAGCTGGGAAAATTGGTCACTATAGACACAGACCTTTATGGAGAAGGCTTGGCAGATTTAGAGATAGAGTTTTTAGAGTTAAAATTTCTGATCCTGTGAAGGTCGTTATCTTAGGCGCTGACATCGATGTAAAGATGGGGGCAAGCTAATGAGATCAAGCCCGTTTACAATTGAAGTTCCTTATAGAGATTTTGTATCAGAAAAGACTGGCTTTGTATCAAGAGTATGGGGCGAATTCTTTAGAGGCATTAGAGACTCGATAAACTCTTTAGGTGTTGAAAAATCATTTAAAATTCAAAATAACGTTTCAGCTGCAGAAAATATCGAAGGTTTATTTTTTGATAAAGAAAGAGTAAGTGCTGCATATGTTGATTACTTAATTCAAAGAGTGAGCGTTGATACGGGCGCCACGGAACTTATCGAAGCTGGAATCTTTATAGTTTCTTACAATCCAACTTCAGATGATTGGAACTTTCATTTAGTTGGAACATCGGGACCAGATGATTCAGGCGTTGATCTTACGATCGATTCATCAGGGCAAGTTCAGTACGAATCATCAAACATTACAGGAATAGAAGTCATTTCAAAAATTACATGGAGAGCAAGGGCTCTTATGGCTAAGAACTCTCGGTATTCAAAAGGCGGGGGTTCTTTATGAGATCAGGAGGATTTTATGGGTTTATTTGATGTGGTAGATGGGTTTTTAGGAACCGACTTGACTGGCAAAAAAGGCAGTGCGGCGGCTCTTCAGGCGCAAACCCAAGCAACTGATAAAGCAAATGAAGTTCAAAAATACATGTTTGATACGCAAAGAAGTGATCTCGCGCCTTGGCGAGCTGCTGGTCAAAATGCTCTTTCGAGCCTTACAGATCCAAACTTCGGAAAAAATCTTGAAATGGATCCTGGATATCGTTTCAGGATGCAAGAAGGCGAAAAAGCAATTAATGCTGGAGCTGCAGCACGAGGCCTTGGAAATAGCGGCGCAACTCTCAAGGCTTTAACAAAGTACGGTCAAGACTTTGCCTCAAACGAATATAACAACGCCTACAACAGACAATATAATAGGCTTTCTCAACTTGCTGGTTTTGGAACGGGAGCCGTTCAGCAAGGTAATCAGGCCGCACAAAATTATGGAAACAATGTTGCCGCAAATTATATCGGTATGGGTAACGCTCAAGGCGCTGCACATATGGCCGCTTCGAATTCGCAAAACCAACTCTTGGGACAGGCCGTTACCGGCGCGGCGTTAGCCTTTTCAGACGCAAGACTAAAGACAAATATCGAACGATTAGAGCGCTCAGCTTATAAAGATGTCCCTACATATCAATTTGAATACAAAAACAAAAAGTATGGAGACGGAACGCATGTCGGGGTTCTCGCTCAAGATTTATTGAAACTTAACCGTCAACATCCAGCCGTTATTAAAGATAAAGCTACCGGATACTACAAAGTCGATTACTCAAAATTGGAGGTCATCTAATGGCGATTGATCACAGTATTTATTTTAGACATCAAGTTCCTGACCTAGTAGGGGCAGTCGAAAAAGGCATGTCGATGAGAGACATGATCGATAAGCG
>CAYXYF010000071.1:0-2832 GCA_964469265.1 uncultured Bdellovibrionales bacterium
TTCCATTTTGATATCAGAACCCATGAAATCTCTGCTCCCTACCGGCATAACGCCTTGCTCACCGGAAAATTGGGAGCGCAGCGAGTAATTTTTCCGAGTGCAGCAACTTGTTAGCATATGCTCTCAGCAATTCCAGATGTCTTGAATGCTTCATTTAGCTTTACGAATAGCTGTGTCTGGATAAACTCATCAACTCGAAACCCTATTCTTAAAGCCGATTCAACTTTTCGTTGATTCATATTTGTCTCTTGAGATGCCCAATTCTTTTGGTAAACCATAGATATTATTTTTGTGACATCATGGCCACAATTAATCTGCATCTGACATTTGCTCTCATCCCTCATGCGCCGTATTGAATGAATTAAATAATCACTTGTAACATGAGCATCTAAGCTGGTGCTTACCCTCAACACTTCATGCACAAGGTCGTCTTCATTTACCAATATTTCTCGCTGTCTTATATCAACGAAACGTCGAAAATTTATGCCGTCAAATCTTAAGCCCAAATCCTCTTGATAATTTAACCACCTAATTAACCCAATTGAGTACGCCGCCTCCATCGCCATATCAAAAAGACTCGATTTAAAAAATTCAACCATCTCATTAGATGAATATTCATCTATGTACATTTTTAGAGCGCAAGAGTTTATTAGCATAATCTCCGCATCATGGTGATCAGTTAAAAAGACAGAGTGCGATTCATAAATGTTTTCTTCACCATTGACGTGAATATAGTCAGCGTCGCAAATAGCAAAAATACGATTTTCATATTCACCGCTCAGCTCAATCATTGCCGACAACAAAGGTTCCTTTCCATCAAAACTTTCCAGCTTTACATGCTGAGTATTAAGCAAGCCCCGAAAGAGGCTGATATCTGATTTCCCTTCAACTATAACTATTGCTTTGTTTCTATACAGTGGATGCCTAAATAGGAGTCGGATTTCATTTTTCTTGTCATTTGCATCAATATAACTTCTCAAAATTAAACCCCTTCTTCTAGATCTACTGTAAGCTCCCAGTTTCCGTCAATGATCTGCGGAGAATGAGTCGCAATAACAACAGGCATATCTTGTATTTCGATAATCTCTTTCAAATCCTTTAAAAACTCTTTTTGCCATGCTACGTGCAACGATATTTCTGGTTCATCAATCAGGACCAAGACACTTTTTTCTGTTTTAAAAATCAGCTCATATAACAGAACCACTTGATGCTGTTCACCGGAAGATAGCTGTGTGAGCTTTAATGGTCTTCCTGAGTCTGTCGTGAAATGAAATCCGTCTTCCGCACTAATTCTTATTTTTTTGAATGAAAGCCTTTTGTTATTCAGTATTCTAGAAAAAAGTTCTATTTTTTTGTAGATATCATCATAAGAAGCTAACTTTTCCTTTGTGTCTTGGACATACAGAGTTAAGACTTTTGTGTCTTCGTCCTTTATCTCATCCAAAACTTGAAGGGCCGGAAGGTGTTGGGCCGAAGATAGCAAGTTAAACGAAGAAAGATCGTTTCTTCTAGATTGCAGACTTTGCAGCTCCTTCTTTAGCTCTTTGGCATCCATGGCAACGAAATTTTCGTCGTTTTTTAATAGTCGTTCAGGAAATGTTGAATCTAATTGCTGAGAAGCGTGTGAAGATCTGAATCCAGACTGTTTTATCAACTCTGACAACTCATCCGCAAACTTCTCGATAGTGTCCGTGAAATTTGTCTTTTTACTCCTGTGATGAAGCACTTTTCTTTGTATGAGCCTTTGATCTTGAATAAAGTGCGCTTTCAGTGATTCACTAAACTCTTTATACCAGTCAGGGTAGTTCTTTGTCGTAAATTCATCAGGAAGATATTCCGAATAGTTTTCTACAACCTCATCAAAACTGAATAACTCGTCCGTGCGATGATCAACCCACTCTCTAGGACCGACTCTATGTAAAAATGGCACATGTTCGTCAATATAACTAATTGAGTGCTTTTTTAATTTTGTAAATTCATATTCCTTGTGATATTCATGAGTACTGTCAACGTCACTGTGACCTAATGCGACAGTTGTCGGCTTCTCCTCCATATCCTTATGGATGCTCAAAACTCCTTTAGACGTGTGTAACTCTATAAGCGAAAACTGGAGATCACACAAAAACGCCAACTTGCGATTGAAGATAGCGTCTATCACCTTAAGACATACTGTTTTCCCGTATCCATTCGGTGCAGTGATAATGGTTATATTGCCGTCCTTGAAGCGCACATCGTGATTGAAGTGACCAAAGAGGCCTTCGATTACTAATTTTTTTAGATTCATGGCTATTCCATAGTCTGGTGGTGAACTGTGATGCTAACGCCTGCAATATGCGGCCGGAGTGAAGGCGCGAAGCGCCGTAACGGAGGTCCGGCCACAGCTTGCTGTGGCGTACATAATTGCATTGTTATGGCTTTACCACTGCTGAATCCGTCTTGCAACAAGTACTATCAATGAGAATAACAGGCCGCCAATTAGAGGCGTAAGCAACAATATGGTCGGTCGCCCCCATCCTAATTCGAAGATTCCAATAGGAATGAATAAAACGATGTAAGCCAAACAGACTGCGTCCCAAAAACTCGGCCGGAATGGGCGATTAATAGCTTTAATTGATAAGGATGCAGCCGTCCGAAACCCCGCAACTAGATACAGCGCAAACGAAGTCATCCAAGTCGCAGAGGAAAAGTCGCCATCCCGCCATTCGAGAGCGAATATCAATACGAATAGGCAAACGTAAAACCAACTAACAGGCTCGATTAGTATTTTCATATTTTCCATAACAGCTTATTAGGCGGAAACTGTCCGCCTAAGTGGATTTTCTTTCCGTCTAA
>CAYXYF010000072.1:0-2659 GCA_964469265.1 uncultured Bdellovibrionales bacterium
ATGACGAAGAATCAATAAGAGAGTTCTTAGAGATTATGCTAAAAAAAGAAGGCTACGAGGTGACCACTGCAGAAGATGGAGCGCAAGCCATCGACCTTCTAAAGAAGAAATCATTTGATATGGTGATCTCTGACATGCAGATGCCTAACGTGACAGGCATGGAGCTTTTAAAACACGTCAAAGACAATTACCCTGATCTTGTTTTTATGATCATCACCGCTTTTGGAACAACAGAAAGTGCTGTTGAAGCCATGAAGCTAGGTGCGTACGACTATATTACAAAGCCTTTTAAAATCGACGAAGTTCGAATCGTGATTGGAAACGCCCTAAGATCAAAAAACTTAGAAGTTGAAAACCGCGTCTTAAAAAAGGAAATGCAAAAAGAGTACTCCTTCCAAAATTTGGTTGGGAACTCTGATAAAATGCACCAAATCTATGAACTCATTAAGCGTGTATCTCAAACTCCAACAAATGTTCTGATCACAGGAGAGAGCGGTACAGGTAAAGAAATGGTGGCAAAAGCAATTCACGTTAACGGACCACTTAAGAACAAACCATTTGTCACGATCAACTGTGGCGCCATCCCAGAAAATCTGATGGAATCAGAAATGTTTGGCCATAAGAAGGGATCTTTCACGGGTGCCATACAAGATAAAGTAGGTCTTTTTGAAGTGGCTGATGGCGGAACGCTCTTCCTTGATGAGGTGGGCGAGTTGCCACTAACAATTCAAGTGAAGCTCCTTCGCGCCATTCAAGAGCGTGTGATCCGCAGAGTTGGTGCCACTGAAGACCAAAAGATCGAAGTCCGAATCATTGCTGCAACAAATAGAGACCTCGAAGAGATGATCCGAGATGGAGCATTTAGAGAAGACTTATTTTATCGCCTCAACGTGATTTTGATTCGTGTGCCTTCTCTAAGAGAGAGACCAGATGATGTCTCTCTTCTTGCAAAACACTTTCTTAGCAAATACTCCACGCGTTTCGGAAAGCCTGTGAGTGGAATATCTGACGAGGCCATGAAGATTCTAAAAAAGTACGACTACCCTGGAAACGTCAGAGAACTTGAAAACATCATTGAAAGAACAGTTGCTCTTGAGGCAGGCTCCACCATTTTGCCAGAAAGCTTACCTCCCTTTGTAAACACACCCTCGGGAAGAAAACTTGCTTCAAGTTATGAAATTGAAATTGGTGATGAGGGAATTGAGTTAGAAAAAATCATCGGTCAGATGGAAAAAGAATTATTGGTTAAGGCCATTCACAAAGCCAATGGTGTAAAGAAGAAAGCTTCAAAGCTTTTAGGAATTACGTTTCGATCTATGAGATACCGCTGCGATAAGTATGGGCTTTCCACTCCGGGAGAAGAAGATTCAGGAGAAGAAGAAGTATCTTGAGGTTCTCAGAGGCGAAATTAATAGATTATATTTAATTCGCCATGTTAGGACTCAGGGCTTGCGCGGACTTTATTTCGATTTTAGATCGAATATAAGGACAAATAAAATTTGTTGTACTGTTTTGGTACAAGGCGAAAGTCTGGATGTGTTTCAAGTGTAGACAGTTGTAAAATTAATTTGCAGTTTTCGCAGAGTAGATTAGAATTAAGAGATCATTAAGGGTTTAGGGCTTAACAGAGTCTAAATAAAAAGAGTAACAAAAACAGTTTGAAAAAAACCAAACAGGAGAACGTTTTATGAGAAAGCAAAACCAAGGTGGTTTCTCGCTTATCGAGCTGATGATCGTTGTTGCGATTATCGGTATCTTAGCGGCCATCGCGATTCCGAACTATCAATCCTTCCAAAGAAAATCACGTCAGTCAGAAGCACGTGCTAACTTAGGCGCATACTACAGCGCAAGTGCTGCAACATTTGCAGAGATGAACGGCCACTTAGGAAACTTCGTAGGTATCGGTTTTGCTCCTTCAGGACAGTTAACTTATAGAATTACAGCAGCTGATAATACGAACGCACTTTTTCAAGGGAATAACTTAGCTAACTTCAATAACGCTCCTAATGCCGATGGTTGTACAAGCACAGTACTTGGTACTTGCACGAACGGTGCTGGTGGGGTTCCGCCAGGGTTTGTTACTTGGAATGAAAATTTGGCGTTTGCAAACTCGGCTCCAGTAGGTTGTGCTGCTGCAAATGCAAACCTTACTGGAAACGCTAGCACATATGTAACATGTGCTTCCGCTGATATTGGAGGCGGTTCTCATGATACATGGTCCATCACTCAGATGAAAGTTTTAGATAACACAAATTCAGGTATCTAATTTAAGTTTCTTAGCATAGTGAAAAAAAAGCCCGCGTAAAGCGGGCTTTTTTTTGCCCTAGGACTCTTTGACTATGAAACCGATTGGGCTTTTAATTATATTGTGAGACTGTCTTTCATATTTTTTCTTTCTATTTTATTTATCATTGCTGGAAATGGATTTTATCCGACAAAGAAAAAGCCATATCGCGTTTATCCCCCGAAACCACTCCAACACTTTCACTTCGGACATAAAAACACAATGGCGGATCTTTTCTGGCTTTCGACCATCCAAAATATGGGTTACTGCGAGAATGCAGATCAACCTTCGGCGTATAATCCTGGTGCGAACCTCGAAGAAATTTTAAATGTAGAGCTCCAACCTTCTCGCTGTCACAAGGGGTGGGTTTTTCAA
>CAYXYF010000073.1:0-2227 GCA_964469265.1 uncultured Bdellovibrionales bacterium
GATTAACTTTGAAAATACTCAAAAGAGCGTGTCCGGTTTGGGTTGACCAGTACACCCACAGAAGATATTAGAAAGCTAAATGATTCAATCACCTACCTGAATCACAAAGAAAAACTTGAGCAGCATATAAATGGCATTGAAGAATATGTTACCAACCTCAAATGGGCTTCTGCAGCGACAAAGGTAAAAGGTCAAATTCCGAAGCGGAAAATCACTGATAAGGAAAAAGAGCTTTCAGGAAAATACTTCAATGAAGCCTACATCAGGGCTTTCAACGATGAATGCAGATCTTTGAATTGCGAAATAGGTATCGATATTTCCCACACCGGCTCGGCAGGGACATCTTATCGACAGCTGTTTCTAAAAGGGAAAGAACCCTCAAAAATCTTAAGCGAAGGTGAGCAGAAAATAATTTCGCTTGCAGATTTCCTTGCAGAAATGAAGCTATCAGAAATAACTTGCGGCGTCATTTTTGACGACCCGGTAACTTCACTTGACGATGAAAGGAAAGGCCGTATTGCAGAGCGGATTGCAGAAGAATCTAAAAAGAACCAAGTAGTAGTTTTTACTCACGACTTAGTTTTTGTCTCGACACTGATTTCTGCATGTTGTGAATTCAAGATAGATCACGTGTGCCACTGGATTGAGAAAAGAGATCATACGCCCGGATATGTGTTTCTAAACAACGCACCATCTTATGAAAAACAATATCGTAATTCTGAAATTCCGAGAAGCCATTATGTTGAAGCAAATAAAGCAGATTGCCCACCTGCACAGAGAGAATACCTTATAAAGTCAGCGTTCACCGAGCTCCGTACTTGTTATGAAGTTTTGGTTATAAACGACCTTTTCAAGAATGTGGTTCAACGCTTTAATGAGCGTGTAAGTGTTGATTCACTTAAAGATGTATACTTTGTTGATGAATTGGTGACTGAGTTGCTAGATAATTTCGGCCAATGCTGTAGATACATGGAAGGACATACACATAGCGATAAATATGCGTATCAAAAACCCACAGTGGAAAGCCTAAACACCGAAATCAATCGTTACGACGCCATCAGAACAAAAATCAGGAAATCAAAAAAGAAAACGAGTACTGAGAACTCAAGTGCAGGCTAACAAGGCCAGTCACAGCGACGTCTTTTCCGTTGCGGCTTCGCCTCCACTTCAAAGCCGCGCGTGCTGGCGGCGTTAACTCTCTTTAGGAGTCACATTGAAAATTTCCATTAATGTTACGATTCCAAATTTTGATCGAAAAGAAATAGAGATTGACTGCCCGTTATGCAAGCTGGGTAACTGGGTTCAGCTAGGTCAAATAAAAAGACGCGAATATTTGGTTTGCAGAGGATGCCATTCAAATATCCACTTGCAAGACCACTTGGGTGGAGTTCAAAGAGCTACTAAAGCTCTCAACAATTTGTTTAAAGGATTTGAATAAATGGATCAGCTTTTGATACAGCGTACTAGGTATCTTTTAAGATCAAGATTCAGACGAGCACAAACTTGTCCAGATGCTATGTTTGTTAATTCTTGTAGGCAGCTTGTTCACTGGATCAAAAATCATCCATTATTACGTTATGTGGTTGCAGATTTGTCCAAAATTGAGGGCGAGCATGTAGCGAGAATTAAACAAACGTTAGATGAAGTGCCTGGCTGTAACGGGTCTTATGATCCGGGATTTTACACCGCTGAAACCAACCTAAAACACTCATCAGTGTGCTGGTTAATAATTCAAGGAATCTCTGAGTTGGAAAGCTTAGAGCCTAGGAAACAGCAATTTGTAATATCATGTCTCGGTGAATACTTAAACAACGATGCTCATATTAAATTTGATGATGCCGTGTCCGTTGTAAGAGATGTGGCAATAGATGGACTATATGAGCATTTAGATGAACACTTAGATGAAAGAAATTCTATCTATTCAATCCTGTTAAAGTATAAACAACGTTCTGAGTGGTTTCGAAAGAATCGCCTGCGTGAATTCGCTGAAAATGGATTAGAAGGTAAAAAAGGTGAAGTTGCCTTAGCGATTGACGTTCAAGAGTATATATTGGACCAGGGTGTTGAATTCTTCGTTGAACCCGCATCTGCTAGTGGAGAGGTCGACCTTGTTTTAAAATCTTCGGAAGGCCGTTACATAATAGTTGATGCAAAGTATGTTAAGAACGAATCGAACAGGTCTAGTGTTCTCTCCAAACTTGCCTCAGGATTTCATCAAGTAGCAAGG
>CAYXYF010000074.1:0-2158 GCA_964469265.1 uncultured Bdellovibrionales bacterium
TCCGCCAAATGTATAGATGATTGGATTCATCGTCCAGGGGTTAGCAGCAAAGTTTACTCCAAGATCAAGAAGTTCAGTTTCGGCTAAAGAGTCTTTATGACGGTTCACTCTTAAAAAGGTGTGTCCGAAGGTGGATGAGGGATTGTTTATATAATAAGCTGAAAATACTAACGATACACTCTCGGCATTAAAGCTTTCCTTAAACTTTGCAAACTCACTACAAGCTTCTTCTGGTATCGGAATTTGCCGTTCGAGTTTTTGTGCCAGATAATGTGCACGGGCGGGAAAGCGACAGCGAGCATGTTCGTCTAGCTTTCCGTTATCTACGGGGGCTTCGAAGATTTTTTGGATATTGGCTTTAACTTCAGAAAGCGGGTTTGTCTTACCATCGGCTGCTAGAAAAAATGCCAAACCGTCAGCTTCGGATTTGTGTCCCCAAAAACTTTCTTTGTAACTTAAAAGTCTCTTCCAGACTTCATCTTTTGCGATTGCCTCAGGCGAACTCGCTGCCCAAAGACTTGAAGAAAAAAATCCCGATAAGATTAGAATGAAAAGCTTCATGTGAGTGAAAACTCTATATCTGAAAATAAAAAAAGCCAACCTAAAAGGTTGGCTTAAAACCCGTTTTTTAAAATCTTAAATTATGAAAGCGTATTGCAAGAAGTGTTTAACTCTGGAGTGACTCTGATAACAGACTCAATTCCAGTTTGAGTGTGTGCAGCGCTCTCAGAGCTGAACACAGTTTCAAAGTTAGTTCTTAATGCGTTTGAAAGTGCATCTGCGTTTTGGCAGTTGTAAACTTTTGCAAGACCAACTAAAGCTTCGCCTTGGCCGCGTGCTGCAGCAGTTTTGATAGCTTCGTGGTTAGTTTCGATGTAAGCCTTAATTAGGTTAGCACCGTCGTTACAGTTAGATGTACCTGTAGTGATACCAAACGTTTGTGAACCAAAAGTTCCGTTTGTAGTAGCAGCTAAGATTTGAACTGGACCTCTTTCGTTTTTGAAAACTAAAGAACCAAGACCACAACCTGCAACTCCGTAGCCAGCAGCGTGTGCTGATCCAAATCCTAAAAATGCGATAGCGATAAGTAATTTTCTCATCCTTTTTCCTCCGTGTCCTAAAACTTTTTATTAGGGTGATTGGGTTTTATATTTATCTATTCTGAACGATTAGTTTGTAAAACTAAAGTTAATTAAGGTTATGACGTTACACGCAAAATCACTTATTTTTTTGCGCATTTAAGATGCAAGTTCAGTTTTTGTTAGGCTAAAAGTTGAGCTTCTTATTATGATGTTGATATGAAACTTAGCTTTGTATTTAAAACTATTTTCACTTTCGGTTTGTTGCTTTCAGGGTGTAGCAGTTTGTTGTACCATCCGACGCAGGTTCAGTATTACGATCCAGCGGAACTTGACCTGCAACCTGAAAATATTGTTGTGAATGTTAATGAAAACATTCAACTCCATGGTTGGTATTTTAAATCAAAAAAACCAAAAGCAGTGATTGTCTTTTTTCATGGCAATGCTCAAAACTTAACCTCTCATTTCATCAACTTGTCTTGGGTGGTTAAAGAAAACTATGATTATTTCATTTGGGACTATCGAAGCTACGGACAATCAACGGGAGAGCCTTCTCCAAAAAATACTGTTGAAGATGGAATGCTTATTATAAGGTCCATACACGAGCGCAACCCGAACTTACCGTTGTTTGTTCTAGGTCAGAGTCTAGGTGGCGCGGTGGCAATGAGGTCAGTCATTGAACTTGCAAATGAGGTCCCAATAAAAGGAGTCATTGCAGATTCCACATTTCAAAGTTATCAAAGTGTAGGAAGAAATGTTTTATCTAGACATTGGTTAACGTGGTTATTCCAACCCTTTGTTTACATCGCTTTAAGCGATAAATATGCACCTAGCGGCGAAGTGCATAAGATTTCACCAATTCCAATCCTCGTGATTCATGGTAAAGAAGATCCAATCATCGATTACAAATTCGGAGAAGAGATTTTCAAAGATGCTCGTGAGCCAAAGCAGTTTTTAAGGGTTGAAACGGGTGGACACATCAATAGCTTCTGGGGTGAGAGCCGTGATGATGTGAGAAAACAATTTTTAAGTTTCTTGGAAAAATTTAGGCAGCCTTAGTAGCTGAAATTTGCACGGCT
>CAYXYF010000075.1:0-2069 GCA_964469265.1 uncultured Bdellovibrionales bacterium
CCAACATCGGCATTAAACGTTCCGCTTCCCACCCATCGTTTTCTTTGCGGTCTTCGTACCAGGCGGCAATGGCTTGAGCGCGCTGTAAATGGTTTAAGCCTGCCCAGCCGATCACTAGCGTATTGTCGCCATCTTTTTCACAGCCAGGCAGGGAGAAGAAACGTTCTTTGGGCACATCAAGTTTGCCCCGCAATTGCCAGTAGCTGGCTTTACGGAAGTCGCTCGGTTTGTATTGAGGTGGCACAGGAATATCGCCAACCATTTTGGCCTTTTTTGCTACCGCTTGGCGTTTAGCATCTTCGTATCTACCACGCTTGTTCTCGTCAGCTGCATCATCCTCGAAGAGAGGTTTATCCACCTCGAATTCAATATCAATCGCGTCTTCTAATCGTTGTTTTTCCCAGGTCTCTTGCCAAGCGCGATATTTATTTACCGCTACGGGCTTTAAAATTGCTGACGAAATCTGTGGCACGTGCTCTTCACTAATCAAATTAGAAATTAAGGTGTGATGGTCGAAATCGTGCCCGCTTGAAAATACAGTGGCGACCTCATGAAATTTTTTATCGTTACGGAGTAGATCTGAAATCTGTGATACAGATATAAGTTAACGCTCCTTGGAGATGCTCTCAATACGGTTCAATAGCCATTTTTTACACGAGCCTTTTATTTCGTCATTTTTAGCCGAATGATTAAAGAGTCCCTGCCTGCCTACCCATCGACGTTTATAGTGAGGGTCTTCGAGTATACTCAATGATTGACTGGTTTTAATTGCCTCAATCCTTTTCCGCCAAATCTCCTGCAAATCTTCAGGCCAATTATTTGGGATCTGAGCTGGAACTTCAAAACCATCAATATTTTCTCCTTTTAATATTTCAAAAGGTCGCTCTCCAGCGCGAGCACTAACATCGTTCCATGTTTTCACATCTGAACTTAAATCTTCATTTAGACCAAAATAGTAATAAACTCGCCAATCTACTTCCTCCTGACACAGGATAAGCCTGGAATTTAGCTTGGTTTTCTCGGCAAGATAGTGGTTGAGCGCGGATGAAACAGACATTCCCTTTTCAACTGCGTCGTCAATTGCTCTATCTGGCGACAACAAGTTAATATCACTGATAGTCTGGCTGATCAGTTCGCACAGATTGAGAAAGCTACCAACTTCTTCGCTACCCTCGTCAAATTTAGGGATTGGAATTTTTTTTAACGCGGTGCTTGCGAATTGATAAGGAACTTTCGCTCTAGATTCTATCCGAACACCATCCCCTCCTGTCATTTGCTTTTGATGGCAAACTTGTTTCATCCAAAAACATGCAGTTGAACTATTCAGCAAAGCTAATACGAGTAAATGATCTTTAACCGAAGATTCGTTTTTTAGCTTAATTACTGGAGCGGTTGCATTGAAAACGTAGTCATTAGAAAACAGAGCAAAATGATTGTGACTTGCAACCTCTGCAAATGATATCGAGAGTGGCGTCTCATATTTATGAGATATCCATCTGTACCATGTCCACCAACTCTCATTAAGCTGTTTTCTTGTCTTTCCTCCAAATGAAACTATATTTTCTAAATTTGTTCTATAGCGCCAATGTTGGCGGATATACGCACCCAAATCAGCATAATTCAAACCCAAGAACTGCTCATCGTAAGGAGCAAATGCATAAGAATCTGTCGAAGAAATCCAGTCTCTTAGTGACTCACCAAATACCAGTTTTTTTATAGTTCTTGCGGGGGCGCCGTGCCGCTCCAGTACTTTTTCAGGAAACACAAAAATATCATCAGCACCTGGAAAAGACATATACCCAATAGACGTCGCCAATTCCCAAAGCGTACGATGACCTTTAGTATCTAAATACTGCTTTAGCTCTATTGCTCCGCCGCCAGATAAAGACCAAGGATGCGTCTTGAACTGTGAGCGGGACTTCCAGGCTACTCCAATATAGGGACCATCAAATTCTTCTTTTCCGATATTTTCTACTATTGAACTCCATACGACTCCTTTTTCCGGATATTCCGGCGTCTTCGGTTCACCAGAAACGCCCATCACAACCTTTACATTTTCGTTATTCGGT
>CAYXYF010000076.1:0-2059 GCA_964469265.1 uncultured Bdellovibrionales bacterium
GTATCTGACCAAAAAAATCGCAATTTCTCACTCCCAGAGCTAAGTTCATGGGTCACAGACATAAACGTAGTCCTAGCTAAAAGCATAAAAATCAAGAGTGGGCTGATTAACAGCTACTCGCTTCCAGTTAAAGAGTTGCCGAAAAGCCAGCCTGTTAGCCTAATGATAGATTTTGATGATCTGGAGTCCAAGATTGAAATCGAATGCAATGGTCAGAAAGCGACAATCGAACCAGAATATCTTTATTTGTCGTTTGCCGATTTTCAAAGTAAATTTCCTTGGTGTAATTTCAATCTAGAATATAACGATAAAGATAAGCGCCTTGAGTTTCTATGTACCCACAAAGACATTGAAGTTTATGATATTAATCAGGGCGAACTGGCCCTGAAAAGGTTTGTAGATTTATTAAACCGATGCCCATTGAAAGTGCTTTATCCCAACGGCCTTTCGTATCTGAATAAGCGGTTCTATAGGTGCCTGCTTCCTACTGAGCGAGGGATTAATGTTGAGCAAACCAGGCATGTTCAATCTATATTCCATATGGATGAACTTAGCAGTACCGCATTAAGTGAAAAAGATGAGAGAAATACATCTCTTAATTCGTTTGGTGTGAACTCAATTTTCAGCATAATTGATCAACTTAAAAATCGAACCGGGCCATTCCATAAGTATATTTCCGACGTTGATCTATTAATGTGTACTGATCTTGGAACGGAACCGTGCGACTTCATATTATCATCCCCAACAAAGCTGGTCTTTGCTCATGTTAAATGTGTGAAGTCAACGGCTAAGGGTAAGCCGAGACCAAAGTCAGCCGCTGGAAATATTGCGGAGGTGGGTGGACAAGCCATCAAGAACCTGGAGCATTTAGCCTCAGACTCTATTGTTGCGCACTTTAGCAATAAAACTGAGTTAATGAAAGAGTGGACAATTCAAGCGGCAAATCATGCACTAGTTGAGAGAGTCAGACTTTTGAATGGAGTTATCCAAAAGGATTTTTATGCCACACAAAAAGAACGAAAAGATAAAGTCGATGAGGCTCTTAGCATAATCGCCGATCGACGAAGAAATTATTCAGTCAAAAAGGAAGTTTGGGTAATAGTCGGCAATGGATTTTCCAAACGACATTTTATAAACCAGTTAAAAAAGGGACAAGAAGCGCAGTCAGAGTCATTGCAGTCTTACCAGCTGATTGACAGCTGGCTTTCAACCACATCTATATTTGATTTTGAATTGAAAATCTTTTGTTCAGAATAAGATATCGGGTAAAGATATGAAGTTCGTAGGCAACAGAATTAACAGTATGCACTTACGTGATTTACTTCCTCTAATTTCAAATGAGTTAGAGGTTGATTTTGTACAGGCAGCAATCGCATACGGTAGTAGCGCGTCTGATGAAACTCAGGATTTGCTGGGGCATGCAGTCAACAACAAGTTACGACTTGATTTATGGATGAGATACGACGAAACCGTTCCGGTTGCGATACCCTTTCTAAAACGATTGCTAAAGCACCAGAAAGATAATGTATTTACTCAGTTCGTACCCGATTGCTTTCATTCTAAGGTGATTTGGTGGAAAGGCTACGGCGCCTATATAGGATCCGCTAACCATAATGATCGTGGTTGGATGACAAATATCGAGGCAGGGGTTTTTCTGTCTGAAGACGAGCTTTTTGCGAATGGAATGGATTCAGAGCTGGAAGAATTTTTCGAGTACCTCAAAGAGTTACCCAAGTGCATTCCGTTATCTTCTGAATATATTGCTGAGCAAGAAAGACTTAGTGAGCTAAATAAGGATGTGTTTGCTGGCGCTAGAAAAGCTAGATCCCATCCCGTGTGGGATGGTCCTGCGTTTATAGCTAAGAAAAAAGCCATAGACCGCAGAAAGGAAAACTTCAGAGCGGAATGGTTAGCGACGCTCGGGACCCTCCAAGGTATCGGTGAGCAGCTACAGGTTTACCGGCCCAAATGGATTGATGAGAATGTACCTTCAGGTTGGCAAGTCGACCAGTTCCTCCATGCCTTTTATTACAATCATCTTGGCGAAGGACTTCTAAAA
>CAYXYF010000077.1:0-2008 GCA_964469265.1 uncultured Bdellovibrionales bacterium
TTAGCATCAGAGCTTCATCATTATTCTGAGCGTATTGCGTCTGAAACTGAAAACGACAAGTGGTTGGAATATTGTAAACATCTAACAAGCGTCTCTGAGAGTTTTGAAAAGGCGCAGACGCTAGCAGATATAAAGCGAGGCTTTGAACTGTTAGCGTCTTTTAGAAAACCGATCTTTCAAAAAAAGAATCCTCCGTTTTCGGAATCTCTAAACGAGTCTTTTGAAAACGCGAGAAAGTCCTTTCAAAAAATCAACAATGACCAATTTGATCCAGCGCTTTGGGAGAAAATGATTGGGATGTATAAGCTGTTTGACTCGCTTTCTCATTCTTTTAGCGAGCAGTTTGATAAATGGAAATTAAGCTCAGGCCAAATCAGTATGACAGATTTGGAGCTCTATTCGTACAAACTTGTTCGGGATTATTCGGCTCAGATTCATTTTTTCTCAGAGAATTTCGATTACTGGCTAATCGATGAGTTTCAAGACACTTCACCTCTTCAGAAAACATTACTTTTATCGTTTATCAAAGATAGAAAATACTTTGTTGTGGGTGATCCTCAACAGAGTATTTATTTCTTTAGAGGTGCAAGAGTAAAAGTGTTCGATGAAATGCAAGAGCTTGTGGTTAAAGAAGGCGGGCTATTTGAGCTTCTCAACACTAACTATAGGTCTGCAAAGTCTGTTATGGCCTTCATCAATTATTTTTTTAAAAACTACTCATCAAGTTTTTCAAGCATGGAGCTGGGCGGCTCGGACGGAAGTCATTCCATTGTTGCAGAAATTGCGTTGGCTCAAGACAAAGAAGCTCAAAAGAATGCTGTCATTGAACGTATTATTAAACTCCAGACAGCGGGTGTCCCCCTTGGAGAAATATGTATTCTGGGGCGTAAGAACGATCAACTCAAGTCCATAGCCGACGCGCTTCAATCCATGAAGATTCCGCACATTCTGCATTCGGCTTCGGGTTTTAAAGAGCGAAGAGAGATTTTAGATGCGCTTTCGATTCTTAAGTTCTTAGTAAATCCCCATGACAACTTTAACTTTATTCAAGTGATCAGAAGTCCATGGTTTAATATTTCTGATGAAGAAATTTACAGTTTGGTTAAATCAAGACCAAAGAGTTTTTGGTTGGAGTTTTTAAAGAAGAGTGATTCCAAGGTACTGTCGGAACTCAAAAAATATATTAAACAAACTTATTCCGATGGCATCACTAATACGTTTCAGAATGTTTTGGTTGAAACTGGCTTTTTTGATCTGAGCTTAATGTATGATCCATCGGGCCGTCGCGAATCAAATGTCTGGAAACTTCTTGTGCAATTAAAAACAGATGATCACTTGCCAGATTTCAGTTATCTCGATTTTATTCGCGACCGGAAGAGTGCCCTTGATTTAGAGAGCGGCGCGGAGGATTCAGATGCCGTAAGTAGTATCGAACCCAACCGGGTTCATCTGATGACAATTCATATGTCGAAGGGACTTGAATTTGATCATGTTATTATTCCGTTTATCGACTCGAACCCACAGCTGACAAATTATCTTGCTTACGCTTTTGACACGACTTTGGAAAAGTTTGGTTTGCATTTAAAGTTAGGAGAAGAAAAGGGAAGCTCTGGGCTGCCAGCACAAAAGGTCGTACAGGATATGAAAGTCGAGGAACTCAGTGAATCCGACCGCCTTCTTTATGTTGCAATGACTCGTGCTAAATCTTCTATTTTCATGTCTACGTCTGGCGCGAAGCAGAGAAGTCAGTCGTGGTTTGAAAAGATGAAGTTGAACTTAGCAGATGGTCAGCATAGTCATTCTGGATTTGAATATATTGTGACTAGCGGGCCATGGGATGCGCAGACAGTAGAACAAAGACCGAGCGGAACTAACGAAATTTCTAAACCACTCTATGACTTGAGCTCCATTCGAAAGCTTGAATCTTCGCAAGTGACCGCGGAACTTGGGGATAAAAAGAATCATAAGGTTGTTGTGAAGCTGATTGAAAAGGCAAATTATGGAAAGC
>CAYXYF010000078.1:0-1911 GCA_964469265.1 uncultured Bdellovibrionales bacterium
ATAGGTCGGCTGGAGTTATGCCTTTGAGTTCGGCTACGAATTCTCCGACGTGGGTGACGAAGCCTGGTGTGTTCTTTTTTCCGCGCTGAGGGACTGGTGCTAAAAATGGTGCGTCAGTTTCTACGTGGATGCGATCAAGTGGTAAAGACTTAACGACGTTTCTTAGTTCTTCTGCATTTCTAAATGTCACCACGCCACTAATGGATATATTAAAACCAATCTTTAAAGCCTCATCGGCTAACCATTGAGTTCCTGTAAAGCAGTGAAGTAGACCCTTCACCTTGCCTTCAAACTTTTTAAGTATTGCAATGGTATCAGGCTCAGCATCCCTTGTGTGAATCTCAACTGGCAACCCAAGATCAGCTGCAACTTGCAATTGCCTTTCAAAAGCGGAGTGTTGTTCTTCTTTTGATGAATTCATGTAGTGATAATCAAGACCAATCTCACCGATAGCTATGACTTCTTTGTTTTGAGCCTTGTTACGAAGATATTCATCGACCTTATCATCGTAGACCTTTGCATCGTGCGGGTGGACACCCAGTGTGCAAAAAACAGTCGGATAATGTTTTTCAGCAAAGGAGTAGACCTCTTCGAAGTCATCGGGATTTGTTCCGATATTAATGAATTTTGAAACACCTTGGGATTTGGCAAACTCCAAACCCTTATCCGCACCTTCTTCTAACATTCCAAAATGAGTGTGTGTATCAATCCACTGAATCATAAAAAAAGCATACCATTAACGTGTGGTTCAAGCCAGCACTAAGCCCTTAAATTAAGGATAAAGTTTTCAAAAGCTAAGGTGCGATCGACGTTGCCAGCAATGTCACGTTCAATTTGAATGAGATTTTCAAAGAGGCTTTGGATTTTTTCTGAAGGAACGTTATCAAATTGCTGCAATAACTCGGTCTGATCTGAATGGATAAGCGGATTAAGATTTTGTTTGTAAAATAAAATATCGCGCACGATCTGCTGCCAAAGCGAGACAAGCTTTATAGCATCTTCTCTAGATTTTAAGATCTCTTTGAATGCCGTTGCGGACCGAAGATCTGACGTGAGTGCACTCTTTAGAAATTCAAAGGACTCGTTTCTTAAAACATTGAGCTCTGAATCCTGTGTTTGCTCTAAAAGGTCAAGACGTCCCTGTGCCGATCGAAGAACCCAGTCGGGTGCATCTGACTTTTGTTTTAAATCCTCAAAACTCAGTGAAGAGAAATTCAATAACTGTGAGCGTGATCTTAGAGTTGTCAGTACCGCCTGATCTGAGTGGGTGACAAGAAAAAACGTTGTCGCCGCGGGAGGCTCTTCTAAGATTTTTAAAAGCGAGTTTCCCGCTTGCGGGTTCATAAGATGTGCTTCGTTAATGATGATGAACCGATGCTTTCCAGTCTTTTGCAAGTTTAAAAATCGGTGAATCTCTGAGGCCTGTGCAATTTTAATTTGCGCTCCATCGGGTTCAATATACTTTACTTCTTCATGTTCGTTTTTTTCAATTTTAAGACACGCTCCGCATACTCCACAAGCTGGAGAGCCTTTTTCACAAAGAACTTCTTGAGCAAAGGCAAAAGCAAGACGCCTTTTGCCTACGCCACTAGGCCCTGAGAAAAGATAGCTTGAAGACAAGGTTTTGGATTCAATCACACCAAGGATTTGTTGAATCTGTTTTTTATGTCCAATGAGATTGTTAAGTAGTCTTGCCATTGGATAATACCTTACAAAAGTTGTTTTTCTTGTAACTTGTTAACTAATGTTTCAAAAAGCTCGTCTGGCGAGCGAGAGGCATCCACCACTAACCACCTTGAAGGTTCTTTCTTCGCCTCATCAAGGTAGCCTTGCCTTGTCCGCTCATGAAAATCACGTTTTTCTGATTCTAAGCGGTCGGCTTCGGTGTTGGTTTTTAGCTCGCGCTGTTCT
>CAYXYF010000079.1:0-1777 GCA_964469265.1 uncultured Bdellovibrionales bacterium
CCGCGGCAACCCCCCGACACGTCCCGGGGTAAATACTCCTAAGGTAGATCGATACGCACGCGAGTTTAGTATGTTTTTCTAACTGCTCCCCCAACTTGGTGTTGTACTACCTCTCACTTACTTATTTTTGTCACAATTGATGGTACTTTTTTTCTTACCGCACAGTACTCGCAACAACAAATTCAACAAGATAGGTCATCGAAGTTTCTCTGAAGCCTTGCATGATCTTCGGCATGAAAATCCACTGCCCAAATTTAGAATGTAATTCCTCCTCCAAAGACGTCATAAAAGACGGAAAATTTAAACGCTCAAGTGACTCGAGATACGTGCAACGCTATCGCTGTAAATCCTGTTGCAAACGTTTTTCAAAAGCAAGCTTCACCTTAGAAAAATATCAGAAAAAAAGGCGAATCAATAAAAGTGTTGAAAGGCTTTTGGCCTCTGGAATGTCTCTTCGAAGAACCGCAAAACTTGTGAAGGCGAACGTGAAAACGATCGAGCGTCGAGTGCCATACTTAGGATTAAAAGCGCGGATTAAACACAAGCGGCTTCTTGAAAAATTAAAAAAGGACAAAGTGACACAACTTCAGTTTGACGATTTGATCACAAAAGAAAACTCCAAGCTAAAGCCTCTATCAGTCAGCATTGCAGTCGATAAAGAATCGCGAAGAATGCTTTCAGCACAGGTTAGTCAGATTCCGGCCTTCGGGCATTTATCGGTAATTGCAAAGAAAAAATACGGCAAAAGAGAATGTCATCACAACGATGGACTGAAAAGAATGTTCGATGAAATCGCAAATGTTGTGGATAGATTTGCAGAGCTTGAGTCGGATGAGCATCACCGTTATCCAGCGTTTGTAAGAAGCTATTTTCCAGATGCGGATTACACAAGATATAAGAGCGAGCGCGGTTGTGTGGCAGGGCAAGGAGAGCTTAAGAAGGTAAAGTTTGATCCTTTATTTGCGATTAATCATACCTGTGCGATGCTTCGGGCAAACATAAATAGATTGATCAGAAGAACCTGGTGCACGACAAAAGATCCCGCCAGATTGCAGGATCATTTGTATATTTATATGAACTTTTTTAATCGCGAAATTTTGAAAGATGGGCGTGTCCTAACACCAATCTAAGGGAGCAGTTACTATTGTTCATCCTCATGGTTAGCACTCCCGTCCTGCACTTCTCCAATATGAAAAACCTTCCCTCGTCCAGATTTTTTCGAGACGTACATCATTCTATCTGCGAATGCTATAATTTCGTTAGCAGTTTTTGCGTCGGTGGGGTACTCGGCAATCCCTATTGAAAGACTAAGCTGGTAGTTTTTCGCTTCCCCAACATTAAAAGTTTTGCTCTTAACGGTTTCTCTTATTCTTACTGCTATTTTATGAACTGTGTCCATGCACACTTCGGGCATTAGGACTACAAATTCATCACCACCATATCGATAGATTTTATCGCTGGAGCGCAGAACATCTTGTAATTCTTTTCCAATCTCAGTTAGCATTTGGGATCCAACGATATGTCCGAAGCTATCATTAACCTTTTTAAAATGATCCACATCGATAAACATCACTGAAAAGGTCTTCTCCATCGCCTCATGAAATTCAATTGTCTCCGCCAAGTCTGCTATAAGCTTTCTCTGGTTAAAAAGTCCCGTAACGTCATCCTTATTCGCTAAATCAAGATTCGTAGAAACTCGAAAAAGATTCTTTCTAAAAATAAGGATATTTTCTAGATAACTGAAAAATAGATCATTTAAAATAAAGTCTGCTTTGTC
>CAYXYF010000080.1:0-1715 GCA_964469265.1 uncultured Bdellovibrionales bacterium
AGATAGAAAGCTCTTTTGTGACGTTTAAAGAACTTAGTGATGAAGAAATTTGGAATTATATTAACACGGGCGATCCCATGGATAAGGCGGGTGCCTACGGCATTCAAGGTGAGGCAAAAAAGTTTATCATCAAACTTGATGGCAATTTAGATAATGTTATGGGCCTACCCGTAAAACGCGTGAAGCGAATCCTCTCTGAAAACAATTGGAATATTTCCGAGTGAGAAAACTAGATGATTAGTCGAGATAAAATTTTAGAAAAGCTAGATGGGAAGAACGCCGTTCTTCTTGCTGTTTCAAAAAAACAGCCCCTTGAGAAAATAATGGCGCTTTACGAAGAGGGGCAAAGATTATTTGGTGAAAACTACGTGCAAGAGCTCTTAAGAAAAAAACATGATTTTGCAAAGAGCGATATCAAATGGCATTTGATCGGGCCACTTCAAATAAATAAGGTCACTAAGGTCGTTGGAGAAGTTGAGCTGATCCACTCTGTGGATTCGTTCAAATTAGCAAATGCTCTTTCGGAGCGAGCAAAAAAAATGAATTTAAAGCAAGACATTTTGATTCAAATAAACACTTCGGGCGAAGAATCAAAGTCAGGCCTTGCCTTAGAAAACTGTGATGAAGTATTAACAGAGATATTTAGTTTAACAGGAATTCAAGTACGTGGCTTTATGACAATGCCACCTTTTACCGACGATCCTGAAGCTTCAAGAGTCCATTTTAAAAAACTACGAGAGTTAAGGAATAAATATGCGGATCGGGGAGTAACGGAGCTATCAATGGGCACAACTCAAGATTTTGAAGTGGCAATTAGCGAGGGAGCTACTATAATCAGAGTCGGAGAAGCCCTTTTTGGCGCACGCAGGTAAGACATTTCATCGAGGAGCAAAACGTGACGAGCCAACTGAAAAAGAAAAAAATTGGATTTATTGGTGGAGGAAATCTTGCACAGTCCATTATTGCAGGGCTTGTAGAATCTCAGGTGATTCCTAAAGAAAATATTTTTGTGTCTAACCGGACAGACAAAAAGCTCAAAAAAATCGAAGAAAAATTTGGTGTACAAACAAGAGCGACCAACGAGGAAATCGTGGACGAATGCCAAATTGTTATTCTTGCTACTAAACCGCAAGATCTTTTAAATGCTATTGAGCCAATTGCCTCAAGCTTTACTACTGAACATCTTGTAATTAGTCTTGCAGCGGGATTTAGCTTAGAGACGTTATCAAAGACTATCTATGAGTGTGGAAACCTTGCAAAAGTCATGTGTAATGTGGCGGTTCGAAGTAAAGACGCAATGATGTGCTATTCCTTACATAAAGAGGGCCCATCCGCTGCAGACACTATTGAAGAGCTTTTTGCGCCGCTGGGTCGGATCATCGAAGTAGAAGATGATGAATCCATGTCAGCATTTACTGTGGCTAGTTCTTCAGGGATTGGTTTTGTCCTGGAGCTCATGCAGCACTGGGAGGATTGGCTTGAAGGATACGGCTTTGACGATCAAACTGCAAGAATCATCACGGCTCAAACCTTTTTAGGAGCCGCTAAGCTTTCGTTAGAAAATTTAAATTTAAATTCTTATGAGATCATCCATCAGATTGCCTCGAAAAAAGGCGTTACCGAGGCAGGTTTAGATTCGATGAGAGAAACAGATCTTGAGAGAGTATTGCGCATTAGCTTTGAAAAAGCGCTAATGCGCGATAAAGAGTTGGGTA
>CAYXYF010000081.1:0-1641 GCA_964469265.1 uncultured Bdellovibrionales bacterium
AAGGCGACACCGAAAAAGTTACGTATTTGGAAGTTTTAGAGTTTCCGCGAATTCTCTCGCCAGAGTGCAATTAGATGAATCTTTGTTTGATAGTTCGACAGTGGCCGATGAGTCAAACATACCCCAATTTTTAGTCACACCACCACCAAGATTCACCATAACATTTTCCTGGATAATCTTGAGATCATTAATACAAAATGACGTCTTATTGTTTTCAACGGCCAACTCGTAGGCTCTGCGCATAAGTCCTTTAGTTGATTTTTGCGCATCTAGGTCAAGGTAATTAACCAGGTACTTTGTTTTAGTTATCTTTGTCTCAGTCCAGCCATTGCGATGGGTGCCATTAGCTTTGGCCATTTGATATTCTGGCATTTGCGCGCAGGAGGAAAGAAAAAGAGCAATAATTAGTAATCGCATAAAGCTACCAATCCGAATTCTTTTTAGCCGAAATGCCTTTAGTTAAATCTGTTACAAGACCATTGATACAAGCCGGAAACTTCTTGCTGGCATGCTCGCTCTCAACAAGAGGAAGTGATGCTGGTAACCTGCTTGATGGAGAGAGGTTTTTTAACTCGGTCATTGTTACTAAGATTTTTGCACGACCTTCTTTAAGTCCGATCTCCACATTAAATCTGGGTTCAAACTCAGAATCCCCAAGGCATGGATAAATCATATGAGCTGAAATAATTCCTGCCTTTTCATCCTTAATTTTAATTGCATCATTGCTATCTCTTAATATTTTAGAGAGAAAAACAACGGTATCGTTAAAGGTCTCTGTTTTATTTTTACCCGTTTGAACGACTACCTCTTTCGATGTGGGGCCCTGATAAGGCTTCATGCTTACTAAGGGGTTGAACGGGTTAAAGTTTGCACAAGAAGAAAGTAACAGGGAAAGAATAATTAAACGCATGGCAACTCCAATGAACCCACTTCGGTTAGCGCTCTAAATTTCCTTAGTTGTATTATTTTAACCGATTTCTTTTTTTGATATAGCTTTTTGGTTAAGTGATTTGGCCAAGTGATTGAGCTCTTTTAATGCGTTTGGATTGTCTATTTGATCAATTGTAGCGTGGAGTTCGTGGCGCAATTGCTCGATATTGGGATACCCGGTGAGACCCAAGAGAACCTGGGGAGGGATATTTAAATAGTCAGCAATCTGCTGAATCTTTGCGAATGAAGGGTCGTTTTGACCAGTAAGCCATTTTTGAACGGTGTTAACGTGCACATCAACAGCATCTGCAAGTTCGCGTTGCGACTTATTGGCATCCTCAAGTGCCTTTCTAAGGTTGTATGTAAAAATTTCACCAATGTTCAAAAGCAAAAACCCCTTGAAATCATTATAAAGCACTAGAAAAGTCGGCGATACACCCACAAAAGTGTTGATGCCACATAAAAAGGGTGTAATATCAACTCAAGCAAGGAGCTTTGAATGCGCAAATTTGATTGCGAAGCATTTGAGAAGGTCGTCATTGAGCAAGGGCGAACAATTAAATGGGTGGCCGTAAAATCGGATAGAGCTGTGGACACAGTGAGATCATGGTTGAAGGGTCGTAGCAATCCAGACAAAGCTGCGTTCAAGCTTCTTTGCCTACATATGGAAGTAGACCCAGAACAATTCTGGATCGAGCAAGACGCCGCTTA
>CAYXYF010000082.1:0-1607 GCA_964469265.1 uncultured Bdellovibrionales bacterium
CTTCATAGGCAAAAACATAGATACAACTCTTATGCCACGAATTTTGAGCTGAAATACAATTTATTTATAGTTAAGGAAAAAATTCTATATTTTAACGGCGTCAGGGTGACGTTTATGGGATAAAAGCTCAAGCTCCGTCCCCATTAAACATACGGATACCTACTCCCATCACTACCAGCGCTGGCATTAAAGTTTGCGTTACAATCCCAAGACAACCCAGAGCAAAGAAGACCCAGGGCAGAAGGCAAAAAGCTTTATAATCCGAGATCAGAGCGAACTATCTTTTCACGCAATTTGTGATGGGTCCGCCAGATGCGTAAGTAGTAATGCCCAAAAAGTTTTTCTTGGAGAAGCTCACAAAAAGTGTTCTCGCTAAAGAGTTTTCGCGATCAGTTTGGATAGTCATTTCGTCGATTGTCGCCCCCAAAGCTGTGGGAATCGATACCATCTTTTGAAGTGCATCTTTATCACAAGAATCAAAAGCATTTTGTAAAAGCAAACTCATGGTTAGATCGTCGTTTATGGGAGTATTTAAAGGCTTCTCGAAAATAACATTTTTTGAATCAGCACCTGAAGCAACAATCGTAAAACTGTTCATTAGCACCATTAAACCTAGGACGAAAAATAAACTCTTCATACTGAATACTATTTATGTTCACACAACCATTGGCAAACAAATTTCGCATGGGAAGCCTTCGCAAGTCTGAGATTCAACCAAAAACAATTGTTTTGATTTTTCAAGATCGAAACTTTCTGTTCGAGAGTTTGGATTAGATCGAGGCGGAAAGATGAAATTACTCCAGAGCGGACCATTTTTTTGGTTTTTGTTCTAGATCGAGGCGCGAGGATTTCGAAATACCGGAGCATAGCCGTAGGCTATGTGAGGATTTTCGAAACCACAGCAACGAAGAGCTAGGGCAAAAGGCAAAAAAATGGCAAAAAAAATGGGCCTGTTAAGGTTTACCTTAACAAGCCCATAAGACTGGCATCGTGCTACTCTCCCACACCGTTGCCGGTACAGTACCATCGCCGCTGATGAGCTTAACTGCTGAGTTCGGAATGGGATCAGGTGTTTCCTCATCGCTATCAACGCCAAAAGTGTTGCGCGTAGAGCGCTTTGAAAATTGAACAGATTTGTTTAGTATTTTTATATTAGCTTTTTGCACCTATAAACTTGTTATAGTTAAAAAATGTTACCGAATTAGATTGGGTCTTTGAACTTGCGTCCGAAGACTTTCACCTGACGATAGCATTTCCAAATAAGCTGAGACGATTCAAAAAAAGCCTCACGACCTATTAGTACGGATCAGCTAAATACATTACTGCACTTACACTCGCCGCCTATCAACCTCGTAGTCTACAAGGGGTCTTTAGGAAGATTAACTCTTCAGGGAGAACTTATCTTAAGGTAGGCTTCCCGCTTAGATGCATTCAGCGGTTATCCTGTCCGAACATAGCTACCCAGCAATGCCGCTGGCGCGACAACTGGAACACCAGAGGTTCGTTCATCCCGGTCCTCTCGTACTAGGGACAACACCTTTCAATTCTCCTACGCCCACAGAAGATAAGGACCAAACTGTCTCACGACGTTCTGAACCCAGCTCGCG
>CAYXYF010000083.1:0-1607 GCA_964469265.1 uncultured Bdellovibrionales bacterium
TAGCTTGGCTCTGTTCAATTAATTTCTTTTTCCAGTAATAAAACTTAGAATGGAGGCAAGCTGACGGGGTACCCGTTTCGAGGACCACCGTGGCCCGCCACATGAAGGCGATGGGGTTGCGAAGCAAGCTCTCGAAGCGTTTCAAGGTGACGACGGATGCTTCCCACGATCATGGTGTGGCACCCAACCTGCTGGACCGGGACTTCAAGAGGGACAAACCTGCGATGGCGTGCGTGTCCGATATCACGTACATCTCCTGCAAGGATGGTTTCCTGTACCTCACGTGTTTGATCGACCTCTTCGATCGCAAGCTTATCGGCTGGTCTATCAGTGACGCCCTGGGTGCCTCGGGGACGGTTCTCCCGACTATCAGGATGGCAAACAGGAGAAGGCCTTTCAGAGAGGGAATGATCTTTCATTCCGACAGGGGCGTTCAGTACGCTTGCAAGCAAACCGTTAATTTGCTGAAACACCTTGATGTTGTGCAAAGCATGAGCGGGAAAGGCAATTGCTGGGACAACGCTGTTGCCGAGAGTTTCTTCAAGACCTTCAAGTGCGAGCTGGTTTATGGCACCCGACTTAGAACGAAGGAACAGATGAAACTTGAAGTATTTGAGTATATCGAATCTTGGTATAACCATAAAAGAAGGTTTTCAGCATTGGGTAACTTGACAATCGATGAATTCTGGGAACAGTATAATATTAAAAAAGAATCAATTAAAAATGTCGCTTAACTTTTTGTCTCAAATAAGTTGGCAAGTCCAGAATGAAAAACATGCTATCATGAATAAAAAGAACATTCATTAAGTAGAATAGTAAAATATGCTATCATAAATAAGAATGACTTAAATAAAAAAATAGAGCATAATGATGAGTAAAAAGCAACACTAAATATAAAAACTTAAATCACATTTATTTAAAGATGGAAGAGTATAGCAGGAAAATAAAAATTAGTATGAGCTATTTGATATGAGCACCTCCACCTTTAAAGCTCAACTCCATAAAGCAAAGCAACTGCTTGCTGATAGTCACGTTCTGCTTTTAAAGTTACTTCAACCAAATTATAAAAAAGAGTTAGTTCGGTAAAATATTCCAAAAGAGAAATTTCTCCCAAGTCGAGGGCCTTTTTTAGTAGTTCGGCATTACGAGAGTTGTTAAGGAGGGTTCTATAGTCTTGAGCAATTGTATTTAATCCTAAGGCTCTGTCATATTGAACTTTAATTTGATTATAGAACTTTTGAACACCATCATTTTGTCTGGCTTCTGCTGCTGATACAGATGCTTTTGCCATGGCAACTCTGTTTTTGTTTTCCCATAAAGGAATTGTTAGTCCTACTTGCAGTCCCTGAAAGTGTTCGCCTGCTATTTTTTCACTAATAAATCCTGCTGTAAAAGATGGCAAATTTCCTGCTCTGTTTATACTAACAAGTGCTAGATTAAATTCAATTTCATGTTTTGCATATGCTAGATAGGGGTTCATTTGTTCGGCTTGCAAAATCCATTCGTTGAAATTGGGTGGCAGTAATTTTGGATCGTATTCATCATTGGTTATCGTCAATTCTACACCACCATTTAATCTTATTATTTCTGATAAAAGAGCGTTTCTC
>CAYXYF010000084.1:0-1604 GCA_964469265.1 uncultured Bdellovibrionales bacterium
AATTCTCTCAGGTTTTATTCCAGCTTCAATATTCTCTCGGACCAAAGCACAAACATCCTGTACCTCTGCAAGCTGCGTAGTAAATTTATGATAGTTGTGAGAATAAGGTGAAGACGGCGCGCCCGCAAGGCTTGGAGCTTTCCCTGAGATAAGAAGTTCATAGCTTTTAAGAGCTTTAGAATATTCCTCTTTCCAAGACGGATGAGGAACAATAACTTCAACATCAAGATGTTTAGAAAGAGTGAGGATCAATTCACTTTCAATAGGCTGAAGCTGAGCTGCAAGATCGAAAACTATTTTTCTGTTCCACACATCAGCGAAACCTTCCTCATTCACTAAAATTGAAGATGCCCATGTGGGAATAATAATTTTATCATCTTTAAAGGTTTCAAAAATTTCTTTTGCCAAAAGATACCAGTGGCCCCACTTGTTGTAACTATCAATGTTTTTAGTAAAAAACTCTTTAATGGCCTCGGAGTTTTGATCATGGGACAAAATGGGAATTAGAATATGCAAATAACTCAAAACCAACTGACTAACACCAGGGCGTTGATGCCACTCTACCTCAGACTTTGAAAGAATTTGCCGTGCGTAGATCTGTGCCGTCTCACTTGAGATGATTTTTAAATCGCCGCGAAGACGCTTCATTAAAACCAACCAAAGTTCTTGTGCGCGTAAAAGAGATTCGTCAGGAATGATCTCCATTTCTTTAAATAATTCATTCTGGAACGCAATCTTTGAGGTCAGATCAGAAACTACCCACGTTTTATCACTAGAGCGGCCGCTAAGCATGGACTTGCGAAAAAATTCTTTTTTTTCCTCTGGATTTTTGACGAATACGAGATTTAGCACTCTGGAAATATAAATGGACTTTCTGGTATTGTATAGCAGGAGTCTGGCGCTAACGCCGTGCTTTAGCGTCTTTGTTTTAGGTTGCGACGGCTTTTACTGGTGGTGCCTAGAAAACTTCCTGTAGTAGGATTAAATCCGAAGTCTATTGTCATTTCCATTATGTAACGGCGATCTTCATGCTGTCCTGGATATTGCCCCAATTCGACTCCATATGTTGCAAAATCGAGAGCAACGACGCCGAGGTTTAAACCCACTCCAGCACTGTAATAGCCTTGATGAAAACCACCGCGTAGAGCTAATCCTGGCAAATCAACTTCAACACCTGCATGGAACTTTTTTCCCACGTGGATCTGCTCACGAGATTCAATATGCTTCATCTCAAAGACTGGTGTGACCACCATGCCAGGAGCTTCAATCTCAAGTGAAGCGCTGGCGATAATCTGTTGCGTGTCCGTTGGTGGACGTCTTAGACCACGATCAAGCGAAAACGTTGTATCGCCAATATTCTGCATAACGACCGCCAGTGTTGGCTTCACCGAAGTTGGAAACGTCATCGCAATCCCTGCATCTAAGGAATACCCAAGGCCCCTGTTATCTAATTCATTTTTCAAATCATCACTATTAAGATTTGCCAAGGACTCTACTGAGATTTCTGCTGATGAGCCGATTCGGTTGATTCTTTTTGCAACTACACCAATAGAGAGACCTTTTGCTAGATCTCTCTTTGTATTGCCGTACCAAATTGACGAATC